>NZ_POTW01000061.1 GCF_003236295.1 Jiangella anatolica
GCGTCACCCCCGGACGCGTCCCCGCCGCCGTCGCCACCCGAGGCATCGCCGCCGCCCTCGTCGCCACCGGGGCCGGGCTGCGGAGCGCCGCCGGTGCCGGTCGCACACTGGACCGGCCCCTGCTGGTCGCACTCGGGTGGGTAGGGCGCGTTCTCGGCCAGGGTGTTGGTGCCGTCGGTGGAGAACGTCGGGTTGTTGCAGTCGGCGACGTTGAGGTTCTGTACGTCGACGCCGGGGATCTCGCGGACCTGCGCGAACCCGGCCTCGACCAGGTTGATCGGCAGTGGCGAGTAGCCCAGCGCGGGCGCGGAGCGCTGCCCCTCGCAGAGGAAGTGGTAGGCGAACGCGCCCAGCGTGTAGCCCTTGTTCGCGGTGAACCCGTACTCCAGTTCGTCGGGCAGGATCATGTACGAGTACGACGACAGCGGGTACGCGCGCCGGTCCTCGTTCCGGTAGACGCCGGTGAGGTCCTGCGTCAGGTAGTCCTGCGACGTCTCGTCCTCGTTGATCCGGGCGCCGAGCAGCCCGACGGCGACCGCCTCGGGTGTGGGCTCGACGTAGTAGCCGGACCGGTTCAGCACCTTCACCACCGGGAAGCCGGCCTCGTCGGCGTAGGAGTACTCGACGTAGGTGATCGCGCCCTCGTTGTGCGCCTGCGCGACGTAGCCGGCGACGTTGTTCGAGCCGGAGGCGCCGTGGAAGCCGGTCGGGATCGGGTAGTACGACGTCTGCCCGCACGGCGTCTCGCGGCCGACCCGCTCGCAGAACGCGTTCCACAGCGCCGTGTGCTCGGTCGCCATCCAGAGCGAGAACTGCGCCGACGTGCCGGAGCCGTCCGAGCGGACCACCGGGACGATCTTGCGGGCCGGCAGCGCCAGCGCCGGGTTGTCCTGCTTGATCGCCGGGTCGTTCCACATCGTGATGACGCCGGTGAAGATCTTCGTGAGCACCTCGCCGGACAGCCGCAGGTTCGTCACCCGCTGCCCGCCGATCGTCAGGTTGTACATGAACGACGTGCCGCCGGCGACGATCGGCATGTAGCGGAAGCTGCGCTCCGGCGGCGGGTCCGACGCCTGCGTCCCGGTGTCGCGCAGGCCGTACGGGATCTCGGACACGGCGAAGTCGACGGTGCCCTGGCCGAACTGCTGCCGCCCGGCCGACGAGCCGACGCCGGAGTAGTTGACCGTCATGCCGTACTGGTTGACGTTGCGGGCCCACTGGGCGATGGCGTTCTGGCTCCACGTCGAACCGGAGCCCGTCACCGTCACGTAGGTGCCCTGGGCGACCGCGGGATCCGCGCCCGAGACCACCGCACCGCCGATCAGCGCCGCGGCCGCGAGCACGCCCGCGATCCGCGTCACCATTGCGAACCTCATGGTGCTTCTCCCTCGGCCGATCGGTGCTGGTCGCGGACGGCGAACCGCTCGGCGTCGCGGCGCGAGACGGCCGCCCGTCGCCGCAGCTGCCGCTTGGTGAGCCGGCCCGGACCCCGTCCGCCGATCACGCGGGCGGCGACGAACAGGCCCAGCACGATCACCATCAGCAGCGCCGCCGCGCCGAACCCGCGCGCGATGTAGGCCGGCTCCGGCGAGCGGACCAGGTCGAACGTGAGCAGCGGGAGGGACACCATCGGCCCGTCCAGCGGGTTGAGGCTGAGGTGGTTGGTGAAGCCGGCCGTCAGCAGCACGGGCGACGTCTCGCCGATGCCGCGTGCGGTGCCGAGGATGACCGACGTCGTCAGGCCCGAGCGCGCGGTCGGGAGCGTGACGTGCCAGACGGTGCGCCAGTGGCCGCCGCCGAGCCCGTAGGACGCCTCCTTCAGCGTCCCCGGCACCAGCCGCAGCACGACGTCGGCGGCCCGGATGACGATCGGCAGCATCATCACCGACAGCGCCAGCGACGCGGCGATGCCGGAGAAGCCCATGCCCAGCGCCACGACCACCGTCGCGTAGATGAACAGGCCCGCGACGATCGACGGCAGCGCCGTCATCGCCTCGACGATGGTGCGGACGAACCGGCTGTACCGCCCCGGGAACTCACTGAGGAAGACCGCGCAGAGCAGCCCGATCGGCACCGTGATCAGCACCGCGATGGTGATCATGATCAACGTGCCGGCCATGCCGTGCAGCACGCCGCCGACGTCCAGCCCGTCCAGCGGGCCGGCGTTGCGCAGGTCCTGGACGTAGAAGTTCAGGTGCCGCATCGGCTCCCGGCCGCGCCAGAACGTGAACGCGATCACCGAGATCAGGGCCGTCAGCATGAGCACCGCGGCGCTGTGCATGACCACCGTCGACAGCCGGTCGCGCACGGCCGGGCCGCTCTCGTCATAGGAGACCAGCAGCGCGTAGAACGCGAGGAACAGCACGTACGCGACGACGATGAAGCCGATCAGACCGCTGAACGGGGTCAGCAGCGAGAAGAACAGCGTGGTGACGGCGAGGGCGGCGAGGCCCGCGCCGACCAGCGCGAGGACGTCGGAGCGGCGCACCGACGCGGTCCTGCGCAGCACCTCGGCCTGGGCCGGCGGCCGCTGCGGCACCGTCGTCCGCGCCTCGGGCTCGGTGGTCATGACGGTCATCGGCTCACGCCTCGCTCGCCGCGCCGGACCGGGTGCGCGCCACGATCGACGAGGCCGCGAAGTTCACGACCAGCGTCATCAGGAACAGCGTCAGCCCGGCCGCCATCAGCGCCGACATGCCGAACTCCGTCGCCTCGCCGAACCGCAGCGCGATCAGCGCGGAGATCGAGTTCGACCCGGTCTGCAGGAGGTTCGGCTGGATCTCGAAGACCGGCGAGATGATCAGGTAGACGGCGATCGTCTCGCCCAGCGCCCGGCCCAGGCCCAGCATCGACCCGCCGATCATGCCGCCGGTGCCGAACGGCAGCACGACGGAGCGGATCATCCCCCAGCGGGTCGCGCCCAGCGCGTACGCGCCCTCTCGCTCGCCGGGCGGCGCCTGGGAGAACACCTCGCGCATGATCGAGCAGATGATCGGGGTGATCATCAGTGCGACCACGATGCCGGCGATGAACGTCGAGGACGTGAAGACCGACATCGACAGCAGCGGGTCGTCGGGGTCGAAGCCGTCGACGCTGAGGAACGGGATCCAGTCCAGCCAGGTCGCGAGCCACCGCGACAGCCCGATCACGTGCGGCTGCAGCAGGTACAGCCCCCAGATGCCGTAGACGATGCTGGGCACCGCCGCCATCAGGTCGACCATGCTGATCAGCGTCTGCTTGAACCGGCGCGGCGCGTACTCGGAGATGTACAGGGCCGCGCCGGCCGCCAGCGGCACCGCGATGACGATCGCGACCAGCGCGATCAGCACCGTCAGCACCAGCACGGCGGCGATGCCGAAGTTGTGCGAGTCAGGCTCCCAGGCGCGGGTGGTGACGAACGCCCTGGGCCCGTCGGCCGAGAGCGCCTGCCAGCCGCGGTAGAGCAGGAACAGGCCGACCAGCGACATGACGGCGAGCACGACGAAGCCCGCCAGCCGCGACACGGCGCCGAAGACCCGGTCCGCGGCGCCGGTGACGGTGGTCAGCCGGCGCGGCGCGTCCTGCTCCTGCGTCGGTGCGTCGATCACAGCGAGCCCACGCTGCTCCGGTCGGTCCGGCCGCGGCTCTCGACCTGGCGGACGCCCTCGACCAGCTGCGCGCCGGGAACCGCTGCCAGGAACGTGCGCAGGCTGTACCGGCACTCGCGTTCGCGGTGGTACATCCGGCCGGACCGGGCCACCGGCCGGTCGCCGAGCGTCACCCGCCAGGTCCACATGCCGGTCGCCGTGTCCGTCGCCATCGACGTCTCCAGCCGGTCCACCCCCTGCTGGAGGATCCCGACGTCGGAACGCCCGGCCGCGTAGCTGTCCCACACCCGGAAGCTGCGGCCGAGCTCGCGGTTGTTCGGCGAGGCGAGCAGCCACGCGAAGCAGACCGCGGGCGCGCCCCTACGGCGCCCTGGTCCCGGCTCGGCGCTGCGGCCCCAGCTGGGACTGAGCGAACGATCCGGGTCGTGCAGGGCAAGGAAGATGAATCGAGCTGACCGCACCACGCCACCCCCTCGACGGCGATCCGTCAGAACTCGGGCGCGACGCGCGCCGTCAGGGTGCGACTCTGCTGGGTATGCGTTGCATCTCAACCAGGGCAACGTGTACGCCGGACATGCGACAAGTGAAGAGGATCTCCGCTTTTCGCCTACATTTCCGGCGACAATTCGTCACGGTCGGCGTCATGATCGACATGGGCCCTGAGCTGGGCGTTGCCATTACATCGTAGCGATGTATTTCCGGCGCCGCAGCCTGGGCGAGTGCGACAGTTGGTTTGAGGGTGTGAACGTTGGCCGTCCCCCTGCTGCCCATTCTCTTAACCGCGAGCACGCGCCTCAAGTCCGACGCCTCTGGCTGTTCGCTGTCCGTTGTGGTCGGGGGCTCTGGACTTGACCCGCGCACTCCCGGCTAAGAACGGGCAGCTATCAGGGGGACGGGGGGAGTGTGGCGACGCCCCGTCGGGCTCCGGCGCTGGGTTGGCGAGTGGTTCGGGTCCGCTGGCCGCTCCCGCCGGCCTGTCGGGCCGTCGGGTCGGGTTCGGTGTGGCGTTGGTGTCGTTAAGTGTCCACCTAGTGAGATTTCGCCGGGTCATCCGGGCCGCCCACCAGGCGTTCTCACGCTTCTTTAGGCATGCATGGGTGGTCGAGCGAGAGAACGCCTAGGGACGTGCGCGATCGTTGATGATCATTGCTGTCCACAGCCCCACAAACGCCGCGACCCGGACACCACAGGTTGCCACAGCGGCCAGCGGACCCGACGAGGCGCCAACCCGACGCCCGAGCCCCGACGGACGGCGCCGGAGCCCCGGCGGACGTGCCCACACTCCCCCCGTCCCCCTGATAGCTGCCCGTTCTTGGCCCCGGAGCCGCGGGTCAAGTACGCGGCCCCCAACCACCAGCCACATCAGCGACAGGGGCCGCGGACTTGAGGCGCGGCTCCGGGGCTAAGAGAATGGGCAGCAGGGGGACGGCCAACGTTCGCAGCCCCACAAGCCAACGGGCGGGCATCGGACCTACTCCAGCGCCCCCCACGCGGCGGCGACGGCGGCCTGCTCGGCGGCGGGATCGAGCGCCGAGCCGTCACCGTCGACCAGATAGAAGACGTCGATCGCCTCCGAGCCGAGTGTTCCGACGACGGCGGACCGGATGACGACCCCGGCGTTCAGCGCGGTCGCCAGTCGGTGCAGCAGTCCGGGCTGGTCGTGCGCGCGCACCTCCAGCACCGTCGCGTCCGCCGAGACGTCGCGCAGGAGCTCCACCCGGGGCCGGGCGTGCGGAATGACCCGCCCGCGCCACTCGGCCGCCCGGGCCGCCAGCCGTTCGCCCAGGTCCAGGCTGCCGCCGAGGGCCCGGGCGATGTCCTCGCGCAGCCGCACCCCGTCCGGCCCCCCACCGCCGCGCGCCACCACCCGCCACACCAGCACGACGGCGTCACCCTCGGTGTAGGCCCGCGCCGAGCGGACGTCGAGCCGGTGCAGCGCCAGCACGCCGGCCACGACGCCGAGCACCCGCGGGCCCCGTCCCGCGGCGACGGTCACGGTGGCGAGGCCGGCCGTGTCCGCGTCGGGCGGCGTGACCCGGACGGCCAGCCCGCTGTCAGCCAGGGCCTCCTTCACCAGGGTCGTCAGGTCGTCGGTCAGCCGGCCCGGCTCGTGCGGCGCGGCCCCCGCCAGCACCGCCCGCGTCCGCTCCACCAGGTCGCCGACCAGCCGGGACCGCAGCGGCGTCCACGCGACCGGCCCCGCCGCCGTCGCGTCCGCCTCCGTCAGGCAGGCCAGCAGCTCCAGGAACTCCCGGGTCCCGACCGCCTCGACCACCGTCGCGAGCGTCGCCGGGTCGTCCGGGTCGCGGCGGGTCGCGGTCTCCGGCAGCAGCAGGTGGTGGCGGACCAGCCGGCCCAGCGTCACCGCGTCGTCGTCGGGCAGGCCGAGCCGGCGCCCCACGGCGACGGCGATCGGCTCGCCCTCCACCGAGTGGTCGCCGCGCACCCCCTTGCCGAGGTCGTGCACGAGCGCGGCGAGCAGCAGCAGGTCCGGCCGCGACACCCGGCGAGTCAGCCGCGAGGCCACCAGGGCGGTCTCGACGAGGTGGCGGTCGACGGTGTGCCGGTGGACGGGCGTGCGGGTGGCCCGGTAGCGGATCCGCTCCCACTCGGGGAACCACCGCACCACCAGCCCGGCCGCCTCCAGCGCATCCCACACCGGCACGATCCCCGGGCCAGCGCCGAGCAGGCTGACCAGCGCGTCCAGCGCCGGCGCCGGCCACGGCTCGGGCAGCGGCGGGCACTCGGCGACCAGCCGCGCCAGCGTCTGCGGCCCCGGCACCAGGCCGGCCTGGGCGGCCGCGGCGGCGGCCCGCAGCGGCAGGACGGGGTCGCGCGGCGGATCGGCGGACCGGGCCAGCACGACCTCGCCGTCGTACTCGTCGACGCCGTCGGCGAGCGGGCGGCGGACCGGCTGCTGCCGCCGCAGCCCGCGGCGCCGCCGGCCGGACAGGGTGCGTTCGACGTCGCGCCAGGTGACGTCGGAGACGTAGGCGATCGAGCGGCCGGCCTCGGCGACGCGGCGCAGCAGGGCGTCGGCGTCGGGCAGGCCGAGCAGCGCCGCGACGTCGTCCTGGTTCTCGAACAGCAGCAGGTCCTGCCGCCGCCCGGTCGTCCGGTGCAGCGCGTCGCGGACGGTCAGCAGCCACTGCCGGGCCAGGTCGACCTCGGCGGTGCGGGGGCGGTCGGCGATCCAGGAGGCCGTGACGGCGCGCAGGGCCAGCGTGTCGCGCAGCCCGCCATGGGCCTGGACGAGGTCCGGCTCCAGCAGGTGGGCCAGCTCCCCGACGCTGGCGGCCCGCTCGCGGCACATCGCCGCCAGCTCGGGCAGTCGCGACGGGGCCTGCTTGCGCCAGGCGTCGCGGACGCCGGACCGCAACGCGTCGGTCAGCGCCGGGTCGCCGGCGACATGCCGGGCGTCGATGAGCCCGAGGGCCGCCTTGAGGTCAGTGGCGGCGACGGAGAGCGCCTCGCCGGGGGTGCGGACCGAGTGGTCCAGGGCCAGCCCGGCATCCCATACCGGGTAGAAGATCGCGTCGGCGACGACGGCCGGGTCGCCGCGGCCGGCCAGCAGCAGGACGTCGAGATCGCTGCCGGGCAGCAGCTCCTGCCGTCCGTAGCCGCCGACGGCGACCAGCGCGAAGCCGCGGCGCGCCGTCTCCGGCACGTCCGCGAACAGCCGCGCCAGCCAGCCGTCGGCCAGCTCGGACAGGGTCTGCGCGCGCCGCGCCGCGCCGAGGCTGTCGTCGTCGACGATGGCCCGGCGCAGCGCGACGAACCGCGCGGTGGAGGTGCTCAGAGGGCGTCCGGTCCGGTCTCCCCCGTGCGCACCCGGATGACCGCCTCGGCCGGCGTGACCCAGATCTTGCCGTCGCCGATCTTGCCGGTCCGGGCCGCTTCGGCGACCACACCGAGCACCTGGTCCACGTCGAGGTCGTCGACCAGCACCTCGAGGCGGACCTTCGGCACCAGGTCGACGGTGTACTCCGCGCCCCGGTAGACCTCGGTGTGGCCCTTCTGCCGGCCGTAGCCGCTGGCCTCGGTGACGGTCATGCCGTTGACGCCGAACGCCTCCAGCGCCTTGCGTACCTCGTCGAGCTTGAACGGCTTGATGACCGCGGTGACGAGCTTCATGTGGTCACGCTCCCTGCGTGGTCTCGGCCCGGACGGAGGCCGGCTCGGGCAGGCCGCGGGACGGGCCGGCCGACGTCGAGGTCAGCTCGTAGGCGGTCTCCAGGTGCACGTTCAGGTCCACGCCGTCGACCTCCTCCTCTTCGCTGACCCGGAACCCGACCGTCTTGTCGATCAGGATCCCCAGGACGTACGCGACGACGAAGGAGAACGCGATCACGACGCCCGCGGCCACCGCCTGACGCCACAGCAGGTCCACGCCGCCACCGTAGAACAGGCCCTCGGCGCCGCCGGTGAACGACTCGGTCGCCAGCAGGCCGATCATGAGCGTGCCGACGACGCCGCCGACCAGGTGCACCGCGACGACGTCGAGCGAGTCGTCGTACTTGAACCGGTACTTCAGCCCGACGCACAGCGCGCACACCGCGCCCGCGACGACGCCGATGATGATCGCGCCGATCGGGGTGACGAACGCACACGCCGGGGTGATCGCGACCAGACCGGCGATCGCGCCGGACGCCGCGCCGAGCGTCGTCGAGTGCCGCTGCTTCACGACGTCGACCAGCAGCCAGCCGAGCACCGCCGCCGATGTCGCCACCATGGTGTTCACGAAGGCGGCCGAGGCCAGCCCGTTCGCGCCCAGCGCCGAGCCGGCGTTGAACCCGAACCAGCCGAACCACAGCAGACCGGCGCCGAGCAGCACGAACGGCAGGTTGTGCGGCCGCATCGGCTGCTGCGGCCAGCCGGCCCGCTTGCCGAGGACGAGCGCCAGCGCGAGGCCGGCCGCGCCGGCGTTGATGTGCACGACGGTGCCGCCGGCGAAGTCGAGGGCGCCGAGCTCGAAGATCCAGCCGCCGCCCCACACCCAGTTCGCGACCGGGAAGTAGACGATCGTGACCCACAGCGGCACGAACAGCGCCCAGCCCTTGAACGTCGCGCGCTCGGCGATGGCGCCGCTGATCAGCGCGACGGTGATGATCGCGAACACCGCCTGGAACGCCACGAAGGCGAACTCAGGGATGGGCGCGGCGGACATGCTGTCCAGCCCGACGCCGTCCAGGCCGAACTTCCCCAGCCCGCCGATCACGCCGCCGTTGGTGCCGTCGAAGGCGAGCGTGTATCCCCACAGCACCCACACGACGGGGACGATCGCCAGGCAGAGGAAGCTCATCATGAGCATGTTGAGGACGGCCTTGGCGCGCACCATGCCGCCGTAGAAGAAGGCGAGTCCAGGGGTCATGAGCAGAACGAGAGCCGCGCTCGTGAGCACCCACGCGGTATCGCCCGCGCTGAGTTCGGGCATCGTTGGCTCCTAGCCGAGTCGGAACGCCGGCGCCCTCACCGGGGCCGGCACGTCCCTGTGATGGTGGCCACCCGGCGTTACTCGAACGTGCGCCACCCATTACGGGGACGTGACATGGGCGGCCTTCGCGTTACGAGTACGTGAACAGCTTCAGGCGGCGGCGGGTGATGTGGTGGAGCTGCGCTCGATCAGCGTGGTGGCGAGCTCGAAGTGGTGGGTCTCGGGTCGCCGGCCCTGCGCGAGCCCGAGCAGTGTGCGCAGCGCCACCCGGCCCATCTCGCGCATCGGCTGCCGCACCGTGGTGAGCTGGGGCGACGTCCAGGCGGCGGCATAGGTGTCGTCGAAGCCGACGATGCTGAGGTCGTCCGGCAGGCGCAGGCCGCGTCGGCGGGCCTCTTCCATGACGCCGAGCGCGGAGCCGTCGCAGCCGGCGACGATCGCGGTCGGCGGTTCGGGGAGGTCGAGCAGACGGGCGGCCATGGTCTGCCCGTCCTCGTAGCTGAACCCCACCTGCTGCACCAGGTCGTCGTCCGCCGAGGCGGGGAGGCCGGCGCTGCTCAGGGCGGCGAGGTGGCCGTGCAGCCGCTGCTGCGCCGGCCGCGACGCGGGCAGGCCGCCGGCGAACCCGATGCGCCGGTGGCCCAGGCCCAGCAGGTGCTCGGTGGCCTGCAGGCCGCCGGACCAGTTGGTGGCGCTGACGCTCACCAGCTGGTCGGTGGTGCTGGGGTCGATCGACACGGGGTCGACGGCGACGAGGCCGAGGCCGGCGTCGGCGCAGGCGCGGACCTCGGACGGGCTGACCTCGGTGGTGACGACGATCAGTCCGAGGTGCCCCTTGGCCGACAACCCGCGGAACCACTCGGGCTCCAGCGCGCCGGACCCGGCCAGATGCGTGACGACGACGTCGACGCCCTGCTCCAGGCCGGCCGACACGATGCCGGACAGCACCTGCGCCGAGTAAAGGTTCACGAACGCGTCGAACAGGACGGTGACCGTCGGCGTGGTGTCGTGCACGCGCCGGCCGGTGCTGGGGACGTAGCCCAGCGACCCGATCGCCTCCTGCACCCGGGCCCGCGTCGCCGCCGCGACGTCGCCGCGCCCGTTGAGCACCTTCGACACCGTCGCCTTGGACACACCTGCGGCCTGCGCGACGGTGTCCAGGGTCGGCCGCTCTCCTCGCATGCGCCCGAAACTATTTCGACTTCCGTCCCGTTGTCAAGCACCCATTGACGCCATCCACCTGCCTGATTACCCTCTCGGTCAACCGAAACACCGTCGCAACTGTTTCGGAACCAGTCGCTCCACGAGGACAGGATGGCGCAATGAGGCACACCAGACTCCGGGCCGCGGCAGCAGCGATGGTCGCCGCCACGGCGCTCACACTCGCGGCCTGCGGGGGCGCGAGCCCCGGCGACTCCACCGACGCCGGCACGGACGGCGGCGACGATGCCCAGAACGGCGAGGGCGGCGCGGCCAGCGCCTGGATCCTCACCGGCGGCGGCTGGCCCGTCACCGCCGCCTCGTTCGAACGCTGGAACGGCGAGCACGACGACCAGCCGATCGCGGTCGAGGAGTTCGAGAACGACGCGTTCAAGGAGAAGATCCGCACGTCGGTCGGCTCCGGCGAAGCCCCGACGCTGATCATGAACTGGACCGGCGGCACCCTGGCCGACTACGTCGCGAACGACCAGGTCGTCGACATCGGCGCCGAGACGGCCGACCTGACCGGCCGGGTCATGCCGTCGGTCGCCCAGAACGGCGTGATCGACGGCGTCACCTACGCGGTCCCGATGAACGACGTCCAGCCGGTTGTCCTTTACTACAACGAGGACCTGTTCGCGCAGGCCGGCATCGAGGTGCCGACGACCTGGCAGGAGACGCTGGACGCGGTCGCGACGTTCAAGGACGCCGGCATCATCCCGTTCTCGCTGGCCGGTCAGAGCGTCTGGCCGGAACTGATGTGGATCCAGTACCTCACCGACCGCATCGGCGGCCCCGAGGTCTTCCAGGCCGTCCTCGACGGCGAGCCGGACGCGTGGTCCGACCCGGCGATCACCGAGGCGCTGACGAAGATCCAGGAGCTGGTCGAGGCCGGCGGGTTCGGCGACGCGTTCGCCTCCGTAGCGGCCGACCAGAGCGCCGACGCCGCGCTCGTGCACACCGGCCGCGCCGCGATGCTGCTGCAGGGCAGCTGGGTCTACGCGACCTTCCACACCGACAACCCGGAGTTCGCGACGTCGGCGCTCGGCTTCACGTCGTTCCCGGAGATCGAGGGCGGCAGCGGCGACCCGGCGAACATCGTCGGCAACCCGGCCAACTTCTGGTCGGTCTCGGCGTCGGCGAGCGACGAGGAGCAGCAGACCGCGCTGGACTACCTCAATGAGTTCGTCTACGACGACGAGCAGCTCACCGCCATGCTCGACGCCGGCAGCGTGCCGCCGGTCGCGGGCCTCGAGGACCGCATCGCCCAGAGCGACGACGCCGAGTACCTGGGCTTCGCCTACGGGCTGGTGCAGGACGCGCCGCACTTCCAGTTGTCCTGGGACCAGGCGCTGCCCTCGGACCAGGCGCAGGAGCTGCTGACGAACCTCAGCCAGATCTTCCTCGGCGAGATCACCCCGCAGCAGTTCGTCGACGCGATGAACGCCACGCTCTGACATGCGGACGGCCGAAGGAGAGTCCGGCCGGACCGGACGGGGCGTAGCCGGCGTCAAGAGCGCACGCGGCATGCTTCACCGCCGCGAGGCGGAGCCGGCGCAGCCTCGTCCGGCCCGGCAGGGCCCGCCGTTCTGGCTGGCCGTGCCCGCCCTCGCGTTCTTCGGGCTGTTCGCGCTGCTCCCCCTCGGCGGCGTCGCCGTCCTCTCGTTCATGGAGTGGGACGGCCTGGGCACGCCGCGCTGGGCCGGCGCGGAGATCTGGCTGGACACCCTCGCCGACCCCGCGACCCGCGCCGCGCTCTGGCGCACCGTCGTGTTCGTCGTCGTGTCGTTCCTGTTCCAGGCGCCGGTCGCGCTGCTGCTCGGCGTGTTCACGGCCGGCCGGCAGCGCTACCGGGCGGCGTTCGCCGTCTTGTACTTCCTGCCGCTGCTGTTCTCGTCCGCGGCGATCGGCATCGTGTTCCGGTCGCTGCTGGACCCGAACTTCGGGCTCTCCCGCGCGTTCTCCCCCGGCACGCTGTCGACGAACTGGCTCGGCGACCCGGACCTCGCGCTCTATGCGGTGATCTTCGTCGTCGGCTGGGCTTTCGTCCCGTTCCACGCGCTGCTCTACCAGGCCGGGGTCCGGCAGATCCCGGCCTCGCTGTACGAGGCGGCGACGCTGGACGGCGCCGGGCGGTGGCAGCAGTTCCGGTACGTGACGCTGCCGCAGCTGCGCTACACGATCGTGACGTCGTCGACGCTGATGCTGGTCGGCTCACTGACGTACTTCGACCTCGTGTTCGTGCTGACCGGCGGCGGTCCGGGCGACGCGACCCGGATCCTGCCGCTGGACATGTACCTCACCGGCTTCCGCAGCTACCAGATGGGGCCGGCCAGCGTCATCGCCGTCCTCCTGGTCGCGATCGGGCTGGCGCTGTCGCTGTTCCTCAGCCGCGTCTCCGGCTCGGGCCGGATGCAGAGCCAGCAGGCGGGGGCCGCATGAGGCGGCGGATCCGCGAGACCCCGAACGCGCTCGGGGCGCTCGGCGGCCTGGTGTGGGTCGTCGTGACGATCGTGCCGATCTACTACCTGGTGCTCACCAGCCTGCGCCGCCAGCAGGACTACTACATCGAGAACCCGCTGCTGCCGCCGGCGGACCCGACGCTGGACGCGTACCGGCTGGTCCTGGAGAACGACTTCGTGCGCTACCTGAGCAACAGCCTGATCGTCACGGTCGCGTCGGTGGCGGTGATCCTGACGGTGTCGCTGATGGCGTCGTACTACCTGGTCCGGGCGGGGACGCCGCTGTCGCGCGGCACGCTGCGGCTGGTGCTGCTGGGCCTGGCCATCCCGGTGCAGGCCACGATCATCCCGGTGTACTACCTGATCGTCCGGCTCGGGCTGTACGACAGCCTGGTCGCGCTGATCCTGCCGGCGATCGCGTTCGCGATCCCGATCAGCGTGCTGATCATCGTCAACTTCGTCCGCGACATCCCGGCGGAGCTGTTCGAGTCGATGCGCGCCGACGGCGCCGGGCACGGGCGCATCCTGCTGGCGCTGGTGCTCCCGCTGAGCCGGCCGGCGCTGCTGACCGTCGGCATCTACCAGGCGCTGCAGGTGTGGAACGGGTTCCTGTTCCCGCTGATCCTGACCCAGAGCTCGTCCGTGCGGGTGCTCCCGCTGTCGCTGTGGACCTACCAGGGCCAGTTCGCCGTCAACGTGCCCGCCGTCCTGGCCGCGGTGACGCTGTCCGCGCTCCCCGTCCTGGCCGCCTTCGTCGTCGGCCGCCGCCAGTTGGTGTCCGGCCTGACCGCCGGCTTCGGTAAGTGAGGAATCGATGACCGCTGACACCTGGGCCGGTCCCTGGCACGACACCGGGCTCCCGCTCGCCGAGCGGGTCGACGCCCTGCTGGCCGCGATGACCCCGGAGGAGAAGGCCGGCCAGCTGGGCAGCCACTGGCACCGCCCGGCCGACGACCTGGGCGACCCCGGTGATCAGGGCGGCGACGTCGCGCCGATGGAGGGCGACATGCCCGGGCCGGCGTCGTTCGAGGCGGCCATCGAGCACGGCCTGGGCCACCTCACCCGGGTGTTCGGGACGGCGCCGGTTCCGGTCGCGGACGGCGTCGCGGACCTGCGCGCCCGGCAGACCGCCGTGGTGCGGGCGTCCCGCTTCGGGATCCCGGCGATCGCGCACGAGGAGTGCCTGACCGGCTTCACCGCGTACGGCGCCACGATCTATCCGACGCCGCTGGCCTGGGGCGCCGCGTTCGACCCGGAGCTCGTCGAGGAGCTGGCCGCCGCGATCGGCCGCGATCTGCGCTCCGTCGGCGTCGACCAGGGGCTGGCGCCGGTGCTCGACGTCGTCCGCGACTACCGGTGGGGCCGGGTCGAGGAGTCCGTCGGCGAGGACCCGTACCTGGTCGCGACGGTGGCGACGGCGTACGTGCGCGGGCTGCAGTCCACCGGGCTGGTGGCGACGCTCAAGCACTTCGCCGGCTACTCGGCGTCGCGCTCGGCGCGCAACCACGGCCCCGTCGCTCTAGGTGCCCGGGAACTGGCCGAGGTGCTGCTGCCGCCGTTCGAGCTGGCGATCCGCGAGGGCGGCGCCGGCTCGGTGATGCCGTCGTACGCGGCGGTCGACGGCGTGCCGCCCACCGCCAGCCGCGCGCTGCTGACGACGCTGCTGCGCGACGGGTGGGGGTTCGGCGGCACCGTCGTGTCGGACTACTGGGCGGTCCCGTTCCTGCGCCGCACCCAGCGCATCGCGGCGGACGACGCCGGCGCGGGCGCGCTCGCGCTGGCCGCCGGCGTGGACGTCGAGTTGCCCGAGACCGTCGGCTTCGCGTCCGCCGCGTCCGCCGTCCCGGAGCCGGTGCTGGACGAGGCCGTCCGCCGGGTGCTGCTGCAGAAGGGCCGGCTCGGCCTGCTCGACGCCGGCTGGCAGCCACGCGGCGACGACGGCGTCGACCTGGACTCCCCCGCGAACCGCGCGCTGGCCCGCCGGCTGGCCGAGCGGTCGGTCGTGCTGCTGGCCAACGACGGGACGCTCCCGCTGCGCACGGCGGGAGCCGGGCCGGGCCGCGTCGCCGTCATCGGCGCCACCGCGGTGGAGCCGCGCACGCTCCTCGGCTGCTACTCCTTCCCGAACCACGTGCTGGCCGGGTACGACGGCGACGACCTCGGTGTCGCGGTGCCGACCCTGCTGGAGGCGCTGCGCGCGGAGCTGCCGGACGCGGAGGTGCCGCACGCGGCCGGTGCGGCGATCACCGGCGACGACCGGTCCGGGTTCGCGGCGGCGGCGGCGCTGGCGGCGCAGGCGGACGTCGCGATCGTCGCCGTAGGCGATCTCGCCGGGCTGTTCGGCCGCGGCACGTCCGGCGAGGGCTGCGACGCGCCGGACCTCACGCTGCCGGGCGTCCAGGCCGAGCTGGTCACGGCCGTGCTGGACACCGGGACGCCGGTCGTGCTGGTGGTGGTGTCGGGGCGGCCGTACGCGCTCGGCGCCCTCGCGCCCCGCTGCGCCGCCGTCGTCCAGGCGTTCTTCCCCGGTGAGGAAGGCGGCGCCGCGATCGCCGGCGTGCTGTCGGGACGGGTCGAGCCGAGCGGCCGGCTCCCCGTCGCGGTGCCGCGGACGCCGTCGGGCGCGCTGCCGACGTACCGGGCGGCGCCACTGGACCAGCGCACCGACGGCATCTCCAGCCTCGACCCGGCGCCGCTGTACCCGTTCGGGCACGGCCTGTCGTACACGACGGTGACGTACGAGTCGCTGCTGCTCAGCGCGTCGGCCATCCCGTACGACGGCTCCGTCGACGTGACCGTGACGGTGCGCAACGCCGGCGACCGCCCGGCCGCCGAGGTCGTCCAGCTCTACCTCACCGACCACGTCGCGCAGGTCGTCCGGCCGGTGCGCGAGCTGATCGGCTACCGCCGGGTGCCGCTGGCGCCCGGCCAGACTCGCCGGGTCACGTTCACCGTCCACGCCGAACGCACCTCGTTCCCCGGCCTGGACCTCCGGCGCATCGTCGAGCCGGGCACGTTCACGCTGGCCGCGGGCCCGTCCAGCGAGAACCTCCCGGTGGCCGCCGAGCTCGAGATCACCGGCGACGCGCCGCGGGTGCTCGACGGCGCCCGCGTCATGACGACCCCGTCCCGCCTCGACGACGTCACCTGATCATCTTCCCGTTGACGATCAGGTGACGAACCGCGCCTGATTCCGGCAGGTTCGTCACCTGATCGTCTCCAGCACGTGGACGACCGATGATCAGGTGACGAACCGGCGCGTTCGGAGCCTGTTGTGTCACCTGATCGTCCGGCGGACGCCGAGGAGCCGCTTAGCCGGACATCGCCACCTCCGGGACGAGGACTTGCAACCGGTACCCCGGTACGGGTTTACCGTCGGGGCATGGACATCGACGCCGCCTTCGTCCCATCCTCGTGCACGCTGCCGACCGCCGAGCGACCGCTGCGCCTGGCCGAGTTCGCCGACCTCTTCGCCCGGTCCGCCCGGCGGCCGCGCCGGGTGTCGCCGACCCGGCTGGAGCTCGCCCTGGACGACGACGCCGCCGTCCTGGCCACCGCCCGTGACCTCGCCCAGAGGGAGAGCGCCTGCTGCGCGTTCTTCACGTTCACGTTCGGCGCCGGCGGCGCGCTGACGGTCGAGGTCCCGGCCGCGCAGTCGCCGGTGCTCGACGGCCTGGAGCGGCTGGCCCGATGACGTTGCGCAGCGGCGAACTGGCCGCGGCGGCCGGGGTCAACCTGCAGACGCTCAGGTACTACGAGCGCCGCGGGCTGCTGGCGGCGCCGGAGCGGACGCTCGGCGGGCACCGTGTCTACGACGACGACACGCTGACGACCGTCCGCATCATCAAGGCGGCGCAGCGGCTCGGGTTCACGCTGGACGAGATCGCCGATCTGGTCGACACCGGGCGCGGGCACGCCCGCGACGACGCGGACCTGCGCGCGAAGGCGGCGGCCAAGATCGCCGAGATCGAGTCGCGCATCGCCGCGCTGGAGACGATCCGCGACACGCTCCGCGCCGCCGTCGACGCCGGGTGCCACGACCTGCGCGACTGCGCCGGCAGCCCCGGCTGCCCGATCCCCTTCCCCGACCTCGCCGACGACTGAACCCGGCACCCGCCGCCCGGCTAGGGTCGTCCCATGACGGACCGGATGACGGCGCCAGCCGAGGTCGAGCGGGGGCTCTCCAGCGCACAGGTGGCGGAACGGGTCGCCGCCGGGCGGACGAACGACGTGCCGGCGCGGGCCAGCCGCAGCGTCTGGGAGATCATCCGGGCCAACGTCTTCACCCGCATCAACGCGATCCTGCTGGTGCTGTTCCTCATCGTGCTCAGCACCGGCTCCCTGCTCGACGGCCTGTTCGGCGGCATGATCGTCGCGAACAGCGTCGTCGGCTTGATCCAGGAAATGCGGGCGAAACGCACGCTGGACCGGCTCACCATCGTCGGGCAGGCCAGGCCGCGGGTGCGCCGCGACGGCGTCACGGCCGAGCTCGCGCCCAACGAGGTGGTGGCCGACGACGTCATCGAGATGAGCGCCGGCGACCAGGTCGTCGTCGACGGCGAGGTGGTGGCCGCCGACGCGCTGGAGGTGGACGAGTCGCTGCTGACCGGCGAGTCCGACCCGGTGATCAAGCAGGCCGGCGACCCGGTGATGTCGGGCAGCTTCGTCGTCGCCGGCAGCGGCGCGTACCGGGCGACGAAGGTGGGCCGCGAGGCGTACGCGGCCCGGCTGTCGGAGGAGGCCAGCCGGTTCACCCTGGTCAACTCCGACCTGCGCAACGGCGTCAACACGATCCTGCGCTTCATCACCTACCTGCTGATCCCGGCCGGCGCGCTGTCGATCTACAACCAGCTCTCCGGCGACCAGGACCTGCCCGACGCGCTGCGCGGCATGGTCGCGGCGCTGGTGCCGATGGTGCCCGAGGGCCTGGTGCTGATGCTCTCCATCGCGTTCGCCGTCGGCGTGGTCCGGCTCGGACGCCGCCAGTGCCTGGTCAACGAGCTGCCGGCGATCGAAGGGCTGGCCCGGGTCGACGTCGTGTGCGCGGACAAGACCGGCACGCTGACGGAGAACGCGATGCGGCTGTCCGAGCTGCGCGACCTCGACGGCGACCCCGCCGCGGCGAGCACCGCCCTGGCCGCGCTGGCCGCCGCCGACCAGCGGCCGAACGCCAGCCTGCAGGCCATCGCCGAGGCATACCCGGACGACCCGGGCTGGCGGGTCACCGGCGTCGCGCCGTTCTCGTCCGCGCGCAAGTGGAGCGGGGCCAGCTTCGGCGACGACGGCGACTGGGTGCTCGGCGCCCCCGACGTGCTGCTGCCCGACGGCGACGCCACCCGGGCCGAGGCCGAGTCCACCGGCGCCAAGGGCCTGCGCGTCCTGCTGCTCGGCCGCGCCGGCCAGCCGGTCGACGCGGCCGGGGCGCCCGGCGCCGTCACCCCGTCGGCGCTGGTGATCCTGGACCAGAAGGTCCGGCCCGACGCCAAGGACACGCTCGCCTACTTCGCCGAGCAGGACGTCACCGTCAAGGTGATCTCCGGCGACAACGCCGCGTCGGTCGGCGCGGTCGCGGGCTCCCTCGGGCTGCCCGGCGCCACCCACACCGTCGACGCCCGCACGCTGCCGGACGGGCGCGACGAGCTGGCCGGCGTGCTGGACCAGAACGCGGTGTTCGGCCGGGTCACGCCGGACCAGAAGCGGGCCATGGTCGGCGCGCTGCAGTCGCGCGGGCACACCGTCGCGATGACCGGCGACGGCGTCAACGACGTGCTCGCGCTCAAGGACGCCGACATCGGCGTCGCGATGGGCGCCGGCAGCCCGGCCACCCGCTCCGTCGCGCAGATCGTGCTGCTGGACAACAAGTTCGCGACGCTGCCGCACGTCGTCGCCGAGGGCCGCCGCGTCATCGGCAACATCGAGCGGGTCGCGACGCTGTTCCTCACCAAGACGGTGTACTCGGTGCTGCTGGCGTTCATGGTCGGCGTGCCCGGCCTGGTCGGCTTCGACGCGCTGCCGTACCCGTTCTACCCGCGGCACGTGACGATCACCGGGTGGTTCACCATCGGCCTGCCGGCGTTCGTGCTGTCGCTGGCGCCGAACACCGAACGGGCCCGGCCCGGCTTCGTCGGCCGGGTGATGCGCACGTCGCTGCCGGCCGGCATCGTCATCGGCGTGGCCTGCTTCGTCGCCTACATCCTCACCTACCAGGGCGCCGACGCGACCGAGGCCGAGCGCACCCAGTCGACCACGACGGCGCTGATCACGGTGACGATCCTGGCGATGTGGGTGCTGGCGATCGTCGCCCGGCCGTACGCGCCGTGGAAGATCGCGCTGGTGGCGGTCATGTCGGCGGCGTCGGCGCTGATGTTCCTGCTGCCGTTCACCCAGGACCTGTTCCTGCTCGACCCGAGCAACTCCGGCTACACCGTCATCGGGCTGGCCTGCGCCGCCGCCGGGATCGTGCTGATCGAGCTGGCCTGGCGCTGGGGCGATCACGGGAAGCGCGAGTGACCGGCCCGGTGCAGCGATTCACGTTCGACGGGGCGGTGCGGCCGTTCGGCGCCGAGGGATCGTGGCGGTTCGTCACGCTGCCGGCCGACGTGTCCGACGACATCAGGTCGCGGCCGCGGCCGCCGCGGCCGGGGTTCGGCTCGCTCCGGGTCGACGTGCGGCTGGGCGGCTCGTCGTGGTCCACGTCGATCTTCCCGGACGCGAGCAGCGGCTGCTACGTGCTGCCGGTGAAGAAGGCGGTCCGCGTCGCCGAAGGCGTCGACGACGGCGACGCGGTCACCGTCGAGCTGACGCTGCTGGAGTAGCGATCAGGCGGTCCAGGCGACGATCAGCGCGACGTTGACGGCCAGCACGACGGCGATGGCGAGCCACTGCCGGCCGACCGGCCGCTGCCGCGCCACGCCCGCGACCAGCACGATCGCCCCGCCGACGCCGGCCAGCAGGCCGGTGATCGCCTGCCCGGCCGATCCCGCCAGCAGTCCCGCGACGGCGACGACGAGCGCGAGCGTCGCCGTGCCGATGATCATCGCGTCGCGCAGGAAGCCCTCGGCCAGCCCGGCCAGCGCGGCGCCGACGGCGGCCACGACGCCGGTCCGGCGGCGCGGCGAGAGCGGCTGGGACGGCGGAGCGGACGGAATCCGGACGGGCTCGGCATCGGCCTGGTCGGCGGCCTCGTCACCGGACATATCGGTCACCCTAGCGGGACCGTCCAGCGGGATCACCCCCGGTGGGTGATGCTCCCGCGTCCGGCCCGCCGAGAGGGTGAGATGCGGGGATCTCCCCGCATCAGCTCGCAGGAGGAGTCATGACCGATTTCCGCACCGCTCCGACCGACACGTCCCGCCCGGAGCCGTCCGGCTGGGCCATGGGCGGGGTCGTCTTCGCCGCCACCATGATGATCATGATCGGCGTCTTCCAGGCGCTCGAGGGCCTCGCGGCGATCATCGACGACGACTTCTACGTCGTGCTGCCCAACTACACCTTCGACCTCGACGTCACCGCCTGGGGCTGGGTGCACCTGATCGTGGGCGTCCTGATCGCGGTGGCCGGGTTCTACCTGTTCACCGGCAGTGCCGTGGCCGGCGGGGTGGCGATCGCGCTGGCGATGGTGAGCGCCATCAGCAACTTCTTCTTCATCCCGTACTACCCGTTCTGGTCGCTGCTCATCATCGCGCTCTGCGTCTTCGTGATCTGGTCGGTCGCCCGCTCCGGCATCCTCAGCCGGACCTGACGCAGCGGAAGCCGACGTTGCCGGCCGAGCTGCCCGGCGTGGCCGGTGGCGGCGCCGTCAACGTCGGCGCCGCCACCAGCTCCCCCGTGTCCCGAGCCGCCGCGCAGCATGGCGCCGGCTCACTCGGCGAAGGCATCGCGCAGCTTCTCCTCCTGCTCCGTCGTCAGGTTCGACTGCACCAGCTCCGGCTTCAGGCCGGACTCCTCGAACGCCTGCAGCACCTTGTCTTGTACCGCGCCGCTGGTGAGGACGAACAGCGCGGACGTCCCCGGCGTGACCTTCTCCCGGGTCTGGCGGATGAAGTCGTCGTCGATGCCGACGTCGGTGAGCGAGCCGCCGAGCGCGCCCGCGGCCGCCCCGACCGCCGCACCGAGCAGCGGGATGAAGAACAGCAGGCCGAACAGCAGCCCCCAGAACGCGCCGCCGAGCGCGCCGACCTTGGTGAGGCTCGACAGCTGCCGGGTCTTCGGCTTCTTCTTCTCCGGCTCCCACGACACCGTGGCGGCGTCGTGCACCTGGATCAGCTCCTGCTTCTGCAGCGACTCCAGCAGCGTGACGGCGCGGTCGGCGGCGGTGTGGTCGTCGAACTTCCAGACGGTGAACGTGGCCATCGGGATCTCCTTCTCAGTCTCGGGCCAGGGCGGCCTGGAGCCGGCGCTCCAGGTCCAGGTAGCGGCCGTCGACTCATCGTCCGGCGGCGCCGTCGCCGGCGGCCTCACCTTCTCCGGGTGAGGTCGCCGCGACCGCCGCGTCGATCGACGGGTACAGCCGGTCCACGACGGCCGCCGCGCCGGCCCGCCGCAGCACGTCGCGCACCTGCCCGACGTCGCCGACGACGAGCAGCCGGACGCCGTCGCCACGCAGCTCGGCGGCCGTGTCGCGGAGCATCCCGGCGGCGGTGACGTCGACGAACGGCACGGTGGCGGCGTCGAGGACGAGGGCGCGAACGCCGTCGGCGCCGGCCAGCTCCAGCAACCGGTCCTGGACGGTGTCCGAGTTGGCGAAATAGAGGCCGCTCTCCACCCGGACCACCACGACGCCGTCAACCGGGGTACTCCCCGGTTCCCGCGCCCGATCGACCCACTGGTCCTGCCCGGCCACCCTCCCCAGGACGGCGATGTGCGGGCGCGCCGAGCGGGCCAGCAGCAGCACCACCGACAGCACGACGCCGATGAGCAGGCCGGGCAGCGTGCCGAAGACCAGCACGCCGAGCAGGGCGCCGAGCGCGCAGATGAAGTCCGCCCGGGCCGCCCGGCCGTAGATCGAGGCCAGCGCGGCCGTGTTCACTTCGTACAGCCGCCGCAGCCCGCCGACGTCGACCAGCTCGATCACGGCCGCGATGACGACGGCCGCCAGCGCCGGCTCCGGCAGCTGCGCGAACAGCGGCGTCAGGATGAGCAGCGTCAGCACCGTCAGCGCGGCCACCGTCCAGCCGGACACCTGCGACCGGGCGCCGGCGCCGGCGTTGACCGCGGTCTTCGACAGGCTGCCGTTGACCACCATGCCCTGCAGGAACCCGGAGCCGAGGTTGGCCGCGCCCAGGCCGGCCAGCTCGCGGTTCGCGTCGATCCGGTAGCCGTCGCGGCGGGCGTAGTTCTTCGCCGCGCCGAGGCCCTCGGCGAAGCCGATCAGCATGACGCCGGCCGCGCCGGACAGCAGCAGCGGGATGTCCGACGCGGCGTTCAGGTCCGGCACCGCGGGCGCGGCCAGCCCGGCGTCGATGTGCCCGACGACGTCGACGCCGCGGTCCTCCAGGTCCAGCAGCGTCGCCAGCACGATGCCCAGCACGACGGCGGCCAGCGACCCGGGCACCAGCGGCGCCACCCGGCGCAGCACCAGGACGAGGGCGAGGCAGCCCAGCCCGGTCAGCGCCGACCAGCCGTTGGTGTCGCCCAGCGAGGTGACGACCGCCCACAGCTTCTGGAAGAAGTCGCCGTCGCCGCCCTCGATCCCGAACAGCTTCGGCAGCTGCCCGACGATGATCACCAGCGCCATCCCGACGATGAAGCCCTTGAGCACGGGCTCGGAGACGAAGTTCGCGAGGAAGCCCAGCCGCAGCAGCCCGGCCAGCACCGCCAGCGCGCCGACGGCGAGCGCCAGCCCGGCGGTGTAGGCGGGGAACTCCCCGGATCCGTTGCTGACGATGCCGCCGACCACTCCTGCCGACAGCGCCGCCGTCGCCGACATCGGCCCGACCACGAGGTGCCGGGAGCTGCCCAGGACCGGGTACAGCAGCAGCGCCGGGATCGCCGCGTACAGCCCGATCACCGGCGGCACGCCGGCGATGGACGCGTAGGCCAGCGACTCCGGGATCAGCACCGCCCACACCGTCAGCCCGGCCATCAGATCGCGGCGCAGCGACGCCCCTCGCAGCGACCCGAACACCCATGCCGGCATGTCCCCAGCCTGAGCCGGACCGCCCGCCGCGGTCCTCACCCCCTCCGGGTGACGACGGCCCGGGCAGGTGGGCCCAAGGATCGGGGCATGGGTGAGGCGATCGGCGCGGTGCTGCCGCTCGGCGTGGGCGTCGCGCTGAGCCCGCTGCCGATCGTCGCAGTGGTGCTGATGCTCGGCAGCGCCCGCGGCCGGTCGAACGGGCCGGCGTTCCTGATCGGCTGGCTGCTCGGGCTGGCCGTGGCGGGGACGGCGTTCCTGCTGCTCGCGGCCGCCGCGGGGCCGTCCGACGACGGCGAGCCGGCGGCGTGGGTGTCGTGGCTGAAGCTGGTGCTCGGCCTGCTGGTGCTGCTGCTGGCCGTGCGCACCTGGCGGACCAGGCCGAAGGGCGACGACGACCCGCGGCTGCCCGGCTGGATGACGGCGCTCGACTCCTGGACGGCGGCCAAGACGCTGGGCCTGGGCGCCGCGCTCTCCGCCGTCAACCCGAAGAACCTCATGCTGACGATCGCCGCGGCCGCGGCCATCGCGCAGACCGGCGCCGGCGCCGGGGAGCAGGCCGTGGCGCTCGCGGTGTTCGTCGTCATCGGCGCGCTCGGACCGGGGATCCCGGTGGTCCTCGCGCTGGCGCTCGGCGACCGGGCCGACCGCATGCTCGCGGAGCTGAAGACCTGGCTGGCCAGCAACAACGCGGCGGTGATGACGGTCGTGCTGCTGGTGATCGGCGCGAAGCTGATCGGCGACGCGATCGCCGGACTGTCCGCGTGAGCGTGCGCGCCGACGTCGTGGCGGGGATCGGCGCCGGCGCGGTCGTGCTCCCGCAGGCGATGGGGTACGCGGGCGTGGCCGGGCTGCCGGCGCAGGTCGGCCTCTACACGTGCATCGTGCCGATGGCCGCGTACGCGCTGCTCGGCGGCGCCCGCCGGCTGAGCATGAGCACGACGTCGACGATCGTGGCGCTGGCCGGGCTGGCGCTCGCCGCTGCGGGCACGCCGGACGACCCGGACGCGGCGATGGCCGCAGTCAGCACGCTGACGCTGCTCACCGGGCTGGCGCTGCTGCTGTTCTGGCTGCTCCGGCTCGGCTGGACGGTCGACGCGATCTCCGACACCGTCGTCGCCGGGCTGAAGATCGGCGTCGGGCTGACGATCATCGTCGACCAGCTGCCGCATCTGCTCGGCATCGACGCCGGGCCGGACGGGTTCCTGCGCGGCGTCGGGCACGCCGCCGGCCACCTCGGCGACGCGAACCGGGCCACCGTCGTCGTCGCGGCGGCGACGCTGGGCGGGCTGTGGGCGCTGCGCCGATGGGCGCCGCGGGTGCCCGGGCCGCTGCTCGCCGTCGCCGGCGGGATCGCGGCGACGGCGTGGGCGGACCTGCCCGGCCGCGGCGTCGAGCTGATCGAGCCGGTGCCCAGCGGGCTGCCGGTCCCCGCCCTGCCGCCGCTGGACGACGCCGGGACGCTGCTGCCGTACGCGCTGGCCATCGCGCTGATGGCGTTCATGGAGACGATCGCCGTCGGCCGCAGCACCCGCGAGCCGCTGGACCCGCCGATCGTCGCCGGACGCGAGCTGCTGGCCAACGGGACGGCCGCGATCGCCGGCGCGTTCGTCGCGACGGCGCCGCCGGCCGGCGGGTTCTCGCAGACGATGGTCAACGTCGGCGCCGGCGCCCGCACCCAGCTCGCCTCGCTCGTCACTGCCGGCGTCGCGGTGGCGGCGGCACTGTTCCTCGCGCCCGTGCTCAGCGACCTGCCGGAGGCGACGCTGGCCGCCGTCGTCGTGGTCGCGGTGACCGGTCTGCTCGACCTCGACGAGCTGCGCCGGATCGGCCGCATCGACCGGACCGAGCTGCTGGTCGCGCTCGCCACCGGCGCGTTCGCGCTGGTGACGAACCTGCTGGCCGGCGTCGTCGCGGGCGTCGTCCTCACCTACTACCTGGTGCTGCGCCGGCTCAACCACCCGGTGCTGACGCAGGACAGCCCGGCGCCGGGGCTGCTGGTCGTGCGCATCGGCGGCGCGCTGTACACGATGAACGTGCGGACGGTGCAGGCCGAGCTGCTGCGCCGGGCGACGACGGCGGACCCGCGGCCGCGGGTGCTGCTGCTGGACCTGGCGGCGACGCTGGACACGTCGGTCACCGTCATCGACGCGTTCGTCGCGACCGAGCAGCAACTGGCCCGGCACGACATCGACCTGTGGGTCGCGTTGGTCCCGGCGCCGGCGCTGGCGAAGGCGCAGCGGACGGCTGCCTGGCCGGCCTGGCGTGACGGCGGCCGGGTGCACCCGGACCTGCCGGCCGCCGTCACCGCCTACGAGGGCCTGGCCGCCGGCGGCCCGGACCGCGCCGCCTGACCGGTCACCAGCTCCAGCGCCGCCAGCAGCACCCCCGCGACCAGCAGGATCCCCAGCACGACGGCCGCGTTCGGGTAGTTCCAGAAGACGAACACGACCACCGCGACGACCAGCACCGCCACTTGCGCCGGCCGCTTGTGCTCCCGCAACCGGGCGGCGGCGGCCGAGTCGCGCCAGCCCCACGCGGAGCCGACGGAGCCGAGCCGCCCCACACCCCGGCGCACCGCGACCGCCTGCGGCGACGGCCCGGTCAGCCAGGCGACCAGCGCCACCACCAGTCCGACGGCCAGCACCATCCGCAGCGACGTCCGCAGCAGCGACACGATCTGGTCGAACACCGCTCCCGCCGCCGCGTCGTCGACGGACGGCGGCAGGGCGGTCAGGTAGACCGGCCGCGCGATGGTGAGCGCGGCGCCGAGCAGCAGCATCGCGGCCGCGAGGCCGATGCCGGCGCCGATCAGCGCCCGCCGCCGGCCCCGGGCCACGATCACCCCGGCGGCGATCAGCGCCAGCGCGACGACCGGCAGCCAGGTGCCCAACCGGTCCAGCAGCCGCAGCGCGCCCTGCGCCTTCTCCACGTCGTCGGACTGGAACAGCGTCAGCTGGACGTCCGCCGACGGGATCGACGATGCCCGGCTGAACCCGGCGTCGGCCAGCCGCTGCTTGACATCGTCGACGATCGGCGCGAGCTGGATGCTGACGGTGTTCCCCTCGACCTGGACCGCGCCGTTCTGGGTGTCGCCGGTGAGCGCCGTCAGCACCGCCTGGTGCGCGGCCCGGTTGGCCTGCGACCAGACGTCGGCGAACCGGTCGCTCGCGACGACGGTGCCGACCTGGTCGTGCACCCAGCCGTCCACGGCGCCGCCGATCGGGCCGGCCAGGTCCGCCAGCGTCGACGTCACCCGCGGGCCGGCGCCCTGGTTCGCCAGCGCGTCGGAGGCCTCCCGCACCACCGACGGCACGTCGAGCTCCTGCGCCACCCGGTCGCTCACCCGGTTGGTGACGGCGCGCTGGACGTCGGGATCGCGGGCCAGCGGGCCGACGGTCTCGACGTACCGGTCGGTGTCGGTGACGACCGAGTCCAGCCAGACCGCCGCCGTCGCCGGGATCGCCAGCAGGCAGCCGAGGCCGATCAGCAGCGGCGCCAGCACCGCACGCCAGCGCCCGCCACCCGGCCCGGCGTCACCCCGTGCGTCGGCCCGGGCCCCGCCCCGGGCCTCGTCACGCGCGTCGGCCGCGGCCCGCAGCCGGGCCACCTCGGCGCGCAGCCGGGCCAGCTCGGCGCCCGCGTCCTCGTCGGCCATCGCAGGTTCCGATCAGCCCGCGCCGGCCCGGGCGCCCGCCGGCGCCGGCCGCCGCTCGGCCGGCACGTCGTCCCGCGGCAGGGCCTGCGCGGGCAGCCGCCGCGCCGTCGAGTGCGTCACCGCGTTCCGGATCACCTGCGGCGTCCCGTCCAGGACCGCCGCCCGGGTCACCGTCGCCAGTAGCCCGGGCCGGTCGTAGCGTCCACTCATGACTCCCCCTTCAATACGTCGCCGGCCGCCTCCGACGGGATCAGGACGTGCAGCGCGACCTGTCCGCCGCCGTCCCGGATCGCCTCGGAGACCCGGCGCACCCAGGTGTTCTCGTACGCGATCAGCACCGCCGAGTGCCCCGGCGGCAGCGTGTCGGCCACGACGGCGATGTCCTCGTCGTTGACCAGCTCGCCCTCGGCGATCTCCACCCCGCCGAAGCCGAACCCGTCCGCCCCCTCGTCGAACTCGACGACCCGCAGGTCGCCGTTGGGCTCGCGAGTGGCGAACACGATGTCGAGCAGCGTGACGTCGCCCATGTCGACGACGCCGCGCAGCGCCTCCACGGCGAGCGGGTCGACCCGCTCGCCGGCGAAGGTCAGGATCAGCACCTCCACCGGCCGGAACCTCATCGCAGCCCCCGTCTGCGCCTGGCCATGCGCCACCCCATTCCCCCCGCCCATCGCTCACCCTGCCCAGTGGTGATCGAACTCGCCTCACCCGCACCGGGTGAGGCGCACTCCTACAGCAGCCCCAGCTCCCGCGCGCGGTCCACCGCCTGCCGCCGGCTGCCGACGTCGAACTTGCGGTAGATCGCCTTCAGATGCGTCTTGACGGTGTTGACGCTCAGCACGTGCGCGCCGGCGATCTCTTCCAGCGACAGCAGCGACGGCAGGTCGCGCAGCAACTCCAGCTCGCGCGCGGTGAGCGCCTCGCCGGACACCGTCGCCGTGCCCCCCTCCCCCGCGTCGTCGCCGAACAGGCCGACGACGGTGCGGACGAACGGCTCGTACCGCCCGAACCTCCCCTCCCCGTGGATGAGCAGCGACCGGACCCGCCCGGACGCCGCGACGAACTCCCGGTACAGCCGCCGCGGCTCGGCGAGGTCCAGCGCGTGCAGCAGCGCGTCGTGCGCCCGCGCGGGCTCGTCCAGCTCGGCGGCGAAGTGCGCGGCCAGCAGCCAGCCGGTGATCTCCGCGCCGACCAGCTGGCAGGCCGTCGTCCCGGCCAGCACCGGGTGCAGCGCCGCCCGCGCCGCCGCCTTGCGCCCGTCGTGCGCGTGCGCCAGCGCCCGCAGCACCAGCACGTCGCCGGTCTCGCCGAGCAGCCGCTCGGCCCGGGCCAGCGCCTCTCCCGCGGCCGGCCGGTCGCCGGCGGCCAGCGCCAGCCGCAGCTCCGTCAGGCAGAAGTAGACGACGCTGGTCGGCGGCAGCGCGGCGTCGTCGTAGGGCCAGGCCCGGCGCAGCAGCCGGACCGCCTCGTGCCGGTTCGGCGTCTCCGCGGCGGCCAGGCAGGCCCGCAGCAGCCGGGCCGACAGCTCCACCTCCGGCTCCATGTCGGCGTCGACGGCGGCGAGCAGCGCCAGGTATCGCGCGGCGTCGGCGTCCTCGAGCCGCTCGAACGCGGCGCCGGCCGCCACCAGGTACACCGGCGGCATCCGCCCGGTCGACGACCAGCCGCGGCACGCGGCGAACTCGATCGCCTCGCTGGTCCGCCGGTTGACGGCGTCGGCGTCGCCCCGCGCGGCGGCGCTGACCGCGAGGTAGGACAGGCACTCCAGCGCCAGCGCGTCGCGGCCGTCGCGGCGGGCCATCCGCAGGGCGGCGTTGAGGTCCTCCTCGGCGGCCAGGAACTCACCGAACCAGATCCGGAGGATTCCCCGGTTCACCGCGGCCAGCAGCAGCAGGTCCGGCTCGCCGGGCACCTGCTCGTCGCTGAGCGCGATGAGGTTCACCAGCTCCGGGCCGCGGTCGCCGCGCAGCCGCGCCTCGTACATCAGCGCGGTGGTGTGCAGCAGCCGCAGCCGCCCGGACCGATGCCGCGACGGGTCCCGCCCGACCAGGTCGATGTGCCGGCGGGCCACCGCCAGCGCGCCCTCGTGCAGCGCCGCCAGCGCCGCGACCAGCGCCGTCACCGGCTCGGTGACGAGGTCGTCGGGCAGCTGCCGCATCGTCGCCGTCAGCCGGCCCGCGTCGCCGGACAGCAGCAGCCGCAGCCCGTACCGGTCCACCAGCTCGGCGGTGCGCGGCCAGTCGCCGCCGCCGGCCGCGTGGTCCAGCGCCGGACCGGGCAGCCCGTGGTCGGCGAACCAGCGCGACGCCTCGACGTGGGCGCGGCGCTGCCCGACGACGTCGCGCCGGGTCCCCTCGGCCAGCAGGAAGCTGCGCAGCAGGCCGTGCACCCGGTACGCCGTCGGCGCCCGCCCGACCCGCGACACCAGCGCGTTGTCGCGGGCCAGCCGGGCCAGGACGGCGCCGGCGTCGGCCCGGCCGGACAGGCGGCTGGCGAGGTCCGTGGTGAGCGTCTCGGCCACCGCGGTGGCCAGCAGCAGCTCGACGGTGTCGGCGGAGAGCGCGTCGAGCACCTCCGCGACCAGGTAGTCGGCCAGCGGCCGCTCGTCGCCGGCGAACCCGGCGATGTACTTGGTCACGTCGTCCTGCGACGCCAGTGACAGCGCGGCCAGGCTGAGCCCGGCCGCCCAGCCCTCGGTCCGTTCCAGCAGCAGGTCCAGGTCCGGCTCGGTCAGCTCCAGGCGCCGGTGGCGCAGCAGCTGGCCGGCCTCGTCGCGGTCGAACGCGAGGTCGGCCGCGCGGACCTCGGCGGCCTGCCCGTCCAGCACCATCCGGGCCACCGGCAGCGGTGGGTCGAACCGGCTGCCGAGCACGAGCCGCAGGCCGGCCGGACGGTACCGGATCAGCCCGGCGAGGCAGGCCAGCCCGCGCGGCGACGCGATCACGTGCACGTCGTCGATCAGCATCCACAGCGGTCCGCCGAGCGCGTCGACGGCCTCGGCGAACGCGGTCAGGAAGCCGCGGTTGCCCGCGTCGCCCGGCGGCGTCAGCGCGGCCAGCCGCACCTCCGCGGCGGCGTCGACCCCGCGCACCGCGCGGCCGCAGGCGCGCAGCAGCCCGGACCAGAGCACGTGCGGGTCGTCGTCGTGCTCGTCCAGCGCCAGCCAGGCCACCGGGACGCCGGCCGAGCGCTGCCGCTGCCACCACTGCGTCAGCAGCATGGTCTTGCCCGCTCCGGCCGGGGCCGAGACCAGCGCCAGCACGCGCCCGTCCGCCTCCGCGTCCGCCAGGCCGCGGAGCAGCCGGGTGCGTGGCACCGCGCTGGCCGGCATCCTGGGAACCCGCAGCTTCTGCTCGAGGATCCGGGCCCGTCCAGCGAACTGGGCGGCTTCGACCACGATCTTCACAGTAGCGGCGAATACCCCGAACGGGACCGGATCACGCACCTCGTTCTCGGGTGGCCCCCTCACCCCGTGCGGGTGAGCCGGTCCGGTGGCCGGGCCGCCATCGTGGAGGAGTCCCGCCGCACTGCATGGGGGCGCATCGACATGCGTTACGAGTTCCTCGTCACCGGCCGCGTCTCCGACACGGTCCGGGCGGCGTTTCCCGAGTTCGACGTCGCCGACGGCCCGGCCGGCGGCACGTCGATCTATGGGCCGGTGCGCGACCGGGCGGCGCTGCGGGGCATGCTCGCGCGGCTGGACGCCCTCGGGCTGACGATCGTGGAGATGCGCCGGCTGCCCGACTGATCCCCGAGGAGGCTGTGCCGATGACCAGCGAACCCTACGCCCGGTCCGGGCCACCCGAGGTCGACGCCCGCCGGTTGTGGTCCGGCGGCGTCGCGACCGCCCTGGTCGGCGCGCTCATCGCCGTCGTCGGGATCGTGCTGGTCCGTGGCGTGCTGGACATCCCGGTCCTGGCGCCGGAGGGCGAGGGTGTCTGGGGCGACGCGAGCACCGGCTGGTACGCGGCCGGCGCGGCCCTGGCGGCGCTGGTGTCCACCGGCCTGGCGCACGTGCTGCTGCTGACGACGCCGCAGCCGCTGCGGTTCTTCGGCTGGGTCGTGGGGCTGGCGACGGTGATCGGCGTCGTCGCGCCGTTCACGTCGGACGCGGACCTCGACGCCGAGGTCGCGACCGCCGGGCTGAACCTGGTGCTCGGGGTGGCGATCGGCACGCTGGTCGCGTCGGTGGCGCGGGCCGCCGTCCGCCGCCGGCGCTGACGCCCTCACCCGCGACGGGTGAGGCGTCGCGTGCCGAGGGGGCGGAGGCTGGCCGCATGGACACCGTGGACGTGGGACCGGTCGACATCCTGATGCTGAGGTTCCCGGGGAACCAGTTCCGGGGCGAGATCGTGCCGGCGCTGCGCGACCTCGTCGTGACCGGGCTGATCCGGGTCGTCGACCTGATGTTCGTGTACCGCGACGAGGACGGGACGGTCGGCTCGGTCGAGCTGGCCGGGCTCGGCCCGGAGCTGAAGCCCGCCTTCGCCGACCTGGACGGCCAGCTCGGCGGCGGGATGCTCGATGCCGAGGACGTCGAGGAGGTCGCGGCCGGGCTGCCGCCAGGCTCCTCCGTCGCCGTCCTCGTCGTGGAGAACACCTGGGCGATCCCGTTCGTCAACGCCGTCCGGCGGGCCGGCGGCGAGGTCGCCGACCAGGCCCGCATCCCGGCGGAGACGGCCGAGCGCGCGCTGCGCGACCTGGGCCTCGGGCTGGGGTGAGGACGATGGGACTGCTGCGCGGCATGGCCCGGACGGCGGTCGTGGCCGGCACGGCGACGGCGGTGTCGAACCGGGTGTCGCGGCGCCAGGCCGAGCGCTGGCAGCGTCAGGCCTACGAGGAACAGGCGATGGCCGCGCCACCCGCGGCCGCGGCAGCGCCACCCGCGGCCGCGCCTGCACCGCCCGCCGCCGCCCCGCAGGCCGGCGACTCGCTGGCCGACCAGCTGGACCGCCTGGCCGATCTGAAGGCGCAGGGTGTGCTCACCGACGAGGAGTTCGCTGCCGCCAAGGCCCGGCTGCTGGGGTGAGCCGGATGCGGGCGACCCTCGGGCTCGCGGCGTCGGTCGTGCTGCTGGCCGGCTGCGCCGACGACGCGTCGCCGGCGACCGACTGGGCCGACGGCGTCTGCTCGGCCTGGGACCAGCTGTCTTCCGACCTGCGCGCGCTGACCTCCGGCCTCGACGGCGATCTGTCCGGCCGGCTGGACGCCGTGCAGGCCAGCGCGCAGGACCTCGTCGACGCGATCGCCGACACGCCCGACGGCGCCGACGAGGCCGTCGAGGACGCCCAGCAGGAGTTGAGCGGAGAGGCCGGGGACGTCCGGTCCGGGCTGGACTCCGTCGCACAGGCGCTGCAGGGCCTCACCGACGCGAGCAGCCAGGACGACGTCGCCGCCGCGCTCTCCGAGGCGCAGGACGGGCTGAGCGCGACCGGCCAGGCGCTCACCGCTCTCGGCGACACCGTCGGCGGCTACGCGTCGGCCGCCGACGACACGCTCCAGCAGGCCTTCGACGAGGCGCGGTCCTGCCGCGAGACGCGCACGGGAGGGACGTCGTCATGAGCGACAGCACAATCGAGGTCTTCGTGGCCGCGTTCGGCGCCGAGGACGAGGCCGGGCAGGTCCTGACGGAGCTGCGCGCGATGGACCGCGAGGGGGTCATCGAGCTCATCGACGCCGCGGTCGTGGTCCGGCGGGCCGACGGCAAGGTCACGCTCCAGGAGACCGGCGACCCGAGCGGGCGGACGTGGGCCAAGCGCGGCGCCGTCGCCGGCGGCCTGGTCGGGCTGATCTTCCCGCCTAGCCTGCTGGTGTCCGCGGCGGTCGGGGCTGCCGGCGGCGGACTCTGGGGCAAGCTGCGCGACAAGGGCTTCCAGGATGCCGACCTGCGCGCCGTCGGCGACGGCCTCGAGCCCGGCACGTCCGCCGTCATCGCCGTCGCCGAGGACCGGATGCTGGACCGGCTGCAGGAGGCCATCGAGGGCTACCGCAGCATCGCCCGGCACGCCGTCAGCGCCGAAGCCGCGGCCGCCGTCGCCGCCGCGGAGCCGCCACCCCCGTCCTAGGTCAGCTGGCCGGAGAAGTAGGCCAGCGCCGTGCGGGTCTTGGTCTGCTGCACGCCGCCGAGGGCGATGCCGCGCGCGCCGAGGAACGCCCGCGACTCGGCGGCGACGTTGAGCGCCTCGCCGGGCGGGCACTTGGTGGACAGCTCCAGGATCCGGCCGCCGTCGGGGTAGAACCACAGCTCCGCGACCAGCCGGCGGCCGTAGTCGCCGGGCGTGAACTTGAGCTTCATGATGGTGATCGGGCCGAGCGGGCGCAGCTCATCCAGCTCGACGCCCTCCGGCCCGTGTGCGGCGAACAGGTCGCGCTGCTGTTTGGTGAACAGCTTGCGGATCGGCCGCTGCCCGCTCAGCACGTCGGCCACGTGCGCGTTGTCGACCGGCGCCTTCATCGTGCCGGACGCGACGAACGAGCCGCCCGGCATCGCGTCGACCTCGACCCCGAAGTCCGGCGACCGGCGCAGCGACGCCGGCAGCTTCTCCGGTCGCACCGGCCGCAGCTTCACCACCGCGTCGCCCGGCCGGCGCTGTACCCGCCGGGCCCGCACCACCACGCCGTGGCGGTCCAGCGTCAGATCCGGGGTGTCGAAGAACACCACCTGCCGGATCTGCGCGTCCAGCGGATCCATCCCCAGCGCCGAGACCGCCGACCGCTGGTCGCCGTCGGGCACGCTCAGCTTCAGCTCGACCGTGTCGGCTCCCTTGAGCAGCGCGAGCAGCTCACCCAGCCGGTCGCTGGACATGATCGGCAACGCCACCTCGCTCATCCGGACCACCCCCGTCTGGATCGTCGCGGTAAGAGACCCTTCCGGCCCCACCCGATCCGGGTGATGCCTTGACCTGAACCGCGCTTGAGGTTGCAGGCTGGTGGCATGACCACAGACATCGACGCGGGCGGCGCGGCGGCCGAACTGGACGCGATCCGCCGCGTCATCGACACCGTCGAGCACGCGCAGAACCACGAGTTGCCCGACGAGTTCCTGGCGCTGTTCCGGCCGGACGCGATCTGGACCACCGGCGGCGGCAAGCGGCTCTACGGGCTGGACGAGATCGCCCGGTTCACCCGCGAGGTGCTGCCCGGCGGCATGCGCGGCCTGTCGGTGCGGTTCGAGCTGGAGCACGTGATGTTCATCCGCCCCGATGTCGCCGCCGTGAAGCTGCGACAGGTGTACAGCACACCGGACGGCCTCGACGTCGGCTCGCCGCTGTGGATCCTGGCCAAGGAGGACGGCCGCTGGCTGCTCACCGCCTGCCAGAACATCGGCGTCCCCGACGACGAGGACGTGGCGCCGAGCCGGCCGGTCTTCGGCAGCGCCGCCTAGGCACCCAGCTCGGCCAGCAGGGCGGCCTTGACGGCGTCCGGCGCGAACGAGGCGGCGACGCCGGCCCGGGCGAGGTCGGCGGGGTCGTGGCCGGTCAGCCGCGCGACCAGCGCGTACTCCGCGTTGAGGTCGGTGCCGAACATGCCCGGGTCGTCCGTCCCCGGCACCACGACGACACCCGCGGCCGCCAGCGCGGCGACGGGGTGCGCGTCGGGTCCGGCGACGACGCCGGTGCAGACGTTCGACGTGACGCAGACCTCCAGCGGCGTGCCCGCGTCGGCGAGGAACGCCACCAGGGACGGGTCGTCGGCGGCGCGCAGGCCGTGGCCGATCCGGTCGGCGTGCAGCAGCGACAGCGCGTCGTGCACCGACTCCGGGCCGCTCGCCTCGCCGGCATGGATCGCGGCCCGCAGCCCCAGGTCGCGGGCCTGCGCAACGTGGCGGACGAAGTCGCGGCGCGGGGCGTCCGGCTCCAGGCCGGCCAGCCCGATCGCGACCGTCCCCGCCGGCGCGTGCCGGGTCAGGAAGTCGACCGTCGCGTCGGCGGCGCCGAGCCCCTGCTCCCCCGGGATGTCGACGATCCAGCCGATCTCCACCCCGTGCTCGGACCGGGCCCGCTCCCGGCCCTCCTCCAGCGCCGCCCGCAGCGCGCCGCCGTCGATGCCGGCCTTCAGGTGGGTCGCCGCGGTGACGGTCAGCTCCAGCCAGCGCACGTTGCTGACCGCCGCGTCCCGGGCCGCGCCGACCACCAGCGTCGTGACGTCGGCCGGCGTCGTCACCAGCCGGTCGACGGCGTTGTAGACGTCGATGAAGTGCGCGAAGTCGCGGAACGTGTAGAACGCGGCCAGCTCGGCCGGGTCGAGCGGCACGCCGGCGCCCGGCGTGCGGGTGGCCAGCGCCAGCACCGTCTGGACCGACGCCGACCCGACGAGGTGCAGGTGCAGCTCGGCCTTCGGCAGCGCGGCGATCGCGGCGGTTCCGGTCATGGCCGCCGATCCTAGCCTCGCCTACGCTCACGACGTGCGGATCGCGGTGACGGGGGCGAGCGGGCGGGTCGGCGGCCGGGTGGCCGAGCTGCTGGCGCCGGAGCACGACGTGGTCGCACTGGTGCGGCCGGCGTCGCCGTACACGCCGCCGCCGGGGGTCACCGTCGCGCCCGCCGACTATGCCGACCCCGCGTCGCTGCGGGCGGCGTTGGACGGCGTCGACACGCTGGTGTTCGTGTCCAGCGACGGCCACGCGGCCACCGTCATGCTGCACCACGCGAACGTCGTGGCGGCCGCCGCCGACGCGCGCGTCGGGCACGTCGTCGCGCTGAGCGGCCTGGACGCCGACGTCGAGTCGCCGTTCTGCTACGCCGTCACCAACGGGCACACCGAGCGGCTGCTGGAGGCCAGCGGCTGCGGCTACTCACTGGCCCGCGCGTCGGTCTACACCGAGTTCTTCCGGTCCCTCGTGCGGGGCGCCCGGCGCGGCGACGAGGTCCGGCTGCCCGCCGGCGACGCCCGGGTGTCGCTGGTCGCCCGGGCCGACGTCGCACGGTCGCTGGCCGCGCTGGCGCTGCGCCCGCCGTCGGGCACGCACCACGACCTCACCGGGCCGGCCGCGCCCGCCGTCGCCGAGGTGGTCGCCGCGGAGGGCGCCCGCCACGTGGAGGTCACCCTGGCCGAGTACGTCGCCGCGCTGCTCGACGGCGGCGAGACGTCGTGGTGGGCGCACGCCTACGGGACGATGCTGGAGTCGATCCGCCTGGGCCGCTGGGCCACCGTGAGCGACGAGGTGGCGACGCTCACCGGCGGCTGAGCCGGGCCCACGCCTGGGTGGCCAGCTGGGTCGCGTCCCAGGGCGATCCGAGCGGCGGAGTGTAGGAGAGGTCGAGCTCGCTGAACCCGTCGACGGTCATGCCGTGGAACAGCGCGGTGGCGTAGGTGTCGACGCGCTTGGCGGTCTCGGTGCCGCGCGCGCCGACGAGCTGCGCGCCGAGGAGCAGGCCGGTCCCGACGTCGCCAGTGACGCGGATCGTGATCGGCTGGGCGCCCGGGTAGTAGGCCTTGTGGTCGTCCGGGGTCGCGGTCGCACTGACCGGCGTGAACCCGGCCGCCGTCGCCTCGTGCTCGCGCAGCCCGGTGCGGGCCGCGACGAGGTCGAACACCTTCACGACCTGGGTGCCGAGGCTGCCGGCGAACCGCGCCGCGCCGCCGAGGGCGTTCTCGCCGGCGACGCGGCCCTGCTTGTGCGCCGTCGTGCCCAGCGGCAGGTAGGTGACGCCGAGCTGACGGTGATGGGTGACGACGCAGTCGCCGGCCGCCCACACGTGCGGCAGCCCGGTCGCCATGGTCTCGTCGACGACGACGGCGCCGCGCGGGCCCGTCCGTGCCCCGGCCGCGACGAGCAGGTCGGCGTCCGGGCGCACCCCGACCACGACGAGGACGAGGTCGACGTCCCAGGCCAGCGGCTCGCCGTCAGGCCCGGCGCCCTCGACGTGCAGGCCCGCGTCGCCGCGGCCGACCCTCGTCACCGTCGAGCCGGTGTGGACGGTGACGCCGTGCCGGTCCAGCTCGGCGTGCACGAGCGCGCCGAGCTCGGGGTCGACGGTGGGCAGAACCTCGGGCAGCATCTCGACCTGCGTGACGGCGATCCCGCGCGTGGTCAGCCCCTCGGCCATCTCCAGCCCGACATAGCCGGCGCCGACGATCAGCGCCGTGGCCGGCCGGATCCGGTCCAGGCTGCGTTCGAGGGCGAACGTGTCGTCCATCGAGTGCAGCACGTGCACGCCGTCGGCCGCCCCCAGCGGGTCCAGGCCCGCGATCGGCGGGCGCACCGGTAGCGCGCCGGTGCCGACGACCAGCTCGTCGTAGCCCAGCGTGGTCTCCGTGCCGTCGCTCTCGCGCAACGCGAGCCGCCGCCCGTCGACGTCGATCCCGGTCGCGAGCGTGTCCAGCCGCAGCCGCATCCCGGTGGCCTCGAGGTCGGCATGCGTGCGGTGGGCCAGGTTCGACCAGTGGCCCACCTCGCCGGAGAGGTAGTACGGGATCCCGCAGATGGAGAAGTTCGGGTAGGCGTCGGCGACCACCACGGTCACCTCGGCCGAGGGGTCCAGTTCGCGGGCGCGCAGCGCGGCGGAGATGCCGGCGTCGCTGCCGCCGACGGCGACGATGTGCATGGGTGCCTCTCAGAGTCGGACCCGCGCGGGCGCGGGGTACAGGGCGAGGACGAGCACGACGCCGACGGCGGCGCCCACCAGCTGGGCGGCGACGAAGGCCGGCGCCGACGACGGCGCGATGCCGGCGAAGGTGTCGGAGAAGATCCGGCCTACTGTGACGGCCGGGTTGGCGAACGAGGTGGAGCTGGTGAACCAGTACGCCGCCCCGATGTAGGCGCCGACGGCCGGCGCCGCCAGCGCGGCCCGGCCGGTCCGGACGAGGGCGAAGATCAGCAGCACCAGCCCGGCCGTCGCCACCACCTCGCCCAGCAGCAACCCGGTCCCGGTGCGCTCCGTCGTCGCGAGCCCACCGTCGACGGAGAACATGGCGTTCGCCAGCAGCGCGCCGCCGATCCCGCCGGCACACTGCGCCACCACGTAGGCGCCGGCCGCACCACCGGACAGGCCCGTGCCGGACCCGCGGCCCAGCCACCAGTCCGCCACCGACACCACCGGGTTGAAGTGCGCACCGGACACCGGACCGAACAGCAGGATCAGCACCGCCAGCCCCAGCACCGTCGCGGTGCTGTTCTGCAGCAGTTGCAGACCGGTGTCGTCCGGCGACAGCCGCTGCGCCGCGGTCCCCGACCCCACCACCACCGCCACCAGGAGGCCGGCGCCGAGGAACTCGGCCAGCAGCCGTCGTGTCATCACGCGCCCCATCCTTGACGACAGGAGATAGCTCAGTCAATATTGAGGCAATGAACGCTGAGCGAACAACCCTGGAGCGGCGGGCCGCCACGTATGCGGCGCTGTCGGATCCGGCGCGGCTGCACATCGTCGACCTGCTCAGCCTCGGCGACCTCTCCCCCAGCGAGCTGCAGGCCAGGCTCGGCATGCCGTCGAACCTGCTGGCCCACCACCTCAAGACCCTGGAGACCGCGGGCCTGCTCACGCGCGGCCGGTCCGAGGCCGACCGTCGGCGCAGCTACGTCCGGCTCACGCCCGGCGCGCTCGACGGGCTGACCCCCGGCGCCGTCGGCCACGCCCACCGCGTCGTGTTCGTCTGCACGGCGAACTCCGCCCGCTCCCAGCTCGCCGCGGCGCTCTGGCGGCGCACCAGCCCGATCCCGGTCGCCTCGGCCGGCACCCACCCGGCCGACCGGGTCGACCCTGGCGCCGTCGCCGCGGCCCGCCGCCACCGGCTCGCCCTGCACGCGACCCGGCCCCGGCGGTTGGCCGACGTCGCCGCCGACGACGACTTCGTCATCACCGTCTGCGACCACGCCCACGAGGAGCTCGGCGACCTCGGCGGGCTGCACTGGTCCATCCCGGACCCCGTCCGCGCGGGCACCGCCGACGCCTTCGACACCACCGTCACCGCCCTCGCCCACCGGGTCGACGGCCTCGCCGCGCGCCTCGCGGCGATCTGAGAGGAGAACGATCATGGCGAACGCCGACATCACCCTGGACCAGCAGTACGCGCTCACCACCGCCGCCACCCGGCTGGCCGGCGACTTCGAGGGCACCTTCGGGCAGGAGACGATCGAACGGTTCCTGCACACGTCCTACGACCAGTTCGCCGGCCGCGCGGTCGTCGCGAACTTCCTCCCGCTGCTGGCCGAACGGTTCGCGCGGCAGCGGCTCACCGCGCTGGCCCGGGTCGAGGGACGCAGCGACGACGGCCGGCCCACCGTGCTGTTCCTCTGCGTGCACAACGCCGGCCGCTCGCAGATGGCGCTGGGCTTCTTCCAGCACCACGCCGGCGACGAGGCGATCGGCTGGTCCGGCGGCTCCGAGCCCGGCGCGCAGATCAACCCGGTCGCCGTCGCCGCCATGGCCGAGCGCGGCATCGACATCTCCGCCGAGTACCCCAAGCCCTGGACCGACGAGATCGTCCGCGCCGCCGACGTCGTCGTCACCATGGGCTGCGGCGACGCCTGCCCGCTGTTCCCCGGCAAGCGCTACGAGGACTGGACCCTCGAGGACCCCGCCGGCCAGGACCTCGCCGCCGTCCGTCCCATCCGCGACGAGATCGAGCGACGCGTGCTCACGCTGCTGAACGAGATCGGCGTGCGGAGCTAGCCTCGGGCTTTCACGTCTCTGGGGTCGTGTGCGGCGTGTGATGCACGGAAGTGCCTGTTCAGCGCGGGATTCTTGGCTTGTCGAAGGTCAAGATCCGCCGCGTTGAAAGGCACTCCGTAGGTGAAGCGTAGCCCTGGTCAGAGTCTTGTTGTGGATGCTGTGCGCGAGTCGTTGGTCTCTTCGTCGGGGGCGGTGCTCCTCAACGAGACGGTCCGGGTCGCGGGTATCGACCGGCTGCTCGCGGCGGCGTTGGTGCCGTGGCGTTCGGATCGGGTGGTCCACGACCCCGGCAAGGTGCTCCTCGACGTCGCGACGGCGGTCGCTCTCGGAGGTGACTGTCTGGCAGACCTGGCGGTGGTGCGCGCTCAACCCGAGTTGTTTGGGCCGGTGGCTTCCGACCCGACGGTGTCGCGGGTCATCGCCAAGTTGGCCGATGACATCGACGCGTCACTGCCGGCGATCCGGGCTGCTCGAGCGCAGGCGCGGGCGGCGGTATGGGGTCGACGCCGGCCACTGGGTCGACCGCCGGGCGGGGGTGCGGGCAGGGG
>NZ_POTW01000062.1 GCF_003236295.1 Jiangella anatolica
CACAAACGACGAACGCACCGCCGCACTTGCACCCTGGCTCGAGCACTACAACACTGAACGCCGCCACAGCGCACTCGGAGGACGCCCACCGATCAGCCGCCTGCTACCAACCTGATGGCCGGGTACACCTAGTGCGAGACCAAAAGGTTGATGATCATGAGCATCCACAGTCCGGCAAACGCCGCGAAACGGACGTGCGCGGCCTGACGAGCCGCGGACGTGGGCCGGAGAAGGCCAACGGTTGAAACCCCGCAGCAACCGGGCTAGCGGGGTTCGGGTTGCGGGGCGGGCCGGACGCCTCCATGATCGTCGGCGACCCCTTCCCCGACGAGACGAGCCGACGTGGTGGCGCCCGACACCCTCGCCCGCCCGCCGACCGGCACGCGGGTACTGCTGCCGTCGCTCGCGGTGGTCATGTTCGCCGTCGTCGCGAACTATGCCGCGCTGCTGGGGGTGCTGCTGCCGAACCAGGTCGAGGCGATCGATCCCGATCGCAAGGTCACCAACCTGGCGATCGTCACGTCGGTCTCGTTCGCGTTCACGATCCTCGCCCAGCCGCTCGTCGGCGCGCTGAGCGACCGCACGAGCGGCCGGCTCGGCCGGCGGGCGCCGTGGCTGCTCGGCGGCGCTGTCGTGGCGGCCGGGTTCCTGCTCGGCCTCGGCGGGCTCGGTTCGGTCGCGTGGATCTGCGTGTTCTGGGTGGTCATCCAGTTCGCGCTGAACGCGACCGACGTCGCGGCGTCGGTGACGGTGGCCGACCGGGTCCCGCCGGCCCGCCGCGGCCGGGCGTCGGCGATCCTGGCCGGCGGCGGGATGGCCGGCGCGGCCGCGGGCACGGCGTTCGCCGGCCCGCTCGCGACCAACCATCGCCCGCTCGCCTACACCGTGCTGGGGCTGACGGTGGTCGCGGCCGCGGCGGCGTTCGTGCTGGTCAACCGGCCGACGCTGGAGGAGTTCACGCCGCGGCGGGCGACGGCATGGCGGGAGTTCCCGCGCGAGTTCTGGTTGCGGCCGCGCGAGCACGCCGACTTCCTGAAGGTGTTCGGCTCGCGGCTGCTGTTCGTGCTCGGCTACCAGCTGGTCCTGACCTACCAGCTCTACATCCTGACGGACTATGTGGGGCTCGGCCGCGACGACGCCAACCGGCTCATCGGCCTGCTCATGGTGCTCGGCTTCGCGACGACGGTGGCCGGCATCGTCGTCGGCGGCTGGTGGAGCGACCGGACCGGCCGGCGCACCGGCTTCCTCGCGGCGGCCGCCGGGATCCTCGGGCTGGCGTTGACGGCGCCGCTGGCCTCGCCGTCGACGGCGGCGGTCGTGGTGTTCGCCGTCGTACAGGGCCTGGCCGGCGGACTGTACCTGGCCTGCGGCAACGCACTCGCGATCGACGTGCTGCCGGACCGTGACGCGGCCGCCGGCAAGGACCTCGGCCTCTTCAACGTGGCGGTGAACGTGCCACAGGCGGTCGCGCCGCCGATCGCGGCGCTGGTCATCCATGTGTTCGACGGCTACCGCGCGTTGTTCGCCGTCGCGCTGCTCAGCGTCGCCGGGTCCGCCGCCCTCGTCGTCCGGGTGCGCCAGACTGGGCGGGAAGGCGGTGAGGCCACATGACACCCGACGAACTGCAGCGGTCCTCGGTAGGCGGACGTGCTGGCGACCTGTGCGCCGTCGGCGCTGTACTCGCCACCGACCGCGTGTCGCTGCAGGCGCGCGGTGGGACGTGCGATACGCGGATTCTGCACATCGGACACACGCGAACTCGCCGTGGTGGACAGCACCACCAAAGTCATGTACATGTCCATCGGCCAGGGAAGCGCAGCCGGTTCCTGGCAGAGGCCGTGGAATGAGTTCAACCCGGCTGGAATGGGAGTCGGCCGGTGGCCCAACCCCAGTCGACTCGCTCTTGCTCCAGCCGTATGCGGTCGCCATGCTGATCGGTCACGAGTTCCTCGTAGAGGACTGCCTCTTCACTGGTCAATCGGTCCAGCCGTGCCCGTGTCGGCGAGTTCTCGACGACCCAGCGGTCTCGGTGAGAGAGCAGGGTCTCTCGGTCCATCAGGAAGGCTGTGGTCTGCGGGAGCCAGGCCCGGAGCCGGCTGAGGATCGCGAAGCCGTGGGTGTCGATGTCGCCCCAGTAGAAGACGTCAGCATCGGTGAGCCAGCGTAGTCGGCCCACTCGGTCGACCTCGAAGCCCTTGCCCCAGATGACGACGCCGTCGGCCGGAACGGGGACCGTCAGGTACGTGATCTCGTTCTCGCACACGACCGTGGTGCGGGTGGTCACGGGGAGGTTGGCCATCTCGTCAGCCCTTGCTGCCAACTCGGTCAGCCCGTCGGGCAATCCAAGACCCGGCGAGAATCGCACCCGGACAAGGTCCGGCTTGGTCCCCAGTCCGAGCCCAGCCAGGAATCCAGCCGCGCTGCCGGGCACGTCGAGGACGGCGGCCAGCACAGCGCGATGCCGTTCGATGAACTTGGTGTCCACACCGGGCGCACTGATCTCGCGCAGATAGGCGCCGGAGTCGCGGTGTGAGACCAGCCACGAGTACGCCGCAAGCATCGCGGGCCACTCCTGGGCGAGGGCGAGCGCCTTGTGTGGATGAGTTAGGACCCACCTGGTGACGGTCGCGTGTGGAGAAGCGAGCGCGAGGATGGACGAGAACCGTCGGGCCTCAGCTTCGACTCCGAGCAGCGCCCATGCCTGATCGAACGACGAGATGATCGCCCGCGTCGGGATTCGGTTGCGACCGATGTGGCGCCCGCCGATCGGAGTCCACTCAAGGGCGTACCGCAGGTCGTTGCGTCGGCCCGCGTCGAGCCGGGTGATCCAGTCGCGTACGGCGGCGAGGTCGTCCCCGATGTCGGAGGCGCGAGGGCCGCGGATTCGGACGTCGATGACGGGGAAGTGGGCTTTGGCGGCGAAGGCTCGCAGCAGGGAGCCGTCGACCCAGCGGCGCTTCACGGTCGAAGCAATGTCGGCGGGCGTCGTCCACGTCGCCATGGGATCAGCCTGCTGCTCGCTCGCGTCGTTCGCGGTACTCCTCGATCGTCATCGTCTGCAGCCGCGACCGAGTGCCGGTCGGGTTGTCCACGAAGCCGATGGCCTTGACGTACGGCTCGATGACGTGGACCTTCTGCAGGGGCGTCACGATCAGGAGTTGCAGACCAAGCTTGGCGAACAGGTCCAACGCGTAGCGGGTCGAGACGTCCGAGCCGCGGCCGAACGCCTCGTCGATCACGGCGAATCGGAAGTCCTTGGACTTCTCCACTCCCCAGTCCAGACCGAACTGATACGACAGGGAAGCCGCCAGGATCGTGTAGGCGAGCTTCTCCTTCTGCCCGCCGGACTTGCCGTCGGAGTCGCTGTAGTGTTCCCACTCCGCGCCGGTCTCGACGTCTTGCTCGGAGGCGGAGAAGACGAACCAGTTGCGCACGTCAGTGACCCGGCGGGTCCACGCCTTGTCGGCGTCCGCGAAGCTCTCCCGGCCGCGGAAGCGCTCGATGATGCGCTTGACGTCCAGAAACCGCTGCTCGGAGTAGTGGTCGTCGTCGGCCGCGAGCGAGTCGTCGGTCGCATTGCGAAGGTCGGCGCGGAACGCCTTCACGTCCTGGTTGTCGGTGCGCTCATGTTCGAGCTGGATGATCCGCCCCGAATTGTAGGGGATCGCGCCCAGAGCGACGTTGATCCGGTCGATGCGGGTGTCGATCTCCTCGGCCTGCCGACGCAGCCAGTTGTTGAACTGGGCGAGCTCGCGGATGGTCTCGGTATTGAGCAGGCGCTTGAACTCGGCCTCATGACGCGGCAGGTCGTCGGTGGCCACCCGCTGGTGGAACGTGACGAAGTCCGCTCGAGCCTCGACCGCGGCATCCATGTCGCTGCGCAGCTCGGGCCACAGGGTCAGCACTGCTTCCATGGCCCTGTTCAGGCTCTGGCCGAAGCGGTTCAGGTCCTGGCCCACGCGTTCGATCCGTTTGTGGAGCTCGTCAGTGAGAGCCGACTCGACCGCGGACCATTCTGCCGAGCGGGTCGGCAGGGCGGCGCCGACCCGCCCGGTCAGCGCTTCGTACGCGGACCGGGCCACAACGAGCAGGTTGGCCTCGTGGCCGGCGACGAACGCGTCGTCGTGCGCCTTCTCCGACCTTGCCCGCTTGACGTCGGCCGCGAGGGTGGCCAGCCGGCCGGTCAGAGTGTCGATCGCGTGCTTGACCGCGGCAGCTTCCTTCTCGTTGCGCTCGAGGGCGTTCTTGATCTCCTCGAGCCGGGACGACCCCGACTCCAGCCTGGTGCGCTCCGCGTCATGGCGGTTCGCGCGATCGTCGGCCTCGGCATGGTCGAGATCGTTCCACGACTGATACTCGGTGAGACGGGCGAACGCAGTCTGCCTTCGCTGGTGATCGGCACGCTCGGTCTCTGCGGTGGCACGCGCGGCCTCGGCAGCGTCGCGGTCGGCGTCCAAGCCGGCCAGCTCCTCGCGCAAGGCGGCGATCTTGCGGTCGTTGGCCCAGCCGAGAACCCACGTGCGGGGGTCGTCGACCCGGGTCCTGTCGTCCTTCTCGTGCCGGTCGCCGGATCGGACCTGGCCCTCGCGCGTGACGGCCCGCCTCTCGGTGCGGAACGCCTGGATGGTGTCGACACAGCGGTAGTCGGCGCGTCTGGTCAGTTCGCCGAGCAGGTACTCGCGGAACGGACCGTCTTTGGCCTCGAGACAGTCGGCCAGCACGAGGGCATCGCCCGTCGGCCGCTGCAGCGGGACCCGACGTGCGGCCACCCGCTCGTAAACCAGCTTCGTTCCGTGCGCCGTGCCACCGCGGCCGCGGTAGGTGAGCCGGCGACCGTTGACCCAGCGGGCGACGGCGTCGTAGTGGTCCTGCTCGACGAGCATGGACAGCGCGAAACCACGCAGCACCCGCTCGGCCGCGCCCCGCCACTCGCTGTGGTCGTCGGTGACGTCCAGGAGTTCCCCGGCGAAGGGGACGTCGTGCGGTGAGAGCCCGAGGTCGTCGCACAGTTGCTCGCGCAGGTCGGTGTGGCTGGCTGGGAGATTGCTCGTGCGCTGCTCGAGGCTGGTCACCTCGTCGGCGACGGCGTCCCGCCGCCGGCCGATCTCCTTGACCTCTCCCGCTAGGTCGGCGACCCGCGCGTTGAGTTCGCGCATCCGGGCGGCGATGGCGGGCTCCGCGTCAGCCACCGTCGCCGACAGAGCCGCGAACTGCTCGGCGTCGGCCACAGGCCGGAGGCCGGCGTCGGCGACCACACCGTCGAAACGCGCCCGGCGGTCTCGTCGGTCGGACGCCTGCTGACGCGCTTCGCGAGCCTGGCGTTCGAGGTCGCCGATCCGATCGCCGCCTTCGCGGGCGCGTTCCTCGATGAGTGCCTCGCGTTCGTCGGACAGCGCCTTGGCACGGTTGTCGGCAGCGGCCTTCTCACCGTTGAGGCCTTCACCGTCGGCCTCTAGGGTGGCGATCTCCGCGGCGAGAAGCTCGCTGCGCTGCTCGGCGACGTAGAGCTTGACCGCGTCGCGCTGCCCGGTGAGCGCTTCGCGTTCGGCCAGACCGGTGTCGTACCTGGCCGTGGTGTCAACGATCGGTTGCAACGCCTCGAGCTGTTCGCGGGCGCGTTTGACGGCGTCATGTGCCTTGGTGAGATCGTCGAAGTGGCTGATGATCTCGTTGACGCGCTGAGTGGAATCCGACGGTTCCAGCATGTGGTCCCGGACGAACTCGTTGAGGTTGCTGACCGACTTCATGGACACGGTCTGGTGGAACAGCTCCAATGCCTGGTCGGACTTGATCCCGAGCAGGCGGCGCAGCGATCGGGCGTAATCGGGGAACACCTTGAAGATCTCGGCGCCGCCGGCCCGGAGCCGCCGGCGCAGATCGTTGAGGTCGGTGCCGAAGTCGGAGAAGTCGTCCTTGACCGACAGGCCTTTCGCCGAGGTCACGAAGAAGCGGTCCGGAGTCGATCGGTCTCGTTGCTGGAAGACCTGGGCCAGCGACACCGTTTCGTCATAGCCGTCGTTGGCGAAGACTCCGAGGATGACCGAGTACGTCGTGCCGCCATCTCGGAGTCCGACGGCGCGGGATTTACCAGAGGCTTCGACGCGCTCGGACTTGTAATGACCCTCCACGTAGCTGCGCAGGGTGCGTTCTTTGGACTCCGCGCCGGCGGCCTTGTTGTACGCGATCTTGTGCGCCGGCAGCAGCAGGGTGGTGATCGCATCGACCAGCGTCGACTTGCCCGAGCCGATGTCCCCAGTCAGTAGCGACGTCTCGCCGTCAGGCGTTAGTCGCCAGATGTACTGGTCGAACGTGCCCCAGTTGAAGACCTCCAGCCGGTGCAGGCGGTAGCCCGCGCGCCCCGGGGCGATGAGTTCCGTAGGGGAGAACAGGCCGTCACTCATCAGAAGCTCCCGCGCCCGCGTACTCCCGCAGCTTTCCGGCGAAGTCCGACAGGGTCTCGGCGTCGATGTATGCCTTGAGGATGCGCCGGACCTCCCAGGTATCGGCCTGCCCGCGCAGTTGGCGCAGGAAGCCCAGCTCGGCTGCCTTCTTGATCGTTGCCGACGCAGTGTCCACCACCCGAGCCTCGTTGGTCGAGTCGGCGAGGAAGAGCCGCAGCATCTCGATGATCTGCTCCGTGGTGAGGACGAGTTTGCCCTCGGCGCCGGACGTCTCGAACTCGACGAGACGCTTGCGGAGCAGCACGAGGAGAAGGGACACGTTGTAGGTCAGCCGACGCCGCCGGACCAGCCGCGGGAGCGGTTCCTCGCCGTCGACGTCAGGCAAGCTGCGTAGATAGGCGTATCCCTCGACGTCGTCGACGACGACCTCGACGCCGATGGCCGCGAAGTGGTCCCGCACCGCGCCCGAGTGGCGCTCCAGGGCGATCCACGAGTCTTCGTCGGACTCGCGGTATACGACTCCTTGCATGAGCCGGATGATCGTCGAACCCGTGGCATGTGCCTCTGGCTCTGTCATCGGCGCGTCACCGTCACCTTCGGTAGCCGGGCGCGTCGACGCCGGCTGGCTGTGCCGTCCTCGTCGCCGGGCACGGTGTAGTCGAGGAGCGTTTCGTCGCTGTCGTCAAGGTCGACCTGGAGATCGTCGTCCTGCAACGCCAGGTAGCCGATGATTTCTGCCGCTCCCTGTTCGATCGGGAAGAACTGAACGATGTCGCTGAGCAGGGCTGAGGAACGTGGGGGCACAAGGGTCCGGATGTTCTCAGCTAGGCGTGCCTGGTCCACGAAAGTCTGGGCGAAGAGGAGACCGGTGTCGAGGTCCTCGTCGGGCACCGGCGGGACGAGGCTTTCGACCTGACTGGCCGGCCTCGCGTCGTAGAGCGGACGATCGAACGGCAGGGCGATCTGGACGCCGGGCTCGTCGACTGCGAGGCCGAACTCGGGCGGCCGTTCGCGAACAGTCAATGCCGTCGTCTCCACGGCTCGCACCAGGTCGAGGACCCGCCGGTTCTCCAGCCACACCTGATCGTCGAGGAAGCGTCTGAGTTGCTCGGATATCTGGCGAACCGTGCGCTGGGCTCGCTCGGCGGCCTCGGACCAGTCGTGGTGGATGGTGCGAAGGCGGGGGTCCTGGATCACGAGCTCGAGAGCCGACACCCGCATGAGCAGCGTGGACAGTTCGTCTTGACGGACCTCGGAGAGCAGGAAGTCATGGAACGCCTGGAAGCTGCGGCCTTGATCGGAGGCGGAGATGTCGGCGCGACTCCCGACGAGGTCGGCCAGGAGCTCGCCCTTGCTGCCATCCCACGTAGCGATCTTCTCGCGGGCCTGCCGGTCGAGGCCGCGGAAGTTCTCCTCCACCTCGCGGAAGTCGGAGAGGAGCTCGCGAGCAGTGGCGGCCACCTGCTGGTAGCGGTCGCGGACACCGGTCGCGTCGAGTAGGCGGATCTCGCCGGCCTCGGCGGCGGCGATCTCCCGGTCGAGCTCGTCGCGGCGGCGGCGCAGTTCGACGAGCCGCTTCTCCGGATCGGTCTCTGAGCCGTGCACGATCTGGCTGAGTAGCTCGACGACGGTGTGCAAACGGGACTCGGTGCCGACGAACGACCGGGTTCGTAGCGATTCCACCCAGGCGAGCGCCTTCTCGAATGCCGGGGTCACCTCGTAGTGGATCTCGTCGGACGCCGGCGGGTAGAAGCGGCGTAGCCACCCGACCTCCGGTGCGGCCCAGTCCTCCAGGTAGGCCAGCGGGGCCTTCGGGAACCGCGGGTCGTCAGGGTCTGCGTTGAGGGCGTACAACGCGTCGTCCAGGGCGGAGGCGACCTCGCCGGCGGCCGTGGCGCCGCGATTCCCCTCGACGAAGAAGTCGCCGAGGAAGGACAGAATCAGCGGCGCGTTGGCAGCTCGGAGCAGCCGCCACGCGGGGTGACGGTCGCGCAGAGCGTCGATCGCATCGAACTCCATCGCGGTCCTCCTTCCCTTGGGCACTGAGCCTAGGACGGAGGTCCGACACAATCCGGCAAGGGACGGCCGGACGCACTCTCGTCTTGCGTCAGACTGGACAGCGAGGTGAGGCGACATGACCACGACCCACGACGAGTTGCAGCGGTCCGCGGCGGACCACCTGCTGCTGCACTTCTCCAAGCAGCGGCTCGACGACCTGCTGGTGCTCGAGCGCGGTGAGGGACCGTACGTTTTCGACACCCGCGGCCGTCGCTACGTCGACGCCCTGTCCAGCCTGTTCTGCGCCCAGCTCGGCTACTCCTACGGCGCCGAGTTCGCCGCGGCGGTCACCGAGCAGCTCACCCGGCTGCCGTTCAACACGAACTGGGCGACGGCGCACCCGCCGGCCATCGAGCTGGCGCAGCGGCTGACCGCGCTCGCGCCGGCCGGGCTGACCCGCGCGTACTTCACCAACGGCGGCTCCGAGGCGGTCGAGGCGGCGTGGAAGCTGGTCCGCGAGCACTACGTCGCGATCGGCCAGCCGCGGCGGACGAAGGCGATCGCCCGCGACGTCGCCTACCACGGGGTGACGCTCGGCGCGCTGGCCCTCACCGGCGTCCCGCGGTTCAAGGACGCCTTCGGCCCGCCGCCCATCGACGTCACGCACGTGTCGAACACCAACGCGTTCCGTGCGCCCGACGGCGCCGACCCGGCCGCGTTCCGCGACCGGCTGCTGGCGGAGGTCGAGGCGGCGATCGTCGCGGCCGGGCCGGACGAGGTCGCGCTGATCGTCGCCGAGCCGGTGCAGAACGCCGGCGGCTGCCTGACGCCACCGCCCGGCTACTGGCGCGGGCTGCGCGAGCTCGCCGACCGGTACGGGATCCTGCTCATGGCCGACGAGGTCATCACCGGCTGCGGCCGGCTGGGCGAGTGGTTCGGCGTCGCCCGCGAGGACGTCACCCCCGACCTCGTCACGGTGGCCAAGGGCATCACGTCCGCCTACGCCCCGATGGGTGCGGTGCTCGCCACCGACCGGGTCGTGGAGCCGCTCGACGCGCGGGTGCTGCGGCACGGCATCACCTTCGGCGGCCACCCGGCCAGCGCGGCCGTCGCCCTGCGCAACCTCGACATCTTCGCCCGCGACGGCGTCCTGGAGAACGTCCGCGCACTGGAGCCGTACCTGCGCGACCGGCTCGGCGACCTGCTCGCGCTGCCGATCGTCGGCGACGTCCGCGGCGCCGGCTTCTTCTGGGCGATCGAGCTGGTGAAGGACGACGCCAACGGCCGGTTCGACCAGGCCGAGCGGGACGCGCTGCTGCGCGGCTACCTGCCCGGCCGGCTGCGGGAGGCGGGGCTGATCGCGCGCGCCGACGACCGCGGCGACGCCGTCCTGCAGATCGCGCCACCGCTGATCAGCGACAACGCGGTGCTCGACGAGATCGTCGGCGGCCTGAGCGACGTGCTCACCGACGCGGGGAAGCGGTTCGCGGCCGCTTGACCCCGAAGACGGTGACGAAGAGGTAGCTCTTGCCGGCCGCGTGCGGGGCGAAGAACTCGACGACCTCCTCGTCGGCCGAGGTGGAGCCGACGGCGCCGAGGCCGAGCGCGTGCGTGCCCAGGTGCAGCTTCCCGGCCTGCAACGCGCTGGTCAGCTGGGCGGCGCGGTAGCCGCGGTTGCCGTACGTCGCCAGCAGCGGCCCGAGGTCGGCCAGCCAGTACGCGTTGACGTGCGCGTCGGCGCAGTACTGCTGGTCGACGGCGATCCGCGCGGCGTCGGCGCGGAAGTCGCCGGCGCGCAGCAGCTCGACCGCGCCACGGTCCGGATGATGCAGGTAGACGCCGGGCGTCAGGCCCTCGACGGCGTTGACGATGAGGTAGCAGTCCAGCGGCGGGCGGACGTCGGCGGCGTAGGCCCGCGACGAACGGTCCAGCAGCGTGGAGAAGTCGCGGAAGCCCAGTTCGGCGTCGAGGTCGTAGTTGCGGGTGGAGCGGCGGCGCAGGATCACATCCTCGACCGGCTCCGCCGGCAGCGCGCCGTCGGGCAGCGGGTCCAACGGGGTGAGCGGCCCGGCCGGCTCCGGGCGCTCCGCGTCGACGGCGCGGGACCGCCAGGCGGCCACGTCAGCCCCGGTGCCCAGCGACGACGCCAGGTGCATCGCCGGGATCGCGGGGAACTCCACCTCGCGCGGCGACACGGGCCGCACCGGCAGGTCCACCGGCGCCAGCTCCGTCACGTCCGGCGCCGGCCGGCCGTCGTGGCCGAGCGCGCACAGCGCCGCGGCCGCCTCGCGGACGCCGTCGACCCCGAGGACGGCGTTCACCTCGTCGTCGGCGAAGCCCAGCAGCAGCTCCGCCGGGATCCCGGCCGACGCTGCCACGGCGAGCGCCTGCGACAGCGACGTGCCCGCGTCCCAGAACGCGTGCCGGTAGGCACGAGCCTTGTACCGCCAGGCGTTGCGCCAGAACGTGCTGGTCACCGCCATGACGACCGGAGCGTCGACACCCAGCGCGGCCCGGACGTCGCCGGAGCGGACCCGGCGCAGGCTGTGGTCGTGCGCGGCGTAGTGGTAGAGGCCGGCGGGCAGGTCGGGGAGGTCGGCGCAGGCGAAGTACAGCTCCAGGTGGTAGCGGGCGCCGGTGCCGCCGGCCGTCCGGTACGTGATCGTCGTGCCGCGGACGGTGACGGTGCGGTCCAGCAGTCCGTTGCTGAGCCGGGCGATCCGCGCCAGTAGCGCGAGGTCCGGCACCGCCGCGTCGCCGACCCCGGACGGCACTCCCTCCCACCGGCCTGGGGCCGCGATCGCGGCCAGCGCCGGGACCGTCGATGGCGGGAACTCGCGCGGGATCGCGATCGGCGCCAGCGTCTCGTACACCTTGAACGGGTACGGCTCGAGGGAGCGGTCCTCCTCCCAGATCGCGTTCTCCAGGTCCGGCGGCGTGCCCATGGCGATGCCGCCGTCGCGGCGCCAGTACCGGGTCGCGGCGTGGAACTCCAGGGCGGCCCGGACGTCGGAGTTGCGCGCGGTCATCGGGCGAGCGTAGCCCCCGCCGCCAGCGGGTCGGGCGAGCCGAAGCGGTGCGCGGTGATGCTGACCGCCTGCTCGTGCAGGAACGGCAGCAGCTCCACCCGGCCGGCCTCGGTCACCGGCTGGGCGTAGACGGCGAGGTCGGGACGGCCGCCGGCCGCCTCGTACAGCGCCGCCGGGTCGCCGCCGAGCAGCCGGACCCGGCCGGTCAGCGTCGCCGCCCGGCGTCGCCACGCCGCGTCCGCCTCGACGGCGACCGTGACGCCCAGCGCCGTCAGCGCCGACGTCACCGCGGCGGGCAGCTCGCCGGCGGCGGACACCGTCACCGGCGCGCCCGCGAGCACGCCGGCCGCGACCACCCGCACCAGGTCGGCGACCGGAGCGGCGGACTCGTGCCGGACCGTCACCGGGTGCGGCCGGTAGCGGAACACGTTCCGCTCCGCGCTCAACCCGGACACGTCGCGGGCCGTCCCGAACTCCGTCCGCCAGGCCGCGGCGTCGCTGTGCAGCGCCCGCTCCAGGCCGTCGACACCGGCCAGCCCTGCGATGCGTGCGGCCGCCAGCAGCGCGGCGGGCCCGGCGGCGAGCGTCGTCCCGGCGGCGGAGGCCGACGCCGGCGCCCAGTCCGTCAGCCCGACGAGGTAGTTCGGGCCGCCTGCCTTGGTTCCGGCGCCGACGGCGGAGCGCTTCCAGCCGCCGAACGGCTGACGCCGGACGATCGCGCCGGTGGTGCCGCGGTTGACGTAGAGGTTGCCGGCCTCGACCCGGTCCAGCCAGGTCGCCAGATCGCCGGCGTCGCGGGTGTGCAGGCCGGCGGTGAGGCCGTACGCGACCCGGTTCTGCTGCGCGATCGCCTCCTCCAGCGTCGCCGCCGTCATGATGCCGAGCACCGGGCCGAAGTACTCGGTCAGGTGGTACTCCGAGCCGTCGGCGACGCCGACCTTGACCCCCGGCGTCCACAGCCGGCCCTCGTCGTCGAGCTGCCGGGGCCGGATCACCCACGACTCGCCCGGGCCGAGCGTCGTCAGCGCCCGCAGCAGCTTCCCGTCCGCCGGGCCGATCAGCGGCCCCATCTGGCTCGTCGGATCCGAGGGCAGCCCGACCTTCAGCGACGTGACCGCGTCGACCAGCTGGTCGCGGAACCGGCGCGACCGCGCCACCGACCCGACCAGGATCACCAGCGACGCCGCCGAGCACTTCTGCCCCGCGTGCCCGAACGCGGAGTACACGACGTCGCGGACGGCGAGGTCGATGTCGGCGCTGGGGGTGACGACGATCGCGTTCTTGCCGCTGGTCTCGGCCAGCAGCGGCAGGTCGGTGCGGAACGAGCGGAACAGCTCGGCGGTCTCGTACGCGCCGGTCAGGATGAGCCGGCCGACGCGCGGGTCGGACACCAGCGCCCGGCCCAGTGCGGACTCGCCGACGCGCACCAGCCGCAGCACGTCGCGCGGCACCCCGGCCGCCCACAGCGCCTCGGCCAGCACCGCGCCGCAGCGCACCGCCTGCGACGCCGGCTTCAGCACGACGGCGGAACCGGCCGCCAGCCCCGCGAGCGTCGACCCGGCGGGGATCGCGACCGGGAAGTTCCACGGCGGCGTGACGACCGTCAGCGGCACCGGCCGGCGGACCGCGCCGTCGACCTCGTCCAGCTCCTCGGCCAGGCTCGCGTAGTAGTTCGCGAAGTCGATCGCCTCGGAGACCTCGGGGTCGCCCTGGTCCAGCGTCTTGCCCGCCTCGGACGCCATCACCTCCAGCAGCTCGGCGCGGCGCCGCTCCAGCTCGACGGCGGCCCGGCGCAGCACCGCGCCCCGCTCCGCGCCGGTGAGCGAGCCCCAACCCCGTCCGGCCGCCTCGGCCGACCCGAGCACGGCGTCCAGCGCGTCCGCCGTCCGCACGACCGCCGCCTCGGCGGTGGCCACGCCGGCCGTGCTGTCCTGCACCCGGGCGAGGATGTCGCGGCTCCACGCCACGTTGCCCGGCAGCGCGGGGTCGGTGTCGGGGACGTTCGCGAACTCGGTCTGCACGGCGTCGCCGATCGGCAGCCGGCGGTCCTGGACGCGGTGCGGCCGCGGCACCGAGCGGTCCAGCGCCCGCAGCGAGGCGAGGAACCGGTCCCGCTCGCGGGCGAAGAGCTCCTCGTGGTCGTGCAGCCCGGCCAGCGCGGACAGGAAGTTCTCCGAGCTCGCGCCCTCCTCCAGCCGGCGGACCAGGTAGGCGATCGCGACGTCGAACTCGCGCGGGTGCACGACCGGCGTGTAGAGGCGGACCTTGCCGACCTCGCGGCGGACGACCTCGGCCTGACCTTGCGCCATGCCGAGCAGCATCTCGACCTCGACGCCGTCGCGGACCCCGCGCCGGCCGGCCAGCAGCCAGGCGAACGCGAGGTCGAACAGGTTGTGCCCGGCCACGCCGATGTGCACGTTGCCGATGTGCTCGGGCCGCAGTGCGTAGTCGAGCAGCCGCTTGTAGTTCGTGTCGGTCTCCTGCTTGCTGTGCCAGGTGGCCAGCGGCCAGCCGCGCAGCGACGCCTCGACCCGCTCCATCGGCAGGTTCGCGCCCTTGACGACGCGCACCTTGATCGGCGCGCCGCCGCGGGCCCGGCGCGCGGCCGCCCACTCCTGCAGCCGGATCATCGTCGCCAGCGTGTCCGGCAGGTAGGCCTGCAGGACGATGCCGGCCTCCAGGCCCTCGAACTCGGGCCGGTCCAGCAGCGTCGTGAAGACGGCCGTCGTCAGCTCGAGGTCGCGGTACTCCTCCATGTCGAGGTTGACGAACGTCGAAGCGGCGGCGGCCCGCCGGTACAGCGGGGTGAGCGCCTCGACGACGTGCGCGACGGTGTCGTCGAACGCCCACGCCGAGTGCGGCGCCACCGTGGAGGACACCTTCACCGACACGTAGTCGACGTCGGGCCGGTCCAGCAGGCGCAGCGTGCCGTCGAGCCGGCGGTTCGCCTCGCGCTCGCCGAGCACCGCCTCGCCGAGCAGGTTGACGTTGAGCCGGGCGCCGCCACGCCGGATTCTGGTGATCGCCCGGCCCAGCTTGGCCGGCCGCGCGTCGACGACGAGGTGGCCGACCATCTCGCGCAGCGCCCGCCGCGCGACCGGCACGACCAGGCCGGGCGCGACCCGTCCGGCCAGCCCGCCGGCCTTGACCGCCAGCCGGAGGTGAGCGGGCAGGAACGCGGGGACGTCCGCGGCCAGGTCGCGCAGGGCCCGGGCCGCCACCGCGGGGTCCTCGGGCCGGATCACGCCGTCGACGAAGCCGACCGCGAACGGCAGCCCCTTGGGATCGGCGAGGACCTGGGACAGCCGTTGCGCGGCGGCGCTCGCGGGGTGCCGGGCGGACTCGTCCAGCCAGCGGCGGACGGTCGCGACGACCTCGTCGGAGAGCGCCAGCAGCTCGTCGACACCGCCGGTGCGCGGGTCCGTCTCGTTCCAGGTCACGGCCATATCCACAGTCTGGTCACCCATTGGCGTAAGGTAAAGCGATGTTTTCTGACTGATACTCCTCACATCTGCTTACCGTTTGGCGGGAGGCCCTCATGCTCGACGTCCGTCGGCTGCGGCTGCTCCGCGAGCTCGCCGTCCGGGGCACGATCGCCGACGTCGCCGCGGCCCTGCACCAGAGCCCGTCGTCGGTGTCTCAGCAGCTCACACTGCTGGAGCGGGAGGCAGGGGTCCCGTTACTGCGCAAGGTCGGCCGGCGGCTGCAGCTGACCCCGCAGGCGGAGATCCTGGTCGAGCACACGGCCGCGGTGCTGCAGCGGCTGGAGGAGGCGGAGTCGGACCTGCGCGCGTCGCTGCAGGAGGCGACCGGGACCGTCCGCATCGCCGTCTTCCAGTCCGCCGCGCTCGCGCTGATGCCGGACCTGCTGCACACGCTGGCGCAGCGGCACCCGCGGCTGCGCGTCACGATGACCCAGCGCGAGCCCGAGACCGCGCTGATGGAGACGTTCGCCCGCGACTTCGACCTCGTCGTCGCCGAGCAGTACCCGAACCACGCCGCGCCCTGGCACCCGGAGCTGGACCGGGTCGGGCTCACCCGCGACGCGCTCCGGCTGGCCGTCCCGCCCGGTCCGGAGTGGGCGCACATCACCGCGCTCGGCGACACCGCCGGGCTGCCATGGGTGGCCGAACCGCACGGCGCGGCGTCGCGGCACTTCGCAGAGCAGGCCTGCCGGCAGGCCGGCTTCGAGCCGGATGTCCGGTTCGAGACCGCCGACCTCACCGCGCAGATCGAGCTGATCGAGACCGGCAACGCCGTCGCGCTGATCCCGGACCTCATGTGGGCGCGGCGGTCGCCTCAGGTGCGGCTCGTCGACCTCGACGGCGTGCCGCACCGCACCGTGTTCACCGCCGCCCGCCGGTCGATGGCGCAGCGCCCGTCGATCCTGGCCTGCCGCGAGGCGCTCGCCGCCGCCGTCGCGAAGGGCGGCCGCGGGGGAGGGTAATTCGGGGGTGCGCGCGGCTACCGTGAGGCCATGCGCAGGTTGCGAGGGCGGCCCCGCTACGCCGACGTCCTGACGCCCGCCGAGTGGCGGGTGGTCGACGGTGTGCGGCACGGGATGACCAACCGGCAGATCGCCGACCGGCGCGGCACCAGTGTCGACGCGGTGAAGTTCCACGTCGCGAACGCGCTGGCCAAGCTCGGCCTGCCGGACCGCCGGGCGCTGCGGCACTGGGACGGCGTCCCGGCCGCCAGCGCGCTTGCCATCAGGGAGGACGTCATGACCACCACTACTGACCTGAAGCTCGGCCCCATCGGCCAGATCGCGCGGCCCACCTCGGACATCGGCGCGGCCGTCGCCTGGTACCGCGACGTGCTCGGGCTGCCGCACCTCTACACGTTCGGCGACCTCGCGTTCTTCGACTGCGGCGGCACCCGGCTGTTCCTCGTCGCCGGTGACGAGGGCGCCGGCGCCGCCGCGTCGGTCCTCTACTTCCGCGTCGACGACATCCACGCCGCGCACCGCGAGCTGACCGCCCGCGGGGTCGCGTTCACCGACGCGCCGCACCTGATCCACCGGCACGACTCGGGGATGGAGGAGTGGATGGCCTTCTTCGCCGACCTCGACGGCCAGCCGCTGGCTCTGATGGCGCAGGTCACGCCGTGACCCGCCGCTCGCGCCGGGCCGACGGCAGTGCGGGCAGCAGCAGGGCGGCGGCCAGCACGAACACCGCCGGGTAGCCCGCGCCGGCGGCGACGATCCCGGCGCCGGCCGCGCCCACGGCCATGCCGACGTCGTAGGCGGCGTTCCAGATGGCGCTGACGGCGCCGTAGCCGTCCGGCGAGACGCGCGTGTACATGAGCGCCAGCGTCGCGTTCTGCAGCACGCCGAACCCGGCGCCGAACACCGCGGCGCCGGCGACGACGGCCACCGGCGTGCCGGTCGCGCTGATCCCGAGCAGGCCGCCGCCGGCCAGCAGCAGCCCCGGCACCAACAGCCGGCCCTGGCCGTGCCGGTCGCCGAGCCGGCCCGCGATCCAGCGCGCCGCTGTCGACGCGGCCGGCTGCACCAGCAGCGCGGCCGCCGCGACCGAGGCCGACGCCGTGGCCAGCGGCAGGAACGTCACCAGCACGCCCACCGCGACCGTCGACGCCGCGAACACGGCCGCCGGACGCACCAGCCCGGCGTCGCGCAGCCCGGCCAGCACCCCGTGCGTGCGGCCGGCCGACGCCGTCCGCCGGGGCAGGCCGGGCACCGCGACGAGGCTCAGCAGGGTGGCCACGGCGGTGATGGCGAACACCGGTCCCGGGCCCCACTGCGCGGCCGCCCAGACGCCGAACGGCAGCGCGGCCAGCGCGGGCAGCCCGCCGACCACGCCGACCAGCGCCAGACCCTCGCCGCGGCGGTGCTCGGGCAGCAACGCCGCCGTGAGCGCGCCGCCGGCGACGATCGTGACGCCGAAGCCGAGGCCGCGCACGAGGTTCACCGCGACCACGACCGCCAGTCCCGGCGCCGTCAGCAGCACCAGGATGGGCGCGCCGAGCAGCACGAGACCCGCCGTCAGCGCGGCCCGGTACCCGAAGCGGGCGACCAGTCGCGGGGTGGCGACCTCACCGGCGACGGACGCCGCCAGCAGCGCGCCGGTGGCCAGGCCCGCGGCGCCCGCGGATCCGGCCGCCTCGGCGACCATCGGGACGACCGACAGCGGCAGGTAGAAGCCGAGCGACGACCCGACGATCGTGACGAACCGGAGCAGCAGCGCCCGGGTGACCAGGGGCGCGTGGACGACGGGAGCGGCGGCGACGGGGAGCGTGGCGGTGGTCATGCCCCGACGCTAGAGGCGGATCGGTCCGCTCGTGAGAGCCAATCCGGCCGCCGAACACCGGACCGATTCAGGCGCCGGTCGTGGTGCCCTTCGACCGTCCCGGCTTGACCGCGTCGATGATGTGGTCGTCGACCTGGTCGTAGAGGACCGTGCCGGCCCAGACGATGAGCGTGACGAAGATCCAGGTGCCGAAGCCCTCGAGGTAGAACGCGCTGCGGCCGGTGAACAGGTCCGTCAGCAGCAGCCCGACCCAGGTCAGAACCAGCCCGCCGAGGAACGTCGCGCCGGAGGCGTACTTGCGCGCCAGCGACGCCATGGTCCCGCGCAGCAGCATCGTGAAGACGGTGAACAGGATGGTCCCGATCAGCCATCCGGTGAAGGACAGGCTGAACTTGTCGAACAGCGCCGCGGCGAGCATCAGCAGCAGACCGTTCGCCGCGGCGGCGAGCACCAGGCGGATTCCCCACTTCATATCTCGTACTGTGGCGCACTTGGCGACGCGCCGCCACTGACCTGGGATTTTTCCCCGCAAAGATTTTTCTCGCGAAGGCTGTCGAAACGGGACGGGCGCTGCGTCATGGGGGCATGAACATCTCGCTCGACTGGCTGGCGATCGGACTCGCCACGCTCAGCACCATGGTCGTGGGCACCATCTGGTACCGGCCCGCCGTGTTCGGCCGGCGCTGGCAGGCGCTCACCGGCAAGGACCCGAACGCGCCGGCCAACAAGGGGCTGGCCTACGGCGGCTCGTTCCTCGCATCGGCCGTCACCGCGGTCGTGCTGGCCGCCGCTACGGACGTCGCCGGGCGCGACCTGGACCTGGAACCGCTGCCGGCGGCGCTGCTCGCCGCCGCCGCGCTGTGGCTCGGGTTCACGGCCGCCCGGATGCTCGTCCACGACCTGTTCGCCAGCCGCGACTTGCGGATCTGGCTCCTCGACACCTGCTACGAGCTCGCCACGGTGCTCGTGATGGCTGTCATCATCGGACTGCTGGGCTGACCGGCCCGGGAGAGAAGGGAACCACCATGGAGTACATGTTCGTCATCGCCGGCGAGGAGTACCCCGCGCCCGCACCCGGGGAGCCCGGCTTCCAGGAGTACCTGCAGCCCTGGCTCGACTACGCGAAGCGGCTCATGGACGGAGGCCACTGGATCTCCGGCGCCTCGCTGGCGCCGAGCGCGACGGCGACGACGGTGCGCAAGGCGTTCGGCGCCGAGCCGGCCGTCGTCGACGGGCCGTTCATGGAGACGAAGGAGCAGCTCGGCGGCTACTACGTCGTCCGCGCCGCCGACCTGGACGAGGCGCTGGAGCTGGCCGCCGCGATCCCGATCCCGGCCGGGACGGTCGAGGTGCGCCCGCTCGGCTACCGGCCCGACGCGGAACGGTAGACGCTGAGCGACGTCGAGGCCGCGGTCACGCGGCTGATGCGGGAGCAGGGCGGGCACGTGCTCGCCCTGCTGGCCGCGCGGTTCGACGACGTCGACCTGGCCGACGACTGCGTGCAGGACGCGCTGGTCCAGGCGGTCGAGACGTGGACCGCGCAGGGGATCCCGGCCAACCCGCCGGGCTGGCTGTACACCGTCGCGCACAACCGCGCCGTCGACCGGCTGCGGCGGGCGGCGGCGGCCGAGCGGCGGCTGCGCGCCGCCGCGCCGCAGCTGATCCCGTCGCCACTGGACCCGGACGAGGAGCGGGAGGAGCTGGTCGTGGACGAGCGCGAGGTGGGTGACGAGCAGCTGCGGCTGATGCTGCTGTGCTGCCACCCCGCACTGGACCGCGACACGCAGGTGGCACTGACACTGCGGCTGGTCGGCGGGCTCACGACGGCGGAGATCGCGTCGGCGTACCTGGTGCCGGAGCCGACGCTGGCGCAGCGGATCGTCCGGGCCAAGCGGAAGATCCGCGCCGCCGGCATCCCGCTGCGGGTCCCGGCCCGGCTGGAGGAGCGGGTCGGCGCGTTGCTGAGCGTGCTGCTGCTGATCTTCAACGAGGGCTACCTGTCCCGCGGCGGCCACGCCGACGCCGTCCGGGTGGACCTGGCCGACGCCGCGATCGGGCTGACGGAGCGCACGCTGCGGCTGCTGCCCGGCCACCCCGAGGTCGAGGGGCTGCTGGCGCTGCAGCTGTACCACCGGGCCCGGATGTCCGGCCGGCTCGACGCCGCCGGCGACCTCGTCCTGCTGGAACGGCAGGACCGCACCGCCTGGGACGGCGCGCTGATCGCCCGGGCCAACACGCTGCTGGCCCGGGCGCTGGACCGGAACGTCCCCGGTCCCTGCCAGGTGCAGGCGTTCATCGCCTCGCTGCACGCCAACGCGCCGACGGCCGCCGACACCGACTGGCCGGCGATCGCCCACGCCTACACCCGGCTGGCCGAGCTGGCGCCGTCGCCGGTGGTGACGCTGAACCGGGCGGTGGCGATCGCGATGGCCGACGGGCCGCGGGCGGGCCTCGCGGTCCTCGACGGGGCCGGCGGGCTGGAGCGCTACCACCTCTGGCACGCGGCCCGGGCCGAGCTGCTGGCCCGGGCCGGTGAGCCGGAGCGCGCCCGTGAAGGCTTCGAGCGCGCGCTCCGGCTCACCTCGAACCCGGCCGAGCAGCGGCACCTGCGCGGCCGGATCCGCGAGCTCAGTCCGCGGACCTGACCAGCTCACCCTCTCCCGGCGGCGCCGGCTCGTCGCGTCGGTCGCCATGGCCGGGCCACCAGGCCGCGTGGCCGATGAGCGCCGTCAGCGCCGGCGTGAAGAACATCGCCATGACGAACGCGGCGACGAAGATGCCGAACGAGATGGCGAAGCCCATCGAGACCAGCAGCGCGTTGCCGCCCAGCATCAGCGAGGCGAACGTGCCGGCGAGGATCAGGCCGGCCGCGGCGACCGTCGGACCGGCGTGCCGGACCGCCATGGCGGCGGCGTCACGCGGCTCCATGCCGTTGCGGGCCTCCTCGCGCAGCCGGGCCACCATGAGGATGTTGTAGTCGGTGCCCAGCGCCACGACGAACAGATAGATGTAGATGGGCAGCATGAAGATCAGCCCGTCCTCACCCTGGATCGTCTGGAACAGCAGCACCGACGCGCCCAGCGTCGCGCCGAAGCCCAGGCCCACCGACGCCATGAGGTACCAGGGCGCGACCAGGCTGCGCAGCAGCACGGCCAGGATGATCATGATGATCAGCGCGGCCACCGGGAACACGACGGAGTAGTCGCGGTTCATCGCGTCCTGCAGGTCGACGAAGACCGACGTGGTGCCGCCGACCAGCGCTTCGGTGCCCTCCGGCGCGGCATCGTGCGCGGTGTCGCGGATGGGTCCCTCGACGTTGGCCATCGCGGCGTCGGAGGTGGGGTCGTCGGCCAGCACCACGCTGTAGATCACGGTGGTCTCGTCCGGCGACGGCTGCGGCTCCGCGACCTGAGCGACACCGGTGGCGCCGGCCAGCGCGTCGCCGAACGCGGTCTGGTCCGCCGCGCTGATCGCGTTGCCGTCGGTGCTGTGCAGGAACACCGACGTCGGATCGGTCGCGCCCGGCGGCAGGCCCTTCTCCAACGTCTCCAACGCCACCGTGGACTCCGCGGTGGCCGGCACACCGGTGTCGGACAGGTCGAACGTCGGCTTGAACCCGAGCGCCAGCACCGCCAGCGCGGCCAGCACCAGCCCGGACACGAGGGCGAACCGGACCGGGTGCCGGCCGAGCGAGTCGCCGATGGCGCCGAACCGGGCCGCCTTCGGCTCGTTCTTCCACGCCTTCGACGGCCAGAACACCTTGGTGCCCAGCAGCGACACGATCGCCGGGACCAGCGTCAGCGCGGCGAGGACGGTGACGGCGACCGCGATCGCCAGCGCGGGGCCGATCGAGCGGAAGATGCCCAGCGAGGACAGCACCAGTGCCATGAACGCGACGATGACGGCGCCACCGGCCGAGGCGATCGCCTCGCCGGCCCGTTCGATCGCGTGCGTGACGGCGGTCTTGCTGTCCAGCCCCTGTCGCAGCGCCTCGCGGTAGCGGAACAGGAAGAACAGGATGTAGTCGGTGCCGATGCCGTACAGCACCACGATCAGGATGACCGTGATGGAGGAGTCGGCCTGCAGGTCGAAGGCCTCGTTCGCGAACGCGATCAGGCCGGTGGCCACCTGCGAGAGGATGCCGACCACGATGATCGGCATGAGCGCGATGATCGGGCTGCGGAAGATGACCAGCAGCAGGCCGATGATCAGCACGATCGTCACGATCCCGACGATCGCCTCAGCGTTGGAGGCGGCCTCCTGCGAGTCCAGGTTCTGCGCGGCCGACCCGGTGACGCCCATGTTCAGCCCGGTGCCCTCGAGCAGCGGCTCGGCCTCTTCACGCAGGTCGCGGACGCTGTCGGTCAGCTCCTCGCCGAACGGGTCGGCGTCCTGCCCCAGGCTGATGATCGACGTCTGCACCAGCCGGTTCTCCGACGGCGGGCTCGGCGTGAAGTCGCCGAACTCCGGCAGGTTCAGGTCGGCCAGCTCGCCGGTGATCCGCTCGACGGTGGCTTCGTCGTCGGCGGTCAGCTCCGCGCCGTCGTCACGGTCGAACACCATGATCGCGGCGATCTCGGTGCGGTCGGGGAACGCATCGGCCTGCAACTCGGCGGCCCGGATGGATTCGTAGTGATCAGGCAGGAACTCGGCCTCGTCGGTGGTGGAGGTGAGTGCGGGTGCGGTGGCGATCACAGCGACCGCCAGCACGACCCACGCGACGATGACCTGCCACGGGTGTCGGGCCACGTAACGGCCCAGCGAAGCAAACATGCGACCAAGTATCGACCGCTGGTCTGACATCCGTCTGACACTTGCCTGACACGGCGTGCCCCGCCGGATCCGCGGAATGCGGCGGGTGCCGGAGATCGGTGGGGGATATTTCTGTGGTGCGGGTCACATTCATCTCGTCCGGTACGAGAGGCGTGACTTCGCTCATTTCTGAGCTTGTGCGCGGTGAGTCTCGGGGGTGGGTCCCGGGGGAGTGGCGGTCTGGCCGGCCGCGGTCAGCGGCGCGACCAGCCCCGCTCCGCCTCCGTCAGCCCGCCCCAGATGCCGTACCGCTCCGGAAGGGCCGAGGCGGCCTCCCGGCACTGCTGCGCCACCGGGCATGACGTGCAGATGTTCTTCGCGATCTGCTCCCTGGCCCGCAGCGTGCTGCCGCGGCCCTCGGGGTAGAAGAGGTCGGTGTCCATGCCCCGGCAGGCGGCGTACGCCCGCCACGCGTCCCGCAGCTCGAACCAGTCCTCTGCGTACGTGTTCATGTGATCGGCCAACGCGGTCATGCGGCCAGTTCCCCCTTCGCCGTCCTGTCGGAAGATCAGTGCCTTTGATCGACAAGACAGAGATCGACGACGGCTATGACGCGCCTGACGAAGAATTTCTCGAGGAATTTCTGGGCGCCGGACGAAGGGGGCGAAAGGGCTGCGCGAGCCGGGGCGGAACGCCGAAAACGGACCGGCCCGGCGAGCCGTCAGAGGCTCACCGGGCCGGTCCGGGCGTGCTTACGGCTGGAGGTAGCGGAACTGCTGGTTGACGCCGCCGTGGACGGGGAAGAGGATCGTCCGCCCGTCCGCCGCCACCGCCTCGATGTCGAGCGTGAAGCCGTGGAACTTCGCGCTCTTGATCAGCTGGGCGGACGGCGTCTCGGGGTCGAAGTGCCACTGCTGGCTGCTGCTGTCGTCGCAGGGCGCCAGCACGACCGCGTGGAACGGCTGGACGCCGTCGAGGCACTCGCCGGTCGCGCGCCAGACGATGGTGCCGTCGGCCGGTGTCTCCCAGCCGCGGCTGGGCGCGTCGGCGCAGTCGCCGGCCCTCGGCTGGCCGTCGCCGCCGACGACGAGGCAGCGAGTGCCGGCCTCGCCCAGGTCGACCTCGAACCGGCCGGCCCGGGCCACGTCGAGCTCGGCGGCCTCCGTCGCGGCCGAGCCCAGCTCGTTGGTGAAGACGGCCCGGTAGTGGGTGCCGTCGTCCTCCAGGGCGACGGCGCCGCGGTTCAGCGTGGCGTCGGCGCCGGTGCCGGTGGCGTCCGGGACCGGGGTCCACGGCCCGTCGGCCGACGGGGCGCTCTCCCAGGCCCAACTGGCCGCCGGGTTGGCCGCGGCGCTCGCGCTGAACTGCACGTCGTCGCCGGGGCCGGCCTCGACCGACTCGGGCTGCGCGGTGATCTCCGGCTGCCAGTGCACCGTCAGCGTCGCCGGCTCCGACGTCGCCTCGCCGACCTCGTTGGTGAAGACCGCGCGGTACTGGTAGCCGTCGCGCTCGGAGCTCACGTTGGTCAGCCCCAGCGTGGACTCCACACCCTCCTGGCGGGTGGTCGCGATCTCCGGGTCCGGCGCGCCCCACTCGCCGCCGGGCGCGCGCACCTGCCAGGTGATCGTCATCGCGGTCGGGTTCGCGACGGCGGTCGCCTTGAACTCGGCGGTGCCGCCCTCGACCACGGTGACGTTCTGCGGCTGGGACTCGATCTGCGGCGGGTACTGCACCGAGATCACCGCCGGCTCGGTGGTGATGGTGCCCAGCGGGTTCGTCGCCCGGACGCGGTAGGCGCGGCCGTCGCTCTCCGGCGTCGGCTCGATCACCAGCGTGTCGGTGGTGGCGCCGGCGATGTCAACCCAGTCCTCCTCGGCCGGCAGCTCGTCGCCCTCCGGCGTCGGCGTCGATTCGGTCTCAGCCTGCTCGGCCCGCGCGTACGGGGTGCCGTCCGTCGTCGGCGCGAGCAGGAACCGCGGCGCCGCCTTCTCCGCGGCGGCCGCCGCCACCTGGCCGCCGGACGGGTCGTCCGGCGGGTCGGCGACCTGCCACTGCAGGTCCGGCGGCGGGTTGCCGGACACCGCGACCGTCAGCGTCACCGGCTCACCGGCCACGACGACCGGGTTGGCGGGCGGCTGCTGGTCGATCGTCGGCGGAGCCTGCGCCGGCGGCTCGGCGCCCGGCGGCTCGCTCGGCTCGGTGCTCGGCGTCTCGGACGGCTGCGACGGCTCGACCTCCGGCTGCTCGGCCGGCGGCGGCTCCTCCTCGGCCGGCTCGTCCGGCTCCTCCTCCGGCGCGTCGGCGACCGGCTGCTCCGGCTCCTCCGCGGGCGGCTCCTCGGCCGGCGGCGGCTCCTCCTGCACCGGCGGGTCCTGCGCCGGCGGCTCGTTCTGCGGCGGGTCGGCCGGGTCCTCCGGCTCCGCGCTGACCGACGGCGCCGCGGCGGGCTGGTCGGCCGGCTCGTCGTTGCCGGTCAGCGCCATCGCCGCGACGACGATGACGGCGGCCGCTGCCGCGGCGCCGCCGGCCGCGGCGAACTGCTGAGCCCGCTTGCCCCAGCTGGCCGGGTTGAGGAACGCCAGCACGCCACCGCCCGCCGCGGCGCCACCGGCCGTGGCCGCCGCCACACCGGCGGCGACCCCGGAGGCCGGGAGCAGCAGGGCCGGCCAAAGGATGCCCCGCATGTCCGAGACCAGCAGCAGCAGCTCGTCGCGCCGTTCCCGGCAGTGCTCGCAGGTGGCGAGGTGGGCGCTCATCTCGCGGGTGTCGTGCGCCGACAGCGTGCCGCGCACGTAGGACGCGATCTTCGGCGCGTACGGGCGGCACTCCGGCTGCACCTCGGTGGAGAGGTTCACCGCCAGGTACGCCTGCCGCAGCCCCTCGCGGGCGCGGTAGGCGAGCGCGGCGACGGCGTTGGCGGAGCTGCCCAGCGCCGGCGCCAGCGACGCCGGCGAGCGGCCCTCGATCTCGGTGTGCCAGAGCACCTGCTGCCAACGCTCGGGCAGCGTCTCGAACGCGTGCCGGACCAGCTGGCGGTCGGTGGAGCGGGCCATCGCGTCGTCGGCGGTGGGCAGGATGTCGAGGATCGACGGGTCGGTCTGCGAGCCGTCGCGCTGCGAGCCGCGGTGCCGGTCGATGGCCAGCCGGCGCACGACCGTCTTCAAGTACGGCGCGAACTCCAGGTCGGGACCGCCGCCCTCGCGCAGCCGGGTGAGCACCCGGGTGAACGCCTCGGACACGACGTCCTGCGCCTCGTCGGAGTTGTTGGTGACGATCCGCGCGACCTTGGAGGCGTCGTCGACATGACGGCGGTACAGCTCGTCGTAGGCGCCCATGTCGCCTTCGCGCGTGCGCGCGATGAGCTGCTCGTCGCTGACGGCGTCTGCTGGAATCGTCACCTGTACTCGCTATCCCGGTAACACCCAGGCAGCTCAGTCCAGGGAACCACTCCCCGAATGGCGGAACCTGGGCGGCCTGACATCATGATCGACATTAGCCCCCCCGAGCAACCCAGTCACGAGTTCAGGCAATCGCGCTCTGGCGTCCGGGACGGCGAACATGTCGACCCGCACGTGTGCAGTGCTCAGTTCACCGGTTTCGACCGCCTTCGTCAAGGAGATCCGCTCGACCCGTGCGCGTGCATCGTCGGGCACCAGGGCCAGCGCCATCGTGGTGCCGACCTGGCTCAGCGTCGCCTCCGGCCGGACGCGGCTGCGCAGCGCCGAAGCGGCCTGGAGCACCCGCGCGATCCGCCGCCACGGGCCGTCGGCCGGATCCCAGCGCATGGCCAGCAGGACGAGCGCCATCGGCTCGACACCGGACAGCCGGTCCAGCTCGTGTACGCGCCCGTAGAGATAGCCGGCGGTGTGCAGCCCGGACAGCGGGTCCAGGCCCGGCGAGCCGCGCTCGGCGGCGACCGCGTCGACCCAGGCGTCCACCAGCCGGTGCCGTGCGACCGACCGGGGCAGCGGTGCGCCGGACGACGTCTCCAGCACGTCCCACAGCTCGTCGAGCTCGTCCAGCAGGCAGCTGAGGTCGTCGGTCGTGCCGGCGCGCTCCCAGGCGAACACCGTCAGCCCCTGGACGACGTCCTCCGGGTCCGGCACCTCGGCGGTCAGCGCGTCGACGACGGCTTCGACGCCGGGCGGAGGCAGCTCCCCGGTGGCTGCCTCCGCCCGGCTCGTCTCGGGTGCGGGCCGGTCCTCGCGTGCGCTCGCCGGCATCGGCCGGTCCAGCCAGGCCGCGAGCAACGATGTCACCGGCGCCTCGCCGTGGTTGAGCTGCGTCATCCTCGGAACTCCCCGTTCTGCGGCACGCTTCGTCCGATCCCTTGCACCCACCAAGACGGGGGCCCGGGCGGATCATGACGCGAGATCTGCGACGAATTTTCCGACCGGCCCGACCGCATCGTCCGGGCCGTCAGGACCGTGTGTCAGGCTGACCCTGTGCCGGATCGCATGGGGCGACTGACCCGCTGGCTGACCGACGTCCGCCAGCGCTTCGTGCAGGCGGATGACGTGCCGGTCCCGGTGACCGAGCCGCCCGAGCGGGCGCCCGTGCTCGGGCCGGTGCCGCCGCCGCCCGCCGATGCGCCGGCGGCGCCCGAGCCCGACCGCCATCCGGTGCCGAAGGTGGTCCGCGACGCCGCGGAGTGGAGCTGGCGGCTGATCATCATCGCCGCCGCGGTGGCGGGCGTGGGCTGGCTGGCCTGGGAACTGCGGGTGGTGATCTTCCCCCTGGTGGCCGGTCTGCTGCTGGCCGCCGGGCTGCAGCCGCTGGTGCGCCGGCTGCGGGCGGCCGGCTTGGCCCGCGGCCCTGCGGCCGCGGTCGTCTTCATCGGGTTCCTGCTGGTCGTGGTGGGGTCGCTGACGCTGGTCGGCAACGCCGTCGGCGGCCAGTTCCAGGACGTCGTCGACCAGGCCGAGGAAGGTCTGCAGGAGGTCCGCAACTGGCTGGCCGGTCCGCCGTTCAGCATCGACGAGGCGCAGCTGGACCGCTACATCGACCGCGCGGTCGCCGTCTTCCAGGACGACAGCTCCGTCACCGAGCAGGCGGCCACCGCGGCCACCGTCGCGATCGAGATCCTGGTCGGGCTGGCGCTGGCGCTGTTCGCGCTGATCTTCTTCCTCTACGACGGCGAGCGCATCTGGACCTGGCTGGTGCGGCTGTTCCCGGCCAAGGCGCGGGCCCGCGCGGCCGCCGCCGGCGACGTCGCCTGGCTGACGCTCGGTCAGTACATCCGCGGGACGGTGCTGGTGGCGCTGTTCGACGCCGTCGCCATCACGATCCTGCTGTTCATCCTGCAGGTGCCGCTGGCGCTGCCGCTGGGCGTGCTGGTGTTCTTCGGCGCCTTCGTGCCGCTGATCGGCGCGTTCGTCACCGGAACGGTCGCCGTGCTGGTGGCGCTGGTGACGCAGGGCCTGCTGATCGCGATCGTGGTGCTGGCCGGGCTGATCGTCGTGCAGCAGATCGAGAGCAACATCTTCCAGCCGTTCATCCTCGGCCGGATGGTGAGCATCCACCCGCTGGCCGTCGCCGTCGCCGTCGCGATCGGCACGCTGGCCGGCTCGATCATCGGTGCGATCATCGCGGTGCCGATCGTGGCGCTGGTCAACACGGTGGGCAGCTACCTGGCGTCGACCCGGGAGAGTTCGCCAGGTCCTTAGCTGTGCTGCGCCGCTTCGTTCGCCGTTGTGCTGCAGTGGCTTGTGGGGTTGCGGACGTTGGCCGTCCCCCTGCTGCCCATTCTCTTGGCCCCGGCCGCGCGCCTCAAGTTCGCGGCCGCTGTGGCTGATGTGGCTCGTGGTTCGGGGCCGCGTACTTGACCCGCGCGACCGGGGCCAAGAACGGGCAGCTATCAGGGGGACGGGGGGAGTGTGGCGACGCCCCGTCGGGGTTCTGGCGTGGTCCGCTGGGAACTCCGGCGCCGTGTGTTGGGGCTCGGGCGGCGGGTTCGCGGGTGGTTCGGGTCCGCTGGCCGCTCCCGGCGACCGGTGGGGCCGGTTCGATGTGACGTTGGTGTCGCTGGGTGTCCACGTAGTGAGATTTCGCCGCGGTTTCCGGGCCGCCCACCAGGCCTACTCCCGCTCTACCAGGCATGCATGGGTGGTAGAGCAGGAGAACCCCTAGCGACGTACCGAAAGGTTGATGATCATCGCTGTCCACAGCCCAGCAAACGTCGCGAAACGGACACGCGCTGGCGAGTGAGGCGCGAACGTCGGCCGGAACGGCCGCGAACGCGAACCGTAGAAGGCCCGAACGTGGACCAGGCGCCGGCGAACGTGGGCCGCCGCCGTTGCGGCGTGCCCACACTCCCCCCGTCCCCCTGATAGCTGCCCGTTCTTGGCCGGGACGACGCGGGTCAAGTACGCGGCCCCCAACCGCAACACAACAGCCACCAGCAGAGCCGCGGACTTGAGGCGCGCCGGCCCGGCTAAGACAATCGGGCAGCAGGGGACGGTCGAAGCCCCTCAAGCCAACGCCAGCGGCCGAGCCGACCGCCTGTGTGCTCAGTCCGTGTCCGGCTGACCCAGCCGGCGCAGGGCGGCGGCGAGGTCGGCGGCCGACGGTGCGGAGTCCGGGTCGACCAGCCACTGCAGCACCAGGCCGTTGACCGTCGCCAGCGCCAACGAGCCCAGCTGGCGCGCGGTCTCGTCGTCGACGTCGTCGCGTTCCAGCAGGAGCGCGGCGATCTCGCGGCGGGCGCGTCCGTAGGCGGCGGCCAGCTGTTCGCGCAGCTCCGGCGCGTACTCGAACTGGGCGAACGCCTGCACGCTGGCCATCGCGACCGCCCGGTTGGCGGCGACGCCGCGGACGACGCCGTCGAGGAACGCCTCCAGCCGGTCCGCCGGCGCGTCGCCCGGGCGTGCGTCGATGGCCCGCTCGATCTCGCCGTCCCACTCGTCGAAGGAGTCGAGGACGGCGGCGTTGAGCAGCGCCTCCTTCGAGCCGAAGTGGTAGCCGATCGAGGCCAGGTTGGTGCCCGACTCCGCGACCAGGTCGCGCGCGGTGATGTGCGCGTAGCCCTTGCGCGCCAGCAGCCGCTTCGCACCCTGGAGCAGGTCGTCCCGGTGTCCCATGGCGCCCGAGTCTAGCGGGCCGATTCATACGTTCGTCATAGACGAATGTATAAGACGCTCGTATAGTTCCGGGCATGACGACTCCGGCGCCCGCCGGCCGGCGCGAGTGGGCCGGCCTGGCGGTGCTCACGCTGCCCGCACTGCTCGCCTCGATGGACCTGTCCGTGCTGTTCATGGCCGCGCCCTGGCTCAGCGCCGAGCTGGCGCCGTCGGGCAGTCAGCTGCTGTGGATCATGGACGTCTACGGGTTCCTGATGGCCGGCCTGCTCATCACCATGGGCTCGCTGGGCGACCGGATCGGCCGGCGCCGGCTGCTGCTGACCGGCGCGGTCGCGTTCGGCGCGGCGTCGGTGCTGGCGGCGTACGCGACGTCGCCGGAGGCGCTGATCGCCGCCCGGGCGCTGCTGGGCATCGGCGGCGCGACGCTCGCCCCGTCGACGCTCTCGCTGATCCGCACCATGTTCCACGACGACACCCAGCGCCGGACCGCGATCGGCGTCTGGACGGCGGCCTTCACCGGCGGCGTCGCCGCCGGCCCGATCGTCGGCGGGCTGCTGCTGGAGCACTTCTGGTGGGGCTCGGTGTTCCTGATCAACCTGCCTGTCATGGCGCTGCTGCTGGTCGCCGGTCCGCTGCTGCTGCCGGAGTCGACGGGGTCCGGCTCGCGCGGCGTCGACCTGCCCAGCGCCGTGCTGTCGCTGGGCGCCGTGCTGCCGGTGATCTACGGCATCAAGGAGATGGCGACGCACGGGTCGGTCGAGGCGTGGCCGGCGGCCGCCGTGGTGCTCGGGGTCGCGATCGGCGCGCTGTTCGTGCGCCGGCAGCTGCGGCTGACCGATCCGATGATCGACCTGCGGCTGTTCCGGCGGCCCGACTTCGCGGCGGCGATCGGCTCCAACGTCGTCCTGACGTTCGCCAGCGGCGGCATGGGCGCGCTTTCCGTGCAGTACCTGCAGGGCGTGCTCGGGCTGCGCCCGTTCACCGCGGCACTGTGGATGCTGCCGACGGTCGCCGGGACGGTGATCGGGATCGCGGCGGCCAACCTGCTGAGTCGTCGCATCCCGCCGGGTGTCGTCGTCGGCGCCGGTGTCGGCGTGGCTGCGCTCGGCTTCGCGCTGGTCGCGCTGATCGTCACGCCGACCTCGCCGGAATCGGCGGTGATGGCCGCCTACACCGTCCTCGTCCTCGGCATCGGGATGGCGATCAGCCTGCTCATCGACCTGATCGTCGGGTCGGCGCCGCCGTCGCGGGCGGGATCGGTGTCGGCGATGTCGGAGACGGCCAGTGAGCTCGGCGCGGCGCTGGGGATCGCCGTACTCGGGTCGGTCGCGGCCGCCGTCTACGCGGACGCGCTGCGCTCCGGCGGCGCGCCGGAGGCCGCGACGGGGTCACTCGGCGCCGCCGCGGCGGTCGCCGGGTCGCTGCCCGCGGGGGAGGCGGGGGAGCTGCTGACGGCGGCCCGGGTCGCGTTCACCGACGGGTTCGTCGCGACGGCCGTCGTCGGGGCCGTCCTGCTGGGTGTCGCCGCAGTCGCCGCCGGCGTGCTGCTGCGCCGTCGGCCGGCGGCCGTCAGCTCTCCGGCTGGTTGAGGTGGGCGAGGACCTCGGGGTGCAGCGGGCCGTTGGTGGCCAGCGCGTCGGCGCCGAGCGGGCCAGGGGTCCCGTCCAGGCCGGTGAAGCGGCCGCCGGCCTCCTCGACGACGATCGACGGGGCGGCCATGTCGTGCAGGGCCAGCTCGGGCTCGGCCGCGAGGTCGACGGCGCCGTCGGCCAGCAGCATGTAGGACCAGAAGTCGCCGTAGGCGCGGGTGCGCCAGCAGACCCGCGTGAGGTCCAGGAACGCCGGCAGCAGGCCGCGCTTCTCCCACCCGCTGAGCGACGAGTACGACAGCGACGCCCGGTCCAGCGACGTCACAGCCGAGACACGGCAGCGCGTGGCCGACGACAACGAGCGGCCGGTGTAGGCGCCGGTGCCGCGCGCCGCCCACCAGCGCCGGCCCAGCGCGGGCGCCGACACGACACCCGCGACCACCTCGTCCTCGACCATCAGCGCGATCAGCGTCGCCCAGACGGGGACGCCGCGCAGGTAGTTCTTGGTGCCGTCGATCGGGTCGATCACCCAGCGGCGGGCGCCGTAGCCGCCGGCGCCGAACTCCTCGCCGACGACGGCGTCGCGCGGCCGGGCGCGGCCCAGCGTGCGCCGCATCGCCTCCTCGGTCGCCTTGTCCGCGTCGGTGACGGGGGACTGGTCGGCCTTGGTCTCGACCCGCAGGTCAGGGGCCCGGAACCGCGACATCGTCTGGGAGTCGGCGTCGTCGGCCAGGACGTGGGCGAAGCGGAGGTCGTCGTCGTGGGCCACGATCGGTCAACCTACACGGTCAGGCGTCCCAGTCGCCCGCTTGGAGGTCCCGGCTGGCCAGCAGCCGGCGGTACGACGCCAGCCGGGCCGGGTCGACGCGGCCGGCGGCGAGGGCCGCGTCCAGCCCGCACTCCGGCGCGCCGTCGGCATGGGTGCAGCCGCGCGGGCAGGCTGGAGTCTCGGCGGCCAGGTCCGGGAACGCCAGGATGAGCCGCCCCGGGTCGACGTGGGCCAGGCCGAACGAGCGGATGCCCGGCGTGTCGATGACCCAGCCGCCGTCCGGCAGCGCCAGCGCGACCGCGCTGGTCGAGGTGTGCCGGCCGCGACCGGTGACGACGTTGACCTGGCCGGTCGCCCGGTCCGCACCCGGCACCAGCGCGTTGACCAGCGTCGACTTCCCGACCCCGGAATGACCGACGAGGACGGTGGCGCGGTCGCGCAGGTGCTCGGCGACCTCGCCCACGCCGATGGGCGACCCCGGCGCCAGCCGGGTCACGACGGCCGGGACCTGCAGCGGCGCGTACGACGCCAGCAGCGCCGCGGGGTCGGCGAGGTCGGCCTTGGTGAGGCAGAGCAGCGGCTCGATCCCCGCGTCGAACGCCGCCACCAGGGCGCGGTCGATCAGCCGGGGCCGCGGCTCCGGATCGGCGACGGCGGTGACGATCATCAGCTGGTCGGCGTTGGCGACGATGACCCGCTCGACCGGATCGTCGTCGTCGGCGGTGCGCCGCAGGACGGTGGTGCGCTCCTCGACCCGCACGATCCGGGCCAGCGTGCCGGGCGCGCCGGACACGTCGCCGACCAGGCCGACCCGGTCGCCGACGACGACGGCCTTGCGGCCGAGCTCGCGCGCCGTCATCGCCGTCACCGTCCGGCCGTCGAGCACGCACGTGTACCGGCCGCGGTCGACGGCGATGACCAGCGCGGGCGTAGCGTCGGCGTGGGCCGGTCGGAGCTTGCTGCGTGGCCGCGAACCGCGGCCGGGGCGGACCCTGACGTCCCGCTCGTCGTAGGACGAGGCGGCGGTCCGCCGCGCCATCACGCGGCCGGCTCCCCATGGAGAAGATCTGCCCACATGCCGGGGAAGTCGGCGAGCGTCTTCGACGTGGTCGCGATGTCCTCGACCTCGATGCCCGGCACCACCAGCCCGAGCACGGCGCCGGCCTGGGCCATCCGGTGGTCGGCGTAGCTGTGGAAGACGCCGCCGTGCAGCGGCGCCGGCGCGATGTCCAGTCCGTCGGCGGTCTCCGTGACCGAGCCGCCCAGCCCGTTGATCTCCGCGGCCAGGGCCGCCAGCCGGTCGGTCTCGTGCCCGCGCAGGTGCGCGATGCCACGCAGGTGCGACGGCGACGACGCGACGGCGGCCAGCGCGGCCAGGACGGGGGTCAGCTCGCCGACGTCGTGCAGGTCGGCGTCGAGGCCGAGCACGGTGCCGGTGCCGCGCACCGTCAGCACGTCGCCGTCCAGCGACACGGCCGCGCCCACGCGGGTCAGCAGGTCGCGCAGGTGCGCACCGGGCTGCGTCGTCGACGACGGCCAGCGCGGCACCCGCACCGTCCCGCCGGTCAGCACGGCTGCGGCCAGGAACGGCGCCGCGTTGGAGAGGTCCGGCTCGACGACGCAGTCGATGGCGCGGACGGCGCCCGGCTCGACCCGCCACGTGTTCGCTGCGGAGTCGTCGACCTCGACGCCGCGCTCGCGCAGCATCGCCACCGTCATGTCGATGTGCGGCTGCGACGGGACCGGCTTGCCGTCGTGGTGGACCGTCAGCCCCTTGTCGTAGCGCGCGCCGGCCAGCAGCAGCCCGCTGACGAACTGCGACGACGCCGACGCGTCGATGGTGACGTCGCCGCCGGGAACGGCGCCCGTGCCGGCGACGATGAACGGCAGCACGCCGCGCCCGCCGTCGTCGACGGTCACGCCGAGCGCCCGCAGCGCGTCGAGCACCGTACCCATCGGGCGCAGCCGGGCCTGCGGGTCGCCGTCGAACCGGACGGCGCCGGCGGCCAGCGCGGCGACCGGCGGCACGAACCGCATGACGGTGCCGGCCAGACCGGTGTCGATGGAGACGTCGCCGCGGACCGGCGCGGGGGCGACGCTGACCCCGTCGGCGACGAGGTCCACGCCGGTGCCGAGCGCCCGCAGCGCGTCGATCATGAGACGGGTGTCGCGCGCCAGCAGCGGATGCCGGACCAGCGACGGGCCGTCGGCGAGCGCGGCGAGGATGAGCGCGCGGTTGGTGATGGACTTCGAGCCGGGCAGCGCGACGGTGGCGTCCACCGGCGCTGCGGCGGTCGGCGCAGGCCAGAGCGGGGCAGAGGTCTCGGTCATCGGGCACCCAGCCTATCGGGTGCCCGACGACCGGACCTGCCGTTATTCGGCCTCGACCCAGTCGAAGGTCTTGGTGACGGCCTTCTTCCACGTGCGGTAGATCTTCTCGCGGTGGGCCTCGTCCATGTCCGGGTCCCACTGCTTGTCCTGCGCCCAGTTGGTGCGGATGTCGTCCTCACTGCCCCAGAACCCGACGGCGAGGCCGGCTGCGTAGGCCGCGCCGAGCGCCGTCGTCTCCGCGACCACTGGCCGGATCACCGGGACGCCGAGGATGTCGGCCTGGAACTGCATGAGCAGCTCGTTCGCCACCATCCCGCCGTCGACCTTGAGCGACGTCAGCGCGACGCCGGAGTCGGCGTTCATGGCGTCGATGACCTCGCGGGACTGGAACGCCGTGGCCTCCAGCACCGCCCGGGCGATGTGCCCCTTGCTGACGAACCTGGTCAGGCCGACGATCGCCCCCCGGGCGTCGGACCGCCAGTACGGCGCGAACAGACCGGAGAACGCCGGCACGAAGTACGCGCCGCCGTTGTCGTCGACGCTGCGGGCCAGCGGCTCGATCTCGGGCGCGGCGGCGATGATGCCGAGGTTGTCGCGCAACCACTGCACCAGCGAGCCGGTGACCGCGATGGAGCCCTCCAGCGCGTAGACGGCGTCGTTGTCGCCGATCTTGTAGCAGACGGTGGTGAGCAGGCCGTTCTCGCTCATCACCTTCTCCGTCCCGGTGTTGAGCAGGACGAAGTTGCCCGTGCCGTAGGTGTTCTTCGCCTCGCCCGGCGACAGACAGGCCTGGCCGAACGTGGCCGCCTGCTGGTCGCCGAGGATGCCGGCGACGGGCAGTCCGGCGAACGCGCCGCGCTCGCGGATGTTCCCGTACACCTCCGACGAGGACCGGATCTCCGGCAGCATCGACACCGGGATGCCCATGTCGGCCGCGTGGTCCTCGGCCCACGACAGCGTGTCGAGATCCATCAGCATGGTGCGCGAGGCGTTGGTCGGGTCGGTGTAGTGCAGGCCTCCGTTGGGGCCACCCGTGGCGTTCCACAGCACCCAGGTGTCCATGTTCCCGAACAGCAGGTCGCCGGCCTCGGCCTTGGCCCGGGCACCGTCGACGTTGTCGAGGATCCACTTCACCTTCGGGCCGGAGAAGTAGGTCGCGAGCGGCAGACCGGTACGGGCTCGGTACCGGTCCGGGCCGCCGTCGCGCCCCAGCTCGTCGACGATGCGGTCGGTGCGGGTGTCCTGCCACACGATCGCGTTGTAGACCGGCTTGCCGGTCGTGCGGTCCCAGACGACGGCCGTCTCACGCTGGTTCGTGATGCCGACGGCCACGACGTCGCTGGTGACGAGGTCCTTCTTGGCCAGCGCACCTGCGCACACCTCACGGGTGTTGCGCCAGACCTCTTCCGGATCGTGCTCGACCCAGCCGGCCTGCGGGAAGATCTGCTTGTGCTCCCGTTGGTCGACGGAGACGACCCGCCCGGAGTGATCGAAGATCATGCACCGGGTGGACGTCGTTCCCTGGTCGATGGCGGCTACGTACTGGCTCATCCCTTCTCCTCACATCGTCGTACGGCGAGCAGTACCCGTGGCGTCGATCAGTAGACGGCCTTGGCCAGCAGCGCGCCGAGAATGCCGCCGATGATCGGGCCGACCACGGGCACCCAGGCGTAGCCCCAGTCGCTGTCGCCCTTGCCGCGGATGGGCAGGAGGAAGTGCGCGATGCGCGGACCGAGGTCACGAGCCGGGTTGATGGCGTATCCGGTCGGGCCACCGAGCGAGGCGCCGATGCCGACGACCAGCAGGGCGACCGGGAGCGGGCCCAGGTCGACCGGCGAGTTGCCGAAGGAGAGGATGACGAACAGCAGGACGAAGGTGCCGACGACCTCTGTGATGGTGTTCCACAGGGGGTTGCGGATCTGCGGGCCGGTGGAGAACACGCCGAGCTTGCTCGCGGTGTCCTCCTCGGCGTCGAAGTGCTGCTTGAACGCCAGCCAGCACACGACGGCGCCGACGAACGCGCCGGCGAACTGCGCGAGCAGGTAGGCCGGGACGTCAGACCACTCGGTGGTGCCCTCGACCGCGAGGCCGAGCGTCACCGCCGGGTTGATGTGGGCGCCCGAGTCGAATGCGACGTACACGCCGGCGAAGACCGCGAGGCCCCAGCCGAAGTTGATCAGCAGCCAGCCGCCGCCGAGTCCTTTGCTCCGGGTGAGGATCGCAGTTGCGACCACACCGCAACCCAGCAGCGTCAGCATCGCTGTGCCGAGGAACTCGCTCTGGAAGATGTCGCCGAAACTCAGGTCCATGTGAACCTCCGCTTCCGTTGACGACAACGGCCGTGGCGTCCCCGGTATCCCGGCTGGTCTCGGCAACGTTGCCAAGGGTCACTTCCGGAACTTACTGGCGCGTAGAGCAACTGTCTACGTTCTCCGCGACCTGAGCGGGTAGCGTGTTGCTGGGTGCCGCAGCAGGACGCGAACCTTGCCGGCATTCGACCGCTTTATGCGCTCTGAGCTGCAAGGAGACGTGATCGACGTGACCGGTGACAGCGAGCGGGCCGACATCTCCGGTCCGAGCGGCCGGCTGGGCCCGCAGACCCGGCAGGAGAACTGGGACCGGCTCGGCACGGAGCACTTCGACGTCGTCGTCATCGGCGGCGGCGTCGTCGGCACCGGCGCCGCGCTGGACGCCGTCACGCGCGGCCTGGGGGTCGCGCTGGTCGAGGCCCGCGACTTCGCCGCCGGCACGTCCAGCCGGTCGAGCAAGCTGTTCCACGGCGGGCTGCGCTACCTGGAGCAGTTCGAGTTCGGCCTGGTGCGCGAGGCGCTGCACGAGCGGGAGCTGATGCTCACCCGCATCGCGCCGCACCTGGTCAAGCCGGTGAGCTTCCTCTACCCGCTCAAGCACCGCTGGTGGGAGCGCCCGTACACGGCGACCGGCCTGCTCATGTACGACACCATGGGCGGCGCGCGGTCCGTGCCAGGCCAGAAGCACCTCACCCGGGCCGGCGCGCTGCGGCTGTTCCCCGGCCTGCGCCATGATGCCCTCATCGGCGGCGTCCGCTACTACGACGCCCAGGCCGACGACGCCCGGCACACCCTCACCGTCGCGCGCACTGCTGCTCATTATGGCGCCGTCGTGCGCTCGTCGACACAGGTCATCGCGTTCCTGCGCGAGGCCGACCGCATCACCGGCGTCCGCGTCCGCGACGTCGAGACCGGCGCCGAGCAGGACGTCACCGCCGACGTCGTCGTCAACTGCACCGGGGTGTGGACCGACGAGATGCAACGGCTGGCCGGCACCCGCGGCCGGTTCCGGGTGCGCTCCAGCAAGGGCGTGCACATCGTCGTCCCGCGCGACCGGATCGCCGCCGAGAGCGGGCTGATCCTGCGCACGGAGAAGTCGGTGCTGTTCGTCATCCCGTGGCGCAACCACTGGATCATCGGCACCACTGACACCGACTGGAACTTCGACCTCGCCCACCCCGCCGCGACCAAGGCCGACATCGACTACATCCTCGAGCACGTCAACGCTGTGCTCGCCACTCCGCTCACCCACGACGACATCGAGGGCGTCTACGCGGGACTGCGGCCGCTGCTGGCCGGCGAGAGCGAGCAGAGCTCGAAGCTGTCGCGTGAGCACGCGGTGGCGCGCCCGGCGCCCGGCATGGTCGCGATCGCCGGCGGCAAGTACACGACCTACCGGGTGATGGCCAAGGACGCCATCGACGCCGCCCGCGACGACCTGCGTGGCTGGATCCGCCCGTCCATCACCGACAAGGTCCCGCTCCTCGGCGCCGACGGCTACCACGCGCTGGTCAACCAGGCCGAGCGGCTGGCGGACGAGCACAAGGTGCACCCGCACCGCGTCCGGCACCTGCTGGACCGCTACGGCTCGATGGTGCACGAGGTGCTCGCCCTCGGCGAGGACCGGCCGGAGCTGCTGCAGCCCATCCCCGGCGCCGCCGACTACCTGCTGGTCGAGGTCGTCTACGCCGTGACGCACGAGGCGGCCCTCCACCTGAGCGACGTCCTGACCCGGCGGACGAGGATCAGCATCGAGTACCCCGACCGTGGCCTCGAGTGCGCCCAGACGGTGGCCGAGCTCATGGCCGAGACCCTCGGCTGGGACTCGGCGACCATCGGCCGCGAAGTCGACACCTACCGCAAGCGCGTGGAAGCCGAACGCGCGTCGCAGACCGAGCCCGACGACCAAGCCGCCGACGGCGTCCGCTCCGCCGCCCCCGAGTTCCGCCCCGGAGTAGCCGAACCCGTCGTGTAGCCGCCCCGCCCCCGGAATGATCACGTTCAGTACGAGATCGCGTGGTGAACTACGCCTGCAATCGTGGTGGAGCACGCAATCCCGTAGTGAACGTGATCATTCCGGCCTGGCCTGGGGACGCAGCACGAGCCAAACGGCGACGGCACACACCGAGAACCCGGCCACGACAACCACCCCGATGGCGTCCCCGAACATCAACCACGCCCAGACAGCAGTGGTCGGCGGCGTCAGATACAACAGGCTGCTCACCCGCGTCGCCCCACTGCGCCGCAGCACGACGAGATAAGCCCCGTATCCACCGGCGGTCGACAGCACCAGCAGCCAGACGACCGACCACCAGAAGCCCGCACCGTCGGGCACGGACAACCGCCCGAACACCGCGGCCTCACTCGAGAAGGCCACCGCCGCGACCACCACGTGCACCGTCAGTGACACCGGCACCCCGCCCGCAGGCTGCCAGCGCTGGCCGAGCACCGTCCCCGCCGACAACGCCAGCATGCCGCCGACCGGCAGCAGGTAGATCCACCACGAGCCGCCCGTCCCGATGTCGCCGGACACCACGATCGCCACCCCTGCCAGCCCGAGCAACAG
>NZ_POTW01000063.1 GCF_003236295.1 Jiangella anatolica
GCGTACAGCCCCACCACGACGACGAGAGCGACGCCCACCCAGGGCAGCGACCGAGCGAACAGCAGCGCCGTGCACCCGGCCGCCAGCAGCGCCAGCTTCCAGCCGGCCGGCACCCGGTGCACCACGGACGTGCCGGGGACGTACGCGCCGGTCAGCATCGTCACCGGACCACCTCGAACAGCCCGGCCACGCCCATCCCGCCCCCGATCGCGGCGGTCGCCAGTCCCAGCGTCCCCGCCGGCGCGCCGCCGCGGACCAGCCGGCCGAACAGCCGCACGACGACGACCGCGCCCGACGCGCCCCACGGGTGACCCAGCGCCAGCGCGCCCCCGTCGGCGCAGACCAGCTCCGCGTGCTTGCCCAGCGGGTCCAGTCCGAGCGCGTCGGTGACCGCCAGCACCTGCCCGGCGAACGCCTCGACGATCTCGATCGCGGCGACGTCGCTCAGCCCGACCCGCGCGGCCGCCAGCACCCGGTGCACGGCCGGCACCGGGCCCCAGCCGGGCAGTCGCGGGTCGCAGCCGACGACGGCGCCGGCCACCAGGCGCAGCCCCGGCCGGCCGGCCCGCAGGTCGTCGCCGGTCAGCGCGACGACGGCGGCGCCGTCGCTGTTCGCGCACGAGTTGCCGGCAGTGACGGTGCCGCGCGGGACGAACGCGGCCGGCATCCGGGCCAGCACGGAGGGGTCCAGCCGGCGCGGCCGGTCGTCGTGCTCCAGCCCGGCGACGGGGACCAGCTCGGCGTCGAACCGGCCGGCGGCGCGGGCCAGCAGCGCCTTCTCGTGGCTGGCGGCGGCGTAGGCGTCCTGCCGGCCGCGGGTGACGCCGCGACGGCGGGCGAGGTCCTCGGCGGCGGCGCCCATGTCCGGGTCGCCGTACTCGGGCGGCGTGAACGGCGCCCGGTCGTACGGCCCGCTCGCCCCGATCCGCTGCGGCGCCGTCGACGCGCTCTCCGCGCCGCCGGCCAGCACCAGCCGCGCGTCCCCGGCCCGGATCGCCTGCCCCGCCTGCAGGATCGCGGCCAGTCCGCTGCCGCACTGGCGGTCGACGGTGACGCCGGGCACGGCGACGTCGAACCCGGCGGTCAGGGCGGCGACGCGGGCGACGTTGCCGCCCGGTCCCATGCAGTTGCCGAGCACGACGTCGTCGACGGAGCGCATCGCGGTCAGCGGCCACACGTCGTCGACGACGGCGGACAGCACCGGGGCGGCCAGGTTCTCCACGGCGACGTCGCGCAGCGCCCTCCCGGCGGTGCCGATGGGGGTCCGGCGGGCGGCGACGACGACCGGCGCGCTCATCGCAGCGGCCGGGTGGGCAGGGTGGCGACGAGCGCTCGCGCCGGCTTGCCGGTGGACGTCCGCGGCAGCTCGTCGACGGCGAGCCAGCGCCGCGGCCGCTGACTCGGCGTCAGCCCGGTCCGGGCGGCCGCCTCCAGCTCGGCCCGCCGCACCCCGTCACCCGAGACGACGGCGGCGACGACCTGGCCGAGCTCCGGGTGCGGCAGGCCGACGACGACCACGCCGGCCACCCCAGCGACGGAGGCCAGCACGGCCTCGACGTCCTCGGGAACGACGGTCGCGCCACCGGTGAGGATCGCGCCGTCGCCGCGGCCACGCAGCACCAGCGGCTCGGCGGAGTGGGCGAGGTCGCCGACCGTCGCCCAGCCGTCGCCGTCGCGGCGCAGCGGCCCGCCGTCGCCCAGGTAACCGTGCGCCAGCCAGGGCGAGCGCACCCACACCTCGCCCGCCCGCAGCTCGATCTCGACCTCGTCGAACGGCCGCAGCCCGGATCCGTCCGGGTCGACGGCGACGAAGGACAGCTCGGTCGCGCCGTAGTAGGCGACGACGCCGATCGCCGCGGCCGCCGCCCGGTCACGCAGCGTCGCCGGCAGCGCTGCGCCGCCCACGACCGCCGTGCGCAGCCGTCCCGGCGCCGCGTCCAGCACGGTGGACAGCCGGTGCGGCACCAGGTGGACGACGTCGGCGTCCGGCAGCGCCCGGGCCAGCGCCGGCGCCGACCAGTCGCCGGTCAGCAGCACCGTCGCACCGGCCGCCAGCGCGTGCGCCGCGCCGAACGCCGTCAGCGACCACGACAGCGCGCCCGGGACCAGCACGGTGTCGTCACCCGTGACCCCGGTGAGCCGGTCGGTCGCCGGGAACGACCCCGTCCACGACGACCGCGACCGCACCACCACCCGCGGCCGGCCGGTGCTGCCGGACGTGAACCCGGCCCAGGCCAGGTCGTGCGCCGCCGGGTCGTCGACCGCCGCCGGGAGCGGACCGAGCAGCGCCCTCCGATGCTCGGTCCGCCACGACGGGTCGCAGGCCAGCGGGACCGCGCCGGCGGCGTCGGCGCCCAGCATCGCGATGAGCTGGGCGACCGGGTCACCGTCGGGCAGCGGGACCAGCGCGCCCGGCTTGACGTCCGGGCGGGCCCGTTCGGCGTCGCGGGCCAGCTGGGCGTAGGTGCGTGTCGTGTCGCCGCACCGGACGGCGATCCGGTGCGGTTGTGCTGCTGCGTGTGCCAAGACCTCGCGGAAGACCGGCATCGACGCAGCGTCTCAGGCCCGGCCGGAGCCGGTGTCGTCGCCCCCGGCCCGGCCCTGGACCCGCTCGCGGCGGGCGGCCGGCGCGGCGTCCGGGTAGGCCCGCTGCGCGCCGGCCGCGACCAGCGCCGCGAACACCGCCTTGGCCGCGTCACCCGGGACGAACGCCAGCGCCAGCGTGAACGTCTCCGGCAGCGGCACCCCCGTGACCGCCGACTGGACCGGGATGCCGATGGCCAGCGTCGTCGCCGCACCGAGCACCGTCGCGACCAGCACCCAGTGCGTCCCCGGCCGGCGACCGGACCGCTCGACGATCAGCCCGACCACGAACGCCGACACGACGAACCCGATCAGGTAGCCGACCGAGCCGCCCGCGAACACGCCCAGTCCGCCCCGTCCGCCGGCCAGCAGCGGCAGCCCGGCCGCGACCAGCGCCAGGAACAGCGCCTGCGACAGCGCGCCCCGCTTCGCGCCGAGGATCGCGCCGGCCAGCAGCGGCCCCATCGACTGCAGCGTGACCGGAACCGAGTTGCCGAACAGGTTGAACGCGCCCGGCAACCCGAGCACCGCGGTCAGCGCGGCGAATGCGGCGATCCGCGCGAGATCGGCGGCCGGCAGCCGCGACCTTCCTGGCATCGAGCCCTCCTTGGACGTGCGTCCGCCGCGGGAGGCCGCGGCGGTGTGCCTCCACTGTGACCGACAAGGCGCCTCGCGACATAGTCGGCAAATCACACCAGGCCGCGGCGGCCGGGTTGGTGGGCCTCCACAACCGGGACCCTGTCGGTGGGTGCGGGCAGAATGGACGGCGTGAGCGACGAGATGGCGATCGGCGGACTGGAGACGCCTGTCGGGCGCATCAGCGTGGCCGTGACGCAGGACGGTCTCGCCGCGGTCGGCTGGGGTCGCCGGCCCGACTCCGGCGACCCCGCGCTGCTCGCGCCGGTGCTGGCCCAGCTGGCCGAGTACTTCGCCGGGCAGCGCCACGACTTCGACCTGCCGATCGACTGGCGCCGCGTCACCGGCTCGGCGTCGGCCGTCGTGCTGCGCACGCTGTACGACACGGTCGGCTACGGGTCGTCGATCACCTACGGCGGGCTGGCCGACCGCAGCGGCACCGGCGTCCCGGCCCGGGCCATCGGCGGCATCATGGGCTCCAACCCGATCCCGATCGTCGTCCCGTGCCATCGCGTGCTGGCCAGCGACGGGCTGGGCGGCTACAGCGGCGGTTCCGGCGGCAACGGGCTGGAGGTGAAGCGCTGGCTGCTCACGCTCGAGGGCGTGCTGCCGCCGACGTTCGACTGGAGCCCGGCCGGTCTCACCGTCTGACCCCTCACGCACCCGCCGGCCGGAGCACTGCCATCCCGGCGTCGGTCGCAGCCTCCGCGAGCCGGTCATCGTAGGTCACCAAGGCGTCGAAGTCGGTGTCGAGTACACGAGCGGTCGCCAGGTGGATGGCGTCGAGCGAACGGAGCCTCCGATCCGGCTCGTCCATCGCACGCTCGACGATGTCGTCGTCGATCGCGATGATGTCGAAGGCCGTCAGCAGATCACGCGCGTCCGGAAGTGCCGACGGGAGGACGCGGGCGACCGCGCGCACCACCTCGATCCGCAGGAGCGCCGAACTCACCCAGGACGCTGAAGCGTTGGCGTCGTAGAACTCGGCGAAGGCCGCGGAATGCTCCTCGTCCGCCAGCAGCTTCAACGCCGCCGACGTGTCGATGTAGTAGACGCTCACCAGCGCTCTTCGTCGCGCAGAGCGGTAAGGGCGTCGCCCAGCCGATTGGTCCCGTCGCCGCCGCGCATCCGCGGCCGGTACCCCGGACGCTCGGCCGGCCGGACGCGCCCGGATTCGATGAGTCCAGTCAGAACCGGCCCCGGGGACCTCTCCTCCACCGGGACGATCCGGGCGATCAGCCGGCCCCGTTCGGTGACGTCGACAGTCTCGCCGCGGCGCACCCGCGCCAGGATGTCCCCTGTGCTGTGGCGCAGCTCCCGGAGACCTACCGTGTGCTCATGGGCAGCGGTCATGCGGCGAATGTATCACATAAATGTGCAACACCGCGTGGCCCCTACGGTGACAGAATGACCGACCCGCTCGCCGAGGACCCGTTCGACTACCAGGTCACGAAGGCCGGTCCGATCCGGGTGAGCCGCGGCGGCCGGGTCGTCGTGACCGTCGCCGGACGCGCCGCCGAGCGCCTGGCGGCGGCACTGGAGCAGGCCGCCGACGACCACGAACGCCAACTCCTGCTCGCGAAGGCGACGGGCAACTACAAGCGCGGCAACGAACGCCGCTGACCCCGAGCCCGCGGGGCGGGGCGTCAGCCGGCGACGGCGTGCAGGGAGCCGGGGCGCAACCCCGTCAGCCGGTCCAGCGCACTCGACGTGGGCTCGTCGCCGGGCAGGTAGACGAGGATCCGCTGGTGCAGGCCGTCGGAGAGGTCGAGCGTCTCGTACGCCAGCCGCAACTCCCCCGCCTCCGGATGCACGACCCGGTCGACCCCGGCACGGACCGCGGGCATCGCCGACGCGGTCCAGCGGGACGCGAACGAGGCGCCGGCCAGCACCGTCAGCTCGTCGGCCAGCGCCGCGAGGTGCTGGTCGTCGGGGCCGGAGTCGAGCTTGAGGTTGGCCACCAGCGCGTCGGCGACGACGTGCCAGTCGGGGTAGGTGGCGCGGGCCCGCGGGTCGGTGAAGTGGTAGCGGACGAGGTTCGGCGCGTCGCCGGCCAGCAGGCCCAGGGGCTCGGCCAGCAGCTCGTACCCCGTCGTCCACGCCAGCGCGTCGCCGAGGCGGTTGACCAGCACCGCGGGTGCCGGCTCCAGCCGCGCCAGCAGCGCCCGCACCGTCGGCCGGACCGTGGCCGCCGGCGCCGGCGGCGCCTCGAGCGCCGGGCAGTAGAAGTCGCCGCTGGTGGTCTTGGCGAGGTTGCGCAGCAGCACCCGCTCGGCCGCGGACAGCTGCAGCGCCTCGGCCAGCGCGCCGAGCACCTGGGCGGACGGGTGCCGGTCGCGGCCCTGCTCCAGCCGGGTGAGGTAGTCGACGCTGACACCGGCGAGGATGGCGAGCTCCGCCCGGCGCAGCCCGGGCGCACGCCGCCGCGGGCCGGCGGGCAGTCCCACCTCGGCCGGGGTGATGGCATCGCGCCGCGAGCGCAGGAACGCGCCGAGCTCGTTGTCGCTCACGCTGCCCAGGTTACCGCCGATGTCCGGACCAGCCGCGGGAACGATCGCACGAGGGTGGCCCTGACGGTGCCAGCCTCACCGCGGCCTCCCCTTCCGGCAGCCGGAACCACCAGCATCGCAACCATGTCCAACGTCTTCACCGAGGCCGAGCTGGCCTACCTGGAGAGCCAGCCACTGGGCCGGCTGGCCACCGTCGGCCCGGGCGGCCGGCCGCACATCGCGCCGGTCGGCGTCTTCTACGACCCCGAGGCCGACGCGATCGTCGTCGCCGGGCACGCCGGCAGCGGCTTCGGCGCCAGCCGCAAGTTCCGCGACGCCTTGGCCCACCCCGAGGTCGCCTATGTCGTCGACGACCTCGCCAGCATGGATCCGTGGACGCCGCGCGGCATCGAGGTCCGCGGCGCCGCCGAGCCGTTCACCGACGGCGGCGCGGAGCTCGGCGTGCGGACCACCAAGGTCATGCCGTTCGACCCCGCGTGGCTGCGGGTCCGCGCCCGCCGCGTCCTCTCCTGGGGCATCGAGCCCGGAGCCGCAGACCCCTACGCCCGCGACGTCGCGTGACCGACTACGGCCACGACCTGCGCTTCGGCGTCAACGTGCTGCCGGCCGCCGGGCAGCCCGAGGCCGTCATCGGGCTGGCTCAGCTGGCCGAGCGGGCCGGCGCGGACCTCGTCACCTTCCAGGACCACCCGTACCACCCGGGCTTCCTCGACACCTGGACGCTGCTGAGCTTCGTCGCCGCCCGGACCGAACGGGTGCGGCTGGCCGGCAACGTGCATCCGCTGCCGCTGCGACCGCCGGCGGTGCTGGCACGGGCGGCGGCCGGGCTGGACGTGCTCAGCGGCGGCCGGTTCGAGCTGGCCCTGGGCGCCGGCGGCTACTGGGACGCGATCGAGGCGATGGACGGGCCGCGACGCACTCCGGGCGAGGCGGTCGAGGCGCTGGAAGAGGCGATCGCGATCGTCCGGGCGACCTGGGCGGTGGACGAGCCGGGCGGGGTGCGGGTGGACGGACGGCACCACCGGGTCGCGGGGACGGCGCGCGGGCCGCGGCCGGCGCACGCGATGGAGCTGTGGCTCGGCGCGTACGGGCCGCGGATGCTACGGCTGACCGGGCGACTGGCCGACGGCTGGCTGCCGTCGCTGCCCGCGCTGAAACCGGGCGCGCTGGCCACCGGCAACAAGATCGTCGACGAGGCCGCGGCGGCGGCCGGGCGGGACCCGGCGGCGATCCGCCGGCTGCTCAACCTCGGCGGCGAACTGCCGGCGCAGGTGCTGGCGGAGCTGGCGCTGGCCGACGGCGTGAGCACGTTCATCCTGATGACCGGCGACCCGGCCGTCGTGCGGCGGTACCTGGACGAGACGGCGCCGCGGGTCCGCGTGCTGGTCGCGGACGCGCGGCGCCTGAGTGCCGGCGGCTCCTAGGGGGTCAGAGCCGGCGGCACTGGTCCTCCTTGTTGCCCTGGACGATGTTGCCGCTGCCGGTCGGCGCGGGGATGTTCTCCTTGCACTGCAGGTTGCCGTTGATCCGGTTGGACGAGATCGTCTGCTTGCCGCGGTTGGTGAACGACTGGACGTCGCCGGTGACGCGGTTCGACGTGATGGTGGCGGTCTTGCCCTGCTTCAGCTGGACGCTGCCGCCGACCGTCGACGAGGTCAGCGAGACGTGCCGGTGGTTCTCGGCCTGCACGTTGCCGACGACCCGCACGCTGGTGGCGTAGAGCGTCGCGTCGCGCTCCACCTTGATCGTGCCCTTGACGTAGGTGCCCTTCAGCGTGCACGTCGCGTTGCTGGGGACGCGGAGGTTGTCGACGGTGACGGCGCCGATGGTGCCGCGGCAGGTGCGCTCCTCGGCCTGGGCGGGTACCGCGCCGAGCAGCGTCGCGGCCAGTGCCGCCGTGATCACGAGTGCGATGCGCTTCATGGATCCTGTCCCTTCGCAGCGGCCGGCGGGGGCGCCGGCTCTCTGCGTCGAGCCTCCCGAAGCACCCGCAGAGCAGCGTGAGGCGGGAGTGAGACAGCTCTCATCGACAGATGTCGACCCCGCCGGGTGGGGTTTCCGACACACGGCCGGTGACCATTCGTCCCGGTTTCTCTATGTTCGGGCGCAATCCCGTCCCCCGGCGACAAGGAGACCCGCCCTCATGGCACGACGCTTCAGAGCGGGCGTAGCGCTCGGCACCCTCGCGGTGACCGGCTACGCCCTGCTCGCACCGCCCGCACAGGCCGGGCCGGCCGCCGCCCCGGACATCGAGGTCGACGTCACAGCCGGGCTGTCCGGCCACGTCAACCTGGCCGGCGCCGGCCTGATCCCGGTCACGGTGCACGGCTCACCGGCCGTCGACGTCGCCGACATCGACCTGGACACCGTCACGATCGGCGACGTCGCTCCGGCGCGGTCCGCGTCCGGCGCCGTCCTCAGCCACGTCGGCGACGTCGACGGCGACGGCGCCGACGACCTCGTCGTGCACGTCGACAAGCAGCGGCTGGCCGACGGCGGCGAGCTGACCCCGTCGACCGGCGTCCTCCAGCTCACCGCGACCACGGGCGACGGCGACGGGGTCGGCGGCGCCGCGGCCGTCGAGCCCGAGGTCAGCCTGGAGCTCAAGTTCGCCGAGGACTACGCGGTCCGCGGCGGCAGCGAGGCGACGCTGCGCAGCACCGCGGGCGAGAGCCTGGACGCCGTCCGGGACGTTCTCGACCGGCACGATGTGAGCGCTCTCATTCCGTTCGTCGAGCCCGCGCAGGCCGCCGACCTGGCCGCCGCCACGACCCGCGCGCAGGCCCGCTCGGCGCAGCCGCTGCCCGACCTCGCGTCCTGGTACACCGCGCTGCTGCCGGCCGGCGCCGACGTCGACGCCGTCCTGGCCGAGCTGACGGCGCTGCCCGAGGTCGTCCACGCCTACCCGTCCCCCGAGCCCGCGCCGCCCCCGGCGGAGCCGACGCCGGACCTGTCCCCGCTGCAGGGCTACCTGCGCCCGTCGGCCACCCACAACGGCGTGGACAACGAGCTGGTCCGCGCCGACCCGCGGGTCCGCGGCGCCGGCATCCGGGTGATCGACCTGGAGTACAACTGGAACCCGTTCCACGAGGACCTGCAACTGGACTGGTCCAGCGACATCGGCCAGGGCCGGTTCGTCCGCATCGAGACGTTCGGCGACGACCACGGCACCGCCGTCTTCGGCGAGATCGCGGCCGTCGACAACGGCTTCGGCGTGATCGGCGGCGTCCCGGACGTCGACATCTACGGCATCTCGCCGGTGGAGAACCTCGGCGGCGGCCGGACGTCGTGGCGGCCCGGCCCGGCGCTGGCGTTCGTCGCGGCGCTGAAGGACGCCGACGGGCAGCCGTTCGTCCGGCCCGGCGATGCGCTGGTCCTGGAGCAGCAGACCGCCAGCCCGCTCGGCGGCAGCCGGTACGCGCCGCTGGAGTGGATCCCGTCGGTCTTCGATGCCAACAAGGTGCTGACGGCGATGGGCGCGAACGTCGTGCTCACCGGCGGCAACGGCAACACGAACACCGACGACCCGATGTACACGCTGAACGGGATCAAGTGGTTCGACCCGGCGGTCCAGCACTCCGGCGCGATCTACGCCGGCGCCGGCGGCAGCGGGCTGCGCGCGGCCAACCCGGCGCGGTCCCGGCTGAGCTTCTCCAACTACGGGCAGCGCTTCGACCTGCAGGGCTGGGGCCAGGACATCTACACGACCGGCTACTGCAACGTGCTGTGCACCGAGCTCGGCAACGACCACAACCGGGCCTACTCGCGCTCGTTCAGCGGCACGTCCGGCGCCGGCCCGATCGTCACCAACGCCGTCGTCGCCGTCCAGTCCTACGTCATGTCGGTCGGACTCGGCCCGTGGACGAGCGCGCAGATCAACGAGCTGCTGCGGTCCACCGGCGCGCCGCAGACGACGAACCCGCAGGAGAACATCGGCCCGCTGCCGGACCTGCGGGCGGCGCTGCGCTCGATCGAGGTCGACGCGCCGGCGACGGTGCTGCAGCTCAACCAGCGACCGGCCCGCGACGGCTCGTACGTCAACCCGACGGTGACGCTGACCGCGGACGACGGCTGGGGCTCGGGCGTGAACCGGATCATGTACCGGATCGACGGCGGCCAGTGGGAGACCTACACCGAGCCGTTCCGGATCCGTTCGCTGGGCGAGCACACGATCGAGTACCGCTCGAACGACGCGAACGACAACACCGAGCAGACCCACTCGATCACGATCGTCAACCGCGGCCGGGGCGACTGACCCGACAGATGTCCGACTGACGCGGTAGATGTCCATGCACCTGTCCGGTGACCGTAGGTCGCTCGACGGCCTACGGTCGCCGGACCGGTCCGCTTCCCCCGCGGTCCGGCGTCGACCCATGGGAGGGCGCAGTGACGGCGAGTACAGAACGGCGGCCCGCGAGACGCGGCCGGGCCTGGCGGGCGAGGGCGGTCGTCGGCGCGGCGGCGCTGGCGCTCTCGGCATCGGCGGGGGTCGTGTCGGCCAACGCCGAGAACGCGGTGGCCGAAGACGAGACCGCCGGCCCCATCGTCCCCGTCGACGAGCAGGTCTGGGAGGAGCAGGCCGAGATGACCTGGGACGACTACGTCCAGGTCCGGCCGGACGCCTGGAACCAGGACACCACCAGCCAGGGCTCGGAGAACCAGTACCGCACCGCGGTGATCCTGCTCGAGTACCCGGACCAGAAGTTCCTCATCAGCCAGGAGCCGGGGTCGCACCCGTTCGGCAACCCGCTGCCGCCGTGGGCGCCGGTCTCGCCCGACGAGGTCAACCAGTGGTACTACGACTACTACGCCGTCCCGAACGAGTACAACGGCGGCCAGACGCTGCACGGCTACTGGATGGAGACCAGCCACGGCCGCATCGGCGTCACCGTCGAGGTGTTCGGCCCTTATCAGATGCCGGCCAAGGGGCACGAGTACGGCCTCAGCGAGTTCGGCCTCGAGGTCACCGGCCCAGCCTCGGTGTGTCCCGCCGGAGACCGCTGCACGGGCATCGTCGACCCTGCCCGCAACAACTTCAACGACCGGAACATCCGCCACGTCGCGAACGAGCTGTGGCGCAACGACATCGGCTGCGCCCCCGGCACCGGGACCGGCCAGCTCTCACTGTGCGGCTTCGACAACGGCTTCTACGTCACCGCCGGGCACGACGAGACGTCGACCTGGCAGGAGTTCGGCGAGATGATGTTCCGCACCGCCGAGGACGTCCCGCCCACGTTCGGCCCGCCCGGCGCGACGGAGGGCCCGGTGCTCAACGCCGACGGCAACCCCATCGCGAACGCCGTCGGCACCCGGTACGTCGACTGGACCTCGTGGCAGGCGGCCGGCAACCACTGGCCGAACGCGAGCGCCGGCACGTCGACCCAGGCGGAGAACTCCGGCCTGAGCGTGTTCGCGCACGAGTTCAGCCACCTGCGCGGCCTTCCGGACAACTACAACAACCCGTTCGACCCGGCCAGCGGCCGGGCCGGCACCGCCTACTGGGAGATGATGAGCCGCGGCTCGTTCAACGGCCCCGGCGGCACGCACAACCGCTGGCAGGTCCCCAACGCGGGCGGATCGGCGCTCGGCCCGCACCACACGCTGTACTTCAAGACCACCGGCCAGGGCCGCCTCGGCGTCGTCAAGCCGGAGGAGTTCCTCACCATCACCCGGGCCGGGCTGGCCCAGCAGGGCGTCGCCGTCACGCCGATCAAGGGCCGCGAGTACGTGCCGGACGGCGACATGGTCGGCCTGAGCATCGGGCTGGACAGCCCGTTCGTCCACGGCACCTGCCAGGCGCGCACGAACGACCCGTTCTTCTGCACGCCGCTCACCACGGCCTGGAACCAGTTCAACGTCGAGGTCGTCGAGCGGGTCGGCAACGACTCGTTCGTCGCGGGGCACGGTGTGCTCATCGGCCAGTCGCGCAACAGCGGCTCGCCGCGGGCGTGGCTGGTGGACGCCAACCCGAACGACATCGGCCGGATCGACTTCTACCGGCCGGGCAACGCCACCGAGCCCGGCGGCGAGCCGGTCCCCGTCGTCAAGGGCGACCCGCGTCAGCTCGACGACGCGACGTTCCACGCCGGCACCGCGTCAGGCAGCGAGTACGAGTACCTCGACGCGCCGAACAAGCTGCACTTCTACGTCCTGGACACCTACCGGGACGAGGAGGGCGAGCTGTTCTACGACGTCGCGGTGCGGCACACGGAGGCCACCGACACGTACCAGCGCGGCGCGGCGCTGAGCGAGTCCGCCACGTACGCCGTCGGCGACTCGACCGCCCTGGTGAACGTGCCGCTGACCAACACCGGCGCGGCCGGTGAGGGCATCTACGGCTCGGACGTGTACCGGATCTCGTCGACCATCGAGGGCGAGGGCTGGGACGTGACCCTGCCGTACGAGATCAAGGCGGCCGCCGCGGGCGGCACCGTGCCGGTCTGGGCGTACGCCACCGCGGGCGAGGACGCCTCCGAGACGGCCACGGTGACCATCACGGCGACCAGCGAGTCCGACCCGACCGCGACCGTCACCGTCGAGGTCGAGCTGAAGTCCGGCAGCCTGGACGTCGCCTACGACAACGCCCAGGAGCTGCTGGCCGACTACCGCGCCGGCGGGTTCCTGACCCAGGGTGAGCACCAGCGGCTGCGGGCGCAGCTCGACATCGCCGAGGCCGCCCACGGCCGGGCCGCCGAGCGGGCGATCGACCGGTTCACGACGATGTCCGAGGACGTCGCCGGCACCGGTGCCCGCACCCTCGTCAGCGCCGCCCTGGTGTCGCTGGCGGCGGAGCTGCCGGTCGACTGACCAGCTCGCCCCACCCACACCGGCCACCGGGTGCCGCCGTCCGCAGCGGCGGCCCCGGTGGCCGGTTCCACGTCAGCGGGTGGCGAGCTCCACCCGGATCCGGTGCTGGTGCACGTTCGCCGCCACCACGCCGGCCAGCACCAGCGCCGACGCGACGAACACGGCCGCGCCCGGCGGGTCGCGCCACACCGCGGCGAAGAGCACCGACGCGGCGGCCAGGGCCAGCATCAGCACCGTGACCTGCCGCAGCGAGACGGCGAACGCGCGCACCGCGGCCGCGCCGTACCGCCGCACCGCGTGCCGCACGATCACCCGGCGGCCGTGCTCGGCCTCCGCCGCCGACACCACACAGAAGATCGCGAACAGCACGAACCACTGCGGCGTCAGCCACCGCTCGCCCATCCCGATGACGACGAACAGCGCGGCCAGCGCGAGGAACACGAGCACCAGGCTGACGGTGCCGACGAGGTCGACCCGGCGCAGGTAGTAGCGCGACCCGAACAGCACCGCGAGGTACTCCAGGATCGTCGCCGCGACACCGGCCAGCCAGAGCAGCACGGTCGCCCAGTAGTGCCAGGTCCCGTACGGCCCGGCGATCAGCACGGGCAGGACGGTGACGGCCGCCGCCAGCGAGATGCCGGCGATGACCGTCAGCAGGATCTGGTAGTCGTGGCTCCCGCTGTCCGGGACGGTTCCCTCTGGTCGCAGTGCCATCGGCGCCTCCCCGAGACCGGACGGTGAGGCGAGACTACGCAGGGCGACGGCTCAGCGCGAGACCACCGACGGGAACGGGGTGACGTTGTCGGTGCCGGTCGCAGTCGTGGGCGCGGCCGCGTCGGCGACCACGGCCTGGCGGGGCGCGTACTGGCCGGTCATGCGGGCGACCTTGAGCGACAGGTGCAGCGCCAGCCGCTCGGCGCCGCTCTTGAGGTTCGTGTGCGCCAGCTGCTCCAGCCGCTGCAGCCGGTAGTACAGCGACGTCCGGTGGAGGTTGAGCCGCTCGGCCGTGAGCTGGGCATTGCCGGCGACGTCGAGATAGGTCTCCAGGGTCTCCAGCAGCGGCAGCGCGTCGGGGTCGTCGAGCAGGTTGCCCAGGCCGGGGTGGACGGTGGGCACCTCCTCGCCGAGCGATGCGAGCTTGACGACGATCTGGTGGATGCCCAGCCGGGACCAGTGCACGACGTCGCCGAGACCGGGCAGCAGGCGAGCGGCGTCGGCGGACATGCGGGCCTCGCGGAACGACGCGTAGGCGGCCTCCAGCGCGTCCCGGCGGCTGCCGACGCCGACGACGAGGGCGGCGTCGGCGGCCAGTGCCGTCCGCGTCAGCTCCACCAGCGCCTCGACCCGCTCGTCGACGTAGATGTCGTGGTCGCCGGCGCAGGACAGCAGCAGCACGGCGTGGTCGCGGTTGATCAGGTCCAGCGCCTGGCCCTGCCGGACGGCGCGGCGGAAGTCCGCGACCGCCTGGGCGAGGGCGTCCTCGATGTCGACGCCGGACGAGCGGCGCGGCACGCCCTGCAGCACCACGGCGATGACGCCGTCGCGGGCCGGCATGTACCCGGCGTCGATGAGGCTGCGGGCGGCCTGAGCGCTCATCGGCGAGCTGCTCAGCAGCATGTGCATGGTGTCGGCCAGCCGGGCGGACGAGAACAGGCTGGCCACGCTCTCGCGGTGCAGCCACTCGCCGAGCTCCGCGGCGCCCTGCACACAGACCGCGAGGTCGGCGTCGCTCATGGTGCCGTCGGCGTCGACGAACCACAGGTGCCCGAGCAGCTTGCCGCGGGACCGGACCGGCACGCACACCCGCGGCAGCATGTGCAGCTCCGGGTTGGCGGGGATCCGCAGCGGCCGGTGCAGGTCCGGCAGCGCGAACCGCTTCAGCCAGCCGCGCACCTCCGGCGACGCGTGCCGGCGCAGGATCGAGTCCTCCCGCACGTCGTCGATGGGGCGGTCATGGGAGCTGAACGCGATGAGCCGGCTGAACCGGTCCTCGAGCACCGCGGGCCGGCCCACCCGCTGCGCCAGGCTCTCCAGGATCTGCTGCATCGAGAGTTCCATGGTCACCTCCGCCGGCCGGTACCATATCACATATTATGTAGTCAAAAGGGGCCGAATCGGGCGAGGACTCAGCTCCTCGGCTCGACGACGAACTCGGTCAGCTGGCTGCCCAGGTCGGCCACGCCGCCGGGCCAGCCGCGCACCAGCTGCCCGCCGCGCGCGACCAGCGCCACCAGGGGCGGCTCGTCGACCCCGTAGCGGCGGAACGTCTCACCGTCCGGGTCCAGCCCGACCGGGTAGGCGATGTCGTGCTCGCGGACGTACTCCGCGGCGTCCTCCGCGCTGGACGCGCTGGCCACGCCGACGAACAGGACGGCGTCGCGGTACTCCTCGCTGAGCGCGGTGACGTCGGCCTGCTGCTGTGCGCACAGCTCGCAGAACGACTCGAAGAACACCAGCACCACCGGGCGCTGCTCCCACTGTTCGGCGAGGTCCAGCGTGCTGCCGTCGAGCAGCTCCAGCTCGAACGACGGCGCCGGCGGCGCGGTGGACGGCGCCTCGATGAACGTCACGTCGTCCGGCACGTCGCCGGGCAGGTCGAACGAGACCGCAGCGTCGTCGGACGACCCGGAGCAGCCGGCCAGTGCCAGCACCGCCACGACCAGACCGGTCAGGACCCGCCTCACGAGATCAACACCTCTCCGATCAGTCCAGCGTCCTCGGCCGCCTCGATCGGCGCGGCGAAGCCGTCGCCGACGACGAACTCGTAGCCGTCCGGCGAGGTCAGCCCCTCGACCTGGACCTCCATCACGCACATCGTCGGCTGCCGCATGCCCTCGCGGAAGCTGACGTCCATCATCTTCTCCGCGGTGCCGCCGGGCAGCTCTCCGCGGGCGACCTCGACGCCGTCGCCGTCCTCGACGGTGAACGTCGCCTCGGCGTGGATCGAGCGGAACGCGCCCGCCCCGTTGCACGGCTCGCCGAGCCGGCGCAGGTTGCCGTCGGGGATCAGCACCCGCACGACGCCGGCGTCGGCATCGGACGACTCCGTCGTGCCGGACGAGCCGGAGCACCCCGCCAGCGTCACCGAGACCATCGCGACGGCGAGCGCCGCCCCGCTGCGCACTGCTCGCACAGGCTGTCACCTCTCCCGGGAATCCGGGCATCGGCGCGGGTCAGAGCCGCCGATGCCCGGGTGCCCACTCTCATGGTCAACGGCGCGGGTTGGTGTCCTTGACCGCAACCGTACAGGTCACCGACCGCGTCGCCGACGGGTCGCTTTCCGACGTCGCCGTGAGCGTGACGGTGGTCTCGCGCGCCGCCGGAGTCTCACGGGTGACGTACACCGGAACCTCGACGGTGTCGCCGGCTCGCGCCGTCGTGAGCGCGTTGTCCAGCTGCGCCGTCCAGCCCTGGCCGCTGGACTCCACCGACAGCCGGTACACGTCGTTGTCCAGCTTCGACGCCACGTCGGTCGGGTGGCCCGTCGTGGTCGTCGCGGCCGCGCCGGTGTTCGTCAGCGGGAACGTGCACTGCGCCGCCTGGCTGGTCCGGATGCCCTGGACGGAGCCCGAGCCGAGCTCGACGCCGCGCTCCTGCGCGCCGGACCCGTCCAGCGACCGCACCGCGACGGTGTAGGACAGCACGCCGTCCTCGTCGCGATCCAGGTCGATGACGTAGAAGTGCAGCCGGTTGTGCTCGTCGACGTACTCGTACTCCGAGCCGGAGCCGGTGCCGGCGTGGAAGAGGGCGTCGTTGAGCTGGCGGTGGTCGGCGATCGAGGCCATGACGGGCGTGCCGTCCGGCTTGTAGAAGTCGACCAGCCCGATGTCGTCGGGGTTGGCGTCGATCGTCCAGTTGAAGCAGCTGTAGCCGCAGGTGTTCGAGCCGCGCGGCTTGTTCTTCGCGATCATCACACCGCTGTCCGGCGTGAACGAGTCGAAGCCCATCCGGTCGACGACCTCGACGGTGTAGTCGTCCCATCCCGTCGTGCCGTTGGCCAGCCGGTCGGTGTGGCAGAACGGGTCGGCGTTCGCGTCACAGTCCGGCGTGCGGTCCGGGATGCCCTCGCCGTCCAGCCGGACCCGGACCCCCGACGTGCCGTCCGCGCCCGCGTCGACGGCGCGCGCCGTCACCCGGTCGACGAAGACGCCGGTGGCCGCCAGGTTCTCCCGGCTCAGCTCCACCAGGTTGTCCGCGATCCCGGCCAGCATCCGGTTGCGCAGCATCAGGCCGGCCGGCGACCACCCGCCCATGTTCGGCGGCACCACCCAGCGCATGTGGTGACCGCCGGGGCCGTTGAACGAGCCGCGGTCCATCATGTCCCACGGCGCCGACCCCACCCGGTGGAACGGCGACGGCGGGCTCTGCCGGTCCGAGAACGGGTTGTTGTTGTTGTCGCCGATGTTGAAGAAGAAGTGCCCCATCTCGTGCGTGATGGTGCCCGAGCTCTCCGCCTGCCGGATCGACGCGCTGCCCCATCGCTGCGACGACGCCAGCCATGACGTCCACTCGACGTAGCGCGTCGGCGCCCAGTTCGGCATCGAGTCGTCCGGGTCCAGCCACTCCGGCGGGCCCCACTCGTCCGGCACGTCCTCCTTGCTCTGGAACATCATCTCGCCGAACTCCTGCCAGACCGAGGTCTGGTCGTAGCCGGCGTAGACCCGCAGCACGACGTCGTAGCCGCAGCGGCTGCCGACGCACGGCGTCCCCTGCTCGGCGAGGTCGGCCCGCCACAGGGCGTCGGCGTCGCCCTCGACGTTGCCGTTGCAGGTGTAGCCCTCGGGGCAGTGCTCGCCCGGCGCGTTGCGGATCCAGCTCTCGTTCAGGCCGTACTCGAACTGGTTGCGCGGCAGCGTGTACGGGCCGAACGTGTCCATCTCGTCGACGCCGAGCCGGCCCCGGCTCTGCTCCATCCAGTACTCGTGGATGGTGCGGCCGTGGTTGTGCTCGTTCGGCTCCATGTAGTAGTCGCGGTAGAACTGCGGGACGTCCTCGCGCGCGATCGGGTCGATCTGCGGGTTGCCGAACGGGTCGGACCCCTTCGGCCGGGTGATGACGAACGGGACGTCCTTGAAGTCGACGGCGATGAGGGCGATGCGCAGTCCGCGCTCGCTGGGCCTGACGTCGGGGTCGTTCCACTCGGTGCCCGGGATGTCGGTCCAGTCCTCCCAGGTCATGTCGTACTGGTTCTTCCAGTTCTGCGGGTCGATCGGCTTCACGACGAAGTCCGGCGGGTCGGCCTGGACCGCTCCCGCGGACATCCCGAGCACGAGGGCTGCGGCGGCGAACGTGAGACCTGCGGCGCGAAGCGTTCGGCGGGGTCGGTGCGTGAGTCTCATGAGCGTTCTCCTTCGCGGCCGGCCCGGGCCCGTCGCGTGGACGGGCCCGGGCCGGCCGTCATGGGATCGGACGACCGGCGTCACCGCCGGGGGTTGGTGTCCTTCACGGCCACGGTGCAGCTGACCTGCTGCGTGACCGACGGGTCGCTCTCCGAGGTCGCGGTGAGGGTGACCGTGGTGTCCCGCGCGGCCGGCGTGTCGCGCGTGACGTAGACCGGCACCTCGACGGTCTCACCGGCACGGGCCGTGGTGAGCACGTTGCCGAGCTCGGCCGTCCAGCCCTTGCCGCTGGACTCGGCCGTGAGCCGGTACACGTCGTTGTCGAGCTTGCCGCTGACATCGCTGACGTGGCCGGCCGTGGTCGTGGCCGCCGCGCCGGTGTTGGTCAGCGGGAACGTGCACTGGGCGGCCTGGCTGGCCCGGATCCCGGACACCTCGCCGTCGCCCAGGTCCACGCCGCGCTCCTGCGCGCCGTTGCCGTCCAGGGATCGCACGGCCAGCGTGTACGACAGCACGCCGTCGTCGTCGCGCTCGAGGTCGATGACGTAGAAGTGCAGCCGGTTCGCCTCGTCGACGTACTCGTACTCCGAGCCGGAGTTCAGCCCGGCGTGGAACGCGGCGTCGTTGAGCTGCCGGTGGTCGGCGATGGTGGCCATGACCGGCGTGCCGTCGGGCTTGTAGAAGTCGACCAGCCCGATGTCGTCGGGGTTGGCGTCGATGACCCAGTTGAAGCAGTTGTAGCCGCAGGTGTTGTTGCGGTCCTCGCGGGTCTTGTTCTTCGCGATGACGACGCCGGTGTCGGGGTTGAACGAGTCGAACCCCATCCGGTCGACGACCTCCATCGTGTAGTGGTCCCAGCCGGTGTTGCCGTGGCAGAACGGGTCGGTGTTGATGTCACAGTCCGGCGTGCGGTCGGGCCGGCCCTCACCGTCGAGGCGGACCTTGACGCCGGAGGTGCCGTCAGCGCCCGGGTCGACGGCGCGTGCCGTCACCTCGTCGACGACGACGCCGGTCTCGGCCAGCGCCTCACGGCTGACGTCGAGCACGTTGTCGGCCGGCAGGATGCCCGCGTGCAGCTTGTTGCGGACCATGAGGCCCGACGGCGACCAGCCGCCCATGTTCGGCGGGACGACCCAGCGCATGTGGTGGCCGCCGGGGCCGTTGAAGGAGCCGCGGTCCATCATGTCCCACGGCGCCGAGCCGACCCGATGGAACGGCTGCGGCGGGTTCTGCCGGTTGGTGAACGGATTGTTGTTGTTGTCGCCGATGCTGAAGAAGAAGTGCCCCATCTCGTGCGTGATGGTGCCCGAGCTCTCCGCCTGGCGGATCGACGAGAGGCCCCACTGCTGGGCCGCGGCCCGCCACGAGGTCCACTCGACGTAGCGCGTCGGCGCCCAGTTCGGCATCTCGTTGTCCGGGTCGACCGACGCCGGCGGGCCCCACTCGTCGGGGATGTCCTCCTTCGTGTCGAACATCATCTCGCCGTACTCCTGCCAGATGCTGGTCTCGTCGTAGCCGGCGTAGACCCGCAGGATGACGTCGTAGCCGCACCGGCTGTTCGGGCACGGGATGCCCTTGGCGGCCAGGTCCGCCTTCCAGACGGTGTCGACGTCGCGGTCGAGGTTCCCGTTGCAGGTGAAGCCCTCGGGACAGGCGGACTGCTGGCCCCACTCGTTCAGGCCGTACTCGAACAGGTTCCGCGGCACCTGGTAGGCGCCGAACACGTCCATCTCCTCGACGCCGAGCCGGCCGCGGCTCTGCTCCATCCAGTACTCCTGGATGGTCCGGCCGTGGTTGTACTCGTTCGGGACCATGTAGAAGTCGTGGTAGAACTGCGGCACCTCGTCCCGGGAGATCGGGTCGATCTGCGGGTTGCCGAACAGGTCGCTCTGCTTCTCCTGGGTCATCACGAACGGCTGGTCCGGGAAGTCCACGGCGACCAGCGCGATGCGCAGACCGCGCTCACTCGGCTTCGCGTCCGGGTCGTTCCAGTCGGTGCCCGGGATGTCGGTCCAGTCCTCCCAGGTCATGTCGTACTGGTTCTTCCAGTTCTGCGGGTCGATCGGCTGGACCTCGAAGTCCGGTGGCGCCGCCTGGCCGGCGCCGGCCAGGCCGACGACGAGCGTCGTGACCGCGAACGCAGCCGCGGTGAGCCTTACACGCATGCACTCTCCTCGATGTGGTGGATAAAAAATACGACATTGCACCCAGCCCCGGAAGAGCTGGGCGCCGCGGCGATCAGCGGCGCACCGTCGTCGAGGCGACGTCGACCACGCAGGTGGCGGTGGCCGTCGCCGACGGGTCGCTCTCCGAGGTCGCGGTCAGCGTGACGATCGCCTGCCGGTCCGCGCCCGGCGTCCGCGTGACGTACACCGGCACCTCGGCGGTGGCTCCGGGCCGGCTCCTGGCCAGCTCGTTGTACAGCTCGGCGTCCCAGCCTGCGCCGGACGACGTCACCGACAGCCGGTAGACGTCGTCGGCGCCGCCCCCGGTGTTCGTCAGCGGGAAGGTGCAGGTGGCCGCCTTGCCCGGGGTGTGCCGGCTCGCCTCGCCGCCGGCCAGCGCGACCCCGCGCTGGTGCGGCCCGTCGCCGTCGAGGGAGCGGACGGCGACGGTGTAGGTACGCACGCCGTCGGCGTCCTCCTCGACGTCGACGACGTAGAAGTGCAGCCGGTTGTCCTCGTCGACCCACTCGTACGCGGTGCCCGAGTGCGTCCCGGCGTTGAACGTCGCGTCGTTGACCTGCCGCGGGTCGCCGGTGACCACCATCCGCGGGGTGCCGTCGGGCTGGTAGAAGTCGACCATCCCGATGTCGTCCGGGTTCGGGTCGATCAGCCACGAGAAGCACGACGCCGTGCCGCAGTTGCTGGCCCGGTCCTTGTTCTTGTAGATCAGCACGCCGTTGCCGGGGGTGTAGGAGTCGACGCCGAGCTGCTGCACGACCTCGACGGTGTAGTTCGTGTAGTTGGCCTGGCCCATGCACTCCGGGCCGGCGGTCGACGGGTGGCACGACGGCGTACGGTCCACCGGCGCGGCGCCGTCGAGGCGGACCCGCAGGCCCAGCCGCGCGTCGCCGTCCGGGCCGGCCGCCCGCGCCCGCACCTTCGCGACGACGACGCCGGACGACGCGAGCCCATCGCGGCTGAGGTCGACGATGTCGCCGGTGTCGATGAGCCCCAGTTCGAGCTTGTTGCGGATGCTGTGGTGCGGCCCGACGGTCGAGCCGCCGTCGGCCGGGACCTTCCACCGGGTGTGCATGCCGGTCGGCCCGTTCCACGAGCCCTGGCTCATCATGTCCCACTGGCCGGTGAAGGTGCGCTGCGCGGGCACGGCGAAGGCGCCGTTGTAGTTGTCGCCGATGCCGAGGATGTGGCTGAACTCGTGCGCGAACCCGGCGGTGCCCGACGACTCGGACATGTTGCCGGTGCCGCCGCCGGCGCTGGCCCACGTGAACGAGCCCGCCGCCCACGACGTCCACGGGATGTAGCGGGTCGGCATCCAGTTCGTCATGACGCCGTCGGGGTCGAACTGCGCCGGCGGGCCGAACTCGTCCGGCACGTCCTCGGGCGAGTCGAACATCATCTCGCCGAATACCTGCCACGCGGTGGACTCGTCCAGGCCGGCGCCCATGAAGAAGATCAGGTCGTACTGGCTGCGCACCTCGGGCGGCACGTTCGCCTCGTACAGCGCCCGGGCGTCGCGGGTGTAGTTGCCGTTGCAGGTGAAGCCGGGCGGGCAGCTGGCGGCGTTGCCGTAGGGCGAGTTGCCGTACTCGAAGTGGTTGCGCGGCATCCGGAACGGGCCGAAGGAGTCGACCTCGACGCCGTACTGGCCGTAGGAGTCCTCCATCCAGTACGAGTTCAGCGTCTGGCCGTGGTTGAGCTCACCGGGCGTGTTCAGCAGGTCGGCGTAGAACCGCGGCACGTCAGCGCGCGGGACGTCGCCGACGCCGACCGGGTTGCCGAAGATGGTCGAGCCCTCCGGCTGGCTGATCTGGAAGTCCATGTTCGGGTAGTCGACGAGAACGAGCGCCGCCCGCCACGTGTCGACCGTCGGCTCGCGATCCGGGTCGGTCCAGTCGACGCCGGGCACCGGGACGAAGTCGTCCCAGGTCAGGTCGTACTGGTTGTCCCAGTCCTGCGGGTCGATCGGCGCCAGCGGCGGCGCGAGCGCCGCATCGGCCGGCGAGTCCGCGCCGGCGGCGCCGGCGAGCTGCGGGAAGAGCAGCGCGGGCACGGCCGCGGCGACCAGCAGCGCGCGCATCCGGCGGCCGCCTGGATCAGAGGACGCACTTCCTCGACGTGTCGCAGACACCGATCCTCCTCGGCAGGAGCGGACGACGACACCGGGAGGGCGCCGCCGGAGTGCGGGGAATCTGTGCGGGTATGACCGGATTGCGGAGTAATATTGTACTGTCACCGGTCACGTAGGACAAGCGCTCCGGGCGGCGAACCCGGTCCGGGCGCGAACCCGCCGGCCCCACTCGGCGCACCACGCTCGAACCGGCCGGAAGAGCGCAGAACGCACCGGGGCGATCGCGCGAATCCCCCGCGTTCACCGCGCCGAAAGCCGGGATCAATCGGGCCATTCGACCGCGTTACGATTAGGACACAGTAGTGCAATGGCACATCGCACTGGGTCCGGTCTGATGGTAAATGTGTGCTCTGGGGTGCCGCGGAACGCCGAGCCGGTCGAGCGTTCCACGATGCCACAGGTGTCATGGCGTCCCGAAGCCAGATCGCCCCTCGCTCTGTCGCATGTCGAACCAAGGAGGACCAATGCGTGTGCACCGCAAGGCAGGGCGAGTCCTCGCCCTCACCGCCGCCGCAGGGCTGCTCGTCGCGGCCTGTGGCGGCGACGACTCCGGCGGTTCGGGTGATTCCGGCTCCGGCAACGGCGACGGCGGCGACCCGAAGACCTTCATCTTCGGCTCGTCCGAGGACCCGAAGACGCTGGACGCGGCCTACGTCTCCGACGGCGAGTCGCTGCGGGTCATCTACCAGGTCTACGAGACCCTCGTCGCGCTGGAGCCCGGCACCACCGAGGTCGTGCCTGGGCTGGCCGAGGAGTGGGAGATCAGCCCGGACGGGCTCACCTACACGTTCCACCTGCGTGAGGGCGTGACGTTCCACGACGGCGAGCCGTTCAACGCCGAGGCGGTCTGCTTCAACTTCGACCGCTGGTACAACTTCACCGGCCCGCAGCAGAGCGGCGACGTCAGCTACTACTGGCAGACGGTGTTCGGCGGCTTCGCCACGGCCGACCTCGAGTCCTCCCCGCCCACCAGCCGCTACGGCTCGTGCGATGCGACCGACGAGCTCACCGCGACGCTCAACCTCACCGAGCCGTCGTCGGCGCTGCTGGCCGGCCTGGTGCTGCCGCCGTTCTCCATCGCCAGCCCGAAGGCCATCGAGGAGGGCGGCACCGACATCGAGCAGGCCGGCGACTCGCTCTCCTACACCGGCGGCTTCGGCAGCGAGGTCGTCGCGGGCACGGGCCCGTTCAAGTTCGTCAGCTGGGAGCGCGGCGAGAGCCTGACGCTGGAGCGCAACGACGACTACTGGGGCGAGGCGCCGGCGCTGGACGAGATCATCTTCCGGCCCATCCCGGACCCCACCGCGCGGCTGCAGGCGCTGCAGGCAGGTGAGATCGACGCCTACGAGGGCGTCAACGCCGCCGACATCGGCGCCATCGAGAGCAACGGCGACCAGGTCGTCGAGCGTCCGGCGTTCAACGTCGGCTACGTCGGCTTCAACAACAAGCTGCCGATCTTCCAGAACGAGAAGATCCGTCAGGCCATCTCGCACGCGCTGAACCGGCAGGGCCTGCTCGACGCCGCGTACCCGGAGGGCGCCGTCGTCGCCAACCAGTTCCTCCCGCCGGAGCAGTGGGGCTACAACCAGAGCATCGAGGGCTACGAGTACGACCCCGACCTCGCCCGCCAGCTGATCGCCGACTCCGGCGAGACCAACCTGACGCTGGAGTTCTGGTACCCCGCCGACGTGTCCCGGCCGTACATGCCGGACCCGCAGGCCGTGTACGAGTCCTTCGCCGCTGACCTGCAGGCCGTGGGCTTCACCATCGTCCCGAAGACGGTGCCGTGGACGCCGGACTACCTGCAGAACATCCAGGGCGACGGCCTGGGCCAGCTGTTCCTGCTGGGCTGGACCGGCGACTACGCCGACCCGGACAACTTCGTCGGCACGTTCTTCCGCCAGGACCGGCCGGAGTTCGGCTTCTCGGACCCGGCCATCCAAGGGCTGCTGAACGAGGCGCTGGCCGAGACCGACCAGGCGGCGCGCCAGGCCCTGTACGAGGAGGCCAACCAGGCGATCTACGACTACATCCCGGGCGTCCCGTTCGTGCACAACCAGCCGCTGCTCGCGGTGGCCGGTCACATCACGGGCTACACCCCGTCGCCGGTCAGCTTGGAGGACTTCGACCTCATCGACATCGAGGGCTGATCCCCACGTGCTGAGATTCATCGTCCGGCGGCTCGCGCTGCTCGTCCCGATCCTGCTGGGCCTGTCGGTCCTGCTGTTCGCCTGGGTCCGGGCACTGCCCGGCGGCCCCGCCTACGCCCTGCTGGGTGAACGCGCCACGCCGGAAGCCATCGCGGCGATCGAATCGCAGCTCGGCCTGGACCGCCCGCTCTGGGAGCAGTACCTCCAGTTCCTGGGGCGGGCGGTCCGGCTCGACTTCGGCGCGTCGATCCAGACCGGGCAGCCGGTCACCGAGGAGATGCTGCGCCGGTTCCCGGCCACCATCGAGCTGGCCCTCGCGGCGCTGCTCATCGCGGTCGCCGTCGGGATCCCGCTCGGGTACCTGGCGGCGCGTCGCTACGGCACCTGGATCGACAACCTCGCGGTCACGGGATCGCTGCTCGGCGTGACGATCCCGATCTTCTTTCTCGCCTACATGCTCAAGTACGTCTTCGCCGTCGAGCTCGGCTGGCTGCCCACGGCCGGCCGGGCCGACCCGCGAGCCAGAGCCGACCATCCCACCGGGTTCTACGTCCTCGACGGGATCGTCACCGGCAACCTGGACGCCAGCTGGGACGCCATCCAGCACCTGATCCTGCCCGCGCTGGCGCTGTCGTCCATCCCGCTCGCGGTGATCGTCCGCATCACCCGCGCCTCGGTCCTCAACGTCGTGAACGAGGACTACGTGCGCACCGCCGAGGCCAAGGGCCTGCTGCCGGGCACCATCACCCGGCGGCACGTGCTGAAGAACGCGATGCTGCCGGTCACGACGGTCATCGGCCTGCAGCTCGGCGTCCTGCTGGCCGGCGCGGTGCTCACCGAGAAGGTGTTCGCGTTCTCCGGCGTCGGGCAGTTCATGGCCGACGGCCTCGTGCAGCGCGACTTCCCGACCATTCAGGGGTTCATCCTGGTCATCGCCATCGTGTACGTCGTCATCAACATGATCGTCGACCTGGTCTACGGGTTGCTCGATCCGCGGGTGAGGGTCTCATGAGCGTGGAAACCACGGACGCGACGACGGCGACGGCGACGACGCCCTCGCGGCCACCGGCCAGCCTGGGCCGCGAGGCGCTGCGCCGGCTGGTGCGCAACCCGATGGCGGTCGTGGGCATGGTGCTCATCGGCGTCTTCGTGCTGGTGGCGATCTTCGCGCCGCTGATCGCGCCGTACTCCCCCACGGACAACTCCTGGCTGGACCAGGTCCGCCCGGGCCAGTACCCGGGCCCGTCGGCCGAGCACTGGCTGGGCATCGACCCGCTCGGCCGCGACGTGTTCTCCCGGATCATCTTCGGCGCCCGGCAGTCGCTGCTGATCGGTGTCGTCGCGCTGGCGCTGGGCGCCATCGCCGGCATCGCGCTGGGCGTGCTGGCCGGCGCGTTCGGCGGCTGGGTCGACACGCTCGTGATGCGCTTCGTCGACATCATGCTCTCGGTGCCCGGGCTGCTGTTCGCGATCGCCGTCGCCGCGATGCTCGGCCAGAGCCTCACGTCGGTGATGATCGCGATCGCGGTGGTGAACGTGCCGATCTTCGCCCGGCTGCTGCGCGGTGAGATGCTCGGCCAGCGCGGCGCCGACTACGTGCTGGCGGCGCGGTCGCTGGGCATCTCGCGCTCGGCCATCGTGTTCCGGCACGTGCTGCCGAACTCGTTCACCCCGGTGATCGTGCAGGGCACGCTGACGCTGGCGCTGGCCATCGTCGAGGCGGCCGGGCTGGCCTTCCTCGGCCTCTCCAGCAGCAACCCGTCAACGCCGGAGTGGGGTCGCATGCTCACCGACGCACAGGAGACGCTGACGTCGGCGCCCATGCTGGCGGTCTACCCCGGCCTGGCCATCGTCCTCGCCGCGCTCGGCTTCACCCTGGTGGGCGAGTCGCTGCGCGAGGCCCTCGACCCGAAGTTCCGGCGGTGACGGCATGAGCCTGCTCGAAGTGCGCGACCTCTCGGTCACGTTCACCCGGTCCGGCAGCGAGCCGGTGCACGCCGTCGACGGCGTCAGCTTCGACGTCGCGGCCGGGCAGTCCGTCGGCATCGTCGGCGAGTCCGGGTCCGGGAAGTCGGTGACGTCGCTGGCGGTCATGGGACTGCTGCCGTCGCGCGGCGTCCGGGTCGGCGGCACCGTCATGCTCGACGGCAACGAGCTGACCGACATGGACCAGCGCGCCCTGCGCGACGTCCGCGGCCGCGACGTCGCGATGATCTTCCAGGACCCGATGACGTCGCTGAACCCGGTGGTGACCATCGGCCGCCAGCTCACCGAGGTGCTCATCCGGCACGCCGGGCTGGCCAAGGGCGCGGCGAAGGCCGAGGCGGAGCAGCTGCTGCGCCGCGTCGGCATCCCCGACCCGGTGCGCCGGCTCGGCGAGTACCCGCACCAGCTCTCCGGCGGCATGCGCCAGCGGGTGATGATCGCCATCGCGATCGCCTGCCGGCCCAAGCTGCTGATCGCCGACGAGCCGACCACGGCGCTCGACGTCACCATCCAGGCGCAGATCCTGGACCTGCTGCGCACGTTGGTCGCCGAGAGCGGCTGCGGGATGATCATGATCACGCACGACCTCGGCGTCGTCGCCGGGTTGTGCGACGACGTCCACGTCATGTACTCCGGGCGCATCGTCGAGTCGGCCGGCACGAAGGACCTGTTCGCCCGGCCATCGCACCCCTACACCGACGGCCTGCTGCAGTCCATCCCGCGCATCGACGACGAGGACCCGGACGCCGTGCTGCACACCATCCCCGGCTCCGCGCGCGACACCGTCGCGTGGGAGCGTGGCTGTGCCTTCCAGCCGCGCTGCAGCCGGGCGGTGGCCGAGTGTCTGGCCGGTCCGCCGGCCATGGCCGAGCTCGGCACCCCGCTGGTGCCGCACCCGGTCCGCTGTCTGCGGCCGGTCGGCGACGACGTCGTCCTGCACGAAGGGAACGTGGCCCGGTGAGCCTGCTCGAAGTCCGCGACCTCGAGGTCCACTTCCCCATCAGGTCCGGGACGCTGTTCCAGCGCACCGTCGGCGCGGTCAAGGCCGTCGACGGCGTCGACCTCGACATCGAGGCCGGCACGACGTTCGGCCTGGTCGGCGAGTCCGGCTGCGGCAAGTCGACGCTCGGCCGTGCGATCATGCGGCTGACCGAGCCGACGAAGGGCTCGGTGACGCTGGACGGCCAGGACATCCTGGCGCTCAGCGAGCGGAAGATGCGCGCCGTCCGCCGCCAGTTCCAGATGGTCTTCCAGGACCCGATGGCCAGCCTCGACCCGCGGCAGAGCGTGGAGTCGATGCTCACCGAGCCGCTGCGGGCGCACAAGTTCCCCGGTGGCTCGGCCGCGCATGCCAAGCGGGTCCGCGAGCTGCTCGACGTCGTCGGGCTGCCCGAGTCGGTGGTGAACCGGTATCCGCATGAGTTCTCCGGCGGGCAGCGCCAGCGCCTTGGCATCGCCCGCGCGCTCGCGCTCAACCCGTCGCTGATCATCGCCGACGAGCCGGTCTCCGCGCTCGACGTGTCCATCCAGGCGCAGGTGATCAACCTGCTCAAGGAGCTGCAGGAGCGGTTCTCGCTCACCTACGTCGTCATCGCGCACGACCTCGCCGTCGTCCGGCACATCAGCAAGACGGTCGCCGTCATGTACCTGGGCGGCATCGTCGAGCAGGCGCCGGCCGCCGACCTCTACCGCCAGCCGCTGCACCCGTACACGAGGGCGCTGATGAGCGCCGTGCCGGTGCCGGACCCGAACGTCGAGGAGACGCGCAGCCGGATCCTGCTGCAGGGCGACCTGCCGTCGCCGGCGAACCCTCCTGCGGGCTGCCGGTTCCACACCCGCTGCCCCTGGAAGCAGGCGACCAGGTGCGACACCGAGCGGCCGGCGCTGCGCGAGCTGCCGCTGGTGGCGCCCGGGCACAAGGTGGCCTGCCACTACGCCGAGGACATCCTGTCCGGCACGCTCACGCCGCACGAGGTGAGGCCGGAGGAGGTCGCGATGACGCCGGCCGCCGACGAGCCCGGCAGCATCGAGACGACGGAAGCACACGTCGCCGGCGGGCTCACCCCCGGAGGTCCGCCCGGTGCCCGCTGACGTGCTGGTCATCGGGGCCGGCGTCGTCGGCGCGGCCACCGCCTGGTACGCCGCGAGATCCGGCCACTCCGTCACCGTCGTCGACCGCGGCCCGGTCGCCGGCGGCACCACCGGCGCCGGCGAGGGCAACATCCTCGTCTCGGACAAGCCGCCCGGCGCCGAGCTCGACCTCGCCCTGCTGTCGTCCGGCCTCTGGCGCGACCTGGCCGTCGAGGTCGGCGGCTTCGAGTTCGACCCCAAGGGCGGCCTCGTCGTCGCCGCCACCCCGCCCGGCTACGAGGCGCTGGTGTCGCTGGCGTCGTCGCAGTCCGGCGCGGGGGTCGAGACCGTCGTGGTGCCGGCCGGCGAGCTGGCCGAGCACGAGCCGCACCTGACGCCGTCGCTGGCCGGCGGCGTGCTGTACCCCGGCGACGCGCAGGTTCAGCCGATGCTGGCGGCCGCGCGGCTGCTGCGGGCGGCCCGGGCCCGTGGCGCGACGGTGCGCACCGGCGTCGAGGTGACCGGGTTCCTGCGCTCCGGCGACCGCGTCGTCGGCGTGCGGACGTCCGCCGGCGACCTGCCCGCCGGCGCCGTCGTCAACGCCGCCGGGACCTGGGGCGGCGACATCGCCTCGCTCGCCGGCGTCGACGTGCCGGTGCTGCCGCGGCGCGGGTTCATCCTGGTCACCGAGCCGCTCCCGCGCCTGGTCCGGCACAAGGTCTTCGCCGCCGAGTACGTCGCGAACGTCGCCAGCGACGACGCGGACCTGCAGACCTCGCCCGTCGTCGAGGGCACCGAGTCCGGCACGATCCTCATCGGCGCCAGCCGGGAACGGGTCGGCTACGACCGGACGCTGTCGGTGCGGGTGCTGCGGGCGCTGGCCGCGCAGGCGGTGGCGCTGTTCCCCGTCCTGGCCGATGTGAAGGTCATTCGCACGTACCGCGGCTTCCGCCCGTACTGCCCGGACCACCTGCCGGTGATCGGCCCCGACCCGCGGGCGCCCGGCCTGTTCCACGCGTGCGGGCACGAGGGCGCCGGCATCGGCCTGGCCGCGGCGACCGGCCGGCTGATCGCGCAACTCCTGGGCGAGGAGCCGCCGTCGCTCGACCTGGCCCCGTTCCGCCCGGAACGGTTCGGCCCGGTGGTGGCGCCATGACGCGTCCAGCCCAACCTTGGCACGCTCCGGTGCTCCACAATTCCGGCATCTCGGGCACGATCGGTCGCCCGCGACGAGCCAAGCGCGACGCTGCGGCGTGCCAAGCCGGCGAGCGGAGGCTCGCGTGAGCGCGGCGTTCGAGTTCGACGGGCGCGAGGTCGCGTTCACCGACGGGCAGACGGTCGGCGCGGCACTGGTCGCGGCCGGCGTGCGGTCCTGGCGGACGACGCGCCGCGAGGGCCGCCCGCGCGGGATCTTCTGCGGCATCGGCGTCTGCTTCGACTGCCTGGTGACCGTCGACGACGTCCCGAACCAGCGCGCCTGCCTGGTGCCGGCGGCCGCCGGCGCGATCGTCCGCAGCCAGGAAGGGGACGGCCGTGGCCACCTCGCCGTATGACGTCGCCGTCGTCGGCGCCGGGCCGGCCGGGCTGGCCGCGGCCGCCGCGGCGCTGGCCGGCGGGGCGCGGGTCGCGCTGATCGACGCCGGGCGGCAGCCCGGCGGGCAGTACTGGCGGCACCGGCCCGGCGATCTGGGAGCGGTCGCCGATCTCCACCACGACCTGGGCGCCTTCCGGCGCCTGGTCGCCGGTGCGGCCGGCGCCGTCAGGCACTTCGGCCAGCACGTGTGGACGGTGTCCGGCTCGGCGGCGGACGGGTTCACCGTCCACGCCGTGGCCGGTGACGCCGAGACCGAGGTGCCGGCGCGGCGCCTGGTGCTCGCCCCCGGCGCCTACGACCGCCAGGTCCCGTTCCGCGGCTGGGACCTGCCGGGCGTGCACACCGCCGGGGGCGCCCAGGCGCTGCTCAAGGGGCATGAGGTGCTGGTCGGGCGGCGCGTGGTGGTCGGCGGCACCGGGCCGTTCCTGCTGCCGGTGGCGGCCGGGCTGGCCGCACGCGGCGCCCGGGTGGCCGGCGTCTATGAGGCCAACCGGCCCGCGGGCTGGATCCGGCACGCCGGCGCCGTGCTGCCGGTCGCCGCCAAGCTCACCGAAGGCGCCGGCTACGCCGCCGCGCTGGCCCGGCATCGGGTGCCGTTCCACACCCGGCAGGCGATCGTCGCGGCGCACGGCGGCGACGCGGTCGAGGCGGTCACCGTCGCCCGGCTGGACCACGACTGGCGCATCGTCGCCGGCTCCGAGCGCGTCGTCGAGTGCGACGCCGTCGCCGTCGGCTGGGGGTTCACGCCACAACTGGAGCTGCCGCTGGCGCTGGGCTGCGCGACCCGGGTGGACGCCGACGGCTCGCTGGTCGTCGAGGTGGACGAGCGGCAGACGACGTCGGTGCCCGGCGTCCACGTCGCCGGCGAGGCCTGCGGCGTGGGCGGGGCGGCGCTCGCCGTCGCCGAGGGCTCGATCGCGGGAGTGGCCGCTGCCGGCGTCACGTCCGCGCCGGCCTCGCTGCGCCGCCGCCGGCGGGCGCTGCGCCGGTTCGCCGCGGCCATGCACGCCGTCCACCCGGTGCGCGCGGGCTGGCAGAGCTGGCTGGCCGACGACACCCTGGTCTGCCGGTGCGAGGAGGTCAGCGCCGGCGAGGTGCGGACCGCGCTCGACGAGCTGGGCGCGACCGATGTGCGGACGGCGAAGTTACTGAGCCGGGCCGGCATGGGATGGTGTCAGGGACGGGTGTGCGGGTACGCCACCGCATGTCTGACCGCGTCGTGCACGGGAACGGCGCCTGACCTGCGAGGGGTGAGTGAACGACCGATCGCCGCTCCGATCTCGCTCGGCACGCTGGCCGGCGATCCCGGCCACATCGGACAACAGTGACATTTCACATGTCACTAAGATATTCTGCGGGAAGCACCCGGCGGGTCGTTCGCCGCTGCCCCACCCGCACCGACCTGGGAAGGCTGATGCATGTCTGACGTCGATCACGCCGTCGGCGCGGCTGCCGAGGCGGCCGCGCCGTTCGAGCAGGCCGGCCGCGCCGGCCGGGCCGACGCCCTCGACGCCGTCGCCGCCGCGCTGGAGGACGACCGCGACGCCATCGTGTCCACCGCCGACGCCGAGACCGGCCTCGGCCCGGCCCGGCTGAACGGCGAGCTCACCCGCACGACGTATCAGCTGCGGCTGTTCGGCGAGGTGCTGCGCGAGGGCTCGTACGTCGAGGCCACCATCGACCACGCCGGCGACACCCCGATGGGGCCGAAGCCGGACCTGCGCCGCATGCTCGTGCCGGTCGGCGTCGTCGGCGTCTTCGGCGCCAGCAACTTCCCGCTCGCGTTCAGCGTTCCCGGCGGCGACACCGCGTCCGCGCTCGCGGCCGGCTGCCCCGTCGTCGTCAAGGCACACCCGTCGCATCCGGAGACCAGCCGGCGCACGTTCGCCGCGATGCGGGCCGGGCTGGCCGAGGCGAAGCTGCCCGAGGGCACGCTCGGCCTGATCGAAGGGCTGGAGGCCGGCGCCGAGCTGGTCCAGCACCCTGACGTGCGCGCCGTCGGCTTCACCGGCTCCACCCGGGGCGGCCGGGCACTGGCCGACCTCGCCGCCGCGCGCCCGTCGCCGATCCCGTTCTACGGCGAGCTCGGCAGCCTGAACCCGCTGGTCGTCACGCCCGAGGTGGCGAACGGGCAGGCCGCGGAGTTCGCCGCCGGCTACGTCGGCTCCATCACCATGGGCGTCGGGCAGTTCTGCACGAAGCCCGGGCTGCTCTTCGCACCCGCCGGCAGCGATGAGCTGCAGGCGGCGCTGGGCGCGAGGCTGGCCGAGGTGCCGGCCGCGCGGATGCTCAACGACTCCATCCGCGACGCCTACCGGGCCGAGACCGAGCGGCGGCACGCCGACCCGCGGCTGCGCACCCTCGGCGACGGCGCCGGCGACGACCCCGCACTCGGCCGCCCGGCGCTGTTCTCCGTCGCCGCGGCCGACCTCGACGCCGAGCTGCTCGAGGAGTGCTTCGGGCCGACGGCGCTGGTCATCGAGTACCGCGACACCGACGAGCTGCTCGGCGCGCTGGACCGGCTCGAGGGCCAGCTGACCGCCACCGTGCACGCCGGCGACGGCGAGACCGACCTCGTCGGCCGATTGCACACGGTGCTGCGGCAGCGGGCCGGCCGGCTGCTGTTCGGCGGCTTCCCGACCGGCGTCGCCGTCACCTGGGCCATGCAGCACGGCGGGCCGTACCCGTCGGCGAGCCTCAGCGCGCACACCTCCGTCGGGCCCACGTCGATCCGCCGGTGGCTACGCCCGATCGCCTATCAGAACGCCCCCGAGCATGTGCTCCCGGACGAGTTGCGGGACGCGAATCCGGGCATTCCGCGACGCGTGGACGGCATTCTGCAGACCTGATTTTTCCGGCTCGGTCCCGTTTGTCCCGTCCCTCACACATGAGTGAAATGTTATATAGTATAGAAATGGAGCCTCGCATGAACGGTCGTGAAAAGCCATGGCACGGCGTTCTGGTCGCCACCCCGACGTTCTTCCGTGACGACCTGTCGGTCGACTTCGACAGGTACGCCGACCACGTGCGCTGGCTCGCCGCCAACGGCATCGACGGCGTGTGCCCGAACGGCTCGCTCGGTGAGTACCAGGTGCTCACCCCCGAGGAGCGGTCCACGATGGTGAAGGTCGCCATCGAGAACGCGCCCGAGGGCTTCACCGTCATGCCGGGCGTCGGCGCCTACGGGGCCCGCGAGGCGCGCGGCTGGGCCGAGCAGGCCGCCGAGGCCGGCGCGCCCGTCGTCATGGCGCTGCCGCCGAACGCCTACCGCGGCGACGACCGCTCGGTCATCGAGCACTTCCGCGAGATCGCCAAGGTCGGCGTCCCGGTGTCGGCGTACAACAACCCCATCGACACCAAGATCGACCTCAAGCCGGCGCTGCTGGCCGAGCTGTACAACGAGGGCCTGATCGTCGGCGTGAAGGAGTTCACCGGCGAGTCGCGCCGCTCCTACCAGATCCAGGAGCTGGCGCCCGGCCTGGACATCCTCATCGGCACCGACGACTCCGTCGTGGAGGTCGGCCTCGCCGGCGCGAAGGGCTGGATCTCCGGCTACCCGAGCGTGTTCCCGCGGGCCTGCGCCCAGCTCTACCACGCGGTGCTGGCGCACGACCTGGACACCGCGCTGCCGATGTACCGCGACCTGCACGCGCTGCTGCGCTGGGACTTCAACACCGAGTTCATCCAGGCGATCAAGCTGTCGATGGACGTCATCGGGCGCAACGGCGGCCCGGTCCGGCCCCCGCGCCAGCCTATGCTGGCCGAGGACGCGGCGTCCGTGCGCGAGCTGACCGCCAAGGCCGCCGAGAAGTACTCCTGACGGCCGAGGGGGGCGCGCCGATGCGGTCCAAGCGGATCTTCCACACCGTCGAGTCGCACACCGAGGGGATGCCGACGCGCGTCGTGACCGGCGGCGTCGGCACTCTCCCGGGCGCCACGATGGAGGAACGGCGGCAGTGGTTCATCGCCAACTCCGACCAGCTGCGCCGGCTGCTGATGTTCGAGCCGCGCGGGCACTCGGCGATGAGCGGCGCGATCCTGCAGCCACCGACCCGCACCGACGCCGACTGGGGCGTCGTCTACATCGAGGTGTCCGGCTGCCTGCCGATGTGCGGGCACGGCACCATCGGCGTCGCGACGGTGCTGGTCGAGACCGGGATGGTCGAGGTCAGCGAGCCGGTCACGACGATCCGGCTGGACACTCCGGCCGGGCTGGTGGTCTGTGAGGTCGCCGTCCGCGACGGCGCCGCCGAGGCCGTCACCATCCGCAACGTCGCGTCCTACACCGACCGCCTGGACGCGAAGGTCGACGTGCCCGGCTGGGGCGCGGTCACCTACGACCTGGCCTATGGCGGCAACTTCTACGCGATCCTCGACGCCGGCCAGCTCGGCCTGCGCGTCGACGTCGCGCAGAAGGACCAGCTGCTGGCGGCCGGGCTTGCCATCATGGACGCCATCAACGAGCATGACGCACCCGTCCATCCGGAGAACCCGGGCATCAACGTCTGTCACCACGTCCAGCTGGTCGACCCCGGCTCGGACGCCCGCCACTCACGGCACGCCATGGCCATCCATCCGGGCTGGTTCGACCGCTCACCCTGCGGCACCGGCACCTCCGCCCGCATGGCGCAGCTCCACACCCGCGGCGAGCTCCCGCTCGACACGGACTTCGTCAACGAGTCACTGATCGGCAGCCGATTCGTCGGCCGTCTGGTCGGCGAGTCTGCGGTCGGGGACCTACCCGCGGTGATACCCACAGTCACCGGGCGCGCCTGGCTGACCGGCACGGCACAATACTTCCTCGACCCGGCGGATCCCTTTCCCGAGGGCTTTCTCCTTTAGGGTTGAAGAGGTGGGATATCTCGCACGAACGCGACGTCGCGGTGACGCTCGGCCGCCGTGCAACACCGGAGGGACCAGAGATGGCTGAACTGCGGCAGTTGGCGCTGCCGTCCTTCGCACGGCGGATGAGCGTCAGAGAAGAGGTCGCCGACGCATTGCGCGGCGCCATCGTGTCCGGCGAGATGAAGCCCGGGGAGCTCTACTCGGCCCCCGGGCTGGCCGAGCGTTTCGGCATCTCCGCCACCCCCGTGCGCGAGGCGATGCTCGACCTCGTCAAGCAGGGCTTGGTGGAGGTCGTCCGGAACAAGGGGTTCAAGGTCACCGACATGTCGGAGACCGACCTCGACCAGATCACCCGGATCCGCGAGCTGCTGGAGCCACCGACCGCCGCCGAGGCCGTCGCGAAGATCTCCGCGCAGGAGCTCGCCCAACTGCGCAACCTCGCCTCGGCCATCGTCGACGCGGCCGCCGCCGGCGACCTCATCAGCTACATCGGCGCCGACCGCGAGTTCCACGTCCGGCTGCTGTCGGCCAGCGGCAACCAGCGCCTCGTCCGCATCGTCGAGGAGCTGCGCGCGCAGACCCGCCTCTACGGGCTGTCCGCGCTGGCGTCGTCCGGCCGGCTGGTCGCCAGCGCCCAGGAGCACCAGCAGATGTGCGATCTCATCGAGGCCGGCGAGTCGGACCAGCTGGCCGAGCTGATGCGCACCCACATCGGCCACACCCGGCGGGAGTGGGCCGGCCGGTCGGAGTAGACACCCGCCCGGCGTGAGAGGGCTCTCATGCTGGGCTCATCGGCAGCTCAGACGCCGGCGACAGGCTCATGTGCCACGCCGGCGGTGACGACACCCCCGCCGGCGTCCGGGTCCTCCCGGAGCACGAGCCCGAGCCCGCCGGACGCTTTCCCCCCGTCGCCCGCGCGGCTCGGGCCTCGTGTCGCCTACTGTCCAACGGCCGTCCGGGCGCCACCCGCCCCACGCGAAGACCGGCCGCCGCCGTCGCGAGCGGCGCGCCATCGCACGCCCACGCGAACACCGGCCACCGCCGTCGCGCGCGGCGCGCGCCATCGCGCGCACGGCACCGCCGGCCACCACCGCCACCGCCCCACAGCGCCGCGCCGACCGTCTACCCGTCGGTGAACGCGACCTCGCGCCCGTCGAACTCGAACGCCGCGCTCACGCGAGCCTCGCTCGGCGGCTTGGCACGCCGCAGCGTCGCGCTTGGCTCGCTGCAGGCGACCGATCGTGCCCGAGATGCCGGAATTGTGGAGCACCGGAGCGTGCCAAGGCCGGGCCGGACGCGTCATGGCGCCGCCACCTTCGCGGCCCGCGCCGCGCCGACCGTCTGCCCGTCGGTGAACGCGACCTCGCCCCCGTCGAACTCGACGCCGCGCTCACGCGAGCCTCGCTCGGCGGCTTGGCACGCCGCAGCGTCGCGCTTGGCTCGCTGCAGGCGACCGATCGCGCCCGAGATGCCGGAATTGTGGAGCACCGGAGCGTGCCAAGGCCGGGCCGGACGCGTCATGGCGCCACCACCGGGCCTTCGCGGCCAGCGCCGCACCACCGGGTGACCCGCCGCGCGCAGCACGACGTCCAGCGGCACGCCGTCGCCGCAGTCGACGTCCTAGCGGCACGCCGTCGCCGCAGTCGACGCCCCGGCGGCGCCCTGTTGCCGCGATCGTCGCCACGTGTGGCTCGGCCCTCCGGCCCCGGTCTCAGCCCTTGCCCCTGTCCCCAGTCCCTGCCAGCTCCTCGACCGTCGCAGCCGCCAATACCGTCCCTCCCGCACCGTCCCTCCGGCAGCGAGCCTCACCCTTGACGTCCGTTTCGTCCGCTCAGTACCATGTCACATCTTTCCTGGCTGTTACCGCTAACAGCGCGCGGCCTCTCCCCCGGACAAGGAGAACCACATGACCAAGGACCTGTCCCGGCGTACCGTCCTCCGCCTGGGCGCCCTGGCCGCCGCCGCCCCGGCGGTCGGCACGGCGGCGACCGGCGCGCTCGCCGGCCAGGCCGCCGCCGCGCCCGGCGCCGCGTCCGCCGCGGCCCTGGCGGTGACCAGCCAGCCGAGCCTGCCGGTCGCGGACAGCTGGCAGGTCCGCCCGTTCACGCTGAGCCAGGTGACGCTCGGCGACAGCGTCTTCAAGGAGAAGCGGAACCGGCTGCTCAACTACGCTCGCGAGTACGGTCCGAGCGTCGTCAACGGCGTCCGCGACGACCAGCGCGGGCCGGACCGCATGCTGCGCAGCTTCCGGGTCACCGCCGGCCTCGACCACAAGGGCGTCAACCCGATCGGCAGCTGGGAGTCGCCCGACGGCAACCTGCGCGGTCATTTCAGCGGCCACTTCCTGACGCTGCTCGCGCAGTCGTGGGCGTCGACCGGCGAGCAGATCTTCAAGGACAAGCTCGACTACATGGTCAACGCGCTGGGCGAGTGCCAGGACGCGTTCGCCGCCCAGGCCGCGCGGCCCACGCCCCGCCCGGCCGGCCGCAACGGGACCGCGATCCGGTTCACCGGCACACCCAACGGACACATCACCGGCGACGCCGACTACGTCCGGCTGCCGCCCGGCATCGTCGCGGGCCTCACGGACTTCACCGTCGCCGCATGGGTGAACCTGACGGTGCGCGACGACAACGCGCGGCTGTTCGACTTCGGTCACCCCGGCGACGCGGCGACGGACTCGCTGTCGCGGATGTACCTGTCCGTGCACAACGAGACCGGCCCACGGTTCGCGATCACCACCGGAGGCGCGGCCGCCGAGCAGCGCGTCCAGGCGACGACGGCGCTGCCGGCCGGCGAGTGGGCGCACGTGGCGATCGTCCGCTCCGGCGGCACCGGCACCATCTACGTCAACGGGGTCGCGGCGGGCAGCGCGGCACTGAGCCTGTCGCCGTCGGACCTGGGGACGACGCCGGACAACTGGCTCGGCCGGGCGCAGTTCCCGCAGGTCAACATCAAGTTCCTGAACGGCCTGGTGGACGAGTTCCAGATCTTCGGCCGCGGCCTCGACGCCGCCGAGGTGGCCGCCGTCGTCGCCGATCCGGCGGCCGTGAGCGCCGACGTCGCCTGGTACCGGTTCGACGAGGCGCCTGGCCCGACGATCGCCGACTCCTCCGGCCGCGGCCGCCACGGCGAGTTCTTCGGCGCGACAGACGGCCGGCGGCACCCGGGCTTCCTGTCCGCGTACACCGAGGCGCAGTTCATCCGGCTGGAGGAGTTCACCACCTACAGCGGCACCGGCATCTGGGCGCCGTACTACACGCTGCACAAGATCATGCGCGGGCTGATCGACGCGCACCACCTGGCCGGCAGCGAGCGCGCGCTGGAGATCGTCACGAAGATGGGCGACTGGGTGCACAGCCGGCTGTCGCGGGTGCCGCGGGCGAACCTCAACCGCATGTGGTCGCTGCACATCGCCGGCGAGTTCGGCGGGTCGAACGAGAACCTGGCCCACCTGGCCGCGATCGCCACCGACCCGGAGCGGGCCGCCCGGTACCTCGTCGCCGCGAAGGCGTTCGACAACCGGCGGACGGTGCTCCCGGCCGTGCTGGAGGACCGCGACGTGCTCACCGGCATCCACGTCAACCAGCACGTGCCGCAGTTCACGGGCTACCTGCGCATCTACGAGCAGGACCCCGCGGCCAACGCCGAGTACCTCACCGCGGCGGAGAACTTCTGGCACATGATCATCCCGCACCGGATGTTCAGCCACGGATCGGCCGGCGGCCAGTACGGCGAGGCGCCGGGGCGGCCGGCGAACACCAACCCCGAGCTGTTCCAGCCGCGCGGCGACATCTCCGAGTCGCTGCACTACCAGAGCGTCACCTCCGGCACCTCCAGCGGCGGTGGCGAGACCTGCTCGACGTACAACCTGCTGAAGCTGACCCGGAACCTGTACTTCCACAACCCGGACCCGGCGTTCATGGACTACTACGAGCGCGGCCTGACCAACCACATCCTCGGCTCCCGTCGCGACAACGACAGCGCCAGCGACCCGCAGGTGACGTACTTCCTG
>NZ_POTW01000064.1 GCF_003236295.1 Jiangella anatolica
CATCACCACCGCCCAGATCGCCACCGCCTGACCAGCCCACCAGCACCGGACCCCGACAAGCCGACAACCCAAGAACCACCAACCCGAACCACACCGGTCAGCTACAACCACAAAGAGCAACAGGCTCTGTGACGACGCAAAAGGTTGATGATCATGAGAATCCACAGCGGCGCACGTGGGCCGGGACACTGCAGCGTGCCCACACTCCCCCCGTCCCCCTGATAGCTGCCCGTTCTTGGCCGGGACGACGCGGGTCAAGTACGGCGGCCCCAGCCACAAACCCAACAGCAACCAGCAAGAGCCGCCGGACTTGAGGCGCGTCGTCCCGGCTAAGACAATCGGGCAGCAGGGGGACGGCCAACGTTCGCAGCTCCCTCAAGCCAACGGTCGCAGCCCCGTCAACGCCGATTGAACGTCCTCAGGCCGCGAGCAGGAGGACGTCGCCGCCCCGGCCGGTGGAGGGACGGCGGACGGGGTCGCGGCGGCGCAGCGCCCGGACCGTGTCGAGCCGGATCACCGTCGCACGGTGCTCGACCAGGTCGCGCCGGACCTCGCCGAGCAGGTCGGACAGTTCCAGCCCGAGCGCGTCGCAGATCGCGCCGAGCACCTCGGACGAGGCCTCCTTGCGGCCGCGCTCCACCTCGGACAGGTACGGCATCGAGACCTTCGCGTCGTCCGCGACGTCGGCCAGCGTGCGGCCCTGCTCGCGCCGCGTGCGCCGCAGCACGTCGCCGACCATCGTGCGCAGCAGCGGCGTCGACCGCTCCTCGTAGTCCTCCGGAGCCTTCATGAGCCCACGCTAACGGCGCCGGCCCGGGTTCCGGGAGATCGGTTCGCCGCCGGCGAAAGCCGGTCTTGCGCGTCACCTCACTTCAGCCTACAGTGACACCTGTAAGAACTTTCTTTCATGTGTCGGAGGATCCTGATGGCAGACGCGCCGAGCGGCGACCAACTGGTCGAGATGCTCGCCGCGCTCGCCAACCCGATCCGGCTGCGCATCGTCGCCACGCTCGCGGGCGGCCGCGACTACGTCAGCCACCTGGCCCGCGAGATCGGCATCAGCCGCCCGCTGCTGCACATGCACCTGCAGAAGCTGGAGGCGGCCGGGTTGATCGCCGGCCGGCTGGAGCTGTCCGACGACGGCAAGGCGATGAAGTACTACGAGGTCACCGCGTTCGACCTGCACCTGACCGCGGCGGCGCTGGCCGCCGCGGCCCAGACCCTCACCCCGAAGGAGTCCTGATGGACGACGTCACCTGGCCGGCGGCGATGATCTTCCTGGGCGTGGTCGCCCTGGTGATCTTCCTCGTCGGCGCGTCAATGTCGACGGTCCTCGAGATGCGCAAGACGCGGCTGGTCGCCGCCCAGGAGGACCAGTTGCGCCAGCTGGTCGGCCGGTACGAGAAGCTGGCCGAGACCTCGCTCGACGCCCAGCAGCGCACCGCCACGGACGTGGCCGAGCTGCGGACGCGCGCGGCGGCGATCGAGCAGATCCTGCGCACGGTGGAGTGACGGCCAGGAAGGCGATGGCCGGCGCATCCGCCGTCCGGCCGCGGGGTACGAGACCGGCATGCGGATACCGAAGGCACGGGGCGAGCTGAGCGAGGCGCTGGCGGCCGTCCTGCACGACGGCGCGACGACGGCCCTGCCGGCCGACGTCGACGCCACCGACGAGACCGACCGGCAGCTGAGCCTGTGGACGTTGTACGAGCTGTCCTATCGCGGCTTCGACGACGTCGACGACGAGCTGGAGTGGCAGCCGGAGCTGCTCACGTTACGACGCACGCTGGAGCGCCGGTTCGAGGCCGAGCTGCGCGAGGCGTTCGCGCCGCCGGAGCCGGCCGAGCCGTTCGCCGACGCGCTGTTCGCGCTGATCGAGGGGTTCGACGGCGCCTCGGTCGCGTCGTTCGTCCAGCGCGACGCGACCGCCGAGCAGACGCTGGAGCTGCTGCGGTACCGCACGATCTACCACCTCAAGGAGGCCGACCCGACGGCGTGGGTGGTGCCGCGGCTGACCACCGGGCCGAAGGCGGCGCTGATGGAGCTGCAGTACGACGAGTACGGCTGCGGCGACCCGAACCGGCTGCACTCCCATCTGTTCGTCCGCGGCCTCGAGGCCACCGGGCTGCGCTCGGAGTACGGCGCCTACATCGACGACGTCCCGGTCGAGGTGCTGGCGCAGAACAACGCGATGTCGCTGTTCGGGCTGCACCGGCGGCTGCGTGGCGCGGCGCTGGGGCATCTGGCCGCGTTCGAGGCGACCAGCTCGCTGCCGTCGCGCCGGATGGCGCAGGGGCTGGAGCGGCTCGGGCTGCCGGCGGAGATGATCGCCTACTACGAGGAGCACGTCGAGGCCGACGCCGTGCACGAGCAGCTCGCCGTCCGGACCATCTGCGGCGCGCTGGTCTCCGATGAGCCGGCTCAGGCCGGGGAGGTCGCGTTCGGGGCGCTGGCCTGCCTCGGGCTGGAGGACCGGTTCGCCCGGCGGATGCTCGCGGACTGGAGCGCCGAGACATGACCGAGCCGATCGAGTTCGACCACCCCGACGTCGTCCTGTGCCCGGGCGGTCCGCTGCTGCTGCGCGGCGACCACGTCGTCGAGGACGCCGACGGCACGCCGCACCGCACGACGCGCCCCGTCAGCGCCGTCTGCCGGTGCGGCAAGTCGGCCGATCAGCCGTGGTGCGATGGCACCCACAAGGTGTTGCCTGACAAGCTGAGGCCATGACGCTGCGCTCCGCGCTCTGGTTTCCGTTGTTCGACGAGCTCGCCGACCCGGCCGTGGTGGTGCGGCTGGCCGCCGAGGCCGAGGAGGCCGGCTGGGACGGCCTGTTCGTCTGGGACCACGTGCGCTGGCGCGAGCCGGTGCGCGCGGCCGCGGACCCGTGGATCGTCCTCGCCGCCGCGGCCGCGGTGACCGAGCGGCTGCGGCTCGGCCCGATGGTGACGGCGATACCCCGCCGCCGGCCGACGAAGCTGGCCCGCGAGACGGCGACGCTGGACCGGCTCTCCGGCGGCCGGCTGGTCCTCGGCGCGGGTCTGGGCAGCGACCGGTTCGGCGAGGAGTTCTCCCGCACCGGCGAGGAGCTGGACGACCGCGTCCGGGCCGCGATGCTGGACGAGTCGCTGGCCATCCTCCGCGCGGCGTGGTCGGGCGAGACGGTCCGGCATCGCGGCGAGCACTACGTCGTCGACGACATCAGGTTCGAGCCGGTGCCCCACGGCGTCCCGGTGTGGATTGCCGGCTTCCCCGGGAAGACCGCGCCGATGCGCCGCGCCGCCCGGCACGACGGGTACGTCCCGGTCAACCTCGACCATCCGGACCAGCTCGCGGCGGCGATGGACACGATCCGGGGGCACCGCGCCGACGCCGGGGCGAGCGGGCCGTACGACGTCGCCGTCTCCCTGCTGTCCGACGCCGACTTCGCCGCGTACACCGCCGCCGGCATGACGTGGTGGCTGACCGACTTCGACCCGCACACGATCACCCTCGACGAGGTCCGCGGCGTGCTCCGCGACGGGCCGGCCGCGCGCTGACGCCGTCACACCTCGGTGGCGGCCGGGTACTCGCGCAACACCAGTGACGTGGTGACCGGGCCGAACCGGGCGATGGAGTCGACGATCGCCTCCAGCCGCTCGGCGTCGCCGGCATGCAGGTCGAGCAGGAAGCAGTCCTCGCCGGTCAGCCGGTAGATCGAGACGATCTCGGGGATCGTGGCGAACAGGTCCAGGGCACGCGCGACGTTGGCCTGCGTGGTCCGCAGCCGGGCGACGGCGTGGATGGGGCGCCCAAGCCGGCGCCGGTCGACCCGGGCGCCGTAGCCGGTGATGACGCCGTTGTCCTCGAGCCGCTTGATGCGAGCGGAGACGGCCGGCTGCGAGAGGTTGACGCGGCGGCCGATGGCCGCGCCGCCGAGGCGACCCTCGGACATCAGGAGACGCAGGATCTCGCGATCCACGCGGTCCAATGGAATCGACGCGTTCTGCACGTGGCGATTATGAGTCATCGGCGCGGCGCGACGGCAGCCGCTGCTTCATGGTCCGCTGACGGCATCTACCGCCGGAAGGGACCCTGAGCATGCGCTATGTCATCGTGCCTGGCATCAACGGATCGGGACCGGAGCACTGGCAGTCGCACTGGGAGGCCGCCCTCGGGTCCCGGGCGGTGCGCATCGCGCCGGCGTCGTGGGACGAGCCGGACGCGTCGGACTGGCGGCGAGCCGTCGGCGCCGCCGAGCCCCGGGCGTCGGTCCTGGTGGCGCACAGCCTCGGCTGCCTGGCCGCGGCGTCCTGGCTGGTCCGCGCCGGCGCCGGCGATCGACCGCTCGGGGCGTTCCTCGTCGCGCCGCCGGATCGCGACGGACCGCGGTTCCCCGCCGCGGCCGCGACGTTCACCGCTCCGGCCTCGCCGCTGCCCGTGCCGGCGGTCGTCGTCGCCTCGTCGGACGATCCCTACAGCGACCTGGACCGGGCGGCCGGCCTGGCGCGGACCTGGGGCGCGACCTTCGTCGGCGTCGGTCCGCGCGGGCACCTCAACGACGCGAGCGGCGTCGGCGCGTGGGCCGCGGGCCGGGCCCTGCTCGCGGAGTTCACGGCCGGCCTGCCGTCGTAAATCGGTGGACGCGCGCCGGCCCGGCCGAGTGGGATGGCCGCGATGACGACGTCGCGGATGCACGCCGACCAGGTGCGGATCGACGCCGCGCTGGTCCGGCGGCTGGTGGACCGGCAGTTCCCGCGCTGGGCCGGGCTGGCGCTGCGGCCGGTCCGCTCGGCGGGGACGGTGAACGCGATCTACCGGCTCGGCGACGAGCTCGCGGTGCGGCTGCCGCTCGTCCCGTCGTGGGCCGGCGGCCTGGAGCGGGAGCTGGAGTGGCTGCCGCGGCTGGCCGGCGCCGGGCTGCCGCTGGCGATCCCGGAGCCGGTCGCGGCCGGGACACCCGTCGCGGAGTATCCGCTGCCGTGGGCGGTGTATCGCTGGCTCCCCGGCGCTCCGCCGGCCGCCGGGGAGCTGGCCGACGACGTCGGCGCGGCGGCCCGGCTGGCGGAGTTCGTGCGGGCACTGCGATCGGTTTCGGTGTCCGGCGACCCGCCGTCCGGGCACGGCGTCCGCCCCCTTGCCGATGACGACGACGAGGTACGCGCGGCGATCGCGGCGCTGGCCGGTGAGCTCGACCCGGCCGCCGCTGCAGCCGTCTGGGCCGAGGCGCTGGCCGCGGAGATCTGGGACGGCCGCCGGGTCTGGGTGCACGGCGACCTGCTGCCGGCGAACCTGCTGATCCGCGACGGCTCGCTGATCGCGGTGCTCGACTTCGGGACGGCCGGGACCGGCGACGGCGCGTACGACCTGCTGCCGGCGTGGAGCCTGTTCACCGGCGCCGCCGCGCGCTCGGCGTTCCGTCGCGAGCTGGCGCCGGACCCCGCGGCGTGCGCCCGCAGCCGCGGCTACGCGCTGGCCAAGGGGCTGTTCGCGCTGCCGTACTACCGCGAGACGAACCCGGCGTTCGCGGCGCTGGCCAGGCGGCTGATCGACGCGGCTCTCGCGTAGCGGGCCGGGCGGTGGTATTTTGCCGGCAGTGGCGCCGTCCCGCGCCCAACCCTCGGTTCCGGTGCTCACGCCACCGGCGTTGCGGGGGCAAAGGGGGCTCGAGCCCTCGGGATGCCGGTTCGGTGTGTCCTTTCCGGCGGACGACGTGAGCGTGAGTCGCGGTCGTGCCGCCGCCGAGAGGAACACCAGATGACCAGGCAACGATCCTTCAAGCACCTCGTCCGCACGCGCATGGCCAAGACCGGCGAGAGCTACACCGCCGCGCGCGCCGTCCTGCTCTCCGGCACGGCCGAGTCGGGCGCCGAGGCCGGCGCCGCGAAGGCCGTCCTCGCGACGTCCGACGAGACGATCCGCGAGCGCACCGGCCGCGGCTGGGAGGAGTGGTTCGACCTCCTCGACGAGTGGGGCGCGGCGGAGAAGTCGCACCGCGAGACCGCCCGCTGGGTGGCCGACCAGCTCGGCGTCGTGCCGCTGGCGTGGAACGCGCAAGCGGTCGTCGGCAGCTACGAGCGGGCCCGGCTCGGCCGCGCCGTCGGGCAGCACGAGGACGGCTTCACCGTCAGCGTCTCCCGCACGGTCGGGGCGAGCGCCGAGCGCCTCTACGACGCCGTCGTCGACCCGTCGCTGCGCGCGTCGTGGCTGCCGGACGGCAAGCTGACCGAACGGACCGCGACCCGGCCCGCGTCGGCCCGCTTCGACTGGGACAGCGGCCCGTCCCGCGTGCACGTCGTGTTCGACGTCCGCGACGCCGGTCGCACGCGGGTCACCGTCTCGCACGTCCGGCTCGCCGACGAGGATGCGGCCGCGGCGATGAAGGAGTTCTGGCGCGAGCGGCTCGACGCGCTCAAGGCGCGGCTCGAGGGCGGTTCCGATGCCTGACGTCTCGCTGCTCGCCGTCGTGCTCGGGACCGTGGCGGCGTTCGTGATCGGGTTCGTGTACTACGGGGTCGTGGGCGCGCCCGCCGGGGCCGCCTCCTTGCCGCGGCCGGCGTGGCAGGTCCCGGTGGTCGAGCTGGTCCGCAACCTCGTCCTCGCCGCCGTCGTCGTCGGTGTCGCCGCCGCCGCGGACGTCGCCTCCGCCGGCGGCGGGCTGCTGCTCGGCCTGGTGCTGTGGATCGGCTTCCCGCTCGTCCTCTGGACCGGCGCGATGTTCCACGAGGGCGTCCCGCTGCGCACCGCTCTCACCCACGGCGGCGACTGGCTGCTGAAGCTGCTGGCGATCGGCCTGATCGCCGGCCTGCTGGGCTAGTGCACAATCGGCCCTATGACGGGCAGCGTTGTGGTGCTCCACCGCGATGGATGGTTCGTGCTCTCCAGCTACTCGCCGACGGACACCGGCCCGCACATCATCAACGGCTGGGCCCGGCGGACAGCCGACTCGCTGCCGGACCACGAGCTCGGCGCGCTCGTGCTGGAAGGGCTGGTGGCGAGTCTGGAGGTTCTGCCACGAGGTCGGCGGTGTGCTGACGGCTTCGGCCGAAGAGAACCAGGGCCGCTGGTTCGGCCCGGCCGATTTCGAGATCGGCGCCGAGCCCCGCGACCCGGCCACGGTGGGGCGGGCCGTGCGGACGGCCTTGGGACACGCCCGCTGAGGCTGGCCTGGTGGAACGGGTCGCAGCGGACCCCGGGGAGCGGCATACTCAACGCAGACTCGCGACCGTAGACCGAGAGGCACACCATGGACATCGACGACCTGCTGGCCCGGCTCCCGATCGACCAGATCGCGGCCTCTCTCGGCGTGGACGAGGAGACCGCCGGCCAGGCGACCCGGCAGGCGCTGCCGGCGCTGATCGGCGGCATGCAGGCCAACGCGCAGGACGAGGCCGGCGCGGCGTCGCTGGCGAAGGCCCTCGACGAGCACGACGACGACCTGGTGAAGGGCGGCGTCGACCTGAGCCAGGTCGACACCGACGACGGCGACAAGATCGTCAAGAACGTGTTCGGCGAGAACCGCGACCAGGTGGTCAACCAGCTCGCCGGCTTCAACAGCAAGGGCGGCGGCTCGGACCTGATCGGCAAGCTGCTGCCGATGCTGGCCCCGATCGTGCTGTCCTACCTCGCCGGCAAGGCCAAGGGCGGCGGCCAGGCCGCACCCTCGCAGCAGGCGTCCGGCGGCGGCCTGACCGACCTCCTCGGCGGGCTGCTCGGCGGGGGCGGCAGCGGCGGCTCCGGCGGCCTGGGCGGGCTCGGCGACCTCCTGGGCGGCCTGCTCGGCGGCGGCAAGCGCTGACCTCGTCGTCACTGGGGCGACACGGCGGCGTCACTCACCCGGCCGAACCTGGTCGGGTGAGTGGAATCCGACGACATATCGCCCTGGTGGCGCACGACAACAAGAAGGTCGAGCTGCTCGGCTGGGCCGCCTTCAACCGCGACACGCTGGCCCGGCACCGGCTGTACGCGACCGGGACCACCGGCACGATGCTCCAGTACGAGCTCGGCCTGCCGGTGACCCGGTTCCTCTCCGGCCCGGTCGGCGGCGACCAGCAGATCGGCGCGAAGATCGCCGAGGGCGTCATCGACCTGCTGATCTTCCTGTGGGACCCGTTGGAGCCGCAGCCGCACGACCCGGACGTGCGGGCGCTGCTGCGGCTGGCGGCGGTCTGGAACATCGGCGTGGCCTGCAACGTCACCAGCGCCGACCTGATGATCTCGTCGCCGCTGCTGTCCGGCTTCTACCAGCGGGTCCGGCCGGACTTCGGCGACCGCGAGTGGCGCGCGGCGGAGGCCGGCTGACGGTGTCGCCGGCCGGCCCCCGCCTCGCGCGTCAGCGTCCCGGCGACGCGACCACCAGCTGACCGGTCGCCGTCCGGCCGGTGCCGGCGCCCACCCCGGTGACGACGAGGTAGCGGGCGTCGACGACGGCGGGAACGGCGACGGTGTGCGCGACGGCGCCGCGTGCATCGGCCACGACGTCGACCGGCGCCAGGCCGTCGACCGCGACGGTCACCGTCTCACCGGCCCGGAACCCGGACGCCGTCACCACGGCGGACGTCCCCGGACGGGCCACACCGCGGGCGCCGATCCGGGCGCCCGCCTGGACCTCGGCCAGCTCGTCGCAGGCCGAGCCCGGCGTCCCGTACGACGGCAGCGGGACGCCGCCGTCGAGCACGCCGTCGTCCTCGCGCAGCCAGGTGAAGCCGATGGCCCGCCGGCCCATCACCGCGCCGGACGTGTTGATCACGCTGGCCTTGACCTGCGTCCCCGCGCTGGCGCTCGCCACGGTGTCGCCCTGCCGGGACGCGGTGACGACCTTGCACGTCTCACCCGGCCCGAACGTGACCTCCTGCATCGTCGCGCCGAACCGGCTGGTCGCCGAGCCGAGCACCGAGACGTAGCCGGTCACCGGCACCGGCGACGGCCGGTCGAGGTACACCGCGACCTCGGTCGTGCCAGGCCCGTCGCCCTCGTCGGTGTTCGGCGCGTAGACGTCGATCGACGGCCAGGTCCGCGACCGCGGCTCCCCGACGGCGGACGACTCGAACGCCAGGTCGGACACGTACGCCGCGCCGGCGCCCGTAGGGTCGGTCGCGCCCGCCGCGCCCGTCAGCTGGACCGTGGCGAGACGAGTGACGTCCAGCCCGGCGGCCGACAGCTCCGCGATCGGCACGTCCACCTGCTGCAGCACGATCTTCTTCAGCGTGCTCGCCGCCGCGGCGGTGTCCGACGTCGGCATCCGGACCAGCGCGTACGGGTTCAGCTGGCTCACCGGAGCGGACCACGTCGCGCCCACACCGTCGACGACGGACAGGACCAGGTCCGTGCCGACGCCCACCGTCTCGTCGGCGGCCAGCTTCACCGACAGCCGCTGGAACCGGCTCGCGTCGCGTTGCCCGGCCGGCACCGCGACGGACAACCCGTCGCCGGGTGCCGACCACGTCAGCCGGGTCAGCGGCGTCGCCGGGACGTTGCCGCCGTTGGAGGCCGGCGTCCAGTGCGGCGCGACGGCGCTCGGCGTCGACGCGCACGGCGGGAGGTGCTGCGGCACGGTGCGCTCGGACAGGCTGGCGCACACCGCCGCCGTCGCCGCGCCCGCCGTCGTCACGGCCGCCGACGGCGAGTCGAACGAGGCCAGCGTCGACCGCGATCCGGCCGGCGCCGTCGACACGCTGCGCACGTCCGCGTCGCCGAGCGACGCCGGCACCGCGCGGGACCCGTCGAACATCGGCAGGAACTGCTCCTCGCCGCCCATCGTCAGCCGGAACCAGGCCGACATGTAGGCGGTGCCGACGTCGTACTGCTCCTCGGGCGAGAGCCGGATGGAGGTGTTCGCCACCGACGGGTCGGTGCCGCAGATCGGCTCCACCCGGCGCGCCGCGCTCCCCCAGTCGTCGCTGACGCTGAAGGAGAACAGCCCCGGCGTCCAGACGGTGTTGAAGAAGTTGTGGTTGGCGCCCATCACCCAGACGCCGCTGCGCAGCACGTCGTCGTCGAAGGCGTAGCGGGAGTCGTCCAGCAGGTGCTGGCCCTGCTGGTTCGAGACGTCGCCATCGCAGTAGGGCAGGATCACGTTCATCGGGACGTCAGGCACCGTCATGCGGCCGAAGTCGACCGGCGCCAGCGGCAGGATCGACTCAATGGCCCACGGGTTCGGCAGCGCCTGGTTGAGCACCGCGGCCGACGTCACGCCCTCGCCGCCGCGCGAGTGCCCCATCAGGCCGATGTGGCTCAGGTCGAAGCGGCCACGCAGGTCGGCGGCGCGGACGGTGTCGAGCGGGTCGACGCCGCCCGGGAAGGCGCCGGCCCGCGCGGCGAGGGCTGCGGTCCCCGCCGCGAGGGCCTGGTTCAGGGTGACCTCGCGGTCCGTCCACGCATCGGCGTAGGCGACCCGCCGGCCGTTCGTGGCGTTGTCCAGCATGGTCAGCGTGTCGAGGATCAGCTGGCCGCGTGCCTGGGCGCCCTGGTCGGCGGCGAGCTGGTTGTCGTTGGCGTTGACGGCGTTGGCCGAGATCGATACGACGGCGTACCCCTGGCTGGCCAGCGCCCGCGCTGTCCCGTCGTAGCCGAGGTAGCTGGGGATCGACAGCCGGGCCGGGCTCGCGTCCGGCGACGCCGCGCACGGCCAGCGGTTCGGGTTGGCCGCGCCGTCGCCGTAGCAGGAGCCGTGCCGGCCGTGCAGCAGGATGACGGTGGGCCGGGCGCCGCCGGTCGTGGGCAGGTAGAGCTTGCCCTCCAGCTCGCCGCGGATGCCGCCGATCGCGGCCAGCGGCACCGCCTGGTCGCCGAACGCGTAGATCGATTCGGTCCAGTCGTACGGGCCCGGGTCCAGCGGGTCCGCGGCGAGGTCCTCGACGGCGGCGTCCGGCACCGCCGTGGGGACGCGTGCCGACGCGGCCGCCGTCCCGCCCGACTCGCTGGACCAGCCCGGTTCGACGCTGTCCGCGGCGGCCACCGCCGGGTCGGCCGTGACGACGGTCAGCGACCGGCCGTCGGCGGACTCGGTCGCCAGCCCGATCGGCTCCCCGTCGACGAGGATCGTGGGGGCGTCGCCGCGGATCGGCAGCGGCCGGTCCAGCTCGACGGTGACCTGATAGCCGCCGGGAGCCCGGTCGACGGACCAGTTCGGGCCGGACGCGACCTCGGCGGCGACGGGAGACGAGACGGCCGGCGTGGCGACCGCCGGCGCGGCGAGCAGTGCGGACGACAGCAAGACCGTCACGCCGGCGGCGATGCACCGGCGAGCAGACGTGCCCACAGATGGCTCCTAGGGGTTGAAGGGAGCCACAGTCTGCCCAGCGCACCTTTCCGTACTATTTCATTGCTTTAGCGGCTATATTTCGTATTCAACCCAGCCGGGCCAGCTGTTCCGCGGTGACCTCGTGCCGCAGCTCCTCGCCGGCGAGGAAGCGGGCGATCTCGTCGGCGACGAGCGCGCCGCCGCGCGCCCGCGCCTCCAGCGTGCCGCCCGCCTCGTGCGGAGTGAGCAGGACGTTCGGCAGTGTTCGCAGCGGGTGGTCCACCGGCAGCGGCTGCTCGTCGAACACGTCGATCGCGGCGTCCAGCCGCCCCGACTCGAGCTCGGCCAGCAGCGCCTCGCCGTCGACGAGGGCGGCGCGGGCAGTGTTGACCAGCAGCGCACCGTCCGGCAGCAGCGCCAGCTCGCGCGCGCCGATCATCCGCCGCGTCTCCGGCAGCACCGGCGCGTGCAGCGCCAGCACCCGCGAGCCGCGCAGGACGGTGTCCAGGTCGGCGACCCGCACGCCCAGCGCGGCGGCCTCCGACGCGGAGAGGTACGGGTCGGCGACGGTGACCACTCCCCCGAGCGCCCGCACCAGCTCGGCGTAGGCCCGCCCGGTCCGGGACGCCCCGACGACGCCGACGGGGCTGCCGGCCAGCTCGTGCCGGGCCGGCGCCGACGCCTTCGCCTCGGCCCACGCCACGCCGGACCGCAGCGCGCCGTCGAAACGATTCACCCGGTGCAGCAGCGCCAGCGTCAACGCCAGCGCCTGCTCGCCGACGGCACGGGCCATCGCGGCGCCGGCCTGGGTCACCCGGACGCCCCGCGCGAACGCGTCGAGGCCGACATAGGGCTTCACCGACGCGCCCGTGTGCGCGACGAGGCGCAGCGCCGGCGCCGCCTCGAGCACGTCGCCGGTGACCGGCGCACACGGCCAGCTGGTCACCAGCACGTCGGCCGGCCCGGCCAGCTCCGCGAGCACCGGCGGCGAGCCCAGCAGCACGCCGTCGTCCACGACCCGCAGCGACCCCAGCCCGCCGAGCGACGCCTCCACCCCGGAGGGGAAGAACAGCGCCCGCAGCTCGGCGGGCACGGCCACCGCGATGACCGGGCTCACCCCTTGACCCCGGTCATCGTGACCCCCTCGGTGAAGTAGCGCTGCCCGACCAGGTAGGCCATGAAGATCGGCACGAACGCCACCACCGACCCGGCCAGCACGATGTTGAGCGGCGCGTTCTCCGCGTTCAGCGACGCCAGGCCGGTAGTCAGCGTCCGCATGTCGGAGCTCTGCCCGACGATCAGCGGCCAGAGAAAATCGTTCCAGTGCCAGAGGAACACGAACACGCCGAGCGTGGCCAGGATCGGCTTGATCAGCGGCAGCACCATCGTCGTGTACATCCGCCACTCCGAGCAGCCGTCCAGCATCGCCGCCTCGAACAGCTCGTCCGGCAGCGACTTGATGAACTGCCGCATGAGGAAGACGGCCTGCGCGTTGGCCAGCGTCGGCAGGATCAGGCCCCAGTACGTGTTCACGCCGCCGGCCTCGGAGATGACGATGAAGCTGGGGATCAGCGTGACGTGGTACGGGACCATGATCATCGCGATGAACGACCAGAACATCACCTCCTTGCCGGGGAACCGCTTGCGCGCGAACGCGTAGCCGGCCAGCGACGCGAGGAACAGCACCGCGACCACGGACACGATCGAGTAGACGGCGGTGTTCAGCGTCCAGCGCAGCACCGACTCTGCGCCCAGCACCCGCTCGTAGGCCTCGGTCGAGATCGGCCACGGCAGCAGGCTGTCCGGCATCGTGATCGCGCCGGTCGGTTTCAGCGACAGCACGACCATCGCGTAGAACGGGAACAGCGTCACGACGGCGCCGAGGAACAGCAGCACCGCCCGCACGGCCCGGCCACCGCGGCCGGGCTGCAGCGCCCGGTACGGCCGCCGTCGATCCGGGCGGACGGGAGCGGCCTCCACCGCCGCCGAGGTGCTCAGCGCCGTCATCGGTCCCTCCCCAGGGTCAGCCGCTGGATCAGCGCGACCACCAGCGTCATCACGAACAGCGCCAGCCCGATCGCGCTGGCGTAGCCGAAGTCGAAGTACCGGAACGCCTGGTCGTAGAGCTGGAAGACCAGCATGTAGCTCGACTGCGCCGGCCCGCCGCCGGTCATCACGTAGACGGTGTCGAAGACCTGGAACGACATCGTCGTCTCGATGACGGCGAGGAAGAACAGCGCCGGCGTCAGCTCCGGCAGCACGATGTAGCGGAACCGGTGCCAGGGGCCGGCGCCGTCGGTGAGCGCCGCCTCCTCCAGCTCGCGTGGGATGTCCTGCAGCCTCGCCAGCAGGATCAGCATGCCGAACCCGAACCGCGTCCACACCGCGACGATCACCAGCGCCGGCACCACCAGCGTCGTGTCCGACAGCCAGGACCCGTCCGGGAGCCCGACGGAGCCTAGCAGCGACGACCACGGGCCACCGGCGGAGAAGATCCAGGTGAACACGATGCCGGCGAGCACCAGGCTGGTCACGACCGGCAGGAAGAAGATGGACCGGAACAGCCGCGAGCCGCGGAACGAGCGCCGCACCAGCAGCGCCATGCCCAGCGCGGCCAGGATCGACAGCGGCACCGCCAGCACCGAGTAGATCAGCGTCGTGCGCAGCGCCCGCCAGAACAGCGGGTCGTCGGCCAGTCGGCGCAGGTTCTCCAGGCCGGTCCAGCTGGTCTCCGCGCCGATCGTGTAGTCGGTGAACGCGAGCACGCCGCCGGCGATCGCCGGCCCGAACCGGAACGCGAGGAAGAACAGGAAGACGGGCAGGACGAACAGCAGGCCGACGCGGGCCTCCCGCCGGCGCGAGGTCCGGCGGGAGGCGACCGCGGTGTCGCTCACCGTCATCCGAGGAGCGCGTTCGCCGCGTCGGCGGCGTCGTCGAGCGCCTGCTGCGGGTCCTTGTCGCCGACGAGGACCGCCTGGATCTCCGGCGCCAGCACGCCCATCACCTCACGCGCGTGCTCGTTCAGCGGGCCGACGGTGGTGAGGCCGGCGAACTGCTCCAGCTCGCCGAGGATCGGGTCGCCCTCGTAGAGCGCGCCGACCGACTCCTTCGTCGAGAAGAACCGGCCGGCCGTGTCGAACTCGGCGGCCCGCTCGGCGGACGTGACGAAGTCGATCCAGGCGCCGGCGGCCTCCTTGTCCTCGGCCGAGGACAGCATCGACAGCGAGCCGACGGTGCCGTACTGGATCTGCTCGGCGTCCTTCAACGGCGGCCGGACGATGACGTTCTCCTCGCCCCAGAAGTCGACCAGGTACTGCGGCTCCATGTGCCAGACGCAGGCGACCTTGTTCTGCGCGATCCGGGTCTGCTCCAGCGGCGGCTCGGTGGTGAGCTGGCCCGGGTCCACGTAGCCGCCCTCGACCAGCTGCTGGACGAACTCCAGCGCGCGCACGCCCTCGTCGCTGTTGAACGCGACCTCGGTGCCGTCCTCGTTGAAGACGTCGCCGCCGGCCTGCCAGAGCAGCGGGTAGAACGACAGGTTCAGCGAGTTGGCGACGTCGCCGCCGTAGGCCGTCATGTCGAAGCCGGCGTCCTTGAACGCCGGCGCCATCTCCAGCAGGTCGTCCCACGTCTCCGGGTACTCCGTCTGCCCGACGGCGTCGAAGACCTGCTTGTTGCAGACCAGCGCGAGCACGCTCTGCAGGACCGGCGCACCCATCATCTGCCCGTCGATGCTGACGGAGTCGACGACGTTCTGGCGGTAGTCCGACCGCTCCTCCTCGCTCAGGTAGTCGTCGATCGGCTCGATGTTGCGCGCGTAGGCCGGCAGCTGGTCCGGGATCAGGTAGACGACGTCCGGCGCGCTGTTGCCGGCGATCGCCGTGGTCAGCGCCTGGTCGCGGTCGGCCCACGGGAAGATCTCGACGTTCACCTCGACGTCGGGGAACTCCGCGTTGAACGCCGCGATCGTGTCGTCCCAGAAGGCGCGGTGGGTGGGCTCGTCGGCGATGACGGGATAGGTCCACATGGTGACCTCGCCCGAGACGGCGCCAGTGCCGCCGTCGCCGTCGCCGCCGGTGGTGCCCGTGTCGTCGTCGCCACCGCAGGCGGTGGCGATCAGTCCGATGCCGAGCACGAGCGCGGCAACGGCCGGAGCGTTGCGGGTACGCATCTCTCCGTCTCCTTCTGTGTGTCGGATGGGGTTCTAGAGCACGGCGCCGTCGGCGGTCAGCCGGTCGCGCAGCAACGCCGCGTCCAGCTCGCCGACGGCCCCGTCCGGGGCCAGTGCGGCCGCCGTACCGGCCGCCTGTCCGAGCGCCATGCACTGGGCCATCGAGCGCACCGAGGCGTGCGCGTCGTGCGTGGCGGACAGGCAGCGGCCGGCGACGGCCAGGTTGTCGAACTCGGCGGGGAGCAGGCACCGGTACGGCACGCCGTACGTCCGCCCGGTCCGGTCCCCGCCGACGTACTCCCAGCTGGTGCTGGTGCCTGCGTCGTGGTCCTCGACCGGCGCACCGCACCGGGCGACGGCGTCGGGGAAGTCCCGGGCGCCGAGGACGTCGTCACGGGTCAGCACGTACCGGCCGATCAGCCGGCGGGTCTCGCGCACGCCGATCCGCACCGAGGTGGAGAGCAGGTAGGCGTCCTCGTACCCCGGCACCTCCTCGGTCAGGAAGCGGACGTACTCGGCCACCTGGGCCCGTCCCTCGGCCTCGGCGGCCGAGAGCTGCCACGGATCGGTGGGGTCCACCCCGCCGACCCGGGTCAGGTTCGTGTGCACGACGCCCGGCAGCACGGTCCGGTGCACCGAGCCCTCGCGCCGTGGCAGCCGGTACCGGCCGGACTCGGCCGCCTTGGCCAGGCGTTCGTGCAGGTCCTTCGTGCTGATGACGCCGGTGTCGACGCCGCCGAGCCGGAAGGTCGCGGTGAGCGGCTGCACGTTCTGGTCCGCTGCCGGACGTTCGAGAGCGGCGCCCGCGCGCCAGGCCACCTCGGCGTCGCCGCTCGCGTCCACGACGGTGTTCGCCTCGATCGTGTGGGTGCCGGCCTTGGTGACGACGGTGAGCTCGGCGACGCGCCGGCCGTTCGTCGCGACGCCGATGAGGATGGCGTGCAGCAGGACGTGCACGCCGGCGTCGGCCGTCAGCCGGTCCCAGGTGAGCTTGAGCGCCTCCGGCTCGTAGGTGACGCCGGTGCCGGCGCCGTAGCTGTTCGGGCGCTCGAACGCCTGGCCCGCGGCCAGCAGCGCCGACGCGACCTCCCAGCCGATGCCGCCGACGACCCTCTCGCCGTCGCCGCCGGGAGCGTAGAAGCCGTAGAACGTGTCGAGGACCGCGGCGCCGGTGCCGCCGAGGAAGCCGGCCGACTCGATCAGCAGCGTGCGGGCGCCCGTCCGGGCCGCGGCGACCGCCGCGGCGCAGCCGGCCGACCCGCCGCCCACCACGACGACGTCGCCGTCCCAGAGCCGGCTCATCGCAGGCTCCAGCCGCCGTCGGCGGGCAGGACGGCGCCCGTGACCTGCGCCGACGCGGGCGACAGCAGCCAGGCGACGGCCGCCGCGACGGCGTCCGGCGAGCTTGCGCTCCCCCGCCCGAGCGGCATCAGCTCCGGCAGCCGGCCGCTGATGGCCGGGTCGGTCAGCGCGCGGGCCGCCATCGGCGTCTCCACGAGGCCGGGCGCGACGACGTTGACCCTGACGCCGTCAGGCGCACCCTCGAACGCGGCCGCCCGGGCGAGCGTCTCGACAGCGCTCTTGCTGGTCAGGTACGCGGCGGTGAGGAAGTCGCGGTCCAGCGTCCGCGCCAGCGCCGAGCCGACCAGGACGATCGAGCCGCCGTCCCCATCGCCGTTGCCGCGCAGCGCCGGCAGCGCGGCCCGCAGCAGCCAGAACACCGAGTCGAGGTTGACCCGGTGCACCTCCCGCCAGGCCTCGTCGGTGCAGGTGCTCACCGGGCCGTCGCCGAGCGATCGGCCGGACCGCCCGATCGCGTGCACGACGCCGTCCAGCCCACCCATCGTGCCGACCGCCTCGTCGATCGCCTTCTCCGCGCCGCCGGGCTGCGTGAGGTCGATCGTGTCCCGGTCGACGGCGACGACGTCGTCTCCGCCGGCGGTCAGCGTGGCGGCGCAGGCCGACCCGATGCCGCCGGACCCGCCGCAGACCAGGACCCTCATGGCGTCCCTCGCAGCACCTCGGCGGCACGGCGGCCGTGGTCGAGGTAGGCCGCCTCGAACCGCGCCGCCGACTCCTCACCACCGACCAGCGCTTTGCTGGTGAGGACCGGCGGCATCGTCCCGGCGGCGGTCAGCAACTCCGCGACCCGCACCTTGATCTCGTTGACGATGGCGACGGCGGCCAGCGTGCTGCCCGGCCCGACCGGCACGTCCAGCCCGTCGACGGTGCACAGGGCGTCGCCGGGCGGGGTGCACAGGTCGATGACGACGTCGGCGTGGTCGGCCAGCCGGGTGCCGGAGCTGTGCCGGGCCGGCGCCGACCGGGACTCCGCGAGCGCCGTCACCGCGACCACCTTGAGGCCGGCCTTGCGAGCCTGCTGGGCGACCTCGATCGGGACCGCGTTGAGACCGCTGGCGCTGAACACGATCATCGCGTCGGTCTCGCGCAGGGTGAAGTTGGCCAGGATCTGCTCGGCCAGCCCTTCGACCCGCTCGATGAACATGGCCTGGCGCTGCCCGTTCGCGCCCACCACCTGGGTGTGAAACGTCATGGAGAGCTCGACGATGGGGTGGAAGCCGGGGTACGAGCCATAGCGCGGGAAGAGCTCCTCCACCGGAATGCGCGAGTGGCCGGTGCCGAAGGTGTGCACCACCCCGCCGCCGCCGATGGAGTCCGCGCAGAACCGGCTGGCCGTCTCGATGGCTTCACCCTGCGTCCGCGCGATCGTGTCGAGCACCTCATGCGCTCGCCCAATCCAGCTCACGTCCACCTCCGTCCGTGATCGTCGATTCCCGGGCGGCCAGCGCGGCGCCGACCGCACCCGCGTCGGCGCCGAACCGCGCCGCGACGACGTCGACCGCGCCGATGAAGCCGCGTCGTTCGGCCAGTGCGCTCTCGATGTACGGGCGCAGCCGGGGCAGCCCGGCCGCGACGCCGCCGCCGACCACCAGCAGGTCCGCGGGAAGGACGGCGCACAGGCTGGCGACCGTCTCGCCGATGGCCCGGCCGGCCCGCGCGATCGCCGTCTGCGCCCGCGGGTCGGCCGGCGCCAGGAAGACGTCGGCCGCGGTGGCCCGGCCGCCCTCGCGGGCGATCGCGGCGGCGCTGGCGTAGGTCTCGAGGCAGCCGCGGTGGCCGCAGCCGCAGGGCGGGCCCTCGCGGTCGTAGACGATGTGGCCGATCTCGCCGAGCCGGTCGTCCGGGCCGGTCAGCAGCGTGCCGCCGCTGACCACGCCGCCGCCGACGCCGGTGCCGAGGGTGAGGAAGAGGACGTCGGTGCGGCCGCGGGCCGAGCCCAGCCGCCACTCGGCGAGGCAGCAGGCGCGGGCGTCGTTGAGGACGGTGACGGCGCGGCCGGTGGCGGCGCGCAGCGTCTCGGCCAGCGGGAAGCCGGGCCAGTCGCCGGGGACGTTCGGGATGAACCGGATGACGCCGGTCCGCCGGTCGACGTGCCCGGGGACGCCGACGCCGATCGCCGCGATGCTCCCGGGACCGGCGATCAAGCCGTGGACGGGGCCAGCGCCCGCCGCCGCGGCACCGAGTACCGAACCGCTCCCGGGACCGGCGACCGGCCCACTCAGGCTGCGGACACCCTCGGCGTCCGCCGCGGCGGCGCCGAGGGCGGCGTGAGCATGGGCACGCTCGTCGAGGCCGGCGACGACGTCGTCGGCGTGCTCGACCAGGGCGGCCAGATCGGCGGCGACGGTGTGCGGGTCGGTCGCGGTGGGGATGCTGCCCCTGGCCAGCACGCCCGAGGTCCCCGCGTCGAGCACGACCCACTTGATCGTGGTGCCGCCGACGTCGATGCCGAGGACCCGCTCGCGCACGGCATCTCCCTCCGGATCTCAACCTGACTGGCTGTCTAGATAGCCAGAGTATCTATACTGCTTCTGAGTTCGTCAACCACGCAGCGACATCAACCACAGCGACGGGGACCGGATGAAGACGACCACACCGCCGGCATACGTGATCATCGAGCGCGAGCTGCGCAAGATGATCGCCAAGGCCCAGCCGGGCGACCCGCTGCCGTCCGACGCCGAGTTGTGCCGGCGCTTCGGCGTCAGCCGCATGACCGCGCGCCAGGCGGTGCAGCGCCTGGCCGCCGACGGCCTGCTGTACCGGGTGTCCGGCCGCGGCACGTTCGTCGCGCAGACCCCGGTGCACCGGCGCATCAACACGCTGCTGTCGTTCACCGAGGAGATGCGCCGCCGCGGGCTGAAGGCGGGCTCGCGGATGCTGCAGTCCGGCGTCCGCGCCGGCACCGACCATGAGGTCGTCGCGCTGCAGCTGCCGGTCGGCGGGCTGGTAGTGGCGATCCAGCGGCTCCGGCTGGCCGACGGCGTCCCGATGGCCGTCGAGCACGTCCGGCTCCCCGCCGTCTGCGCCGGAGTGCTGGAGACGAACCTGGAGGAGTCGTCGCTGTTCGTGGCGCTGGAGGGGATCGGGCGCACGCCGACCCGCGCGTACGGCACGCTCACCGCCGCGGCCGCCGACACGCAGGAGGCGCAGTGGCTCAACGTCCCGCCCGGCGCGCCGCTGCTGATCGAGCAGCGCACCATCCACGACCAAGCCGACCAACCGCTGGAGTTCACCGAGTCCCGCTACGTCGGCGGCCGCTACCTCTTCGACATCGAGCTCCTCCGCCAGCCCACCTAGCCCGCCGCGGGTGCCCACGTGAGGGCGCGGGCGGGGTTGGCGCGGAGCATCGCGTCCACGGCCTGCGCGCCGACGACGGAGCGCAGCCGCGGGACGAACGTCTCGCCGAGGACGGCCATGCCCGGGCCGCCGCCGTACGACCGCAACTGCGAGCGGCGCCCCACGTCGGTGCCGAGCAGCAGCCGGTCGCCGTGGCCGGCCTCGACCAGACGCTCGATCAGCTCCACCAGCTGGGAGTCCGGCCGGTACTTGATCCGCCCCACCGTGTCGTAGAGCAGGTACGCGCCGCGCGCCGCCAGCTCGGCGTGGAGGCCGGGGTCGGGGTTGCGGTCCAGGTGCGCGAGGAGCACCCGGCCGGCCGGGACGCCGTCGGCGTCCAGCAGCTCCAGCAGCTCCGGTCCCATGGTCCCGATCTCGCAGTGGACGGCGACCGGCGCGCCCGTGCGACGTGCTGCCGCGGCGCCCGCCGACAGCCGTACGCGTTCGGCCGCCGACAGCCGCTGGTACGAGGCGCCGAGCTTGACGATCCCCGCGCGATGCGACGAGGGCGACGGCAGCGGACCCTGCCAGTCGCGCTCGTCGATGCCGCTGGTCAGGTCGGCGATCAGCACCGACTCCAGCACCGCCGCGGGCTCGCGGTAGACCCAGTGCCCGGCCGGATAGTGCGCGTCGCGGTGGTAGCCGGTGGCCGCGACGACGTGCACGCCGCTGGCCCGGCTGACCGCCGCCAGCCCGGTGACGGACCGGCCGAGCCCGACCGGCGTCAGGTCGACGACCGCGTCGATCCCGGCGGCCCGGACCGTCTCCACCTCGGCCGTCATGGCCTCGACGGAGCCGAAGTCGTCGCCGGGCAGCGCCGGTGAGCGCAGGAACAGGTGCTCGTGCGCGTCGACGGCGCCCAGCCCGGCCGGGTCGACCGGGCCGAGCACCGTCATGACGAATCCGCTCACGGCACCAGCCGGTGCAGCACGGCGCCCTTGGACAGGTACAGCGCGCCGTCGCCGCCCAGCACGACGGCCGAGACGCCGGACGTCACCGTCGTCACCGCACCGGATGACACGTCCGCACGCAGCAGCTGACCACCGACGACGGCGTACACGGTGCCGTCGGGCAGCACGGCGAGCCGCTGGCCCTCGGACCAGACGTGGTCGACGTTCGTCCAGTCCTCGGCCGGCACCGGGATCTCCCGCACGACCTGCCGCGTCGACGGGTCCAGCTCGAACAGCCGGCCCTGCGTCAGACCCCACAGCGTCCCCGACGGCGACACCGCCAGCTCCGTCACCGCCGGCAGCCCCGGGTACGGCGTCACCTCCCAGAGCTTGGTCCGTGTCACCGGGTCGTAGGCGAACACGCGCCCGTCGTCGGCCGGCGGGACGATGCCCAGGCCGGCCCACTTCGACGTGCTCGCGTAGACGACGTCGCCGATCGCGACCGCCGAGACGACGCTGCCGGTCCCGGCCACGCCACGGTCCACGGAGACCGATCCCGTGGCGGGGTCGTAGACGCTGATCGCGCCGGACAGCTGTCCGTAGTTCGGCACGGTCCCGATGACCAGGCGCCCGGCCGCCGACGCCAGCGCCATCGGCCGGTCCTGCCCCTGACCGGACAGGTTCGCGACCGGGCCAGGGTTGCTCCCCCACACGAACGGCTCGGACGGCCGGTACCGCAGCACCGTCCCCGCGGGATACGTGCCGAGGTAGAGGTCGGAGCCCACGGCGAGCATCTCGTCGGTCTGCCCGACGGTGCCGCGCGGCACCTGCGCGATCGCGCCGGTCGCCGGGTCGTACGACGACAGCCCGCCGGAGCCGAGGCCGCCGGCCCAGATCCGGCCGTCCGGGCCGACCCCCAGCGAGCGGATGTGCACCGGCTCGCCGGTGATCGTCAGCTGGTCGACCCGGGACCGGCCGGTGCGCGGGTTGTGCACCCACAGCCGGCCGATGTAGTCGGTCATCACCAGCGACTCGCCCGGGTAGTCGTCCTCCTGCAGGTCGATCCAGGCGAACCCGCGCGAGGTGAACATCGACGGGAACGCGCCGGTCTCGCGGTGCCGCCCGGTCAGCGTGCTGAAAGCGTTCAGGCGGCCGTTCGTCCCGACGTAGTAGACCTCCTTGCGCATCGGCGACACCGGCGACACGTCCAGCCCGCCGGCCGGCCCGAGCGGCGTCAGCCAGCGCTGTTCGCGCAGGTCGTAGCGGAGCATGGTCCGCGACGCGGTCAGGTGCACGTAGGCGACGTCGCTGCGGACGGTGACCTGGTTGACCTCGTGCTCGGCGTCGTACGGCGCCGGCAGCGGGATCGGCGTGACGGCGCCGGAGTCGGGATCGACGCGGACGAAGCGGGCCCGCTGCGTGCCCAGGCCGGCGTAGACGTCGCCGCCCCAGACGGCGACGCCGCGGACGTACTGCGAGTCCGGCGCGAGGTTGCCGTAGTCGCGGAACGTGCCCGTGTCCGGGTCGTACGCGAACAGCTGCCCCGTCGGATAGCCGCCGAAGAACACCGTCCCGTCCGGGGCGATGCCGAGGCCGTAGAGGTACGTGACGGCGTCGGACGGGCGGCCGAGGTCGGTCAGCGTGTCCGTCGCGTAGTCGTAGGAGTAGAGCCGGCCCTGTTGAAACGTCGCGATGTAGAGCGTGCCGTCCGGCGCGACGGCGAGGTCGCGCGAGCCGATCGCGCCGGGCAGCCGGACCGACCGGATCGACCGGCGTTCGCGCACGTCGATCACGTGCAGGCTGGTCGTGCCGGAACCGAGCAGCACCGTGTAGATCACCGGGGTCCCGTCGGGCAGCGTCGCGTAGGTGACCTTGTCGATCGCGACGTTCGTGATGGGCGTGCCGACCTCGGTCAGGCCGGCGGTCGAGGCGGCCGGAGCCGGCGCCGCCGCGCCGCCGGCCATGAGGACGGCGGCGGCGGCGAGCGTCAGGACCCGGCGGACGAGTCGTGGCATGGGCAGGGGTCTCCTCGAAGCTCAGGTGAAGATGAAGTGCCGGCCCTCGAGCGACTCCGAGACGCCGACCTGGGCGATCACGTCGTTCGTCGCGACCGCCGACGCGGTGGTCTTGACGACGATCTGGGCGTTGCTGGGCTGGATCAGCGCCCCGACGGCGACGCCGGCGACGGTGGGCGCGCCGGACCCGGCGGTGTCGCACTCGATCAGCTTCACCGTGTAGCGCTGGTTGCCGGGCGACGTCGCGATCAGCACGACCTCGACCTGCCAGGCGCCGGCGATGCCCGGCGTCAGCGACTTCACCATGACGTCCTCGGTGCCGATCCACACCGTCAGCGTCTTCGCGTTCGCGTTGGGCGCCGTGATGCCGGTGAACGTCGTGCGCACGGCGGCGCCGGCCGTGTTCAGGTTGTACGCCGGGATCGCGTGCGTGTGCAGGTTGTCGTCGCCGCCGGTGATGTTGCCGACATCGGTCGTGGTGACCAGCGGCCGCAGGTGGTGGCCCTGGTTCTGGTACAGCGCGACCCCGGTGCCGCCGGTCCGCACCGGCGTCGTGCCGGCCGGCGCCCGGTTGTTGCGGGCGAACCCGGTCGCGTTCGTGTTGAGCAGGTCGATGAAGATCGTCGAGTGCGTGGTGTTCTCCGGGACCAGCACGTTGTTGGGCTCGATCCGCATCACCCGCAGCAGCGTGTTGTCGTAGATCTCCAGGTTGCTGAAGTTGTCGATCCGGGCGCAGCGCCCCTGCACCGACATCGCACCCGGCGTGCGGGTGTAGACCTTGTTGCCGGACAGCTCCAGGAAGTCCCTGGCCAGCGAGCTGCCGCCCTGGAACCACAGCTCGGCCGGGTCCTCGATGGTGTTGCCGACGACGCGGTTGCGCTGGCCCTGCATGACGATCGCGCGGGAGAAGCCCTTGATCACGCAGTCGCGCAGCTCGGTCTCGTTGTCCGTCGGCGCGGCGTAGAACCCCATCGTCTGGATGTCCTGCGGGACCGTCGGAGCCTCCGGGTTGTTGCGGATCGCGTGCCGGCGCCCGCCGACGATCGTCGTGCTGTCGACGATCACCTTGCCCAGCGGCCCGATCGTGTGCGAGACGCCGACGACGTACCCCGTCGCGTCGATGAAGCTGCCGGAGAGCCGGACGGTGCCGCCCATCGAGCCGGCGAAGTCGATGCAGTTGAGGTTCTGCTCCCCCACGTCGGTGTTCGCCGAGACCGGGACGAAGTCCGGACCCGGGTAGCAGTGGATGTCGCGCAGGCTCCAGTTGCCGCCCTGGAACTTCATGCACCGGCGGGTCTGGTCGTTGTAGATGAAGTGGCAGTTCTCGAACGAGCCGTGCATGGTCGGCGTGGCCCGCTGGTCCAGCATGTGCACGAAGTCGTTGTCCTCGCCCGACCCGCCGGACGCGGTGACGTTGCGCACCGTCACCCGCTCGCACTCGTAGATGAACAGGTGGTTGACCTTGCCGGCCTGGTTGGCGAAGGTCCCGTCCTTGCGTCCGACGAAGTCGCGGCCGACGTAGCCGTCGATGATCACCTCGTTGACGTTCTTGGCGGTGACGCCGAACGTGCCCAGCGACGTCGAGTTGCCGACGAGGTCGAGGAACCCCATCTTGACCATGCGGGTGTCGTACATGCGCAGCTCGCCGCCGTCGGAGCGCCAGCAGCCCTCCGGGATGTTCAGCCCGTCGACGACCAGCCCGTACAGCCTGGTGTCGCAGTTCGTGGCCTGGAACCACTTTCCGGCCGGTCCGACGGCGTGCAGGCTCGGGTCCGGCTGCAGCAGGCTGCCCGGCATGAACCTGACGTTGATCGTTTCACCGGTGATCGCCACCTGACCGACGGTGTAGGTGCCCGGCGGGACGACGATCTGCCGGCCGTCCGCCGCCGCGACGTCGGCCATGAACGCGGCCGCGTTCGCGGCGCCCGTCGCCGACGGGCTCATGGTGCTCTCCTGCTCGCCGGCCGCGAACAGCGCTCGTGGGCCGGGCCTGGCGGCCGTCGCCGGCGCTGCGGTCGCGACGACTCCGGCCGTCGTGCCGGCCGCGGCGGCGGTGACCAGTGCGCGGCGGGTGAAGGTGCTCATCGTGCCTCCCGGTTGTCTAGCGGTATAGACAGATAGACACTTGTGGCGGCACCCTAGCCGCACGCCCGGAGACGGGTCAATGTCCGATTCGCCCGGCGAGCACGCCGACCGAAGCGTCAGCCGGCGATCAGCGCGGCGACAGAGCGGACGACGGCAAGGCGGCACTCGCGGCAGACCTCATCGACGACGCGACACCCGAGCAGCTGGGCCCGCTGGGCGCGTCGCGGTGACGGGTCAGCGACGCGGGTCGAGATAGGCCAGGACGGCGAGAACGCGGCGGTTGTCGTCGGGATCGGGCTCGAGTCCTAGTTTGGAGAAGATCGAGGCGATCGAGCCCTCGACCGTCTTGACCGAGAGCGCCAGACGATCGGCCATCGAGCGGTTCGACCGGCCTTCGGCCAGGAGGGCGAGGACGGCGCGTTCGCGGTCGGTCAGCCGGGTGAGCCGATCCTCGCGGCGCCGCGCGCGGACCAGCTCGCCGACGACGGCCGGGTCGACGGCCGAACCGCCCGCGTGGACCCGCTGGGCGGCGTCGACGAGCTCGTCGGCGTTCGCGACGCGGTCCTTCAGCAGGTAACCGACACCGCCGACGCCGTCGCCGAGCAGCCGCAGCGCATAGTCGGGTTCCAGGTACTGCGAGAGGACGAGCACGGCCACCCGTCCCGCGTAGAGATCGCGGATCCGCTCGGCGGCGACCAGGCCGGCGTTGCCCGCCGGGGGCATCCGGATGTCCACGACCGCCAGGTCCGGACGGTGGCTCTCGACCGCGGCAAGGAGCTCGTCGGCCGTCTGTGCCTGGCCGACCACGTCCATGCCGCCGTCGGTGAGGATGCGGGCGACCCCCTCGCGGATGACGACGGAGTCGTCGGCGACGATCACCCGCACGGGATCACCGCCCGCAGCCGAGTACCGCAACCGGGCGGGCTGTCGACGTGGAGGGAACCGGCGACGGCGTCGAGCCGATCGACCAGGCCGCTCAGCCCGGAGCCCGGGCGCGGTGCGGCACCGCCGTCGCCGTCGTCGATCACCTCGACCTGGAGCTGCGCGGCCCGCTGTCGGAGCCGAACCGTCGCCGACCGGGCCCGCGCATGCCGGCTGACGTTGGCCAACGCCTCGGCCACGACGTAGTAGGCAGTCGTCTCGACCGGCGCCGGCAGCCGCCCGTCCAGCTCGATGTCGAGCTCCACCGCGACGGCCGAGCGACGGGCCAGGCTGGTGACGGCGGCGTCGAGGCCGGCGTCGGTCAGCAGGGTCGGATGGATGCCGCGAGCCAGCTCGCGCAGCTCGTCGATCGCGGCCAGGAGTTCGTCCGCGGTGTCGTCGAGGCGGTGCAGGAACGGCGCGTCGGGCACGTTCCTGCGCGCCTCGGTGCGTGCCTCCCGGAGGACGAGGGCGACCCCGATGAGGCGCTGCTGCGCGCCGTCGTGCAGGTTCCGCTCGATGCGGCGCCGCTCCGCTTCGGCGGCCTCGACGAGGCGGGCCCGCGACGCGCGCACCTCCTCGAGCTGGTGTCGCACGTCTCCCGCCAGCCGCTCGTTCTCGACCGCGAGGCGCAGCACCGCCGTGGCCGCCGCCACCAGGCCGGGATCCTCGCGCAGCGCCCGGTCGTGGAGCAGCGCCGCGATCGGCTCGTCGTCGCGATCGATCCGGGTCACGGTCCGCACGTCGTCCTCGGTGAGCTCGGCGACCCGCCGGCCGTCCGAGTGGCGCCACTCCGCACGGTCGCGATCCCAGATCGCGAGCTCGAGAGACGGGTCGCCGAGCGCATGACGCAGCGCCAGCTGCAACCGCAGCGGATCGGTCCCGCGGTCGAGCTCGAGGGCCAGCGGTGCGATCGCGCCGTGCGCGAGCCGCAGTCGCAACGTGCCGGCCAGGAACCCGAGCGGGATCAGCCCGACGACCCCGAGGATCGCCCAGGAGATGATCTCGCGCCACGGCTCGGGCGCCCGCACGAGCCCATCGCCGGTCGCGATGAACGTGATCAGGTCGGAGCTGTCCCAGGCGGCAACGAGCGCTGCCGCCACACCGGCGGCGACGATCGGCTGCAGGACGCGCCGCAGGGCGGGCCCGGCCCGGAGCAGCCGACGAAGAGCCGAGACCGCCACGCCGAGCGCTGCGGCGACGATGACCGCGCTGGTGAGGACCTGGGTCGTCTCGAACAGGGATTGATCCTCCACCATGGCGAACGGGTTCGCCACACACCCGCAGTCGATGAACAACCTCGCCGCGCTGCGGGCGACATAGGCCGCCGCCAGCAACCAGAGGAGCACCTTCCGTTCCCGGGTCGGCGGCACATCGGGAAACGTGAGGACGAGCACGGCCAGAACGAGGTCGTAATAGCGCTCGAACGCGAACCCCAGCACGGCGTACGGGACCAACGAGGTGGGCGCGTAACTGCCCACGAACCACAGGGCCCCGGCGGCGAGCAGCAGCGGCCCGGACCGTGCCTCGGGCCGTCTTTCCCAGGCCACGAGCCCCGCGATCGCGAAGAGGAGGCCGATCGCGGTGTCGGTGACCAGGAAGCTGGACGGCGCCCCCTGATCAACGCCGACCATGACGGTGACCGCAGCGAGTGCGACGACCGACACGGCGAGGACGGGACCGAGGGCCCGCCGGGCCGCGATCATACGGCGATGATGCCACAGAGTCGCACCGGCACACACCGGGAAAACCCTGGTGAGAAACCCGGGCTTGCTCGGTGGCGGGGCCGCGGGCGGCGCCCTAGCGTCGCTGGACATCGAGAGACGCGAGCGCTGTCCGCGGCTCGCACGATGCCCGGGGGAACTCATGCCAGCACCGTTCGCCAGCTTCCGTGCCGCAGGGATGGTCGTCGTGCTCGGCCTCGCGTGGCCCGCCGCCGGCTGCTCGAGCGAGCCCGACACCGAGCCATCGGATGCCGGCCGCCCGGTCACGTCGGCCACCGCATCGGCCGAGACCGTCCCGGACTTCCCCGTCGCAGGCGTCGAGTCCAGGCAGCAGGCCCGGCTCGTGATGCCCGGCGGCCCGGACTGGCTGGTGGCCGACACCGCCGGTGTGTGGGTCAAACGCGACAGCGGCTACGTCGATCTGGTCGACCCGGCGACCACCGAGGTCGTCCGCTCCGTCGAGGTCGGCGGTGATCTCTGCCAGGGCATCGGTGCAGGCTTCGGAGCCATCTGGACCTGTTCTGGCACCGACGTCGTACGCGTCGATCCTCAGTCGGGTGAGGTCACCGCGCGGTTGCCGCTGAACAAGGCGTTCGAACAGGGCAATCTCGCCACTGGCTTCGATCGCCTGTGGGTCCTCATCGGCGACGGCAGCACGCTGGCCGGCGTCGATCCGGCCTCGGGCACGGTGACGACGACCGTCGACCTCGGCGTCCGCGGGACCGACCTCGGCGTCGGCGCGGCCGGCCTCTGGGTCGCCAGCAAGCCCGACGACACGGTCGTCCGGGTCGACCCGGACCGCGCCGAGGTCATGGTCGAGGTCGGCGACATCGACTCACCTGTCGCCGTCAGCGTCACCGATGAGGTGTGGATCGGCGCCGCGGCGAGCACCGTCCGTCTGGATCCCGCCACCGGTGAGCCGGTGACCACCTCGCCGATCGGGACGGGCGGCTACGGCGGTCTCGCCGTCACTCGCGACGCTGTCTGGGTCCGTAGCCCGAACCGGTTCCTCGTGCGACTCGATCCGTCGGACGGCCGCGCCGTCGAGGGCTTCACCGCCGACACCCCCAGCGGTGGCAGCGTGCTCGTCGCCTTCGGCTCCGTGTGGGCCACCGCCTTCGACGACGACGTGCTGTTCCGAGTCAGGCCCACGGGCTGAGTCGACGCCGGACGCGGCGGTGCCCCGCCGAGACGGCGGCGAGGTGGCTCAGTACTCGTACGGCTCGGCCGGCTGGTCGATCGGGGTCACCCGCTCGGCGACGAACAGCGGGGGCTCCGTGTCCGCCGTCCCCGGCTCGTGTCCGTCCCGGGGCTCCCAGCGGCCCTCGATCTCGAGCCAGGTGTCCACCGGCCGGGCGCCGTCGCCGACCACCTCGACGGAGAGCGCGGTGGCGTCCGCGGCGCAGCAGTTGACGGCGAACCTGGTGAGCAGGTAGCCGCCGGCCGCGTCGTCGTCCAGCGGCGCGACGAAGCCGACCAGCCGGACCCGGGTGTCCGCCAGCGACGTCGCCTCGTCGTAGAGAGCGCGGCCGACGTACTCGCGCATGGAGAGGTCGACGGCGCCGTCGCGCGGTTCGGGGAGGCCGGCGAAGTCGATGCCCGACATCAGCGCCGGCGGCTCGCTGCCCTGACGCCCGGCCGCGAACGACCCGAGCGGGGACGGCGCGACCAGCAGCAGCGTCAGCAGCGGAAGGGCGAGGAGCCAGGCCACGCCGGGCGCGTGGTCGTGGCCGGCGGCTTCCGGATCACCGGCCGCCGGCCGGAGATCCCGGCGCAGCGCGTGCGCGCCGAGAACGGCCAGGACGATCCCCGCCGCGAGCAGCGCCGGCCGCAGCCCGGGCCGGACGAAGGGCAGGGCGGCGTCGGTGAGGCCGAGCCGGATCAGGATCGCGGCGAACGCGAGCAGCAGGATCGCCTGCGCCCGCTCGTTCAGACCCCTCACAGCAGCCACCACCCGACGATCAGGGCGCTGACCACTGCGGTGACGAAGGTCAGCGGCGCGAACCGGACCGCGAAGGCGCGGCCGAAGACACCGGTGTGCAACGCGATCAGCTTGATGTCGACGACCGGCCCGACGACGAGGAACACCAGCCGCGCCGTGAGCGAGAACTGGGTCAGGCTGGCCGCGACGAACGCGTCGGCCTCGGAGCAGATGGCCAGCAGCACCGCCAGGGCCGCCAGCACGAGGATCGCCAGCCACTCCGTCCCGGCGATCGCCGTCATGACCGACCGCGGGACCACGACCTGCAGTGCCGCGGCGGCGACGGAGCCGACGACGAGCCAGCCGCCGGCGTGCAGGAAGTCGTGCCGGGCCGTTCCGGCGAACACCTCCCACCGTGTCGACCCGTGGGTGACGTGACTGCGGCGCCGCAGCAGCCACTCCGATCGGCCGAACCGCGCCCACACGAAGCCGACGATCACGGCCGTCGCGAACGACGCCAGCAGCCGGGCCACGACCATGTCCGGCCGGCCTGGGAACGCCACCGCCGTCGCCACCAGCACGACCGGGTTGATGGCCGGCGCGGCCAGCATGAACGCGAACGCCGCCGCGGGCGCCGCGCCGAGCGCCGTCAGCCGCCCGGCCACCGGCACCGACCCGCACTCGCAGCCCGGGAAGACGGCCCCGGCCACGCTCGCCGCCGGCACGGCCACCAGCGGCCGGTCCGGAAGCAGCCGCGCGATCAGCGCCGACGGCACGAAGGCGGCGATCGCGCCGCTCACGACCACGCCGAGCACCAGGAACGGCATCGCCTGGACCGTGATCGACACGAAGATCGTGGCCCAGGTCTGCAGCGCCGCGTGGTCGAGAAACGGCTCCGCCCACGGCCGGGCGACGACCGCCGCGATGAGCGCGACCATGAACAGCTCCGGCGCGTGCCGCCCCGCGGCGGGCAGCGGTGCCGCCGGAAGGCGCCGGCGCCACCGCTGCCGCTGTGCTGGTTCCGTTCCCGCCATCCGGACGGCTAGGGGGTGTCCCGTGGATCTTCGGCGGCGCGGATCGACGCCCAGACGCCGACCAGCTGCGTTGTCGTCGTCGCCCGATGGCACCGCATCGAACTCCTCCTCCGCCTTGCTGGATCGACGCCTGGACGCCGCCCGCATCCACCAATATCCACGGGACACCCCCTAGTCCCTGATCGTGATGGTGGCCCGCTGGTAGTTGTCGCGGGTCCCGTCCGGCACGTAGTTGTTCTGGATGTTGCCGGCCGCGTCGACGGCGAACCACTTGATCGTCGTCGTCTCGCTGATCGTGATCGGCTCCTGACCCTGGCGCGGGCCGGTGAACTCGATCCGCGGCGACTCGAACGTCGGCCGGCTCCCGTCGAGCGTGTAGTAGACGTCGGACGGCTCGCTGAGCTCGAACGTGATGTCCACGGGGTCGTCGAACGGGCCCCGTCCGGGCTCGAGGGTCGAGCGGGGCATGACGTTGTCCAGGCCGTACATCTGCGCGACCTCGAGGATGCCGAGCCAGCCGTTGGAGAACTCCTGCGCCTCCTCGTGGCCCTCCTCGTACGGCGGCGTGAAGCCGACGTCGGACCAGCCGCTCCCGTTCCAGGTCGGCGAGCCCGCCTCGAAGCTCCAGGCGAAGATGCCGTTGTTGTAGAAGTGGTCGTCGGCGGAGTTGCCGGCCGCCGAGTAGAGGACGTCGCTGATCGGCCCCACCCGGCTCGGCCACACACTGGTGCCGCGGTGCTCCTTGATCCGGTTCAGGATGACGTCCGACGCCGCGTAGAAGTAGCTCTCGACGCCGAAGCTGGGCCGCTCCAGCCCGTCGCGCGTGGGCAGCCGGTACGCGCCCGGCGCCCACATGAAGTAGCCGCCGTGGGTGTGCGTGTTCATCGCGAACCGGATGTTCGGGTTGTTCTCCACCAGCCAGATCTCGTTCTTCGCCTCCGGCTCGGACAGCGGCGTCGGCCCGCTGTACGTGTCGCTGGTGCACGACCCCGAGGCGCCGCTGAAGCCCTGCTCCCGGTTGCCGACCCGGAAGTTCCGGTTCAGGTCGACGCCCCAGCCGTTCCTGGCCCGCAGGTCCGACGCACCGGTGATCGCGCAGTGGTTCGTCATGTTGCGGCGCTGCAAGGTGAAGTCGTGGATCGAGTAGTGCGAGCCGTCCGGGTTCACCGTCGGGACGATGAAGATGTCGAGGTTCCTGACCAGCTGACGGATGAACGGGTTGGACCGGTAGTTGCGCAGCAGCCGCTCGGCGGTCTCGATGGCGACCAGCGGCGTCACCCACTCACGGGCGTGCTCCTGCGAGTACAGCAGGACGCCGGTCTGCGAGCCGTCGCGGTCGGTGCCGATCCGGATGGCCTTGACGGTGAACGGGTCGCGCGACACCGACTCCGGCGCCGACAGGTTGTCCGTCAGCCTGCGTGTCTGTGCCGGCGCGACGACGCCACCGCCCGGGCTGCCGCGCCAGGTGTAGGCCCGCACCAGCGCGCTCGCCGCGGGGTCGGCGTTCAGCGCAGCGACGACCTGGGCCGCCGTGCTCGTGACCGCCCCGGTCGCGTTGGTGGCGAGCTGGACCCGGACCGCGTCGCCGGTGACGCCGACGCTCAGCGGCGAGTTCGCCGCGCCGGGATCGGCCAGCTCGACGGTGATGTCGTTGCCGCCCTCGTGGCCCCAGGCCAGGGAGTCGACGCCGACGCGGTTCTCGTTCGGCGCTCCGTGCACGCGGCCGGCGGCGGGCAGGCCGGGCTTGACGACCGCGCCAGCCTCCATCGAGATCATCACCGACGGGATGGTGTTCGCCGGCGCCGTGCCGGTCATCGTGACCGGGTCGCCGGGCACGTTGTTGACGACGACGACGGCGATCGCGCCGGCGGCCTGGGCGTTGAGGACCTTGACGGTGTAGCCGCAGGTGCCGCGGTCGACCACGGCGATGCTGCCGGCCGGGAAGCCGACCAGGGCCTCGCAGCCGTCGGCCGGATCGCCGGTCCCGTCGGCGACGCGGGCCAGGGTGCCGGGGATCCCCGCCGCGGCCGGCGCCTGGCCGAAGCCGGCGGCGACCGCCTCGTACTCGCCGGCGCCGGTGGACGGCGCGTCGACGACGATCTTCTCGGCGAACAGGGCCTGCGCTGGGCGCCGGTAGCCGTTCGTCTGGTTCGGCAGCTCGACGATCTCGGCCAGCTCGGGGAACTCCGCGGCCAGCGCCTCGATCCGCGCGGTGGCCTCGGTCGCGTCGACGTAGTGGTCCACGAAGCCCGTCGCCAGGTTGCCCCACTCCTGGGGCGCGCCGCGCCCGCGCGGGTACTCGCCGTCGAGCCACTCGGTGACCGGCCGCTCGGCCTCGCCGACGACCTGGCCGTTGAGGATGCTGCGCACCCGCATCCGCGACGGCACCGGATCGGCCGGCACCGGGTCGCCGGTGCGGTGGTACATGTAGTGGCCCCCGTCGACGAACCGGGAGAGGTTGAACGTGCCGCCGGCGCCGATCGGCGTGCCCGGCCCGGCGTCGAGGCTCACCTCCACCAGCACGTTCGCCGAGCTGGACCCGGCCTCGGAGAAGACCTCGATCTGGATGAACGTCTGGCCGAGGTTGTCGAACCAGGCGGCGCGCTGCACGTTCAGGTCGTCGCCGACGTCGAGCGCCGCCTCCTCAGCGGTCTCGATCTCGGCGACGGTGTCCTCGCGCTCCTCCTGCAGCGCGGCGAACTGCTCCTCCGACAGCACTGCCTCGCCGACGGCGAACCCCGCGTCGGTCAGCCACTGCTGCTCCGATGGCGTGACGATGGCCTCGACCCGCAGGCCGTCGGCGGTGTGGTCCACCTTCTCGGCCAGGTCGACGCCGGTGGCCACCAGCTGGTCGAGCGCGTCGCGGTCGGGCACCGTGATGGGGACGATCTCAGGCAGCTCGTAGCCGTCGGACGCGACCGACTCGGCGGTGAGCTCGGGTACGGGTTCGGTCGCCGTGCCCTGCATCGCGAGCGGCGCGATGAGCAGTGCGGCGGGGACGACCACAGCGGTGGCCATGCCGGCGCTGCGGCGGGAGAGAGTGGGGCGAGCCACGATCCACCTCCGGGTCTCGAGGCCGGCCCCGGGGTCGCCGCGCCGTTCGCCTCGAAGTCAGTAAGGGGCAGTAAAATGTGACACTCCGGCCGAACGGAACGATCGGACTGTAATGCCCCACTGATCAACTTGTCCAGAGCCGTGAGTACGGCCCGGCCCGCCGGCGTCGGCATCGCGCCAGTCGAACTACCTAAACATGCTAATGTGCAGGCGTAATTAGTTAGTTTAGCTAGTTCGTTGGGAGGTTTGGTGCAGTCCTTCGCCGACACCGACTCGCTCGTGGGCAGCGTGCCGTTCGCGCTGGTCAACGACCTGCGCGTGGTCGACACCGGGCGGGGCACCGAGGCGTTGTTCGCGGACAAGCTGCCCGGGCTGCTCACCAGCCTGGCGGACCGCGCCCGGGTGGCCAGCATCGAGGCGTCCTCGGCGATCGAAGGGGTCGTCGTCGCGGACCGTGCGCGGGCCGCGGAGATCCTCGCCGGACGGGCGGAGGGGCTGCGGAACCGCAGCGAACAGGAGCTGGCCGGCTACCGCGCCGCGCTGGACTACCTCTATCGCGAGCCGTGGCAGCCGCTGAACGCCGGGCTCCTGCTGCACCTGCACCGGCTGCTGTTCGCCTACACCGAGGTGTCCGGCGGCACGTTCAAGCCGGCCGACAATCTGGTGGTCGACCGGCTGCCGGACGGCACCCGGGTCAAACGGTTCACACCCGTCCCGGCCGCGCGGACGCCGTCCTCCGTCGACGAGCTGATCGGCCGGTACACCGCCGCTCAGCGGGCGGGACGGCACCATCCGGTCATCCTGGTCGGCCTGTTCGCGCTGGACCTGCTGACGATCCATCCCTTCCTCGACGGCAATGGACGGATCACCCGGGCACTCACGAACGCGCTGCTGCAGGAGGCCGGCTACGGCGTCACCCGCTACGTCTCACTGGAGACGATGATCGCGAACTCGGCCGACGCCTACTACGCCGCACTGCTCGCGTCGACCGACGGCTGGCACCAGAGCCGGCACGACCCGTGGCCCTGGCTGCGCTACTTCGTCACCGTCGTGCGGCGCAGCTACGAGGAGTTCGCCACCGTCACCGCGGCGGCCCGGTCCGGCGGCAGCAAACAGGACCGGGTCCGCGACTACGTGCGCCACCACGCGCCGCCGACGTTCCGCATCGCCGACGTGCGGATCGCGCTGCCCGGCGTCAGCGACCAGACGATCCGGCTGGCGCTCGACTCGCTCAAGGTCGCCGGCGAGGTCGAGGCCGACGGCGTCGGGCGAGCCGCCACCTGGACCCGGTCTCAGCGGTAGAGCGGCGCGCGGCCGGCCTGGCCGAACAGCACCATCCGCTCCTCCAGCAGCCGCTGCGCCGACTCGCGCCCCGCGGCCAGGTACAGCGCCGGGTCGACCGACCCGGGGTCGGCGGCGAGAGCCTCGCGGACGCCGGCGGTGAAGGCGAGGTAGTGGTCCATCCCTTGATTGACCTTGCGGACGCCGAGCCCGATCGCCTTCACCTTCTCCTCGTCCGCCACGCCCCACGACGACGGCACCGCGCCGCCGCACGCGTTCACCCGCGCCCGCAGCTCATCCGGCAGCGACGACGACCCGTGCAGGACGAGGTGGGTGGACGGCACCAGGGCGGCGATCGAGGCGACGAGGTCCAGCCGCAGGACCGACCCCGACGGCGGGGTGGAGAACTTGTACGCGCCGTGCGACGTGCCGACGGCGACGGCGAGCGCGTCGACCCCCGTCGCGGCGACGAACGCCGCCGCCTCGGCCGGGTCGGCCAGCACGATCTCCGCCCGCGTCGACCCGTCCTTCGAGCCGCCGATCGTCCCCAGCTCGCCCTCGACGGAGACGCCGCGGTCGTGCGCGTACTCGACGACGCGACGCGTCACCGCGACGTTCGACTCGAACGACGCAGGAAGACCGGAGGCGTCCAGCGACCCGTCGATCATCACGCTGGTGAACCCGGCCGAGATCGCCCGCACGCACGTCTCGACCGTCGGCCCGTGGTCCAGGTGCAGCGCGACCGGCACCTCCGGATAGTCGTCGATGAGCCGCAGCAGCAAGCCCCAGAACACCGAATCCGACCCGAACGGATGCGAGCCGGCCAGCGTCTCGACGATCACCGGCGAGTCGGTCGCGCGCGCGGCATCCAACACCGCCTGGGCCATCGTCAGGTCGGCGACGTTGAACGCGCCCACGCCGAATGCGGCACCGGCGGCGACGTCGAGCAGGGTACGGTTCGTGACGAGCGTCATGGCAGCTCCGGTGACATGGGACGGGCGAGGACGGGGGTGAGCGAGTGGAGGGTTCGCAGGTGACGGCGGCCGGCGGGCGCACCGTGCGCCTGGCCGACATCGCGACCCGCGCCGGCGTGTCCGTCAAGACGGTGTCGCGCGTCATCAACGCCGAGCCGCACGTCGCCGCCGCCACCCGGCAGGCCGTCGAGGCGGCGATCGAGGAGCTCGGCGCCGGCGGCGAGGGCCGGCCGCGCGGACGCAAGCGGCGCACCGGCGTCGTCGGGCTGATCTTCCCCGACGTGCGCAACGACTACTTCGCCGCGGTCAGCCGGGCGCTGCAGGAGCGGCTGGCCACCGTCAGCCCGACGCTGGTGTCCAGCGACTCCGACGACGACCTGCACATCGAGGAGGACATCCTGCAGGCCTACCGCCGGCTCGAGGTCGACGGCCTGGTGATCTTCCCGACGGGCGCGCCGGGGCTGCCCGACTTCGCCCAGCAGATCCCCACCGTCGTCGTCGACCGGACGGTGCCGTCGGTGCGCGGGCTGGTCGACCACGTGCTGCCCGACAGCCGCCGGGCGGCGGAGTCGCTGACCCTGCACATGATCGAGCAGCACCACGTCCAGCGGGTCTGCCTGGTGGCCGGCAACCTCGGCGTGTCGACGCTGCGCAACCGGCACACCGCCTTCCACCGGGTGGTCGGCCGCACCGGCACCGAGAACCACGTGCTGGCCGGACTGACCACCGCCGAGGAGGCCGAGACAGCGGCGTACGCGCTGTTCCGGACGCTGGAGCCGCCCTTCGGCGTGCTGTCGACGAACAGCCTGATGTTCTGGGGCGTGCTGTCCGCGGCGGTCCGGCTCGGGCTGAAGATCCCGTCCGACATCGTGCTGACGACGTTCGACCAGATCCCCGGCGTCGGCACGACCGGGATCATCCCGACCAACGCGGTGGCGCCGGCGACGACGCTGGCCGCGCGGGTGGTGCAGCTGCTCACCGAGCGGATCAACAACCCCGGCCTGCCGCCGCGGCTGCTTGAGATCGACTACGACATCGCCTACGGCACCACCTGCGGCTGCATCCCGCTCGACGCCGCCCGCAACGTGCTGGGCTGACGGCGGCGCCGGGCTCACAGCGTGTGCGTGATGCCGAGCGAGGCGTAGTCGAGCACGATCGGGTCCGACGTGATCGCGCGGGCGTGCGTGAGCACCTTCGCCGCGCTCTCCACCGCGACGGTGGTCTTGAACGCGTCGCGCAGGTTCGGCCCGACGGTGAGCAGCCCGTGGTTGGCCCACACGACCGCGTTCCGGTCCTCCAGATAGCGAGCCATCTCGCGGCCGAACTCGGTGGAGTTGCTCAGCGCGAACGGCATGATCGGCACGTCGCCCTTGGTGTAGATCACCATGTTGACCAGGGCGCCGCGGATCGGCTCGCCGAGCACGCCGAAGACGTTGGCGAACGTCGGCTCGGTGTGCACGATCGCCTGCACGTCCGGCCGGGCCGCGTAGACGGCGAGGTGCACCGTCACCTCCGACGACGGCTGCAGGCGGCCGTCGACGACGTTGGCGTCCTTGTCGACGACGACGAGGTCGGCCGGCGTCATCTTGTCGTACTCGAGGTCGGTCGGGGTGATGAGGAACGTCTCCGTGCCCGGGATGCGGATGCTGATGTTGCCCTGCGTGTTGAAGTTCAGGCCCAGCTGCACCGACTCCAGGCAGTAGGCGAGCACGCTCTCCCGGGCGGCCTGCAGGTCGAACGTGTCGAGCGTGGTCATGCGGTTTCCTCCAGTGCGGTGAACGAGTCGTTGACGGTCCGCAGCAGCGGGTAGAGGCTGCCGAAGGTCTCGCGCTGCCGGGCGTACCAGGCGGCGTGTTCGGGCTCGGGCTCGGCGTCGTGCAGAACCGGCGGCGCGGGCAGTGCGCTCACCCCGTCGTGGACGCCGACGCCGATCGCGGCCAGCAGGGCGGCGCCGCGGGTGGACGCCTCCTTGGTGACGGCGCGCAGCCGCACCGCGGCCGCGTCGGCCCGGGCCTGCAGCGCGCTCGGGTTGGCCGACCCGCCGCCGACGGCGTACACGTCGGTCCCGGCGATGCCGCGCTCGGCCAGGGCGGCCCGGATCTTCGCCAGCTCGTACCCCGACGCCTCGACGAACGCCCGCGCGACCTGCGCCGTCGTCGTCTCCAGCGTGAGCCCGAGCAGCGCGCCGCGGGCCAGCGGGTCGTTGTCGAGCGTGCCGGACCCCGCGAGGTACGGCAGCACCAGCAGGGCCGGCGGCGGCGTCGCCGTCAGGTCGAACAGCGACGCCCACGGGTCGACGCGGTCGTGGTGCACGAGCGAGGCGAACCAGTCCAGCGCCCACC
>NZ_POTW01000065.1 GCF_003236295.1 Jiangella anatolica
CGTCCGCCGCCGAAACCGCCGCCCCCGCCGCCGAACATCCCGCCGCCGCGGCCCATCGAGTTGATGAGGATGCCGCCGAGGATCATCGACGTGAGGTCGGTGCCGCCGCCGCGGGCGGCGCTCTGCTGCCGCTCCCACTGGCCGACGTCCTGCTCGGCCAGCTGCTGCGCCTGCCGGGACAGCTCGTCGGCCCGGCCGACGGCCTCGAGCGCGGCCGCCGGGTCCGACGCCGCGAGCGACTGGCCCTGCGCCAGATAGCGCGCCGCCTCGGACAGCCGGGTCCGTGCCTCGGTGCCGACCGCCCCGCGCCGCGTCTCGATGAAGTCGTTGACGGCCTTGACCTGCGACGTCACCCGGCCGACCGTCTCGGCCAGCGCGGTACGCGCCCGCTCGGCCTCCGCGGCCGCCGCGCGCACCGGCACGAGCAGGTCGTCCAGCTTCGTCTCCGCCTCGGCCAGCTGCCGCAGCGCGGCCAGCGGGTCGCCGCTCTGCACGGCGGCCTGGCCGGTGGCGACGGCCTGCTGCGCCGTGGCGCTGGCGGCGGTGATGGCCGGGTCGGACGGCGCCAGCCTGGCGGCGTCGGCGATGTCCTGCGACACCGACTCGATCGCCGCGCCGATCCGCCGGCCGGCCGTCTCCAGCTCCTCCTTGGCGCCGTCGACGGCGTCGAGCAGCGTGGCCGCCTGTGCGACGGCGTCCTCGGCGGCCCTGGCCTGGGCGACGGCGGCCGTTCGGTCGTCCGTCTCCAGCGACCGTTTGCCGGCCGCGACGGCCTCGCGGGCCGCCGTCAGCAGCCGGCCGGCCTGGTCGGGGTTGCCGCTGACCGAGGCCAGTGCCGCTGGGGGATAGCTGAGCGCGAGCTGCTCCAGCTGGGTCTTCGCCGCCGGCAGCCGCTGCTCGACCTCGTCGGCGCGCTGCCCGGTCTCGTCCAGCACCTGGGGCGCACGGGCGTGCAGGTCGCGCAGCTTGTCGAACGCCTCGGCCTGGGCGTCGAGGTCGTCGCTGACCTCGCGGCAGATGACGATGATCTGCGTCGTCATCGCCCGGGCCTGCGGCTCGGTCTCCGGCTCGGAGTCGTCCAGCCGCTGCCGCAGCGTGAACGCCTCGCCGACCCGCGTCTTCGCCGTCGCCAGCAGCTCGCTGAACTCGGTGGTCGCCTCCATGCCGAACTGCGCCTGGGCGAACCCGAGCTCCTGCTCCGACGTCTTCAGCGCGTCGTCGATCTCGACCAGCGCCGAGCTGGCCCGCTTGTCCAGCTCGTCCAGCGACAGCCCGGCCAGCTCGTCCCCAGGCTGCCCGGTTCCGGCCGTGGCGGCGGCCTGTCGCCGCCGGCGCAGCACGTACCAGCCGGCGGCGCCCACGCCGGCGACGGCCAGGCCGCCGACCACCCAGGGCGTGGCGGAGCCGCCGGAGTCCTCGCCGGTCGCGGCCTCGCGGTAGCCGTCGGCGCCGGCGATCGCGGCGCCGGCCCAGTCCTCGTCGCTCAGCCGCGGCCGGATGTCGTCCTGCCGGACGTCGTCGAGCTGGTCGTCGGTGAGGTCGAGCTCGTCGGTGACCGAGATGCCGAACGAGCGGTCCTCGACGGCGACCGCCAGCAGGATGTCGTCGGTGCCGAGACCGGAGGCGGTCGCCGTGTCGTTCGCCCAGGTCTGGCCGTCCGCCCCGTCGAAGCTGTCGACGTAGACGACGAACATCTGCAGCCCCGACTCGTCGGTCAGCCGGTCGAAGGCCGCCTGGATGCGCTGGTCGTCGTCGCCGGAGAGCGCGCCGGCCCGGTCGGTGATCATTCCTGGCACGTTCAACGGCGGCTCGGCCGATGCCGGACCGGCGGCGAGGAGCGACGCGGCTGCGCCCAGGACGAACGCTACGCACCCACCCCGCCAACGCGTGGCCTTCACGAACCACATAGTGCCTGGTGGGCGGGTGGTCGCACAATCAGATCGGGCGTATTGCCCCCGCCGGGCCCGGCGGGGGCAACAGCTCGGGCGCGGCGACGTCGAGGGCGAGCGCCAGCCGGGCGACCGTCGTCAGCGTCACGTTGCGCTCACCCCGCTCCACCGCGCCGACGTACGTGCGGTGCAGGCCGGCCAGGTCCGCGAGGTCCTCCTGGCTGAGGCCGCGGCGCTCCCGGGCGGCCCGGACCGTGCGCCCGAACGCGTCCAGCAGGCCGGCCCGGTCCACGCCGTCGCCGGGCGGCGACTGCGGCGGACGGCCGGCCGTCATGGCTACGACTCGGCGCCCCGGCCGGTGACGAAGCTGCCCTTGCTCGGATACGTCGCGACCAGCCCGCGCTCGCGCAGCACCACCATCGCGCGCCGGACCGTGCCGAGCGCCACCTTGTGCGTCCGCGCCAGCTCGATCTCGCCCGGCAGCTTGCCGCCCACGGGGATCCGGCCGGACGCGATCTCGCCGGCCAGGAAGTCGGCGAACCGGACGTACGAGTAGCCGGGGAGGTCCGGGTCCGGGTCAAAGGCGGGCACGGATCGAAAATCTAGAGCGGCGGTGAACTGCAGGGTTACGTAGGACGCGGCATACCGCACCCATGAGCTGTAGAGAGCACTGTGTTGAACGGGCGCACCATGTGCGGCCGCCGCTCAGAGTGGCTGGCGTTGGTGTCGTCAGACCCACAGCGATCACGCACCGATGGCCGCGACGTCGCACCGTTCCCGTGGCGGGTGAGGACACCGGCTGATGCCCGCGAATGCGGCGGATGCGCGCGACGCCGGCCGATGCCGGGCCTGGTCCCGGCCGCATCCGCCCGCTTGCAAGGTGTCCGCCGGTTTCGCGGGATCAGCCGGCAGCCGCGGTCGCTCCAGTCCGCGTCACCCCGTTTCGGACCGGCGCCGGGCGGCGATGACGCGCTGCAGGATGACGAAGACGAGCAGGATGCCGCCGGTGATGATCGTCGTCATCTCCGGCCGGATGCCGCCGTCGCGGGTGATGAGGACGTTCATCAGGCCGAGCACCAGCGCGCCCACCACCGAGCCGAGCACGAAGCCGGAGCCGCCGGTGAGCAGCGTGCCGCCGATGACGACCGCGGCGATCGCGTCGAGCTCCCAGCCGATGCCGGTGATGTTCTGCGCGCTGCCGAGCCGGGACGTGTACACGACGGCCGCGACGCCGGCGAGCGTGCCGCTGACGACGTAGATGCCGAGCTTGGTGGCCGACACCGGCAGGCCCATCAGCGTCGCCGACTGCTCGGACCCGCCGATCGCGTAGACCGTGCGGCCGAACCGGGTCCGGTGCAGCACGACGACGGCGGCGATGACGATCACGACGGCCGCGATCACGCCGGGCGTGATCACCAGGTCGTTCACCTTGTCGCCGTCGACGATCTTCAGCTGGGCGGCCAGGTCGCGGATCGCGGAGTCGTCCTCGAGCCGCTCCGGGACGGTGCTCAGCATCGACGCCAGCCCGCGCGCCAGGAACATCGTCGCCAGCGTCGCGATGAACGGCTGCACCCCGAAGTACTGGATCAGCACGCCGGAGACCAGCCCCAGCACCGAGCCGATCAGCACCATCATCAGCACCGCGAGCGCCGGCGGCCACCCCGCATTGGCCAGCATCACCCCGGCGACGCTGCTGAACGCGATGACGGCGCCGACGGACAGGTCGATGCCGCCGGTGAGGATCACGAACGTCAGCCCGACCGCGAGGATGATCAGGTGCGAGTTGTTGACCAGCAGGTTCGACAGCGTGTTGAACTGCACGATGCGGCCATACGAGGCCTCGCCGTAGATGATCATCCCGACGAAGATGAGCAGCGCCGCCACTGTCGGCAGCGCGGTCAGCCGCGCGCCGAGCCGGTCGGCCAGCGTGGGTCGCGACGGCGCGGGGCCGGGCGCGGACCCGGTCGGCGGTCGAGTCGTGACGGTCATGCGGCGACGGCCTCCTTCTGCGACTGCGCCCGAAGGGCACGGCGATGCCGGAACAGGGACCGGACGCGCTCGGACTGCAGCAGGCTGAGCACGACGATCACGACGGCCTTGAACGCGGGCGTCGCCGAGGCCGGGATGCCCAGGAACACGACGGTCTTGTCCAGCGTGGCGATCAGCAGCCCGCCGATGACGGCGCCGCCGATGGAGAACTTGCCGCCGGCCAACGACGTCCCGCCGATGACGACGGCGAGGATCGCGTCCAGCTCCAGCAGGTAGCCGGTGCGCGACACGTCCACCGTCATGACGCTGGCGGTCGCGAACACGCCGGCGATGCCGGCCAGCAGCCCGCTCACCGAGTACACCGTCAGCTGCAGGCCGCGCCGGTTCACGCCGGCCAGCCGGCTGGCCCGCGAGTCCATGCCGATGGCCTCGAGCATGAGCCCGAGCGCGCTGCGCCGCACCAGCAGCGCCACCAGCACGACGATCGCGATGGCCAGCAGGAACACCACAGGCAGGCCGAGGACGTAGCCGTTGGCCAGCCAGGCGAAGGAGTCGTTGTCGGCGGTGGTGTTCTGCCCGCCGGTGATGACCTTCGCGATGCCGCGGCCGGCCAGCATCATCACCAGCGTGCTGATGAACGGCTGCAGCCCGACGACGGAGACGAGGATCCCGTTGACCGCGCCCAGCGCGGTCGCGATGCCGAGCGCGATGGCCAGCGTCAATGCCGCGTCGCCGGCGGTGCCGTCCATCCCGTGCAGCAGCTCCATCGACACCGCGCCGGCGACCACCATGATCGAGCCGACGGAGAGGTCGATGCCGCCGGTCGCGACCACCAGGCACATGCCGACGGCGATCATCAGGATGGGCGCGGCCGCGCGCAGGATGTCGATGAGGTTGCCCGACAGCCGCCCGGTCTCGTCGTTGTAGCCGATGGACAGGTACGACGGGTCGGAGACGACGTTGATCGCCAGCAGCAGGACGATCGCGACGACGCCCCAGAACGCCTGGTTGCGCACGATCGTCCCGCGCCGGGCGGCCAGCCGCGAGGCCAGATCGGTCATTCCGGCTCACCTTCCTCGTCGTCGCCCTCGTCCGCGATGACGGCGACGATCGTCTCCGCCGTCACGTGCGGGCCGTTCTCCAGCTCGGCGAGCTTGCGGTGGTCCTTCATCACGATGATCCGGTCGCTGAGCCGGACCACCTCCTCCAGCTCGGAGGAGATGAAGACGACGGCCACGCCCTTGGCGGCCAGCGCCGCGACGGCGGCCTGGATCTCCGCCTTAGCGCCGACGTCGATGCCGCGGGTGGGCTCGTCGAGGATGAGCAGGTCCGGCTCGGTGGCCAGCCACCGGCCCAGCAGCACCTTCTGCTGGTTGCCGCCGGAGAGGTACTTCATCGGCCGCTCCGGGTCGGCCGGCCGCACGTTCAGCTCGGTGAGGTACTTGCGGACCAGCGTGTCCTGCTCCTTGCGCGACAGCGGCCGGAACCAGCCGCGCTTGGCCTGCACGGCGAGGACCAGGTTCTCCCGGACGGTGAGATCGCGGATGATGCCCTCGTCGCGCCGGTTCTCGCTGGAGAAGGCGATGTGCTGGTTCAGCGCGGCGGTCGGCGAGTGGATGTCGGTCTTCTTGCCGCGCAGCCAGATGGTGCCGCTGTCCGGCCGGTCCGCGCCGTAGAGCAGCCGGGCCAGCTCGGTCCGGCCGGACCCGAGCAGCCCGGCCAGCCCGAGCACCTCGCCGCGGTGCAGCTCGACGTCGGTCGGCTCGGACGAGCCCTTGCGGCCGAGGTCCTCTGCGCGCAGCAGCGGCTCGCCACGCGGCTCGTAGTGGTGCGACTGCCGCTCGCTGCCCAGTGAGCGCAGCGTCGCGAAGTCCTTGCCGATCATCTTCGAGATCAGCGTCGTGCGGTCCAGCTCCCGGATCGGGTACTCGCCGACCAGGGCGCCGTTGCGCAGCACCGTCACGCGGTCGCTGATCAGGTAGACCTGGTCGAGGAAGTGCGTGACGAACAGGATCGCCACGCCCTGGTCGCGCAGCCGCCGCATGATGGTGAACAGGTGCGCCACCTCGGTCGCGTCCAGGCTGGACGTCGGCTCGTCGAGGATCAGCACCTTCGGCTTGGTCACCATCGCCCGGCTGATCGCGACCAGTTGCTGCACCGCCAGCGACAGTGTGCCGAGCGGGCGGCGCAGGTCGAGGTGCTCCAGACCGAGCATCGAGAGCACCTCGGCCGCCGCGCGGTGGGTCGCCTTCCAGTTGATGCCCAGGGGACCGCGGACCTCGTGGCCGAGCATCACGTTCTCGCCGATCGAGAGGTTCGCGCAGAGGTTGACCTCTTGGTACACGGTGGCGATCCCGGCCGCCTGCGCGTCGGCGGTGCCGCCGAAGCGGCGCTGCTCGCCGGCGACCAGGATCTCCCCCTCGTCGATCTTGTAGACCCCGGTGAGCGCCTTGATGATGGTCGACTTGCCGGCCCCGTTCTCGCCCATGAGGGTGTGGACCTCACCGGGGAACAGCCGGAAGTCGACCGCGTCGAGGGCCTTGACCCCGGGGAACGAGATCGAGATGTCCTTCATCTCGACGATCGGTGGCGCTCCGGTCATGACGGATCCCTACGGCTCAGTACTGACGGGTGGGCAGGGCCTCGGTCGCCGCCTCCGGCGAGTCGAACACCTCGCTCGGCACGACGATGTACGGCTCGACCTCCTCGCCGGCCAGCACCTGGTTGACGACCTCGAGCGCCGTCTCGCCGAACAGCGGGTTGTACTCGGCGACGAAGCTCAGCCGGCCCTCGGCGAGCGCCTCCAGCGCCGGGCGGGTGCCGTCGATGGTGGCGATCTTGACGTCGACGCCCGGGGTCAGCCCGGCCTCCTCGACGGCGATCGCGGCGCCCAGACCCATCTCGTCGTTCTGCGCGAACACCAGCTGGATGTCGTTGTTGTTCGCCCGCAGCACGGTCTCGAAGACGCTCTTGGCCTCCTCGGTGGACCAGTTGGCGGTCTGCGCGCCGGTCTTCACCAGGCCGGGGACGGCGCCGACGGTGTCGTCCCAGCCGCGGTTGCGCTCGTTGACGACGGAGACGCCGGCCGGGCCCTCCAGCACGAAGTAGTTGGCGCCGTCGGGGAACTCCGACACCGCCCACTCGGCGACCGCGGTGCTGACCTCGAAGTTGTCAGGCGCGATCCGGGTGACGTAGAGGTCGGTGTCGTCGGGCTCGATGCCGCGGTCGATGAGGATGACCGGGATCTCGGCCTCCTGGGCACGGCGCAGCGAGTCCTCCCAGCCGGCGCCCTCCGTCGCCGAGAGCAGGATGACGTCGACGCCCTCGTCCACGAACGAGGTGAACGCGTCGATCTGGGAGCGCTGGTCCAGGTTGGTGGCCGGGGCGTAGCGCAGGTCGAAGCCTGCCTCCTCGGTGAACGTGTCCTGGACGTTCGCCTCGTTCGCCTGCCGCCAGCCGCCCTCCGGGCCGACCGCGACGAAGCCGACGGTGATCGTCTCGTCGCCGCTGCCGCCGGCGCTGCTGTCGTCGTCTCCGCCGCACGCGGCCAGACCGAGGGTGAGTGCTCCGACGACCGCGAGGGTCCGGGTGACTCGTGGGGTGGTGCGCATTGATCTCCTCCTTGAGACCCCGTGTCTCCGGCATGGCTCACGGGTTGTGCCGACATGGACATATCGGGAGAACGGCGGAGATGTTACCGGGAACAAGAGCACCCATGCAAGAGTAAAATTGTACTGTCCGGAATCACATACTTCGAGGCCTCGCGGTCGACTCCCGCACGATCAGCTCCGGTGCAATCCGCGAGCGTTTTCCCGGGTCGTCGCCCTCGAGCACGGCGACGAGGATCTCGACGGCCAGCGTGCCGAGCGCGTGGAAGTCCTGGCGGACGGTCGTGAGCGTGGGCAGGAAGTGCCGCGACACCGGGAGGTCGTCGAAGCCGACGACGCTGACGTCCTCGGGCACGCGGATGCCGCGGTCGCGGAAGCCGTGCAGGATGCCCAGCGCCATCTGGTCGTTCGCGGCGAAGATCGCGGTGAACGGCGGCAGCTCGTCGAAGGCGACCGCGAACTCGTAGCCCGAGTCCGCCGACCAGTCGCCGACGAAGGCCGGCGGGATGTGCAGGCCGGCCTTCTTCAGGTGCGCGTGCCAGCCGCGCTCGCGGGCCCGCGCGTCCAGCCAGTCCAGCGGGCCCGCGACGTGCACGATCTCGCGGTGCCCGAGGTCGATCAGGTGCTGGACGGCGAGCGTGGCGCCCAGGCGCTGGTCGACCGACGCGGTGAGGAAGTTCGGGTCGTCGTCGGCCTTGACGATCAGCGTGGGGATGCCGTCGGTGATCGCGCGCAGCACGTCCACGGACGACGCTCGCGGCGCGATCACGCAGAGCGCGTCGATGCCGTGGGCGGTCAGGTAGGCGACCGCCTCGCGGGGCTGCACGCCGTCGTCGTCGGGGGAGGCGGCCACCGAGCTGACGGAGTAGCCGGCCTCGCGCGCGGCGTGCTCGACGGCACGCAGCGTGCTGTCCGGCCCGATCTCCACCGGCCGGTCCACGATGACGCCGATCCGCCGCGACTTGCGCGTGGCCAGCGCCCGGGCCGCGCTGTTGCGCTGGTAGTTCAGCTCCTCGACGACGCGCAGCACCTTCTCGCGCGTCTCCGGCCGGATGTTCGGGTGGTCGTTGAGGACGCGCGAGACGGTCATGTGGGAGACGCCGGCGAGCGACGCGATGGACCGCAGGTTCGGCTTGTCGTCCGAGCTCCCGGCGCTCATCTTCCCTCCCACGCTCTGCACGGCCAACGACGGCGGTACGGTGCCGGGACGCCGGCCGACGCCGGTCTGATCGTACGTCTCGCCGCCGCGACGTTACCGGGAACATAGGCTCCGCGACAATCCCGCGTGGTGCGGGGAGGGCGTGGCGTGGCGCCGGCGGGAGGGGTCAGCCGGCGCCACTCTCACACCGGAAGCCAGCCGTTGTCGTCGTCAGGATCGCTGCCGGCGGCCGGCTCCGCGCTCGGCTCGGCCGCCGCGGGGCCATCGGTCTCACCGGGAGACTCGTCGGCACCGCGACGGCACTGCGGAGCGAGCGGGGAGCCGGGGCTGTCCTCCATGGTGTCCAGCCTGATCGGCGATCGCGGGGGCAGCTATGCCCAGATTCAGTCAATTTTGGTGACGGCCGGCTGCCGGTGTCGCCTTGGCACGGCCCGGCGATGCTGTGGATCGGGACGAACGGGACGCCGCAGCGACGTTCAGGCTTGCCAAGGCCGGGGGATGCGGCGACGCCTTGGCGTCGTTGGCCCCGTCGCGTGCAGCCCGGCACCCCATCCCCGGTGCGCACGGCTGCCGACCATGCAAACCGTCGGACTCATTCAGCCAGCGAGGCTGGCCTCGAGCCGCCGAGCCGGTGGTTGACGTGCGCTCAGGGGCGGCCGGCCGATAACGGGCAAGTTCCCGCGGGGACCCGCGATCATGATCGACTGGCCGCCGCCACCCGCTGCGCCGATGTCCCGTCGCGTCGCCGAGGCGGGCCGTGCCACCCAACGTGGCTGGTCAGACACTGGGGCCTTTGCCAGGCTTCTGTTCGCTTCACCAGGCATGCATGGGTGGTAGAGCGAACCAACGCCTAGTGACGCACCGCGTGCGCGCGGGTCAAGTCCAAGCCCCCAATCACAGCGAGCCAGCACCACAGGGGCGCGGACCAAGCGGAGCTAGAGCTGGTGCGCGATGGCCGCCCGGGACCGCACGCCGAGCTTGCGCATCGCCGTGGTGATGTGGCGGGCGACGGTGTTGACCGAGAGGTAGAGCTCGGCGGCGATCTCCTTGTTCGACCGGCCCTTGGCGGCCAGCTCCGCCACCTCGCGCTCGCGCGGCGACAGCTCCGAGCCGTACCCGCGCCGGCCGCCGCGGTGCCGGGCCGGGACGGAGAGCCCGTGCCGGCGGGCGATCGCGGTGGCGCGGCCGGCGTCCCATTCGGCGCCGAGCTCGCGGTACGCGGCCAGCGCCGCGAGCAGGGCGGGGCCCGCATCCGCCGAGTCCGGCGACGACGGCGACGACGGCGACGACATGAGCCGCGCGGTGGCCGCGAGCTCGCCGGCCTGAGCGGCCTCGTACGGCGCCCGCAGCGGCGCGTAGTGCGCGGCCGCCGCCGCGAACCGGTCCGCCGCGCCGGAGAGGTCACCGGCGCCGAGCCGGACGAACCCCTCGGCGTGCGCCACCGCGGCCGGCGCCAGCGGCACGTCCAGTCCGTCCAGCCGGGCGGCGAAGGACCGCACCGCCCGGTCCGCGCCGGGAACGTCCCCGGCGGCGACCAGGACCTCGGCGACCGCGGGCAGCGCGCGCACCGTCGGGGCGAGAACCCCTTTCGGTTCGGCGGCGGCGAGCAGCCGGTCGGCCCGGGCGAGGACGGCGTCGGCCTCGCCCCGCGCGACGGCCAGCCGCAGCAGCGCCGCCACCGGGATCGGCAGCAGGTCGAACCCGCTCAGCTCGTCGGCCAGCTCGATCACCGCGGTCAGCGCCGCCGACGCGGCGTCCAGGTCGCCGCGGGCCAGCGCCAGGCACGCCGCGGCCGCCTCGCCGTCGATGCGGGCGCGCGGGTTGCCTGCCAGCTCGTCCATCAGCACGGCGGCGTCCTCGGCCAGGCCGTCCCAGGACCCCTGGCAGTACCGCAGCAGCACCTGCCCGGAGCGCAGGCTGCGCTCCATGCGCGGCTCGGCCCGGTCGCCGCCGGCCGTCGCTGCCAGCCCCGCGGTGAGCAGCCGGTCGGCCAGCGCGTGGTGGCCGGCATAGGTGGCCTGGGTGCCGATGGACCAGTAGGCGTTGATCTCGCGCCGGTGCCGCGGCTCGCCGCCGGTCCGTTCCAGGACGCGGTCCGCGGTGGCCCGCCAGGACGGGTCGCCGGTGGGCAGCTGCACCATGGCGATCTTGCCGAGCAGGAACACCTGGAAGGCGGGGTCGGGGATCTGCTGCACGACGCCGACCGCGCGGTGCAGCCAGGCGCGGTGCTCGGCCGGGTCGGCGCCGCCCGCCATCGGCAGGCCGAGCACGATCATCGCCCAGGCCTGGAGATCGGGCCGGTGGGCGAGGTCGTCGACGGCGTCGGCGAACAGCTGGTGGGCGCGCTGCAGGTCGGTGCCGGCGTCGTGCAGCAGCCCGCCGAGCCGGAACCGCAGCTCGGCGCGGAGCGGCGCCGGCAGGTCCTCGTCGAGCACGGCGCTCAGCAGCTCGGCCGCCTCCTGGGCGCGGCCCGCCTCGACCGCGGCCTCGCCGAGCATCGCCGCCAGCCGGCCGCGCCGCTCCGGTGTCGCCGGCGCCTGCCGCAGCACGTCCTCGAGCAGCCGCACGGCCTCGGCGTCGTTGCTCAGCTCGAACGCCTGCTCCGCGGCCCGCTCGGCGGCGTCGACCCACTCGTCCAGCCGGCCGGCGTGGCGCAGGTGGTGGGCCAGCTGGCCCGGCGGGGCGGGCGCGGCCGCCGCCAGCGCCGTCGCCGCGCGGTCGTGCAGCAGCAGCCGCCGCGGGCTGGACAGGTCCTCGTAGACGGCCTGCGCGGCGAGCGGGTGGCGGAAGCCGACGGCGGCGCCGTGCTCGGTGAGCACGCCGGACTCCAGTGCCTCGCCGACCGCGAGCAACGCCTCGGCCCGCTCCAGCGGCGCCGTCGCGACCAGCAGCGACAGCGGCACCGGCACCTGGAGGACGGCGGCCGCCGCGGCCACGTGCCCGGCCGGCGGGCCCAGCCGGGCGACCCGCTCGAGCACCGAGTCGCGGATCCGCGTCGGCACGTCGAGCTCGTCCAGCGCCCGCCGCGCCCACCCGCCGCGCCGCTGCACCAGCGTGCCCCGCTGCCGCAGCAGCGCGACCAGCTCCTCGACGGCGAACGGCAGCCCGGAGGTGTGTTCGTGGAGGTAGGACGCGAACTCGTCGGAGACCGTGTCGACACCGAGGATGGCGGCGGCCAGCGCGCCCACCTCGGCGGTGTCGAGGGGAGCGAGCGACACCTCGGTCAGCGTCGTCCCGGGTGGAAGGCCGGCCGGGAGGGCCCGGATCCGCGGGTCGACGGACTCCGGCCGGTAGGTCACGACGACGGTGAGGCCGGCCAGCGACTCGGCGAGCAGGTAGCCGACGAAGTCGCCGGTCTGGTCCTCGGCCCAGTGCAGGTCCTCGAGGACCAGCACCGTCGGGCCGGCCGCGGCGATCACGTCGACGAAGCCGCGGAACGCCCGGTGCCGCTCGGCCGCGCGGTCGCCCAGCGGCTCGGCCGGCGGCGGCAGCAGGTGCGCGAGCTCGGGCAGGAACGGCCGCAGCGCGCCGGCGACCGGGGACAGGTCCAGCTCGCCCAGCCGGTCACCGAGGCCGCGGACCGCCTCGATGACCGGCCCGAGGGGGAACGGCTCGCGCAGCGAGTGGCAGCGGCCGGCGAGCACGCGGCGTCCGGCCCGCGCCGCCGCGGCGGTCAGCTCGCCGGTCAGCCGGGTCTTGCCGATGCCGGCCTCGCCGGCGACGACGACCAGCGCGGGAGCGGCGGTGACGGCGTCGACGGCCCGGCTCAGCTCGTGGTCACGGCCGACGAGGGCGGGCGCGACCAGCCGGTGCGCGTCGCTCGTGTCAGCCATGCCGTCCAGGGCCCTCGGGTCGGGAATGGCCGGAGCCTACCCCAGCCGTGTTGCGCCGCTGTTCCGCGACGCCCAAGGGCCCTGGACGAACGGGTCAAAGGCGGTCCGGCCCGCGGATCTCGCCGCGCGGGAACACCGTCACCGGCGCGGAGCAGGTGTCCGTCCCGGCCGCGCAGACCCGGTAGGTGAACGAGTCGCCGATGCGCGGCCGCCCGATCTGGTCGACGTGCGTGCCGGTGTTCGCCACGGTGGTGACGACCAGCCCGTCCTTCTCGACGTCGACCCGCTCGGCGTCGATGCCGGTCCAGGTCAGCGTGCTGTACCAGATGCCGCGCCGCAGGAACGTCTCGACCTCGAGCTCCGGCTCGCCCGGCGCCTCGACGGTGAGGCTCACCGGCACCGCCGTCACCGGCGCGGCCGGGTCGTTGCTGGCCAGGCACAGATGGGCGGCGTACTCGCCCGGCGCCAGGCCCGCCGCGTCGAGCGTGACCGAGGCCGCGCCCTCCTCGCCGGGCGCCACGGTGCCCTCGGCCGGGTCGGTGGCCAGCCAGGCGGGGAGGTCGCACCGGATCGGCTCGAGCGGGGTGCCGTCGACGGCCATGACGAGGTGGGTGTCGGGGAAGCCGATGCTCTCCATCGTGACCGGGTTCGGGGCGCCGCAGTCGTCGGCAGAGATGTAGGACGGCCCGGTCTGCCCGGCGCCGTTCGCACCCGGCACGACGGCGCCGACGTTCAGCAGGTCCGGCGCCGCGACCTCCAGCACCAGCGTGGCGCCGGCCGGCACCCGTGCGTCGACCGGCACGGTGACCAGGCCCTCGTCGCCGTCCTCGACGGTGACCGTCCGGGTGGCGAGCCGGGTCAGGTTGACGTACTCGAACGGCCCGTCGAGCGTGTAGAGGTTCACCGTCAGGTCCGCCGACGGCACCACCAGCTGCAGCCCGAAGGTCACCTCGTCGACGTCGAACGCGCCGTCGACGCCGAAGTCGGCCAGCGTGAAGGTGCGCAGGAAGCGGTTCTCGCGGGTGGTGCCGGTCTGCGTGCTCGAGCACACCGGCACGATGGCCGTCTCGTCGACGGTCAGCGAGGCCGAGTGGGTGAGCCGGACGGCGTCGGCCTCCAGGGGCGCGGCGTCGTCCGTGGCCGCCTCGGTGTCGAGCGGGACCCAGGCGTCGGGAGCCTCGGCCGGCGGGGCAGGGGCCGCCGGTGCGGACTCGACGACGGTGGTGGTGCCGGCCGGGCGGAGCGGGCCGGACATCGTCGTCGCGGTGTCGACCGCCCAGCGCAGTTCGCGCTCGCCGGCGTTGCCGATGGTGAGCGGCATCGTCGTGCTCTCGCCGGGCGCCGTGGACGCGGCGATCTCGCCCGGCGTGACGGTGATCGACGGCGGCGCCGGGGCGTCGGCGCCGGGGACGAACACGTACGCCGTGCCCTGGTCGGCGATCTCGCCGGCGTGCGCGTTCGGAGCGCCGGCCAGCACGTCGTCGCCGGACACGGCGACCGCGGTGCCGAGGTGGTCGCCCTGGGCGGTGTCGTCGCCGAGCAGGACCCGCTGCTGCGTCCAGCCGTCGCCGTCGCGGGTGAAGACGATCGCGGCGCCCTTCTCCAGGTCGACGCCGGCGGTACGGCCCTGGAACGGCGCGCCGGCCACGACGGTGCCGCTGTCGACGTCGACGGACGACCCGAACCGGTCGTTCACGTGGGTGCCGGACGAGGTCAGCTTGGCCTGCTCGGACCAGTCCGCGCCGCGGCCCTCGTAGACGTAGACAGCGCCGCGGCTCTGGACCCAGTCCAGGCCGGGGCCGCTCGCGCCGACGACCGCGGTGCCGCCGTCGAGCGCGACGGAGGTGCCGAACGCCAGCTCGGGCCCGGGGTCGGACGGCAGCAGCGTCGCCCGTTCGGCCCAGGCGCCGCCGTCGTCGGTGAAGACGTAGGCCGCGCCCTGCCGGAACCAGCCGCGGGCGGTCGAGTTGGGCGCGCCGACCAGCAGCGTGTCGCCGTCGAGGCTCACCGACGACCCGAAGTTGCCGAACGACGACACGCCCGACCCGGCCAGCCGCGGTCCGATGGTCCAGGCGGCGCCGTCGCGGGTGAACAGGTAGACGACGCCGGCGGCGTTGGCATCGCCGATGTGCTCGCCCGGTGCGCTCACGGCGACCGTGTCGCCGTCGACGGCCACCGAGTGCCCGAGCTCCGCGCCCCAGCGGACGTCGTTGGTGCTCAGCTTGGCCTGCTGGGTCCAGGTGACGCCGTCGCGGACGAACACGTAGGCCGCGCCCGGCCGGGAGTCGCCGAACGAGGCGCCGGTCGCGCCGACGACGATGGTGTCGCCGTCGATCGCCACCGAGCGGCCGAACACCAGGCCCCAGTCGCGCTCGCCGTCGGGCAGCAGCGTGGCCTGCCGCTCCCAGCCGTCGCCGGACCGCACGTAGACGTAGGCCGCGCCGGAGGCGCCGAACCCGTCGACGTCGGCCTGCGACGCGCCGACCACCGCGGTGTCGCCGTCGATCGCGACGGCGTTGCCCGCCTGGTCGTCGGCCAGCCCGCCGGTGGTCAGCCGGGTCTGTTCGGCGGTGCCGGTGAGCCCGCTGTCGCCGACGACGGTGACCGCGAGCGGGACCGTCGTCAGCTCGTCGTCGGGATCGTTGGTGCGCAGGCAGAGCAGGCCGGTCAGGGTGCTCGGCGCGACGTCGGCGGTGTCGACGGTCAGCTCGATGGCGCCGGTCGCGTCCGGGCCCACCGTGCCCGCGGCCGGCTCGACGTCCAGCCAGGGCAGCTCGCCGGGCACGGCGCAGGCCGGCGCCTCGGTGCGGCCGACGACGTTCATGACCAGATGCATCCACGGGTAGCCGAGCGCGGCCAGGTCGGCCGGCTCGGTGACGCCGCAGCCCTCGGCGGCCAGGTACGTGGGCGCGCTCTGCCCGGCGCGGTTGGTGCCCGGCCAGAAGCCGCCCACACCGGTGAGATCCGGCGCGGCCACCTCGACCACCAGCGTCGACCCGGCCGGGACGGAGCCGGTGACCGGCACCGTCGCCAGCGTCTGACGCTGCGGCTGCAGGGTCTGGGCGGCGCTGCCGACCGGCTCGAGGTTGGACCGGGTCAGCGGTGCGGCCGGGTCGGTCAGGGTGTACAGGGTGACGGTCAGCTCCTGCTCGACGGTCAGGCTCTCGATGCCGAACTCGACCTCGGTGACGTCGAACCCGCTGCCGACGCCGAAGTCGGCCAGCGTGAACGTGCGCAGGTACGAGTTCGCCGAGGTCGTCGCGCCGTCGTCGGCGGAGCAGGCGATCGCGTTGCCGGGGTCGACGGCCTGCGACGTGCTGTGGGTGAGCGTCTCGGCGACCTGGTCGCCGCCGGGCTCGCGCGACGGGACGACGGTCTCGCCGGTGGCGCCCGAGCCGGTCAGGCCGGCGGCGCCGTCGCTCAGCGGGACCGGCGCGGTCCCGACCGGTGTCGTGGCGCCGCGCGGGCGGCGCAACTCCTCGTCCGTGTACAGCTCCCACTCGAGCCCGGTGTTGCCGGCGTTGTCCAGTGTCAGCGTGTGCGACGCGGTCTCACCCGGCCGCTGGGTCGCGGTGAGGCTGCCGGGGGTGACGGTCAGTGACGGCGGCACCTCCTCGCTCGGCGTCACGACGACGGGGTAGTGCACGGGAGCGATCGCCCGGCCGCCGGCGTGGGTGGCGTCGGTGGTGAACCGGACCTCGGCGAACGACGGCTGTCCCAGCGGGACGGCGGCCAGGTCGGCCGTGACGGTGACGGTGACGTCCTGGGTGGCGCCAGGAGCGACGGTGAAGGTGGCCGGCTCGACGGCGACGGTGAAGCCGTCGGGCGCCGTCGTGGCGGCGGTGTAGGTGGCCGGGGCGTCGGCGACGCTGCGGACGGTGCGCGTCCACGTGCACGTGCCGACGCAGGTGCCGTCGACGAACGAGGGCAGGTTCAGCGCCGCCGGGTCGCCGCCGGCGGCCGGGTCGGCGGCCAGGAAGCCGTCGTACGACTCGTCCATGACCAGGCCGGCCCGCCCGGCGGCGTCGAGGTCGATGCGCCCGGAGCCGATGTCGAGCGCGTCGGCGGGCGTGGCGCCGTCCTCCTCGAGGATGCCGGTGTCGGCCGTCGCGGCCAGCGCCGAGCGGATCTCGGCCGGCGACCAGTCCGGGTGCAGCGCGGTCAGCAGCGCTCCGGCGCCCGCGGCGTGCGGCGACGCCATCGAGGTGCCGCTGTTGACGATGTACTGGTCCGGGTCGCCGTCGCGGGCCGACCCCGCGGCCAGGATGTCGACGCCCGGCGCGGCGAACGTCGGCGCGAGCAGGTCCAGCCGGCTCGGCCCGCGGGAGCTGAACCCGGCGACCAGGTCCTCCCAGTCGTGGTTCTCCAGCAGCGCGGTGGTGGCGTTGACCCGGGCGGTGAGCGTGGCGCCGGCGGCGCGCAGCGCGGCGGCGGAACGCTGCTCGATCATCAGCGCCGGGATCGTGGTGTCCTCCAGCCCGCCCATGACGGTCGGCGGACCGGCGACGTTGTTCGCGACGAGGACGGCGACGGCGCCCGCCTCGGCGGCGTTGCCGACCTTGACGGAGAAGTCGCAGTCGCCGCGGTCGACCAGCGCGAGCGCGCCGTCGAACGTCCCGGCGCCGAACGGCACGCAGCCGTCAGCGTTGCCGGGCGCGACGACCGCCGCGTCGCGCAGCTCCGCCTCGACGTCCGCCGCCGGCGCCGGGCCGCTGCCCGGGACGGCGGGCAGGCCGGTGAGCCCGTCCGGCACCGGCGCCGGGCCGGTGGCGTCGACGGTGTTGGCGAACGCCCGGTAGTGGGTGGTCGCGGCGACGGCGGCGTTCCACGGGCCGGTGTGCGCGACGGTGCTCTCGCCGGGACCGTCGTTGCCGGCCGACGTCGCGACGAAGACGCCGGCGTTGAAGGCTTCGAGGAACGCGAGGTCGACGACGTCGTTCCACGGGTCGTCGGCGCCGCTGATGGAGTAGTTGAGCACGTCGACGCCGTCGGCGATGGCCTGCTCGACGGCGGCGACGCTGCTGGTGCTGGGGCACGACGGCGCGCAGACGAGGTACGAGATGACGTTGGCATGCGGCGCCACGCCCTGCACCGTGCGGGTGAACGTGCCGCTGCCGACGGTGACCTCGGCCTCGTGCACGTTGCCGGCCGCGGTGCTGGCGGTGTGGCTGCCGTGGCCGTCGACGTCCTGGGCGCTCGGCGAGGCCGGGTGCAGGTTCCAGGCGCCGACCAGCTTGTCGTTGCAGATGTCCTCGTGGTCGGGGTGGTCCGGAGCGCAGACGCCGACGTAGGTTCCGGCGCCGAACGGGTTGGCCGGCGTGTAGCCGTCGCCTCCGGTGGCCGCGAACGACGGGTGGTCCGGGTTGATGCCGCCGTCGATGACGCCGACCAGCACGCCCTCGCCGCGCGTGCCGGCCTCGCCGCCGGTCTCGCCGGCCCAGATGCTCGGGGTGTTGATGAGCTCGTGGCTGACGTCGGTGAGCGGCTCGCGCTCGACGTCGCGGTAGACGGCGGCGACGCCCGGCAGCGCCGTCAGCCGCTCCGCCTCGTCGTCGCCGACCCGAACAGCCAGGCCGTTGACCACGTTGCGGTACTCGAACGCCACCTCGACGTCGCGGCCGAGCTCGTCCTCGATGTCCGTGCGCAGGTCGTCGTGACGATTGTCCAGGTGGGCGAGGTAGGCGCGGCTGGCCGGCGCCTCGACGTCCAGCTGGTCGGCGCCGGTGACCTGCGGGCTGGTCGGCCGCAGCGCCGCGGTCCCGCCGGTGTACGTCGCCAGCGACGGCTCCTCGAGCTCGACGACCCACAGCCCGGTGCCCTCGCCCTCGGTCGCGACCAGCACGCCCGGCTCGTCGTCCGGCGCGGCCGCTGGTACGGGTGCGGGCTGGGCGGCGGCGGTCGCGGCGGTCGCCGCGGGCAGCAGCGCCACCACGGTGAACGCGCCGAGCAGGCCGGCCGTGATTCTGCGTGCGGTCAACGGAGACTCCTCGCCTTCGGATCCGGTTCAGGCAGCCTGCCGTCCGGCGGAAGTCGTCACCATTGCGAATTGTGGTGATTTTTGCTCCGAGTCCGAGTCCGAGCCGCCCCGGCCCCTCCTCCGAATGATCACGTCAAGTTGGGGTGCTCACGCTCTACCACGCATGCATGCCTGGCGGAGCGGGAGGAGTCCGGGGTACGGAGCCGGCATCAGGGGGACAGCGCAGCGCGGCGGCGCCGCTGGCGTCGTTGGGCCCGTCGCTGTCCACTGGGTGAGACTTCCCGGCGTTTCGGCGGCCGTACCAGGTGTTTGTTTGCCTGACCAGGCATGCATGGGTGGTAGAGCGAGCAAACGCCTAGTGGCATGACAAATCGTTGATGGTCATGGCTGTCCACAGACCCGGTAAGTCTGGCGAATGGTGCAAGAAGGGCGCGGGTTGTGCTCGATTCTTCCCCGTCCCCCTGAGAGCGGCCCGGCCAAGACCATGGGCAGTAAGGGGACGGCCCACTCGGCAGCGGGAGGGCGTCGGCCGGCGCGTGCGCGCGTCAGTCGTCGACGTGGGGAGCCATGCGGGCGTAGGAGTGCTCGATGTGGTCGAGCATGGCCGCGGCCGCGGCGTCGGGGTCGCGGCGGCGCAGGGCGTCGAGGACGGCCTCGTGCTCGCCGGAGGTGTCCTGCTCGATCCCGTGCTTGAAGTACAGCCGGTACAGGTGCATGTGCGAGCGCAGCCGCACGATCGCGTCGGCCAGCAGGTCGTTGCCGGAGTGCTCGGCGATGACGCGGTGGAACCGGGCGTCCTGGTCGGCGAAGTCGCGGTAGTCCTGGTAGCGGTTCCCCTCGTCCTGCGACGACGACGCGCTGGCCCGCATCTCGTCGGCCAGCTCCTCCAGCGCCGCCACCGTCGCCGGCGTCATGCGCGCGGCGGCCAGCCCGGTGGCGGCCGGCTCGAGGATGCGGCGCATCTCGAACAGCTTGCGCAGCCCCTCGGCGTCGAGTAGCGGCGCGGCCGTGTACCCGCGCAGCGCCCGCTTCACCACCAGCCCCTCGGACTCCAGCCGGGCCAGCGCCTCGCGCACCGGCGTCGGCGACACGTCGAAGTCGCGCGCGATGCCGTCGATGCTGACCTTGGCGCCGGGCTCGATCCGGTGATCCATGAGCAGGCCGAGGATGACGTCGTAGACGTCGTCGGCCAGCGCCCGCCGCTCGGGCACGAGACGTGCCGCGTGATCAGGGCCGATGGTCACAGCATCATCCTAACGAGACGAAGATCCAGAACTGTCCTGCCGCTGCCGGCGCAGGTCCCACACCTCGGGCAGCGGGGCGGGCGCGCCGCCGGTCCCGCCGACGAAGCGGTCGACGAACCGGCCGATCCGCGCCTGCCACCGCTCGTTCGCCGGGTCGTCCGCCAGCGCCCGCAGGGCCGCGTCGAAGTCGTCGCACTCGACCAGGTGGAACAGCCGGTCGCCGACCCGCCAGATGGTCCACTCGTGGATCCCGACCCGGTCGAACGCGGCCGCGAGATCGGCCGGGATCCGCTCGTGCTCCCGGTCGTAGTCCGCCTCGGTCCCCGGCCGCAGCACGGAGTGCAGCGCCACCCGCATGGGCGTCATCCCTTCAGCTCGGCATCGATGGGCACGTCGGCCCGCAGCAGGCCGGCGTCGATCAGCTCCGCCCAGACGTCCGGATCGACGGGCTCGGCGGCCAGCGCGGCGTTCCGGGCGACCTGCTCCGGCGAGTCCGCCCCCAGCACGACGGTGGCGACCGCCGGGTGGGCGAGCGGGAACCGCGCCGCCAGCACGGGCACCGTCGTGCCGTACCGCTCGGCGACCGCGGCGATCCGGAGGACGCGGCGCACGACGTCGCCGGTCGCCGGCGCGTAGTCGTAGCGCGCCCCCTGGGCCGGCAGCGGCGTCGCCAGTATGCCCGAGTTGAACACGCCGGCGGCGGCCACCGACACGCCGCGCTCGACGGCCAGCGGCAGCAGGTCGTCCAGCGCGCTCTGGTCCAGCAGCGTGTACCGGCCGGCCAGCATGACGACGTCGAGGTCGGTGTCGCGGACGAACCGCGCCAGCATCGCCGACTGGTTCATCCCGGCACCGTAGGAGCGGATCACGCCCTGCGAGCGCAGCTCCTCCAGCGCCGGGAACGCACCGTCCAGCGCCTCCCGCTCGTGCTCCTCGGGATCGTGGACGAACAGCACGTCGACGCGGTCCAGCCCGGTCCGCGTCAGCGTGTCGTCCAGCGAGCGCAGGACGCCGACACGGGAGTAGTCGCGCACCCGCCGCCGCGTGGCCGGCACGTCGAACAGCTCGGTGTCGCGCTCGCCGGCGTAGGCCTCGTTGGGCACCAGCAGCCGGCCGACCTTGGACGACACGACGTACTCCTCGCGAGGGAGGCCGGCCAGGCTGCGTCCCAGCCGCTCCTCGGCCAGGCCCAGCCCGTAGTGCGGCGCGACGTCGAAGTACCGGACGCCCGCCGTCCACGCCGCCGGCACGCAGCGCGGCCACACGCCGGCGGGTAGGGCGCGGTACAGGTTGCCCAGCGCGGCGACGCCGTACCCGACCGGCCCGACCTGGAGCCCGCCACGGCCGAACGGCCGCATCGCGCTCATGCGACCCGCAGCCCGTCGAGCGCGTCCAGGTCCCAGGCGATGCCCAGCCCCGGCTCGGACGGCGCGATCGCGTCGCCGTCCGCGATCGCCATCTCCGCGGTCGTGACGGCGCGCAGCTGCGGGATGTGCTCGACGTACAGGCCGTTCGGGACCGCGCAGGTCAGCGACACGTGCAGCTCCATCAGGAAGTGCGGCGCGACCTGGACGTTGAACGCCTCGGCCAGGTGCGCGACCTTCAGCCACGGCGTGATGCCGCCGATCCGCGCGACGTCGACCTGCACGATGCCGGCCGCCTCGGCGGCGAGGTACTCGCGGAAGTGACCCACGGAGTACATGCTCTCGCCGACCGCCACCGGGATCGTCGTCGACGCCGCCAGCCGGCGGTGCCCGGCGACGTCGTCGGCGGGGAGCGGCTCCTCCAGCCAGAACAGGTCCAGCGGCGCGAACAGCGCCGCCCGCCGGATCGCCTCGGCCGCCGTCATCGACTGGTTCGCGTCGACCATGAGGTGCAGGTCCGGCCCGACGGCGTCGCGCACGGCCCGCAGCCGCTCCGCGTCCTCGCCGGCGTGCGGCTTGCCGACCTTGATCTTCACCCCGCGCAGGCCCCGCCGCTTGGCCTCCGAGGCCTGCGTGACCAGCTCGTCCGGGCTCAGGTGCAGCCAGCCGCCCTCGGTGTCGTAGAGCGGGACGCGCGGCCGGGCGCCGCCCGCCGCCACCCACAGCGGCAGCCCGGCCGCGCGGCAGCGGGCGTCCCAGACGGCGGTGTCGACGGCGGCCAGCGCGAGCGCCGTGATCGGCCCGACCGTCGTCGCGCGGGTCGCCGCGTACAGCGTCGACCACACCTCCTCCGGTCGCGCGGCGTCCAGGCCGGTGAGCACGCCGAGCAGGCTCTCGCGCAGCAGGCTGAGTACGGCCGCGCCGCCGGTGCCGATCGTGTAGCTGTAGCCGGTGCCGGTGACGCCGTCGGCGGTCCGCACCGTGACGAAGATCGTCTCCTGCTTGACGAAGGACTGGACGGCGTCGGTGCGCACCGTCTCGACCGGGACGTCGCACAGCCAGGCCTGCGCCTCGACGATCCGCAGCGTGTCGCGTGTGGTCACTAGCGTCCTCCGAATCCACCCATGCTGACGCCCTTCATCAGCTGTCGTTGCAGCAGCACGACGATGAAGAGCGAGGGGACGACGGCGATGGTCGACGCCGCCATGACGAGGTTCCACTGCGTGCCGTGCTCGCCGGTGAACATCGTCAGGCCGAGCGGCACGGTCGCCTTGTCCTGCGTGTTGATGACGATGAGCGGCCACAGGTACGAGTTCCAGTAGCCGATGAACGAGAACACCCCGAGCACCGACAGCGGCGCCCGCAGCTGCGGCAGCAGCACCGACCACAGCGTCCGCACGCGCGAGGCGCCGTCGATGCGGGCCGCCTCCTCGTACTCGACCGGGATGGTCAGGAAGAACTGCCGCATGAGGAAGGTGCCGAACGCGGTGAACGCGAACGGGACGATCAGCGCCGCGTAGGTGTCGACGTAGCCGGCCTCGTTCATCATGATGAACAGCGGGACGACCAGCACCTCCTGCGGCAGCACCAGCGTCGCCACGTACAGCAGGAACAGCCGGTCGCGGTACCGGAAGCGCAGCCGGGAGAACGCGTACGCCGACAGCACCGCCACCACGACCGACAGCGCCGCGCCGGCGATCGCCACGAAGAACCCGTTCGCGATGAACCGGCCGAACGGCACCAGCGTCCACGCGTCGGCGAAGTTCTGCCAGCGCAGCTGCGAGCCCAGTGCCGACCCGCTGAACACCTCGTCCGCCGGCTTCAGCGCGGTGAGGAACATCCACAGGAACGGGAACGTGAACAGCAGCGCCACGACGGCGATGGCGGCGGTGTTCAGCCAGGTCAGCGTCGTGCGGCGACGGCGGGCGCGGATTCGGATCGTCTCACTTGTCATAGTTCACCCACCTGCGCTGGCCGGCGAACTGCACCGCTGTCACCAGCATGACGACGACGAACAGCATCCAGGCGATCGCCGAGGCGTAACCGAGCCGGTCGAAGGAGAACCCGTTGCGGTACAGGTAGAGCACCAGCGTGTTCGTCGACTCGCCCGGACCGCCCTGCGTCAGCACCTGGGCCTGCACGAACACCTGGAACGCGCCGATCATCGTCATCGTCGAGGCGAAGAACAGCGACGGCGAGATCATCGGCAGGATCGTGTGGCGCAGCCGCTGCCACGGGTTCGTCCCGTCGATCCGGCTGGCCTCCAGGATCTCCTTGGGGATCGACGTCAGCCCGGCGGTGATGACCACGACGTTGTAGCCGAACGACTGCCACACCGACATCGCGATGACCGCCGCCAGCGCGAACCGCGAGTCCGACAGCCACGACTGGCCCTCGATGCCCACCGTGCCGAGCGCGCTGTTGAGCGCGCCGTCGTCGGACAGCATCAGCCGCCAGACCAGCGCGTTCGCCACCATCGGCGTGATGACCGGCAGGAAGAACACGACCCGCCAGATGCCCGCGCCCTTCAGCCGGGTGCCCAGCCACAGCGCGATCGCCAGCGCCAGCACCAGGTTCAGCGCCGTGTAGACGAACGCGAAGATCAGCGTGTTCGTCAGGGCGGTGAAGAAGGCCGGGTCGCCGAAGAGCTTGGCGTAGTTGTCCAGGCCGACGAACGCCGGCGACCCGAACAGCGGCCACTCGTACAGGCTGATGACCGCCGAGCCGCCCAGCGGCACGACGATGAACAGCACGAAGCCGATCAGGCCGGGCGCCAGGAACAGCGCCGCGACCCTGCCGTCGGCACGCCTGCGCCGGCCGCTGCGCGGGGTGGCCGGGGCGGACGGCGCACCCGCAGCCGCCGTCCGCGTCCCTGTCATCACCTCCATGCGATCAGCCGCCGACCGAGTCCTGAATCGTCTGCATGATCTCCTCGGCGCTGCGTTCGCCGCGGAAGCCCTCGACGCTGTACTGCGTCATCAGCGTCTCGACCTGGTTCCATGTCGTGGTCGTGACCTGCGCGGTCGCGTTCGACAGCAGCGCGCTGACGACGTCGGCGGCGCCCGCGCCCTTGCCCTCGGCCCATGCCGGCAGCGCCTCGGCACGCGCCGGGACGATGCCGCGCGACGCCGCCAGCGACTCCTGCACGCCGGTGGACGTCAGCGCGACGATCGCCTCGAACGCCTCGTCCGGCCGGTCGCAGGTGGCCGCGATGCCGAAGCCGGAGCCGGCGGTCATGCCGTGCGGCTGCCCGCTCGGCGACGGGACGATCGTCACGCCGAGGGTGAAGTCGGCGGCCTCGTCGAACGTCCCGTACATCCACGGGCCCTCGATCAGCATGTCGACCTGGCCGCTGGTGAACGCCTGCTGGGAGACGTCGGAGGCGTCCGCGGCGTTGGGCGCGTTCGCGACGCCGTCGACGGCGACCAGGTCGAAGTAGCTCTGGATCTCGTCGACGAAGTCCCCGTTGGTGAGGTCGAGCTCGCCGTCGCCGTTCAGCCAGGACGCGTCGCCGGCGGTGGCCCACGCGGCCGGGATGAACATGCCCGGCGTGACGGCCAGCGCCTTGTGGTCGTCGGTGGTGAGCGCGGTCGCGTCGGCGACGAACTGCTCGCGGGTGTACTCGGTCGTCGGCGGCGTCAGGCCGGCCGCGGCGAACGCGTCGGCGTTGTAGAACAGCACGACCGGCTCGGCGTCGTACGGGATCGCCCGCAGCGAGCCGTCCACCGTCATGCCCTCGAGCATCGACTCGTCCACCTCCGACAGGTCGAAGTCGTGCTCCTCGACCAGGTCGTCCAGCGGCATCAGCAGGCTGCCGAGCTCCTGTGCCCGGGCGGCCTGCGTGGTCAGCAGGCAGGGCGCGTCGTCGCCGGAGAACCGGGTCTTCACCTTGGTCCAGTAGTCGGCGAAGCTCGGCCCCTCGACGGTGATCTCGAGGTCCGGATCCTCCTTCTGCGCCTCGGCGATGAACGACTCCCACTGCTCGCGGTCGCTCTGGCTGCTCACCCAGGTGTAGAGCGCCAGCGGCCCGCCGGTCGTCGACGTGTTGTCGTCGCCCCCGCCGCACGCCGTCAGCGCGACGGCGAGCCCCGTGACGGCGGCGACGGTCGTGGTCAGGTGTCTCACGGTCATGGCTTCCTCCGTTGGAAGTAGACGTGGCGCGCGGTGTGGTCGAGGACGGCCCGCCGGTCGGCGTCGCGCAGGTGGGCGGTGGCGTCGGCGGCGATGTCGAGCACGTCCTGGTAGGTGGCGGCGAGCGTGCACACCGGCCAGTCCGAGCCGAACATCGTCCGGTCCGGCCCGAACAGGTCGATCACCCGGCGGGCGTAGCGTTCGACGCCCTGCTCGCGCCAGCGGTGCGGGTCGGCCTCGGTGACGAGGCCGGAGATCTTGCAGCTGACCTGTGGAAACGCGGCCAGCTCGGTGATCCCGGCGAGCCAGGTGTCCCAGTCGCCGGAGGCGATGGCCGGCTTGGCGGCGTGATCCACGACGAGCCGGAGACGTGGTTCGCGCGTCGCCAGCTCGACGGCGGCAGGCACCTCGCGGCCGCGGATCAGCAGGTCGAACGGGAGCCCCGCGTCCTGGACGGCGCCCAGGCCGCGGCGGACGTCGGGGCGCAGCAGCCAGCGCGGATCCGGCTCGTCGTGGGTCTGGTGCCGGACGCCGACGAGGCTCGGGTGGGCGAGCGTCTCGGCGACGTCCGGAGCGGTCAGGTCGGCCCAGCCGACGACGCCCGCGACGGGGTTGCCGTTGTCATCGGCGATGCGGAGCAGCTCGGCGGTCTCGCCGGGGTCGGCGACCGCCTGGACGACCACGGTCGCCGTCACGTCCGTGCCCGCGAGTGCGGCGGCGAGGCCGTCGGTCCCGAACCGGCGGCGCAGCGGCGCCGCCGGCCCGGTCATCCAGGGATACGGCCGGACGGCCGGGTCCCAGAGATGGTGGTGCGCGTCGACGATGGTCACGCGAACTCCACCGCGACGACGTCGATGAGCGCGCCGGTCGGCTCCGGCGCGGCGATGCGGACCTCGCCCAGCGGCTCGGCTGCGTCGTCGCCGCTGACCTCGTGCACCTCGAACGCGATCTCGTAGGGCAGCGCCGCGCCGGTGCCGACCAGCCGGACGTTCGCGATCCGGCGCACGGGCAGCCCGCGCACGACGATCTCCTCCACCGGCCGGTTCACCAGGTGCAGGTAGACGACGCCCTCGCGGGCCGTCGTCGGGCCATAGAAGTCCACGCCGGTGGTTGGCTTGACACCGACGACCGCTTCCGCGTGCGTGGCGAGCCAGCCGCCGATGTCCCTCAGCCGATCCAGCTGTGCCTCGACCAGGCTGCCGTCGCCGCGCGGGCCGACGTTGAGCAGCAGGTTGCCGCCGCGGCTGACCACCTCGACCAGGCTGACGGCGAGCGAGCGGGCGGACTTGTTCTTCGTGTCGGCGGGACGGTAGCCCCACATCTGGCCGATCGTCAGGCACAGCTCCCACGGCCCGTCCGGCGCCGTCAGCGGGAACGCCTGCTCGGGCGTCCTGTAGTCGCCGTTCTCGGGCAGCCGCTCGTTGATGACGACGTCGGGCTGCAGGCTCTTGATCAGCTCGCGCAGCCCGGCGGCGTCCCACTCGGCGGGGGAGCGCTCCCACTCGCCGTCGAACCAGAGCAGGTCGACGGTGCCGTAGTTCGTCAGCAGCTCGGTCAGCTGGCCGCGCAGGTAGTCGAGGTAGCGGGCCCACTGCTCGGGGGTCGAGCGGCGGTGCCGGTCGGCGGCGACCGGCGTGCCGGCGTTCTCGGGTCGCCCGGCCGCCGGCCAGTGCTCGGCCGGGTACGGGCGGTCGGCGTCGGTGAACGCGGGGTAGTCGGGGTGGTGCCAGTCGGACAGGCTGTAGTAGAAGCCGACCCGCAGCCCTTCCGCGCGCACGGCGTCGGCGTACTCACGCACGATGTCACGGCCGAACGGGCCGTGCTCGACGCCGAAGTCGGAGTGCTTCGTGTGGAACATCGAGAAGCCCGCGTGGTGGCGCGTCGTGAAGACGACGTAGGTGGCGCCGGCGTCCTTGGCCGCCCGGGCCAGCGCGGTCGCGTCCCACCGCGTCGGGTTGAACGTCGGAGCGCTGGACTGGTACTCGTCCACCGTCACCGGGTCCTCCGGCTGGTCGACCCCCGGGATGATCGAGCGCCCGACCAGCGGCCAGGAGATCTCGATGCCCTGCTGACTGGCGTGGTCCCAATGGACGAAGATGCCCAGGCCGGCGCCGGTGAACCACTCGCCGCCGGGGATCCGCGCCGGTTCGCGGACGATGCTGCTGATCGGGTCGGACACCGAGCCTCCTCTCGAAGCGTGTTTCCTATAGGGTAGAGGAAACATGATTCAGGTCAAGGGCAGGTCGGCGGGAAGGATGGTTCGGTGACGTCTGCCTGGCGGCCCCGGCCCGAGCTGTGGGCCCTCGATCCCGCCGTCCTCCACCTCAACCACGGGTCCTGGGGCGCGGTCCCGCGGGCTGCGCTGGACGCGGCGGCGTCACTGCGGGCGGAGAGCGAGGCGAACCCGGCGGCGTGGTTCCGGTCGCTGCCGTCGCGAGTGGCCGCGGCGCGGCGCGAGCTGGCCCGGTGGGTGGGCGCCGACGAGGACGGGTTCGCCCTGGTCCCGAACGTCAGCGCCGGTGTGACGGTCGCGCTGTCGGCGGTGGACGTGCCGGCCGGTGGCCGGATCGTCGTCACCTCGCACTGCTACGGCGCGGTCCGGTTCGCGGCCGAGCGATTCGCCCGGCTGCGCGGCGCGACGGTGGTGGAGGTGCCGGTGCCGCTGACGGCGTCGGCCGACGAGGTGGTCGAGCTGGTGTCGCCGGCCATCGAGGGCGCCGACGTGGTGCTGCTGGACCAGATCACGTCGGCGACGGCGACCGTCTTCCCGGTGTCGTCGCTGGTGGCGCTGTGCCGTGCGGCGGGCGTCCCCGTCATCGTCGACGGCGCGCACGCCCCGGGTCTGGTGGCCTCGCCCGCCGCCGTCGGGGCGGACTTCTGGACCGGCAACTTCCACAAGTGGGCGTGCGCCCCGCGCGGCACCGCGGGCCTCGTCGTCGCGCCGGAATGGCGGTCGCGGACGCTGCCGCCGGTGGTGTCGTGGGCCGAGCACGCGGCGGCGCTGCCGGACCGGTTCGACTGGCAGGCGACCGCCGACTACGTCCCCTGGCTGGCCGCGCCGGCGTCGTTGGCGGTGCTGGACACGCTGGCCTGGCCGGCTCTGCTGCCCGACCTGGTCTCGATGCTGGACGACGGGGCCGCGGTGGTAGCGGCCGCGCTGCGCACGTCCGTCCCCGTGCTGGCGGCGCCGGCCCCGGCCATGCGCCTGGTCGCGCTGCCCCCGTCGGTGCGGATCGAGGACAAGGCGGCCGAGGAGGCGCTGCGCGGCCGCATCGCCCGCGACGCCCGCGCCGAGGTGAACGTCACCGTCCACGAGGGGCGCGGGTTCCTCCGGCTGTCGGCGCACGCCTACAACGGCGCGCGCGACTACGAGCTACTGGCCGCCCGGCTTCCCGCCCTGCTCTAGACGAACAGCTCGGGCGTGCCCTTGTGTGCGGCCCGACCGGAATCAGGCGAGCGTTCAGCACGATGAGAAGCGCTCCGGCCTTCCCGTCGCTCCGGCCTCGGAGTCAAGGCCAGAGCATCAGTGAGCTATGCTGCCGAACCGCAGAGCGCGGAGTAGGGTCCGCGCCATGGCGGACGCGCGGCCACGGCGACGGTCGGTGCTGGCGGCCGGTGCGCTGGCGGCCGGCGCGCCGGCGCTGCTGACCGGCTGCTCCTCCGACGGCGACGACGAGCCGGCCGCGGCGACATCTCCGCCGCGGCTCGACGAGGTCGACCTGAGCGACTGGGAGGTCGTCCGCGCGCAGTTCCCGCTCGATCCGGAGCTGGCCCACTACGCCGCCTACGTGCTCGCCGCGCACCCGGCGCCGGTCCGGGCCGCCATCGAGCGGTGGCGCGAGGCGCTGGACGCCGACCCGGCGGCCGCGCTCGCCGACGAGATGGCACGCGACGACGAGGTGCGCACGGCGGCGGCCGGCTACCTCGGCGTCGATCCGGCCGAGATCGCGCTGACCGGCAGCACGACGATGGGCCTCGGCCTCGTCTACCACGGCCTCGCGCTGCGGCCCGGCGACCACCTGCTCACCTCGACCCACGACTTCTACGCGACCCACGAGGCGCTCCGGCTGGCCGCGGCCCGCGCCGGCGCCGAGGTCGAGCGGGTCCCGCTCTACGACGACCCCGCCGCGTCCGCGACCGAGGAGATCGCTGGCCGGGTCGCGGCGGCGATCCGGCCGCGGACCAGGGTCGTCGCGCTGACGTGGGTGCACTCGAGCACCGGGGTGAAGCTGCCGGTGCGCGCGATCGCGGACGTCGTCGCCGCCGCCAACGCCGGGCGGGCCCAGGAGGACCGGGCGATCCTCGTGCTCGACGCCATCCACGGGCTGGGCGCGGACGCCGCAACGCCGGGCGACCTCGGCTGCGACGTGCTCGTGTCCGGCACGCACAAGTGGCTGTTCGGCCCGCGCGGCACCGGCCTCGTCTGGGCGTCGGCCGCCGCCGGCGCCGGCATCGCGCCGACGATCCCGTCGTTCACCGCGCCCAGCTTCGTCAACTGGCTCGACGGCGGCGACCGGCCCAGCCCGTTCGGCGTCGGCAACACCCCCGGCGGCTACCAGGCGTTCGAGCACCGCTGGGCCGCCGCCGAGGCGTTCGCGTTCCACCGCGCCATCGGGCCGGACCGGGTCGCCGCCCGCACCGAGGAGCTGGCCACCCGGCTCAAGGACGGCCTCGCCGAGGTCGCCGGCGTCCGGCTGGTGACGCCGCGCGATCCCGGGCTGTCCGCCGGCCTGGTGTGCGTCGAGGTCGCCCGCCAGGACCCCTTCACCGTCGTCGAGCAGCTGCGCGACCAGCGCATCGTCGCGTCAGTGACGCCGTACAGCGACGCCTACGTGCGGTTCGGCGCCAGCATCGTCACCACGCCCGAGCAGGTCGACGCGGCGGTCGAGGCGGTCGCCGGGCTGAGTGGCTGACGCCGTCAGTACGCCGCGGCGGGCTGCCGCTCGTCCGCCGACCAGAGCGACCAGCCGAGCCAGGCCGCACCCGCGGCGGCGAGCACCAGGCCGGGGTACAGCGTCACGTCCGGCAGCACACCGCGCAGCCCGATGGGCACCGAGCCGATCGCGTACAGCAGCACGCCCGCCGCCGGCACCAGTCGCGACCGCAGCAGCGCGACGACGAACACCAGCACACCGGTGAGGAACACGACCTGCGTGACGGTGAACATCGTCCCGGCGTGCCCGTCGACGAAGCGCTGCACCTCGTCGTCGGACAGGTACGGGAAGACGAAGTTGACGATGTACTCCGCGCCGACCAGCCCGGCCAGGCCGGCGAAGTTGAGCACGTAGCCGACCAGCCCGATGCGGCCGGCCGCCGCGCGGACCCGCACGTACAGCGTCGTCAGCAGGAACAGCCCGAACAGCTGTGCCAGCGGCGCCAGGCTGCGGGTGAACTGGGTGGTCGGAATGACGTCGCCGCGGCGGGCGGCGTTGAAGCAGAGCGCGAGGCCGCACAGGATGCCGGCCAGGCCGCCGAGGCGGCGGAGGGTGGTCGTGGACATGGTCGCTCCCTGGGGTCGGATCGAAGAGGGTCGGTCCAGTCCTAGTGCCATGACGGCCGTCGGAACGGCCCGGTAAGAACCCCCTAAGATCCGCCCTGACCAGTGCTTACGGAAGTCTTGTGTGCGCCGCGACGGCCGCCGGGCCGCTCTAGACTCGCGACCATGGAGTCGGCGCGGCGCATCCTGCTCGTCGAGGACGATGCCACCGTCGCCGAGGTGGTCGTCGCCTACCTGCGTCGCGCCGGGCACACCGTCGAGCACGCGTCCGACGGAGAGAGCGGGCTGCGGGCGTTCGCCGAGCGCCGTCCCGACCTCGTCGTGCTCGACCTCATGTTGCCGGGCGTCGACGGCCGCGAGGTGATCCGGCGCATCCGCGCGGCGGGGCCGGTCCCGGTGATCATGCTGACCGCGCTCGGCGCGGAGCACGACCGTATCCGCGGCCTGGAGCTCGGCGCCGACGACTACGTCACCAAGCCGTTCAGCCCGCGCGAGCTGGTGCTGCGGGTCCGTTCCGTGCTCCGCCGGCGGGCCGACGGCGATGGCGCCGGGCATCCGCCGCTGCGCGACGGCGATCTCGAGCTGGACCCGCGGGCCCGCCGGGTGACCCGCGCAGGACGGGAGATCCGTCTGACCACCAGGGAGTTCGACCTGCTCGCCCATCTTCTCAGCCACGCCGGCCAGGCGTTCACCCGGGCCGAGCTGCTGCGCGCCGTCTGGGGGTGGGAGGTCGGCGACCAGTCGACGGTGACGGTGCACGTGCGGCATCTGCGCGAGAAGGTCGAGGACCGCCCCGACCAGCCGCGCCGCCTGCTCACCGTCTGGGGTGTCGGTTACCGGTGGGAGCGCTCGACGTGAGGGACGTGCTGGTCACCGCGGCCATCGCGGCGACGTTGAGCGCGCTGGCCGGCGGCGCCGCGCTGGCGCTCCTGCCGGTGCTGCGGCGCCGCCCGGCCCGCACCGGCGTCGCGGTGGCGGTGCTGATCGGGCCGGTGGCGATCGTCGTCGCGGTGGTCGGCGCCGGCGCGGGGATGTTCGTGTCCGCCTACGACGTCATGGTCGTGGTGGTGGCGGCGCTGGTCGCGGCGGTCGTCGGGCTGGCGATGGCGACGGTGCTGGCCCGGCGGCTGGTGGCCGGCAGCGCCGAGCTCACCGAGGCCGTGCGCCGGTTCGGCCGCGACGGCGCGTTCGTCCGGCCGCCCGCCCCCGCGGCCGCCGAGCTGGACGCGCTGGCCGGCGAGCTGGACGCGGCGCTGACGGAGTTGGCGCGGTCGCGGCAGCGTGAGCGGGAGCTCGAGGCCGCCCGCCGCGACCTCGTCGCCTGGGTGTCGCACGACCTGCGCTCGCCGCTGGCCGGGCTGCGGGCCATGGCCGAGGCGCTCGAGGACGGTGTCGCCGCCGACCCGGACCGCTACCACCGGCAACTGCGCGAGCAGACCGACCGCGTCACCCGGCTGGTCGACGACCTGTTCGAGCTGTCCCGGCTGGAGTCGGGCCAGGCCGCGCCGGCGTACGGGCCGGTGTCGCTGCCCGACGTCGTCAGCGACGCGCTCGCGGGCGCGACGGCGCTGGCGGCCGGGCGTGGCGTGACGGTGACGGGGTCGGTGACGACCACGCCGCCGCCGGTGCACGGCGACGTGCGCGGGCTGGCCCGCGTCGCCGGGAACCTGCTGACGAACGCCGTGCAGCACACCCCGCCGGGCGGTACGGTCGCCGTCGAGGTGTCGGCGGCCGGCGGTGCGGCGGTCGTCAGCGTCACCGACGGCTGCGGCGGCATCCCGGACGGCGAGCTGGCCCGGGTCTTCGACGTCGGCTGGCGCGGGTCCGCCGCCCGCACCCCGGGCGACGACGGCGGCGCCGGGCTCGGGCTGGCGATCGTCCGCGGGCTGGTCGAGGCCCACGGCGGTACGGTCACGGCGACGAACGCGGCGGGCGGGTGCCGGTTCGAGGTGCGGCTGCCCGCCGCGGGATCCGGTCGTCCTGGTTGACACCACGCACGTCGCCCTCCGAGAATTCGAACCAGCCGTTGCATCCAATGAAACGGGTGACGAATGGACGAGGGCCGGCTGGCCGGGCGGGTGGCGCTGGTGACGGGCGCCTCCCGCGGCATCGGCGCCGCGGTGGCACGCGCGTACGCCGCCGAGGGCGCCTCGGTCGCGCTCGGCTACGAGCCCCGTCCGGACACGGCCGAGCTCGCCGAGGAGCTCGCGACCGAGCTGCGCGCGGCCGGCACCAAGGCGGTCGCGCTGGCGGCAGACCTCGCCGACCCGGACGCCGTCGACGAGCTGGTCGATGGCGCCCGTGCTCACCTCGGCCCGCTGGACGTCGTCGTCGCGAACGCCGCGCTGTCGGCGTCGGCGCCGTGGCGCGAGATCAGCGTCGCCGACTGGGACCGCGTGTTCGCCGTCAACCTGCGCGGCAGCTGGCTGCTCGCCCGCGCGGCGTACCCCGACCTCGTCGCCGGCGGACGCGGCTCGATCATCACGGTCAGCAGCGTGATGGCCCGTACCGGCCAGGCCGGCGCGCTGCACTACACCGCCAGCAAGGCCGGCATCGTCGGGCTGACGCGGGCGCTGGCCCGCGAGTCCGGCCCCGACGGCGTCCGCGTCAACGCCGTCATGCCCGGCGCCATCCGCACCGAGCACGAGGAGGCCCTCGAACCCGACCCGGACGCGGTGTTCGAGCAGATCACGGCCGTGCAGTCGCTGAAGCGCCGGGGGAGCGCCGCCGACGTCGCCGGCGCGTTCGTCTACCTCGCCGGCGACGAGAGCGCGTTCGTCACCGGTCAGGTGCTCACCGTCGACGGCGGCTGGGTGTTCGGCTGACGCCTAGGGTGTCCTCGTGTTCACCCCTGACGAGCGCGCGGCGGTGCGCGACGCCCTGATCGCGGCCGCCCGCGCCGACGACCGCATCGGCGGCGCCGCGATCACCGGATCGGCGGCGGCCGGCGCCGAGGACGGCTGGTCCGACGTCGACCTCGCGTTCGGCCTGGCCGACGGCGCCGACCAGGCCGTGGTGATCGCCGACTGGACCGCCGTCATGTACGCCGAGCACGGCGCCGTCGCGCACCTCGATGTCCCGCGCGGTGCAACGATCTATCGGGTGTTCCTGCTGGCCAGCACGTTGCAGGTGGACATAGCGTTCGCCCCGGCGGCGGAGTTCGGTGCGATCGCACCCACGTTCCGGCTGCTGTTCGGCGCCGCTCGCGAGGTGCCGCTCGCGACGGCGCCGGCGGCCGCCGGGCTGGCCGGGATGGGCTGGCTGTACGCGCTGCACGCGCGGTCCAGCATCGAGCGCGGCCACGGCTGGCAGGCGCTGCACATGATCGACGGCCTGCGCGAGCAGGTGATCGCGCTGGCCTGCCTGCGGCACGGCCTACCCGCCCACCAGGGCCGCGGCGTCGACCGTCTGCCGGCGGCCGTGACGGGACCCCTGCTCGGCTCACTCGTCGGCGCGCTCGACGACGCCACGCTGCGCCGGGCGTTCGCCGCCGGCGTCGAGGCGCTGCTGGCCGAGGCTCTGCACGTCGACCCGGACCTGGCCGGCCGGCTGGCCGGTCCGCTGCGGGCGATGACCGGCGGCTCAGCCGCGGCCGGCGAGGAACTCCAGTAGCGCCGGGTCGGCCGACGTGAAGCGGTCGACCTCCTCGCCGCCGTCGCAGCGGCACAGCGCGACGGTGACTGCGCCGGCCGTGCGGGCGACGACGCGCCACTCGCCGCCCGCGTCCTCCCAGCGGGTGAGCACACCGACCGGGTCGTCGCTCATGCGTCCAGATTAGGCGCGGTCCCGCTCGAACAGCGTGATCAGGACACCCTCGCCGACGGTGCGCGACCCGGTGAGCCGCCACCGCGTCCGGTCGGTGGTGTCGGCGAACAGCCTGCGGCCGGTGCCGAGCAGGACCGGGAACGTCATGAGGTGCAGCTCGTCGACGAGGTCGTGCTCCAGCAGCTCCTGCGCGAGCCGGATGCTGCCGGCGACCTGCAGTTCGCCGTCGACCTCGGCCTTGAGCCTCGCGACCTCGGTGGCGATGTCGCCACTGATCACCTGTGTGTTGTTCCACGTGGGATCGGTCAGGGTGCTGGAGACGACGTACTTGCGCATGCCGTTGTATTTGTCGGCCAGCTCGCCCTCGTAGGCGGGCCAGGCGGAGGCGAATCCCTCGTACGTCACCCGGCCGAGGAGCAGCGCCTCCGCGCCGAGCGCCTCGTCGGTCTTGAACTGCTCGCCCTCGTCGCCGCGGTCGAACTCGAAGGTCCAGTCCTTGTACCTGAAGTCCTCGCCACCGGGCGCCTGCACGACGCCGTCGAGGCTGATGAACTCGGTGACGACGATGCGCCCCACGATCAGGCCCCCCGCACGAAGTCGCGCAGCGCCGGCGCAAGCACCTCCGGCGTCGTGGCGTGGTTCTCGCCCGGCACCGGCTTCAGCGTCGCCGAGGGCAGCAGCTCGGCCAGCGCGCGCGGGCCCGGGATCAGCGTCGGCCACGTGTCGATACCGTGCATGACCAGCACCGGGACGTCGATCGAGGCCCAGCGGTCGGTGGGCAGCGGATTGCCTGACATCGTCGTGCCCATGATCCGGCCGTCGTAGGCGAGGGTCGGCGCGATGCCGAGCATGACCGGCCAGAAGTCGCTCTCGTGCAGCCCGGTGACGGCCTCGGGCGGCATGCCGGCGGCCGCCGTCATGAACAGGTCGACGGCGTCGCCGGGTCGTCCCGCGGCGTTGGCCGCGTCGAGCCGCTCCACGTAGTCGGCCGGCAGCGGCGGGCGGACGTCGTCGACCACGAACGGCGGCTCGAAGGTCACGACGTGGCTGACCGGGACCAGTCCGGACGCGGCCGCGTCCAGCGCGAGCACGCCGCCGGAGGACCAGCCGAACAGCACCGCCGGACCGCCGCCGGCGTGGTCGACCAGCGCGGCGATGTCCTCGATCTCGCGCTCGATCGCGTACGGCGCGGTGTCGGTGCTGTTGCCCCGGCCGCGGCGGTCGTAGGCGTAGGTGCGGAACTCGTCGGCCAGCAGCCGGCCGGTCTCCGCGTTCAGCGGGTTGATCGCCGGGTAGCCGGTGGCGCCGTCGATCATGATCAGCGGCCGGCCGTCGCCATAGGTGTCGAACGCGATGGTGGTGCCGTCCTTGGAGGTGACCGTGCTCATCGTGTGCTCCTTCTGGGATGCCTGGCTTGGAACTAGACGGTACAGTACCCACACGGGTACGGAACTGTCTAGTACTCTCTGCTGAGGGAGTGAGGAGAGGGCATGGTTGTCGAGGACGTTGCGGAAGGGCGGACGGCGCGCAAGCGGCGCGCCATCATCGAGGCGGCCACCGAGGTCTTCCTGCAGCACGGCTACCTCGGCGCGAGCATGGACCAGGTCGCGGCGATGGCGGCGGTCTCCAAGCAGACCGTCTACAAGCAGTTCGCGGACAAGGAGCATCTGTTCGCCGAGATCATCGTCGGCCGGACCGCCGTGCTCGGCGACCGGCTCGCCGACCTCTACGCGACCCTCGACGACGCCGAGGACGTGCGGCCGGCGCTGCGCGAGGTCGGGCGGCAGCTGCTGGAGAGCCTCAGCCGGCCGGACGTGCTCCGGCTGCGCCGCCTGGTCATCGCCGAGGCCGACCGTTTTCCCGAGGTCTCCGGAACGTGGTGGGAGCGGGCCTTCCATCCGTCGCTGGTGCTGCTGGGCGAGGCGCTGGAGCGGATGGCCGACCGCGGCCTGCTGCGCGAGCTCGGCGACCCGACGCTGGCGGCCTACCACTTCGCCGGGCTGGTGATGTACAAGCCGATGAACCGGATGATGTTCGCCGGCAGCGCGGCCGTGACGCCGCCGGTGGAGCTGGCGCACCTCGCCGACAGCGCGACCGACGTGTTCCTGGCCGCCTACGGCCGGTGAGGCCGCGGCTGATCGTCCTCAACGGGCCGCCGGCGGTCGGCAAGTCGACGCTGGCCCGCCGCTACGCCGACGACCACCCACTGACCCTCGCCCTCGACGTCGACCGGATCCGCGACCTCGTCGGCGGCTGGCGCGACGATCCTGGCGCTGCCGGGCTGCTCGCCCGCAGGGTCACCGTCGCCGCGGCGCGGGCGCACCTGCTGGGCGGCCCTGACGCAGCGGCGCCCGGTCCCGCCGCGCCCGACGTCGGTGGGCCCGGTCGTGCCGGGTTCGGCCGGAGGCGGACCCCGCCCGGCCGGGCGGGCCCGCTCCGCCGGCGGGCACTGACAGTCACCGCCGCGCCGGCGGTTCCGCCCAGAACACCCGCCCCGGTCACGACGTCGTCGTGCCGCAACTCGTGGCGCGGCCGGGCTTCCTGGAGCAGCTCGAGGCCGTCGCCGAGGAGACCGGGGCGACGTTCCACGAACTGGTGCTGATGGACGAGAAGGCGGCCGTCCTGCGCCGGTTCGCGGAGCGGGCACGGACGGTCGCCGGCGCGCTGCAGGTCGAGCAGGACGAGGTAGCGGCGCTGTACGACCGGCTGACGGCCTACATCGCACGGCGCCCACGCGCCGTTGTCGTCCCGGCCATCGAGGGCAGGGCCGACGAGACCTACCGCGCCCTGCTCGCCCACGTCTGATCGACGGAGGCGCGCCGGCCCGGGCTGCGGTCCCGGGCCGGCGCGCCTCCGCCCGATCAGGAGGGGCGGGCGCCGTCACCCCACGCGGAGGTCCTCCTGGGCCCGGGAGGCGGCGACGATGACGTTCTGGCGGTCGCGCCGGGTGAACCGGCCGGCCGCGACCCACTCCGCCGACACCTCCTCGACGCGGCGGATGAAGCGGCCGTGGTCGGGGAACGGAGCGGCTGCCCAGACCTTGTCGAGGAAGCTGTCGCCGTCGTCGTCGCGGGCGGTGTTGGCGACGCCGGAGTCGATCGAGCCGAACACCACCTTCGGCTCCACCCGCTGGTAGTACACGTGGTGGGCGTCGTTGATGCCGAGGTAGAGCGGGCGCAGCGTGTGCTCGTGCGTGGCGAAGAAGTTCGGCTCGTCCAGCGCCTCGACGGCCGCGGCGAGGTCGCCGTCGAGCTTGAGCCGCGAGTAGAACGAGAACTGCCGCCACTCGCGCGACCGGTTCAGCGCCGGCAGCACCAGCGGGCCGTGGAACAGGCTCTCGAACTGCGGGTCGTCCAAGGCCCGCTCGGTGCGCAGGCCGAACGGCATGGCGACGTCGACGCGGTCGCCGGGCGCCCAGGTCCGGTCCAGCGTCAGGTACGTCCCCGGCGCGGCCGCGGCGTCGACGGCGGCGCCGTTCACCGTCACGGTGAAGCCGCGGCGGGCCCACGACGGCACCCGCAGCTTGACCGCGAGCCGCCCGCTGCCGTCGACCGTGATCGACGTCGACTCCTGGCGCGGGAAGTCGGTCACCTGGGTGACGGTGAAGCCCTTCTCCGCCCAGGTCAGCGTCGAGGCGATGTACAGGTTCACGTACAAGGTGGACCCGTCGGCGGACTGCGCGTAGATCGTCTCCTGGTACTTCGTGTGGTTCTCCATGCCGGTGCCGCCGCAGCAGGTGCCGTTGTTGCCGAAGCCGCGGGTCGCGCCGGGG
>NZ_POTW01000066.1 GCF_003236295.1 Jiangella anatolica
CACCCGGGGTCGCCGGGGAGGCGGTGGACGGTTCTGATCCTGAGCTCTCACCTTTCATCCGATCGCGGCTCCGCGGGGGGCCAAGGAACGAAGGACACACCATGGCAGAGAAGCAATCGATCCTCGGACGCATCTCCCAGCTGGCCAAGGCCAACATCAACTCGCTGCTCGACCGCGCGGAGGACCCCGAGCTGATGCTGGACCAGATGGTCCGCGACTACACCGACAACATCGCCGAGGCCGAGCGGGCCGTCGCGCAGACCATCGGCAACCTGCGGCTGGCCGAGCAGGACCACGCCGAGGACGTCCGCGCCGCCGCCGAGTGGGGCAACAAGGCGCTCGCCGCGTCGCAGCGGGCCGACCAGCTCCGCGCCGCCGGCAACACCGTCGACGCCGACAAGTTCGACAACCTCGCCAAGGTCGCGATCGGCAAGCAGCTGGGCTTCGAGTCCGAGGCCCGCACCGCCGAGCCGATGATCGCCTCGCAGCGCGAGGTCGTCGAGAAGCTCAAGGCCGGCCTGACCGGCATGAAGACCAAGCTGGACGACCTGAGGAACAAGCGCGACGAGCTGGTCGCGCGGGCCAAGAGCGCGCAGGCGCAGGCGCAGGTGCAGGACGCCGTGAAGTCCATCGACATCTTCGACCCGACCAGCGAGGTGTCCCGGTTCGAGGACAAGGTGCGCCGCCAGGAGGCGCAGGTCGCCGGCGCCGCCGAGGTGGCCGCGTCGTCGATCGACATGCAGTTCGAGGAGCTGGAGGACGCCTCGGCCTCGATCGAGATCGAGGCGCGGCTGGCCGAGCTCAAGGGCGGCGCCCAGCCGGCCATCGGCGGCTGAGCCGGGCTCGTCGCTCTATCGTGGCCACCAGCGAGCAGAGAGCGGGTGGTCACGTGGGCGACCGGCCCATCCGGGACAGCGCCGAGGCACTGCGGCAGGTCCGCGACGACGACCTGCCGCGCGAGCTCGACGGCGTGCTCGAGGTGATGCGCGGCAACGCCGAGCAGGTCCGCCGGCTCGTGGAGCAGGCGGCGGGCGGCGGCCCGGCCACCCGGGCCGTCGCCGACGCCGTCGACGCCGCTGCCGGCGAGTTGCTGGCCGGCGTCAGCGGCCTCGGCGACGAGGTCGCCGCGGCGCTGTCCGGCGTGGCGGACGAGCTGACCGAGCTGGTCCGGCCGGTCGGCGCCGCCGCGACGGCGTCCGCGCCGCCCGCGCCCGCCGCACCGGCCCGGGCGCTCCCCGTCATCCACATCTCCGGCACCGACCGCAAGGACGCGAAGATCCGGGCCAAGCCGCCGCCGGACCACGTCATCGTCGTCGACGAGAGCATGGTCTACACGACCGACGGCGCCGGCTGGGTGGTCAGCGTCGACGCGGCGCTCACCGCGCGGCCGCCGGGCAAGCGGAAGAAGTACGCGCAGCGCACCGTCGAGGGCAAGCTGCCCGGCGACGACGCGGGCCACCTGATCGCCTCGATGCTCGGCGGCATCGGCGACAAGATCAACCTGACGCCGATGGAGGCCGACCTCAACCGGCGCCGGTTCGCCAAGCTGGAACGGCGCTGGAAGCGCGCGATCGACGAGGGCAAACCCGTCAGCGTCAAGATCGTGCTGTACTACACCGACGGCACCCACCGGCCCGGCGTCATCACGGTGACGCACACGATCGACGGCGTCACGAAGACGGTGAAGTTCCCGAACCCGCTCCCAGGAGACCCGCCATGAGCATCCCCGACCAGGCCACGCTGGACGCCGTCGGCTGGGCCATGATCGACGCCGCCGGCGACGACTGGCGGCGCCTCACCCTCGACGTCACCGCGGCCGGCGCGGAGATCGAGGCCGGGCTGGCGATCGAGCGGACCGGCGGCGACGTCGACACCGGCACCGAGCTGGGCCTGGACCTGCTCGACGCCGTCGAGGACCTCCGCACGTCGATGGCCCGCCCCGGGCTGGGCGCCTGGTACCTCGCCACGATCACCGTCACCGCCGACCGCCGCGTGCAGGGCTCGTTCGACTTCGAGAACCCGCCGTGGGGCGGCATCCACGACGGCACCCCTGAAAGCGGCGACGCCGATCCCGAGGACCTGCTCGAGGACCACCGCATGTTCCCCCGCGACGACGCCCACCTGCCCGCCTGGCACCCGGCCCGCGCGAACGGCTCGCATACGATCGAGAGCGATGAGCGAGATCGACGACGTTCCTGAGCTACTGGCCGAGTTCCGGCAACTGCGCGACGAGTTCTCGCGGTTCATGCTCTCGTACAAGTTCGGCATGGACGAGATCACCACGAAGGTGCGCATCCTGCAGGAGGAGTTCCGCACCGTCCACGTCTACAACCCGATCGAGCACGTGTCGGCCCGGTTGAAGACGCCGGAGAGCGTGCTGGAGAAGGCCCGGCGCAAGGGCTGCGAGCCGACGTTCGAGGCGATCCGCGGGCAGATCACCGACATCGCCGGCGTCCGCGTGACCTGCTCGTTCGTCTCCGACGCCTACCGCGTCTTCGACCTGCTCACCGGACAGCGCGACATCGAGGTCGTGACGGTGAAGGACTACATCGGCGACCCGAAGCCCAACGGGTACCGCAGCCTGCACGCGATCGTCGAGGTGCCGGTGTTCCTCTCCGACGGCCCGACGCCGGTGCCGGTCGAGGTGCAGTTCCGCACCATCGCGATGGACTTCTGGGCCAGCCTCGAGCACAAGATCTACTACAAGTACGACAAGCACGTGCCCGACGAACTGCTGGCCAGCCTGCACGAGGCGGCCATGACGGCGGCCAAGCTCGACGAGGACATGGAGCGGCTGCACCGCGAGGTGCACGGCGAGGACCGCGAGCAGCCGGCGTTCGAGCCGGCCGCGGGCAGCCTGGAGCTGTCCGAGCGCGTGGTGACGCAGCTGTTCCAGCAGCGCGCCGCCGCCCGCGACCGCTGACTCACACCGCCAGGATGCAGGCCGGACTCGGCACGGCGACCGAGGCGCCCACCCGCTCGGGCACGCCGGTCGACGGGTCGAGGGCGAACGTCGTCAGGTCGCCGGAGCGCTGGTTGACGGCGTAGAGGTGCCGTCCGGCGACGACGAGGTCCCACGGATAGTCGCCGCCGATCCCGGTGCTGGCCCGCCGTACCGGCGCGCCGGACGAGACGTCGAACGTGTCCAGCGTGTTCGGGCCGCGGTTGGCGACGTAGCAGAACCGGCCGTCGAGGCTCGCCCGGATGGCCGACGGGTAGCAGCGGGCCGGTCCGCCGGTGTCGCCGGTCGGCACGGTGGTGACCACTCGCGGCGGCGACGCGGCGAGGTCGACGACGGTCAGCGTGGAGGCCAGCTCCCCCGCGACGTACGCACGGTCGCCGAGCACGACGAGGTGACGGGGCCCGGTCCCCGGCGGCAGCGCGATCCGGTCGAGCTCGGCGAGCCGGCCGGACCCCTCGTCGAGGCGGTACCGGTGGATCGTGTCCGTGCCCAGGTCGACGGCGAGGACGTCGCCGCGGACCGGGTCGATCGTGACCATGTGCACGTGCGCGGCGGCCTGGCGGCCAGGGTCGGGGCCGGAGCCGGTGTGCGCGATGACGTGGCTGGCCGCTGCCGGCGCCCCGGCGGCGTCGACGGGGTGCACGGCCACGGTGCCGTCGCGGTAGCCCGCGGCCAGCACGAACGGCGCCGACGGATGGACGGCCAGGTGACAGGCCCGGCCGCCCCCGGCCGGCACCGAGCCCAGCGGCTCCAGTTCGTCGCCGGCCACCCGCCACGCGCTCAGCGTCTCGGCCGGGTCGTACGCCGCCGCGTAGACGACGTCGCCGCCCGGCCGCGCCGCCAGGTACGTCGTGTTCACCGCCGCCGGCGCGGTCCGGCCGACGAGCGTGACGTGCGGCCCGTTCAGGTTCACCACGGCGATGCCGGACACCGGCCGGCTCGGGTCGTCCATCACGGTGCCGCCGACGTACGCGCGGGTGGGGCTCACAGTGCGTCCTCCTCGAATTGCAGGCGCCCTCGCGCCCGCCGCGGACGCGAGGGCGCCTGCCCAGTGTGGTGCTAGGGCGTCCAGCGCATGACCTCGGACCAGTTGCCCCAGTAGACACGGCCCGCGTCGTCGAAGGCGATGGTCCGGTAGAACGTGCCGCCGACGTCGGTGAGCGCGGTCACCGTGTCCGTCGCCGCGTCGATGCGGAACAGGGCGCCCGCGGTGAGGCCGTACACGACGCCGTCCGGGCCGGTCGCCAGCGCGGTGGCGGTGCCGAGCGGGAAGTCGCCCAGCGACGTCACCGTCCGGGTGTCCGGGTCGAACCGGAACCACCTGCCGTTGTCCGTGACGCCGTAGACCGTCCCGTCGGCCGCCGTGGCCAGCGAGAAGATGAACTTCGCTCCGGGCGTCGGCACGAACCGTTCGGTGACCTGGTTGGTCGCCTCGTCGATGACCATCAGCTCCACCTCGCCGGTCGCCTGGACGCCGTCGCCGTGGGTGGTGCTGCCCAGGTAGATCTCGCCGGCGCCGGCGGCGAGGGAGAACATGTTCTGGTCACCGGCCAGGTACCGCCACGACTGGACCGCGTGGGTCTCGTCGTCGATGCGGGTCAGCGCACCGCCCAGGGCGCCGTAGATCGCACCGGAGGCGACGAAGATGTCGCCGGACGAGCCCCGGATCGTGTCCCACGGCCGGTACTGCTGGTCGCCGACGGGTCCGAGGCTGAGCGGGTTGTCGGTCTCCCCCACGCCCGGATGCCAGGGCTTCGAGGGGTCGTACACCGTGACGATGTTGTGGGTATACGACGACATGTACAGCTCGTCGTCGGTGCTGGCCATCGAGAGGATCTCGCCGGACGCGCCGACGGCGACCGGGCCGAGCACCGTCGTCTGCGCGGTGCCGGGGTCGATCCGGAACAGCGCGTTGGTCTCGTAGGTGCCGCCGTAGACGTTGCCGTCCGGCCCGGTGCGCAGCGCCCACACGTTCGTCCCCGAGCCCGGGAAGTAGCGCTGCTCGGTGATCAGCTCGCCGGTCGCCGGGTTGAAACGGCCGAACAGCCCGGCCGAGCCGATGCTCACCAGCCAGGACTCACCGTCGATCTCGACCTCGGAGATCGTCCCGGAGACCCACGACGCGTCGGTGAGCCGGGTGCACTCCTCGGTCTCGACGTTGTACTCGACCACCCCGTAGGCCTGGCCGGTGCACGCGCCGAGCGCGTAGGCACGATCGTCGTCGATCGGCGTGATGGTGTAGCCGGACAGCTGCGGGACCTCGCCGGCGAACGTCGCGCCCGAGCCGGTCAGCTCGAAGCGGAGCGTCCGCGAGTCGCCGCCCACCAGCTGGACGAGCAGGTCGTCGCCGACCCTGGTCGCGTTGTAGGCGAACGCGTAGTCCTCGTAGGCCGCGGGCAGGATGTTCGTCTTCGCTCCGGTGCGGACGTTGACGATGTTCGCCGCGGCCGGGGTGCCGCCGCCGACGAACACATGCAGCGAGTCCAGCGGCACGATCGCCTTGGCGTAGTTCCGCCCCTCCTGCACGACGCCGACGTCGCGCAGCCGCCCGGACGGCTGGTGGTACTCGTACAGCTTCCCCGACGGGTAGGTGCCCAGGTAGAGCTTGCTCCGCTCGCCCTGCTTGACGCCGAAGAAGAACGTGTGGCCGATGTCAGTCTCGGGCGAGGTCTTGACGATGCCGATCTGCTCCTTCTTCGGGTCGTAGGCCCACAGGTGCGCCAGCCCGTCACCGCTCTGCGTCGTCAGGTACACCTTGCCGTCGGTGCCGATCTCGGTGTGGTAGCCGCCCCAGGAGCCGGTCATCGGCAGCTGCTTGACGACGTCGCCGGTCTCTATGTCGATGGCGAAGAACGTCACGCCGGGAGAGCTGGCCGCGTAGGTGCTGCCGTAGAGCATCGGCCGGCCGTCCTTGTCGACCCCCTGGACGCTGTCCAGGATCAGGAAGCTGCTGATCGGCGTGCCGAGATTCTCGACCGTGCCCGGCAGCTGGCTCTCGGCGCCGGCGACCATCGTGCCCGGCGCCACGGCCAGCAGCGATGCCAGGACCAGGCCGCTGACGGCACGACCGGATCGACGGCGGAACGGCAGTCTCATGGGACCTCCTCGACGGGGTGGATGCCCGGACGCTAGTGCCGGCGGCCACCCTCCGATGCCCCCGTCCGTGCTGTCGATGACCCCTGACTTGTCCACCTCACCGCGGCCCGTACCGCTGGCGGTACTCGGTCGGGGTGACGCTGAAGGTTCGTTTGAAGACGTCGCGGAACCGCTTCGGCGAGTAGTAGCCGACCCGGCACGAGACCGCCTCGATCGGCAGCTCGGTCGAGGACAGCAGCTGCCGGGCATGGCCCATCCGCACCGAGGTGCGGTACTGCAGGAACGTGGTGCCGAGCTCGCGCTGGAACAGATGGGAGATGTAGTGCGGGCTCAGGTACACCGCCTCGGCGACGGTGGCCAGCCGCAGGTCCTCGGCGTAGTGCGCCTTGATGTGCTCCTCGACGACGCTCAGCACCTGGCGGCCGGGCGACGGCGCCGCGCGTTCGGCGACGATCCGGGTGAACAGCCGGCGCAGCCACAGCAGCAGGTAGGACCGCTCGTGGATCACGAACATGTCCAGCAGCTCGTCCAGCGCGAGCCGGCCGAACGACTCGATCCAGTCGGCCGAGCCGTCGGGCAGCCGGCGCCGGCCGCTGACGTCCATGGCGTAGAGCAGCTCGGCGCCGATCCAGTGCCGCAGCAGGCCCGGTGTCACGCCGTCGACGACGCTCATCCGGTCGATCCACGCCGCCAGCGCCGCGACCGCGCCGTCGGCGTCGCCCCGGCGGACGCACCGGCCGAGGTCGTCCTCCACCCGCTCCGGCGGCTGCCGGGACGGGTCGGCGACCGGCAGCTGGTCGTGCCGCCGCACCCGGTCGCCGCCGTCCACCAGCTTCGCGTCGATGGCGCGTGCCGCCTCGGCCATCGCCTGCTCCAGCCGGCCCGGTCCGGCATGCGCGCCGCTGACGCCGACGGCGGTGGTCAGGTCGGTCCGCTGCCCGATCAGCCGGTGCCACCGCCGGGCGAGGGCGACGCCGGCACGGTGCACCGCGGCCGGGTCGTCACCGCCGATCGCGACCAGCCACGAGTCCGGCGGGACGAACCAGCGCCGGGCGTCGGCGCGGCCGTCCACCAGCGACGCGACGATCTCCTCGGCCCGGGCGAGCTGGCGCCGGGCCCAGTCCTCGCCGTGCGAGCGGCGGCCGGCCTCGAAGTCGTCGAGGTCGCACAGCACCACCGTCACCGCCGGTGCCGGGAGGTCGTCGACGGCCGGCATCGAGTGGCCGAGGACGGTACCGGGTCGCGACATCACGGCTCCCTGCGTCGATGGGACAGGTCGGAGAGCGGATTCAGGCCTCGATCGAGCAACAGCGGCACCACAGAACGGCCGCGGCGGCCGGTACGCTGGGAGGTCGTAATATATCAGGACGCCGAAGGGCTCCGGCCCGGCTCGTGGCGAGACCGCAGGATCGCCGCCGCACCGGACAAGAGTCCGCCTTGACCCGGCTAGGACGACACTTTCGGGGAGACCGTTCGATGGCCCTGCTGCGCGACCGCGCGTACGAGACGATCCTCCATGACATCATCTCCGGCGCGCTCGGCCCGGGCGACCGGATCTCCGAGCGGGCGATCGCGACCCGGCTGGCCATCAGCACGATGCCGGTCAAGGACGCGCTGCGGCGGCTGGAGAACGAGGGCTTCGTCACCGCGGTCCCCCGGCAGGGCGTGTTCGTCAGCGACACCGCCATCACGTCGGTCCAGGACGTCGTCGTCACCCGGGCGGCGCTGGAGGGACTGGCCGCGCGGCTGACGGCGGCGCGGTGGGCGGCCGGGCACGTCACCGGCGTCGAGCGCAGTGCCTACACCGACGTCGTCCGGACCATGACGCAGCTCGCCGACACCGGCGACCTCGACCGCGTCGTCGAGGCCAACTCGCGGTTCCACGTGACGGTGCGCCGGCTGTCCGCGAACCGTCCGATCATCCAGTTCGTCGGCGTCCTGCTCGGCGTCGACGCCGCGATGCGCCGCCACGTCCTCTCCGATCGGTCCGAGTTCGCCCTCGGCCTGCGCGAGCACCTGGGCGTGCACGAGGCGATCGTCGCGGGCGACGAGGACCTGGCCGAGCAGCGGATGCGCTCGCACATCCTGCGCTCGGCGCACGACTCGGCGTCCCGGGCGAGCTGAGCGGCCGGTCGACGACTCGTCCCGAGCGGTTACCGAGAGCTCCACGCGTGCAGATCCCTTCCGGGATCGTTGCCACGCCGGCAGCAGTGTGCGATATTCGCACTATGGCGGGCAGTGTGGAGAGGTGGGACCAGGTGGGCCGTCGCGTGCGCGAGGCTCGGATCGCGGCTGGACTCAGTCAGAGCCAACTTGCGAGTCTGTTGCGTATCGACCGTTCCGCGCTCGTGCGGGTGGAGAGCGGACAGCGCCAGGTATCGGCGCTGGAACTCTTTCGGTTGTCGGACCACCTCGGAGTACCGGCAGGTCATTTCGTCTCCGCACCGATTCCAGCGATCGTGTCCCAGCGCATGGACCTCGACGAAGCCGCTCAGCCGGCGGCACGCGACCGGTTTCGGCTGGACGCGGCGCTCGAGGCCCACGCACGCGACGCGGAGTTCCTCCGAACCGGCGGATTCCTCCCGGACGGTCTCGCGCTCCCTTCCGGACCGGTGGCGAGCGTTGCCGATGCACGAGCTCTGGCTTTGTCGGCGCGAGCCGCCATCGCCCTCGACGACAAGCCCGTGCAAGGCATGGCATCGACGGCCGAATACTTCGGTCTCTACCTTCTGGTCGCGGCCCTGCCAGGTGAAGGGGCGTCCCTGCGCCTGGACGACCAGTTCGGTGTCGCGATCGTCGGCGGTACCGCGCCAGCGGGCCGGCGCCGCTTCACCGCCGCACATGAGCTTGGCCATCACCTGCTGGGGGATGAGTACCAGTCGGACATCGGGGTGGCGGCCAGTCGCGACGAGCGCGAATGCTTGATCGACGCGTTCGCCGCGGCCTTCCTTCTACCGGAGACCGCCGTCACCGCTCGGTGGCCCCTGCTCCAGGGTTCCGAGCGCGAGAAGCTGGTTCAGCTCGCCGCCGAGTTCCGAGTCTCATGGGGCGCCGCGGTAAAGGCGGTCAAGCGGGCGGGGCTGGTCGACGCCCAACGCGCGGGCACCTTGAACGCCCAGACTCCGCAGCGAGGCGATTTCCTGGCGATCTTCGGAACGGAGCCGGTGGAAGACCTGCGCACGGGCGAGACCGGCGCGGCCTGGCGGCGAGCAGTGCTGGCCGCCTATCAGGACGGGACGGTAACCCCAGCGCGGGCCATCGAACTGCTGCACGGCGCGCTCGAGGAGACAGATCTGCCCGACCGCGAGGACGATGCCGCACCATGACGATCCTGATCTGGGACACGTCGCCCGTCCTGCACGCCGGCCGCATTGATCGCCTGGACGTCCTCGGCGACATCGCATCCGGCTGGCAGAACCTGACGACCGCCGCGGTCGTGGAAGAGCTCGAGGCTGCGGGCGTCGCGTTGCCCAGCTGGCTGGAGGTCGTCCATGTCGACGGACTGGCAGAGCTCGTGGCGCTGGGCGAGTGGCTCCAACGGGTCGCTGCCGGCGACCGGAACCGCGGCGAGGCCACCGTCCTGGCATGGGCGCAGGTCCACGGCGCCCTCCCGATCATCGACGACAAGGACGCCCGTGCCGCCGCCCAGCGCGGCGGCCTCGACGCGCATGGCCTGCTCTGGGTCGTCGCCGAAGCCGTCCGGAGCGGCAGGATCACCAGCGTCGCCTCAAGCGGGTTCGTCGATGCGATGCTGGCTTCGGGCGCCAGATACCCACTCGAGCCCGGCGGCTTCGTCGATTGGGCCAAGGCGAACTCGCTGCTCTGACGTGGCCGAGGCCGAGCTGGGCCCGCCAGCGCGCATGTCTTCACGGTTGGTGAAGAACGGCAGATCTTCACGTCATCGGGCGCTTGCCCAGCCATCCGTCCCGGCCCACGGTTGATGTGTCAGCAGTCTTCACGTCTGCGTGGGCCAGCGGAGGAGAGCATCGTGACCACCACCATCCAGACCCGTCCGCCGCTTCCGGCGCCGCCGTCGGCGCCGGCCACCTCGCCGGTCCGGGTGACCGGGCCGGCCGTTCCCGGCGCCGACGAGATCCTGACGCCGGCCGCGCTGCGCTTCCTCGCCGACCTGCACCGCCGGTTCGCCGGACGGCGAGCCGAGCTGCTCGCGGCCCGGCAGGAGCGCCGGCAGCGGATCGCCGACGGCGAGAACCCGGACTTCCTGCCGGAGACGAAGGCCATCCGCGACGACCCGGAGTGGCGTGTGCCGCCGCTGCCGGCCGGGCTGCTGGACCCCGGCGCCGACGTCGGGCGGGCCGACTTCGAGGACACGGCCACACCGCACCTCGTGAACGTCGTCACCGGGCAGCTGGACCTGCGCGCGACACACCGGCCCGCGATCGTCCGGCCGCGCGGCTGGCACCTCACCGAGAAGCACCTGCGCGTCGACGACCAGCCGATGGCCGCGGCGCTGGTCGACGCCGGCCTGTACGTGTTCCACCACGCAGGCGCCGGGCCGTGGTTCCGGCTGCCGAAGCTGGAGAGCCACCAGGAGGCGCGCCTCTGGCACGACGTCTTCGCCCACGCCGAGGACGTGCTGGGGCTGGAGCGCGGCACGATCCGCGCCACCGTCATCGTCGAGACGATCACCGCCGCGTTCGAGGCGGAGGAGATCCTCTACGAGCTGGGCGAGCACGCCGCGGGGCTGGAAGCGGACGAGTCGGACTACCTGTTCAGCATCGTCAAGACGTTCCGCAGCCGCGGCCGGCGCTTCGTCCTGCCGGACCGGTCGGCCGTCACGGCGGACGTCCCGTTCCTGCGCGCCTACACCGAGCTACTCGCCTACACCGAACGCAGGCGCGTCGACGGCGACGGCGCCGGCCGGCGCCCCGTCACGGCCGCCGACCTGCTCGACGTCGCGGCCACTCCCGGCATGGTCACCGAGGACGGGCTGCGCGGCAGCGTCGCGGTCGCCATCGGCTACCTCGAGGCGTGGCTCGGCGGACGGGGCACGGTCACGGCCGGCGGTCTCGTCGCGGACACGGCTGCCGCGGAGCTCGCCCGATCGCAGATCTGGCAGTGGATCGAGACCGAGACGCCCCTGGACGACGGCCGCCTCATCACGCCGCGGCTGGTCCGCTACCTCGTCGAGGAGGAGGTGGAGCGGCTCCTCGCCGAGGCCGGCGAGGATGCCGAGCGAGGCGGCCGGGTCGAGACCGCGCGGCGGCTGTTCGAGGAGGCCGCCCTGGAGCCGGCCTACCCGACGTTCCTCACCATCGCCGCCTACGCCCGCCACGTCTGAGGCCGGCGGTTCGTCACCTCGATGTCGCCGGCGGCGACGTCGAGCAGCTGGTGTGCGAGGTCGGACAGGGCGCGTGCCACGGCCAGCTCGTCGCCGATGCGCGGGACCTCGGGGTCGTCCGGGTTGCGCCGCGCCCGGCCGACACCGGCCAGGGCCGGTCGTCCCGGCGCCTGCAGCCGGGCCTCGGCGTGAGTCGTCCGGTCGTCCTGGTGCTCGTCGATGATGAGCTCGACGGTCCAGTGTGCTGCCTGCATCATCACGACTCCTCTTTCCGCGCGGTCGCTCTCCTTCCCGCCTACCCGCGGCCGGCCCGGCCAAACGGCGTCCGGGTGTGGGCGACGGGCCGGCGGGTACGGGCACAGGGTCGGGAGGTGAGATCACCATGACGACACAGACGCAGCGGACGTTCATCTGGGTCGCCGTGGTCGCCGCCGTCATCGCCCTCTTCGTGCTCGCGATGCTGGTCGGCGGCGACGGAGGCGGTGGCGGAGGCGGCTACTGATCGCCTCGAAGCGCGACGTGGCGGTTGACGTCCTTGTAGAGGAGGTAGCGGAACGGCCCGGGCCCGCCGGCGTAGCAGGCCTGCGGGCAGAACGCGCGCAGCCACATGAAGTCGCCGGCCTCGACCTCGACCCAGTCCTCGTTGAGGAGGTAGACGGCCTTGCCCTGCAGGACGTAGAGGCCGTGCTCCATCACGTGCGTCTCCGGGAACGGGATCGACGCGCCGGGCCTGAAGTTCACGATGTTGACGTGCAGGTCGTGCCGCAGGTCCGCGACGTCCACGAACCGGGTCGTCGACCAGGCGCCGCCGGTCCCGGGCATGTCGACGGGTGTGACGTCCTGCTCGCGGGTGACGAACGCGGGTGGCACGTCGAGCCCGTCGACCCGCTGGTAGGCCTTGCGGATCCAGTGGAACGTCGCGCTCGCCCCGCTCTCGTTGACGAGCGACCAGACAACGCCAGGGGGAACGAACGCGTAGGAGCCCGGCGCCAGCGCATACGAGGCGTCGTCGAGGGTGAGGCTGAGCGACCCGTCCACCACGAACAGCACACCCTCCGCCGCCGGGTCGGGCTCGGGCCGGCGTGAGCCGCCGCCCGCGGAGACCTCCACGACGTACTGGCTGAACGTCTCGGCGAACCCCGACAGCGGCCGGGCCAGCACCCAGAGGCGGGTGTGCGCCCAGCCGGGCAGGTAGGACACGGTGATGTCGCTGAGCGTGCGGGCCGGGATGACGGCGTAGGCCTGAGTGAAGCGCGCGCGATCGGTGGTGAGCGCGGTCTGCGGCGGCAACCCGCCGCGCGGCACGTAGTAGTCGTTCATCGCTCGCCCCTTCGCAGCAGCTTCCCGGCCGGCGCTCCGCCGACGGGCCGTCCGCGCAGCCACGTCTCGCGCACCACTCCCGCCAGCCGGCGACCGGCGTAGGGCGAGACCGGGTTCCGGTGCAGCAGCGCGGCGACGTCGACGACGAACTCCTCGTCCGGCGCGAACCGGACCAGGTCCGCGTCGGCGCCGGCCGCGATCCGGCCCTTGTGCCGCAGCCCGACAAGATCCGCCGGAGCCGTCGCCATCCACCGCACGACGTCGGCCAGTGCGAGGCCCCGCGCCCGGGCGCCCGTCCACACCGCGGGCAGCCCGAGCTGGACCGACGCGATGCCGCCCCACGCGCTCGCGAAGTCGCCCTCCTTGAGGTCCGCGGTGCACGGCGAGTGGTCGGAGACGACGAGGTCGACGTCGCCGGCGGCCAGCGCGGCCCAGAGCGCCTCCCGGTTGGCCGCGCCGCGGATGGGCGGGCAGCACTTGAGCTCGGTGGCGCCGTCGGCGATGTGCTCGGCGTCGAAGGTCAGGTAGTGCGGGCAGGTCTCGACGCTGACGTCGACGCCGGCCGCGCGGGCGTCACGCAGCGCCGGCACGGCCCCGGCGGTGCTGAGGTGGACGATGTGCGCGCGGCCACCCGTCGCCCGGGCCTGTGCGACGACCAGCTCGATGGCGGCCTGCTCGGCCTTGTCGGGGCGGGACGCGAGGAAGCCGGCGTAGTGGACGCCGTCCAGCGCGGCCTCGTCCAGCAGCCGGCCGTCCTCGGCGTGGACGATCATCAGCGCGCCCAGCCCGGCGCACTCCCGCATCGCCGACGCGAACTCGTCGGGCTCGAGGTGGCCGAACTCGTCGACGCCGGAGTCGAGCAGGAAGCACTTGAAGCCGAACACCCCGGCCCGGTGCAGCGGCTCCAGGTCGGCCCCGTTGCCCGGCACGGCGCCGCCCCAGAAGCCGACGTCCACCCAGACCTGGCCGTCGGCCGTCCGCCGCTTGACCTCCAGCGCGGCGACGGTCGTGGTCGGCGGGACGGAGTTCAGCGGCATGTCGACGATCGTGGTGACGCCGCCCGCGGCGGCCGCCCGCGTCGCCGTGTCGAACCCCTCCCATTCGGCCCGGCCCGGGTCGTTGACGTGCACGTGCGTGTCGACGAGGCCGGGCAGCAGCACCTCGTCGTCGGCGAGGGTGACGGTGCGCGCGGCCGGCGGCGGGTCGTCGTACGCCGTGACGACGGCGATCCGCCCGCCCGCGACGCCCACGGCGGCCGGCGCCTCGGCGCCGTCGACGACGGCCCGCCGGGCGCGGACGACGAGGTCGAGGTCAGCTGCCACGGTAGGTCGTGTAGCCGTAGGGGCTGAGCAGCAGCGGCACGTGGTAGTGCTGGCCGGCGTCGGCGTCGGCGACGGCGAAGACGACGACCACCTCCGGGTAGAAGGCGCCCGCCGTGTCGAAACGGAGCACGTAGTCGCCGGCGTCCAGCGGGTCCGGGCCGAGCGCGGCGATCCGGCCGTCGGCGTCCGTCACGCCCTCGCCGAGCCGGTCGCCGGACCTGGTCTCCAGGACGACCCGGATGCCCGCCGCCGGCCGCCCGGCGGCGGTGTCGAGAACGTGCGTGGACAGGGTGCTCACAGCGTCGCCTCCAGGCGCAGCAGCGCGATCTCGCGCAGGTTCGACACGGTCTCGGCCCGCTCGGTGCGGTCGTCGTTGTGCAGCCGCCGGTCCAGCTCGGCGAGGATCTCGTCGGCGTCCCGGCCGGCCGCGCGGATCAGGAACACCCGGCCGAACCGCTCCTCGTACACAGCATTGCCGGCCGCCAGCCGTCCGGCGGCGTCGACGACGCCGGACTGCTCGCGCCGGGACTGCGCGCCGCCGCGCTCGCCGATCCGCGGATGGCCCGCCAGCGCCTGCTCGAGCTCCTCGTCGGTGAGCTCGCGGGCGGCGGCGTCGGCGGCCCGCAGCAGCGCGTCGCGGCCGGCGTACGGCTGGCCGGCCAGCACGTCGTCGGCCCAGCGCGGCACGGACAGGCAGGCCAGCAGCGTCTCCCGCGTCGTCGTCACGCCGGACATCAGCAGAACCCCGGCACGGCCAGCCAGGCCTCGTCGGCGGGTGGGACGTCGTCGCGCGTCACCTGCGCCTCGATCAGCCCGTACGGCCGGTCGGCGGCGACGAACACCTCGCCCTCGTTGCTGAGCCCGTCGATCTGGAAGCCGCTGAAGTCGACGAGGAAGTGGTGCAGATTGGGCGCGGAGAACCGGATCTCGGCGATTCCCGGCTGCGCGTCGAGCACGGCGCAGCCCATCGCGTAGAGCGTCTCCTGCAGCGCCCGCGAGTAGGTGCCGGCGAACGTCTCCAGCAGCGTCGCCCTCACCGCCTCGTGGGACGCGTTCCAGTCGATGCCGTCGGTGTCGGTGTGCCGCCACCGCGCCACCAGCGACGTGGCGAGGACCCGGTCGTCGGCCTCGGCCAGCGTCGTGAACTCGTCCTTCAGGAAGCCCTTGAACTCGGAGTCGGTCGTGTTGAGCAGCGCGAGGTCGCAGATGCCCGACAGCACGTGGGTGGCCTCGCGCCCGACCGTCACCACGGCCGTGCGGACGCTTCCGCCGCGGCGGACGAAGGAGTGGTCGCCGATGCGGTCCCAGCCGTACTCCTCGACCCGCACCTGCGCCGCCTCGGCGGCCGGGCACGCGTCGAGCAGCCGCGACCCCAGCGCGAGCGCGTAGTCCTCGACGGAGCCGACGCCGTGCAGCTTGGCGTAGGCGAACGCGGTGTTCTTCTGTGTGTCCGTCGGCAGCACCGCGGCCTGGTCGCCGGTGGTGTGCGCCGCCTCGAAGTCGCCGCGCAGCGACGTCGACACGTTCAGGTCGTGCAGCTCGTGCCGCTGGGTGTCGCGGACGATCCGGACGACGCGGGACTCCGCCTTGCCGTACCGGTTGGCTCCCAGTCTGTGCGCCATCGGCTGCTCCTAGGGGTTGGCCAGCGAGTGAAGGAGGCCGAGGTCGGCGACCTCGGCCTCGTCGACGGCGCCGCAGTCGACGGCGCGCAGCAGGAACGCCGCCAGCGCCCGCGCCGTCGCCGGCTCGTCGGCGATGCCGGTCATGGTGTCGCGCGTGTAGTCCGCCAGCCGGGCGTTCGCGCGGGCCAGCCCGTCCCGGTAGAACGCGTAGGTCGCGGCGTACCGCGTCGGCAGCTGCCCCGGGTGCAGGTCCCAGCCCTGGTAGAAGCCGCGTTCGAGCGACCGGCGGACGAGGCGGTGGTGGTTGGCCCAGGCCGCCTCGACGTCGTCGGCGCCGCCGACGGGGAGGACGTTGGTGGAGCCGTCGGACAGCCGGACGCCGGTGCCGGCCGCGGCCGCCTGCATCACCAGCTTCGCGTGGTCGGCGACCGGATGCTCCAGCGACTGCTGCCCGGCGGCGATCCCGCAGTAGGCCGAGTAGTCGTAGGTGCCGTAGTGCAGCCCCGTCAGCCGGCGCCCGGCGGCCTGGACCATCCGCGCGACCAGCGCGGTCCCGTCCGGCCCGAGGATCGACTGCGGCGTCTCGATCTGCACCTCGAACCGCAGCGCGCCCCGGTCCAGGCCGAGCCCGGTCTCGAGCACGTGGCAGGCATGGGCCATGGCCTCGACCTGGTCGACGCTGGTCACCTTCGGCAGCGTCACGACCCAGCGGTCCAGGCCGGCGCCGGCGGCGGCCAGCGTGGCGACGTAGGACGTCAGGGTCCGGACGCCGCGGGCCCGGGTCGACGCCTCCAGGCTCTTGATCCGGATGCCGCCGAACGGCGCCGCCGCGCCCTTCTCCCTGCTCTCCACCAGCGCCTCGGCGGAGCGGACGACGTCGGCGTCCTCGTCGGCGTCGGAGCGGCCGGTGTACCCGTCCTCGAAGTCGACCCGGAGGTCCTCGACGGGTTCGGCGGCGAGCTTGGCCCGTACCCGCGCCACGAGGCCGGGGTCGCGCACGAGCGCCGCGAACCGGTCCGCGTGCTCGTCCAGCAGGTCCAGCGCGGCGGCGCCGTAGGCCGGGACCAGCCCGGCGGTGTGGCGGTCGGCGGGGACGTAGACCGTGTGGACGGGCTGCCGCCCCGGCCGCTCCCCCGGGTACGCCCTGGCCAGCGCCGCGTCCGCCGCCGCCAGCCGGGCGTCCAGCTGGCCGAGCAGTGACGCCGCGAGCTCATCCGACGACATGGGTCCGCTCCCGTTCGATCGCGGCCAGCAGGGCGGCGGCCGCCGACACGGCGATGGCGGCCGGGTCCTTGCTGCTCGAGAGGCCGGCCAGCCCGATCGGCGTCTCCACCCGGTCGACGACGTCGGCCGGCAGCGACTCCTGCAGCCGCGACCGGAACCGCGCCCACTTCGCCGACGAGCCGATCAGCCCGATGCCGCCGAGGTGGTCGCAGCGCAGAGCGGCGTCGACGATCGCGTAGTCCTCGGCGTGGTCGTGCGTCAGCACCAGCACCCGGGCGCCGGCCGGCAGGTCGGCCAGGACCAGCTCGGGGATCACCGGGATGTGGTGGACGTGCACCGCCGCGACCGCGTCGTGCAGCGGAGCGAGCGCGTCGTCGGAGAGCGTCTCCTCGCGCGAGTCCACCAGGTGCAACTCGAGGTCGTGCCGGGCCAGGACCCGGGCCAGCTCCAGGCCGACGTGGCCCAGCCCGAAGATCGCGACGGCCGGAACCACCGCCAGCGGCTCCAGCAGCACCGTCACCTCGCCACCGCAGCACTGGACGCCGTGCTCGCCCGGCGCCTTGTCCGACAGGCTCATCGTGTAGGTCTCGGGCCGGTCGCGTCCGGCGGCCAGCAGCGCGCGGGCGCGCGTGACGGCGTCGGCCTCCAGGTTGCCGCCGCCGATCGACGCCCAGGTCGACGACGCCGAGACGACCATCTTCGCGCCGGCCTCGCGCGGCGCGTGTCCGCGCACGTCGGTGACGGTCACGAGCACCCCGGGCTCGCGCGCCGCCCGCAGCGCGGCCACCCCGGCGAACCACGTCGTCATGACGCACCCCGGGCGGCGGTGAGCGCCCAGTAGACCGCCTCGGGCGTGGCCGGCGACGCCAGCTCGACCGAGTGCCCGGCCGGGCCGAACGCCGCGCACGCGTCGCGCAGCGCCTCGCGCACGCTCAGCGCCAGCATCAGCGGCGGCTCGCCCACGGCCTTGGACCCGTAGACGACGCCGTCCTCGTGCGCCCCGGCCAGCAGGGCGACGTTGAACTGCTCGGGCAGCTCCGACAGCGACGGCAGCTTGTAGGTCGACGCCGCCTGGGTGGCGAGGCGCCCCCGGCTCGGCCCGTCGGACTCGTCCCAGCGCAGGTCCTCCAACGTCAGCCAGCCGGCGCCCTGCACGAAGCCGCCCTCGATCTGCCCGACGTCGACCAGCGGCGACAGGCTGTCGCCGACGTCGTGGACGATGTCGACCCGCCGCGTCGTGTACGCGCCGGTGAACCCGTCGACCTCGACCTCGGTCACCGCGGCGCCGTAGGCGAAGTACTTGAACGGATGGCCGGTCATCGTGGCGGCGTCCCAGTTCAGCCCCTCGGTCCTGTAGAAGCCGGCGGCCCAGAGCTGGACCCGCCCGCGGTACGCCGCCGCGACGAGCTCCTCCCACGACGCGTCGGGCACCAGCTCGCGGATCGGCGTCAGCCGGGCGAGGATCTGCTCGCAGGCGTTCTTGACGGCGCCGCCGTTCAGGTCCGCGCTCGCGGACGCCGCCGTCGCCGACGTGTTCGGCACCTTGTCCGTGCGCGTCGGCGCCAGCCGGACCCGCTCCAGCGGCACACCCAGCGCCGTCGCCGCCACCTGGAGCATCTTCGTGTGCAGGCCCTGGCCCATCTCGGTGCCGCCGTGGCTGATCAGCACCGACCCGTCCTTGTAGACGTGGACCAGCGCGCCGCCCTGGTTGAACGCGGTGAGGTTGAACGAGATGCCGAACTTCACCGGCGTGATGGCGATGCCGCGCTTGCGGTGCGGTTGCGTCGCGTTCCAGTCGTCGATCTCCGCGCGCCTGGCCTCCATCGACGACGAGGCGATGACCTGCTCCCAGGCCGCCACCATCCGCCCCGGATGCCGGACCGGCTGGCCGTACGGCGTGGCCTGCCCGTCGGCGTAGAAGTTGCGGCGACGCAGCTCGGCCGGGTCGATGCCCAGCGCCGGCGCGCACCGTCCGATGACGTCCTCGATCACCAGCATCCCCTGCGGCCCGCCGAAGCCGCGGAACGCCGTCTGCGACGTCTTGTGCGTCCGCGCGATGCGGCCGTGCACGGTGATGTCGGGGATCCAGTACGCGTTGTCGATGTGGCACAGCGCCCGCGACAGCACCGGCTCGGACAGGTCGAGGCTCCAGCCGCCGTCGGACGTGAGCGTCGCCTCCAGCGCGGTGAACCGCCCGTCGGCGTCGAACCCGGCCGTCCACGTCGCGTGGAAGCCGTGCCGCTTGCCGGTCATCGTGATGTCCTGGGCCCGGGTCAGCCGGACCCGCACCGGCCGGCCGGTCAGCGTCGCGCCCAGCGCCGCCACGGCGGCGAGCCCGTGCGGCTGCATCTCCTTGCCGCCGAAGCCGCCGCCCATGCGCAGGCACTGGACGGTGACGGCGTGGTTGGGGACGCCGAGCACGTGCGCGACGATCTCCTGCGTCTCGGACGGGTGCTGGGTGCTGGACTGGACGAAGACCTGGCCGTTCTCGTCGACCAGCGCGAGTGAGCAGTGCGTCTCGAGGTAGAAGTGCTCCTGCCCGGCGAACGACGTCACGCCCTCGAAGACGCGGGCCGCGTGGGCCAGGCCGGCCGGGGAGTCGCCGCGCGCCAGCGTCGGGCGCGCACCCTGGAAGCTCTGCGCCGCGATCGCCTCCTCGACGGTGAGCAGCGCGGGCAGCGGCGCGTACGTCACCTCGACCGCCGCGGCGCCGAGCCGGGCCGCCTCGAGCGACTCGCCGAGCACCCAGCAGATCGCGTGGCCGTGGTACATGACCTCGGACGGGAACAGCGGCTCGTCGTGCTTGACGCCGGCGTCGTTGATCCCGGGCACGTCGGCCGCCGTGAGCACCCGGACGACGCCGGGCACGTCGTGGGCGGCGGCGACGTCGACGCTCGTGATCGTGGCGTGGGCGTGCGGCGCCTGCACCGGGTGGGCGTGCAGGACGCCGCTGGTGCGGCCGACGAGGTCGTCGGTGTAGAGCGCCCGGCCGGTGACGTGCAGGGCGGCGCTCTCGTGCGGCAGCGGCGTCCCGACGACGGCGTCGTCCGGTCGCCGGCTGAGCGGGCTGGCGGTGATCGTCACGGCGCCACCTCCGCGAACAGCTTGCGCAGCGACTGCCCGAGCATCGCCGACCGGTAGGCCGCGCTGGCCCGCTGGTCCGAGATCGGCGTGCCCTCGGCCGCCAGCGTTGCCGCGGCCGCGTCGACGGTCTCGGCGGTCCACGGGCGCCCCTCCAGCGCCGCCTCGGTGGCGAGCGCCCTGATCGGCGTCGCGGCCACGCCGCCGAGCCCGATCCGGGCCCGCCGGACCACCCCGTCGACGACGTCGAGGGCGTAGCCGGCGGCCACCGAGGAGATGTCGTCGAACGCTCGCTTGGCGACCTTGTGGAACGCCGTCAGCCCGCTGACCGGCCGGGGCACGACGACGTCGGTGATCAGCTCGTCCGGCCGGCGCTGCGACGTCCGGTAGCCGGTGAAGAACTCCGACAGCGGCACCGTCCGCGTGCCGTCGGCCGAGGCCAGCACGACGGAGGCGTCCAGCGCGAGCAGCGCCGGCGCCGCGTCGCCGATCGGCGAGCCGGTGCCGAGATTGCCGCCGAGCGTGGCGCAGTTGCGGATCAGCCGCGACGCGAACTGCGCGATCATCTCCGACACCAGCGGGAGCCGGCCCGCCAGCCGCCGGTCGAGCTCCGTCAGCGTCAGCGCCGCGCCGACGCGCACCTCGGTGTCGGTCACGGAGAAGCCGCGCAGCTCCGGCAGCCGGTCCACCGCCACGACCAGCTCGGCGCGGCGGCCGCGCAGGTTCACGTCGACGCCCCAGTCCGTGCTGCCCGCGACGACGACGACCTCCGGCCGCTCCCGGAGCAGGTGCAGGGCTTCGGTCAGGCCGGCGGGCCGGACAAAGCCCCGCAGGTCCGTCGCCACCGCCACGGGCGCGGCGGTCCCGCGTCGCTGCGCCATGACGTCGTCGGGCGCGGGGAGGCCGAGCGCGAAGGCGGCGTCCTTGATCGGGCGGTAGCCGGTGCAGCGGCACAGGTTGCCGCCGATCGCGTGCAGGTCGAAGCCGTTCGCGCCGTGGTAGCGGTCGCCGTCGCCGGCGGGCACGCGGTCGGCCCGGTAGTACTCCGCGCCCATCGAGCAGACGAAGCCGGGCGTGCAGTACCCGCACTGCGAGCCGCCGCGCGTGGCCAGCTCCCGCTGGACCGGGTGCAGCGCGTCCGGCCGGCCGAGGCCCTCCGCGGTGACGACCTCCTGGCCGTCCAGGGCCGCCGCCGGCGCGAGGCAGGAGTTGATCGCCGTCCACTCGGCGGCCGGCGAGCCGTCGGCGGCGGGCCGCACGACCAGCACCGCGCAGGCGCCGCACTCGCCCTCGGCGCAGCCCTCCTTGGCGCCGGTCAGCCCGCAACCGCGCAGGAAGTCGAGGACGTTCGTGTGGGGTGGAACGCCGGTCAGATCACGCGGCTGGCCATTGACGACGATATCGGCCATCCAACACCTCCAAGACGTGTCGCCCCATCGGCCGATGGGGCGTTGCCGGCTGCTGGAGGTTGGCTAGGCGCCGTGGGCGATACGGCCCCGGGTCCACGCGGTCGAGTGCACTCGACGGCGCACGTCGCCAGGAACCGTGGACTTCCGCATCCGTCCACGCTAGCCCGTGCGTCGCGGCCGGTCAACGAACCGTGACAGCGACTGGGTCGCCGTCGATCCACACCCCGGCGACGTCGGCCGCGGCGCCCAGCGTGAACGTCGTCCCCAGCGCGTCCTCCGGCCCGCTCGCGTGCCGCAGCGCCACGTCGTACGTCGAGCCCGGCGCCGGCCGCACCCAGACCGCGTCGAACCGCTGCCCGGCGGACAGGTGGCCCACGTCGGGCAGGTCGAGCGCGGCGGCGCCGGCGGTGGTCGCCAGGTACAGCAGGTGGGCCGGCGAGAGCGGGTACCCGTCCGTGCCGAGCTGCTGCTGGGTGAAGTACGCCTGCAGTCCCTCCTTCAACAGCGAGAAGCCCGACCCCGCCCCGACGTCGGAGCCGAGGGCGACCCGGACGCCGTGATCGACGTGCCGGGCCAGCGGGAACGGCCCGCTCCCCAGCGCGGCGTTGCTGGTCGGGCAGTGCGCGATCGACGCGTCCCGCGCGGCCAGCGTCTCGAGCTCGTCGTCGTCCGGGTGGACGTTGTGCGCCAGCACGGTGCGCCGGCCGACCAGCCCGCGCTGGTCGTAGCTGGCGAGGTAGGTGCTCAGCCCGAACAGCTGCGTCACCTGCTCGATCTCCTCGAGGTTCTCGTTGACGTGCGACGTGACGAACGCGCCCGGGACGTCGTCGAGCACGGCCGCGCAGGCCGCGAGGAGCGCGTCGCTGCAGGACAGCGAGAAGCGGGGCGTCACGGCGTACCGGGCGCGCCCGGCGCCGTGCCAGCGGCGGGCCAGCGCGATGCTCTCGTCGTGGGCCCGCTCGGGCGTGGTGAGCAGGTCCGCCGGCAGGTTGCGGTCGCTGACGACGAGCCCGCTGGTCACCCGCAGCCCCACGGCCGCCACCGCCCCGAACAGCGCGTCGACCGCCGCGGGGAAGTGCGCCCCGAACACCATCGCCGACGTGGTGCCCGCGCCGACGAGGCCGCCGACGAAGTCCGCCGCAACTCCGGCGGCGTAGCCCGGGTCCGCCAGCCGGCCCTCTTCCGGCAGGGCCCGTTGCTCGAGCCAGTCCAGCAGCGGCAGGCCGATCCCGCCGATGACGCGCACCTGCGGGAAGTGCACGTGGGTGTCGACGAACCCCGGCAGCAGCAGTCCCCCGTCCAGCGTGACGACGTCCTCGTCCGGGTGCTCGCGGCGCAGCGCGCCGAACGCCCCGCGCGCCACGATCACCCCGTCGCGCACCACCAGGCCCTCGTCCCCCGACGCCCGCAGCCCACCTCCGTCGAACGGGCTCTCAGGAGTGTCGAGCACCGCCCCGCGGAACATCGTCATGCGTCACCCCCATGCACGCACGACGATAGCCCTCACCTCGGTCCCGCGCGTCCGGCTCGCGCACCTGCCATCCGGACGACGTCGCCCGGGCGCGCGAGGCTGATCCTCTCGTCGACGAAGCTCAGCAGCCGGATCGGCCGGCCGGACCTCGACGCGGCCTCCATCCTGTGATGCCCGTCGAGGAGGAAGTGCGCATGAACCCGCGAGCGCGTCCAGCAGTGAGTAGGCGACCGCGGTCGGCGGCACGCCCTGCCAAGGTGCCCGTTTCCCACGTGGCGACCTGCTTCTTGAGAAAGTAGTCCCGCTCACCGCCCGGGTCGATCGCCGCCGGCCGCAGTTCGAGCAGCAGCACCGTGTACGTCGACTTGGGCAGCACCCGTCCGTAGGCCCGCAGGATCTGCTTCTCGATACGGGTCAGCCCCGCGTTGAGGCTCACGTTCGCCACCTGCAGGTCCGCCGTCCGCCGCCTCCGGCACGCCGAGCTCCACGCCGTGGCGGGCATCGATCAGCACGCGCCAAGTCTGCCCGCTCGTCGCGCCGGACTGGTTGCGCCCGGCCTCGCGATGGCCAGTCCGGCGGCGGCGATCGCGGCGGCGAGGAGCCAGCCGGTGTGGTGGCCGCCGGTTCCGGTGAGGGCGAGCACGACGGCGACGCCGGCAGCGGTGCCGATCTGCGCGCCGGTGTTGATCAGTGCCGACGACATCCCGCGCCGGCGCTCCGGACCCGACGTCCCGAGCGTGGTGGAGCCGACGGCGGAGACGCCGAGGCCGGCGCCGAGCAGTGCGAGGCCGGCGCTGAGTGTCGCCGTCGATGGGACGGCGGCAGTGGCGGCGACCAGGGCCAGCGCGGCGGCCGCGATGGCGGCCAGCCCGGTCGTCATCAGGCGGGCCGGTCGGCCGGACGCGATCCGGGTCGCGATGGCCGATCCGGCGATGACCGCCGCGTTGAAGGAGAGCAGTACCAGTCCGCCGGCCGACGGCGACAGGCCCAGCTCGCGCTGTGCATAGCCCGCCGCGACGACGACGGCCGCGCCGGTCGAGGCGTTGTTCACCAGGGCGACCGCCGCCGCCGAGGTCAGCCGCCGGTCCGACCACGTCTCCGGCGGGCAGATCGGGTCCCGGGCCCTCCGTTCGACCAGCGCGAACGCCACCGCCAGCAGCGCGGCCGCGGCGAGCCCCGCGACGACGGCCGGTCCATTGGCCGACACGGCGAGCACCAGCACGATCAGTGCCGCCGTGACGGTGGCGCCGCCGGCGACGTCCAGCCCGGTGCCGGGTTGCCGCGGGGCCGGGCGCACCGTCGTCGCGACCCCGATCGCCAGCACCACCGCCACCGGCACGTTCACCAGCAGGACCCAGCGCCAGCCGGCCAGGTCGGTCAGCACACCCCCGACCAGGAACCCGCTACCGCCGCCGACCGCACCGACGGCCGTCCACCAGGCGACGGCGCGGGCGTGCCGGTCGCCGGCGTGCGCGACCAGCAGGCTCAGCGCCGTGGGGATCATCGCCGCCGCGCCCGCGCCCTGCACGCAGCGGGCGGCGACCAGCCACGGTGCCGACGGCGCCAGCCCGGCCGCCGCGGATGCCGTCGCGAACACCGCCAGGCCGGCCATCAGCACGCGTCGGTGCCCGAGCCGGTCGCCGAGACGACCGGCGAGGATCAGCAGCCCGCCGAACGCCGCCGCGTACCCGGTCACCACCAGCTCCCCGGATGTGCCCAGGTCGTCCGCGATCGCGGGCAGCGCCGGAACCACGACGGTCACACCGAGCACGTTGACCAGCTCGGCGCCGCACAGGACGACGATCGGGAGCATGCCGGGTTCGTTCCCGACGACGGACGATTTAAACGGTATTGTGGTTGTAAACCGTTAAGCAGGGTGGTGCCGATGAGGCGGTGGAGCTGGCTCGGCGACCGGCTGGCGCTGGACTTCGCCAACACCGTCCGCCGGCGTGGCGATCACTACGTGGAATACCTGGCCACCCCCGACGACCTGCGGGACTGGCTCGCCGCCGAGGCCGGCCGCGTGCCCCCGGTCGACACCCACGACGCCGGCGCGTTCCCCGCGGTCCGGGCGCTCCGCGACGACGTCCTCGGGCTCCTGCGCGCGGCCGCGCGCGGCGAGCCCTGGCCCGCCGACGCCGTAGACAGGGTCAACGACGCGCTGCTGCGCCACCCGGTCGTGCGGCTGCTGCACACCGCGGACACCCCCGCCGAGCTGCGCCTGGCCGGCGACGGGCCCGCACCGTCCGCGCTGCTCGCCACCCTGGCCGCGGCCGTGGTCGACCTGCTCGCCGGCCCCGACGGCCGCCGCCTCGCCCTGTGCGACGCGCCGGGATGCGGCCAGCTCTACCTGCGCGAGCGCGCCAACCAACGCTGGTGCGGCAACGCGTGCGGCACCCGCGCCCGCGTGGTCCGGCATCAGAAGCGCGTCACGCGCACGCCTTGAGCGTGTCGTCGACGACCCGTGGGGACGGGTCGCAACTGCTAGCTGGGCGCTCCTCGCCCACCGCCCGGTCGCCGCCCTCCGGCCTCGAGCTCGTTCGGCTACTGGAGCACGTCCTCGGGCACGGAGACCAGCGAGCAGTTCCGGTCGGCCGGGCAGTGGACCCAGACGGTGACCGACCGCGGCTCGGACTCCCGAACCTGCTCGTCGTTCTCGTCCTCGTACCGGATGGACTGCACACCGGTCACGGTCCGCGCCACCTGCCCCTGCGGACCATCTGGGGTAGCGCTGTCCTGCTCTGGCTCGACGACGCTCTCGACCTCGAAGCTCGTTCGCAGGCCTTGCTCCGCCTGACGGTCCCAGGTCTCCTCGTCCGGAATCCACTGGCCGGTGACCTCGACCAAGCTGTCGTAGTCGTCCCCGACGACGTCGGGGTCGATCGCCCCGAGCAGCACGTCACGGTAGCCGCGAACGTAGGAGTCGGCCGGGCTGAGGCCGAAGACCAGCTCGGCGATCGCCTCGGCGTACACGTCCGGGTCCTTCGTGTCAGGCAGCCTTACGGCCTGCGCGCCCGGCATCGCCGATTCGGCATCGCCCGAGTTCTCCCCAGGCAACGACGAGCCGGCCGACGGGCTCTCGTCATCGCCGCCGCAGGCCGTCAGCACGGCGATCACGACCACGGCGAGCCCGATGACCAGCCGCGAGGATCGCCGGGTGGCCATGTCTCGTGCTCTCGCCATGTCCAGCATCTTCTCCTTGTATCTGCAGGCAGCGAACGCGGGCATCGTCGGCCGTCGACCTGAGCCCAGCGGGCTCGAGGGGCGGAGGTGATCCTAGTGCGCGAACCTGAACGCTGATGTCGGACCCGTCGGTGCGACGCCCCACGCCTGACAGTGCGGCGACGCCGGCGGCGAAGTCGACTACTGAGATCGCTGCTCACCGCCCGCCGGGGTGGGAATCACAACGTCGATTCCGGCCACCGTAGCGGCGCGGCCAATCCGTTCGTCCAAGGTCACCAGGGGCACGCCGTAGCGCTGGGCGAGCGCGACATACGGTGCATCGTACGGACTGACGTTGTGCCGCAGGTCCCAGATCATGGCGAGAAGCCACGTTTCCGGACCTGTGTACTGGACCTCGACCTCGCGGACCGCGCTGGCGAACGCGTCAGCTTGGGCAGTGGTGATCAACCCGGCGGCCTCGTACCTGCGAATGGTCCTCAGAACCTCGATGGGGGCATGCGCCGGCGCCGCCCACTCCAGATCGTCGCTCAATGCCTGCCGGCAAGCATCACCCGAGAGACCGCCGTCGACCAGTGCCCGCACCCACACACCCGCATCGACGACGATCATCCGGCAACCGTGCCCCGATCGACCTCGAGGCCGCCATCCCGACCCTCGCGAACGATCCGCTCGGGGCTCAACTCCTCAGGAAGCACCTGCCGATGAGCAGCCGTGGACTCGAACACGACGGCGTTGCGCGCCAAACGCGCCTCCCGCCGAAGCACATCGAGCAGGTACGCCTGCATCGACTGTCCACGCGAGGCCGCCCGCTGCGCGATGATGTCACGCACCTCGTCGGGAACATCTCTGATCTGTAGCGCCACCGTCATGCATGCATATTACATGCAGGACGGGCCGGCCCTGTCATCTCGCTGGGAGCTGACCGCACCCCGTAGATCCGGACTCGACGATCCCGGATACGTCACACAACGGCTGGCCCAACCAGAGATCGGGACACAGGCCACTGCGTAGATGCGCGCAGATCCCGCCCGCACAACGCGATCAGCACCCCTCAGGCCCGAAAACCAACTGGTCAACGGGCCCGCAGGGGTGCCGATACTGTCATGTGGAGCTGCCGGGAATCGAACCCGGGTCCTTCGTCGCTTCTCCAGGGCTTCTCCGGGCGCAGCCTGCTATGCCTCTACTCGGCTCCGGTGATCACACAGGCGAGTTCACCGTGACGAGCCCAGTCACGTGAGTGTCCCTACCGGTCCCGTGACCGTACCGGAAGGTGAGCCTCCTGAATGATGCCGAACACCGGGTTGGAAGCAACCCCGGGTCGACAGACTTCAGTTCCCTGCCTCAGGCGGCGAGGGCGAAGTCAGTGCGCTTAGCGTTGGCACTTGTAACGTTTGCCGCGAGCGTTAACGAGATAACGCGGCCTCCTCGGCCCGCTTCCCCTGGTTCGACGAACGAAGTCGAAACCGCTCAGCCCCTCTGGAGTTGTCAATCCCCCGGGCGAACCCGAAGGTCTACCAAGGTTACCGCCTTCAACGCCCGCCAGGCGAGCGAGATTCCCCGCGCCGACTACCGCCCGGTAACATGGGGTACGACGCCACCGACGGAGGAGGCGCGATGACCATCTCTCAACAGGTCGACGAGCGTGAGGCCCGGCGGGTCGCGGAGGCGGCGCGCGAGACGCGGTGGGACAAGCCGTCGTTCGCCAAGGAGCTGTATCTCGGCCGGTTCCGGCTGGACCTCATCCACCCGCACCCGTCGCAGGCGCCCGAGGACGAGGCGGCGACGACGGCGTTCCTGGCGAAGCTGCGCGGCGTCTGCGACGAGCTCGACGGGGGCGTCATCGAGCGCGAGGACCGCATCCCCGACGAGTACGTGAAGGCGCTGGCGCGCGCCGGCGTCTTCGGCATGAAGATCCCGCGCGAGTACGGCGGCGCCGGGCTCACGCAGGTCGGCTACAACCGCGCGCTCATGCTGGTCGGCAGCGTGCACCCTTCGATCGGCGCGCTCGTGTCGGCGCACCAGTCCATCGGCGTGCCGGAACCGGTGAAGCTGTTCGGCACCGACGAGCAGAAGCGGGCCTACCTGCCGCGCTGCGCCGCCGGCGCGATCAGCGCGTTCCTGCTCACCGAGCCCGACGTCGGCTCCGACCCGGCCCGGCTCGCCGCGTCCGCCGTCCCCACCGACGACGGACGGTTCTACGAGCTCAGCGGCACCAAGCTGTGGACCACGAACGGCGTCATCGCCGAGCTGCTGGTCGTCATGGCGCGGGTTCCGGAGCACGCCGGTGGCCGCGGCGGGGTGACGGCGTTCGTCGTCGAGGCCGACTCGCCCGGCATCACCGTCGAGCACCGCAACGCGTTCATGGGGCTGAAGGGCATCGAGAACGGCGTCACCCGGTTCGACGGCGTCCGGGTCCCGGCCGCGAACCGGCTCGGCCGCGAGGGCGACGGGCTGAAGATCGCGCTGACCACGTTGAACACCGGCCGGCTCTCGATTCCGGCGCTGTGCACAGGTGCGTCGAAGTGGTGCCTGAAGATCGCCCGCGAGTGGTCCGCCGAGCGGGTCCAGTGGGGCCGGCCGGTCGGCCGGCACGCCGCCGTCGCGCACAAGCTGTCCTACATCGCGGCGACGGCGTACGCGCAGGAGGCGGTCCTGGACCTGTCCGCGCACCTGGCCGACGAGGGCCGCCGCGACATCCGCATCGAGGCAGCGCTGGCGAAGCTGTGGTGCAGCGAGACGGCGTGGGTGGTCGCCGACGAGCTCGTGCAGATCCGGGGCGGCCGTGGCTACGAGACCGCCGACTCGCTGCGGGCCCGCGGCGAGCGCGCCGTCCCCGCCGAGCAGATCCTGCGCGACCTGCGCATCAACCGCATCTTCGAGGGCTCCACGGAGATCATGCACCTGCTGATCGCCCGCGAGGCCGTCGACGCCCACCTGCAGGCCGCCGGCGACGTCGTCGACCCGGAGGTCGCGCTGGCCGGCAAGGCGAAGGCGGCGGTCAAGGCGACCGGGTTCTACGCCAAGTGGCTGCCGCAGCTGGTCACCGGCGCCGGCCAGCTGCCCACGTCGTACCAGGAGTTCGGCGTGCTGGCGCCGCACCTGCGCTACGTCGAGCGGGCGTCGCGGCGGCTGGCCCGGTCGACGTTCTACGGGATGGCCCGCTGGCAGGGCGGCCTGGAGAAGAAGCAGGGCTTCCTCGCCCGCGTCGTCGACATCGGCGCCGAGCTGTTCGCGATCGCGGCGTCGTGCGTGCGGGCACGGATGCTGCCGGAGTCCGGCGCGGTCCAGCTCGCCGACGTGTTCGCGCGGCAGGCCCGGCTGCGGGTCGAGCGGCTGTTCGACGCGCTCTGGCACAACACCGACGGGCCGGACGAGGCTCTGGCGAAGGCCGTGCTGGCCGGCGAGCACACCTGGCTCGAGGCGGACGTGCTGGACCAGAGCGAGGGCACCGGGCCCTGGATCGCCCCACCGCCCAGCGGCCCGCCGGGCGAGAACGTCGCCCGCCGCGTCGCGTTCTAGGGCGCCGGCGGCCTGTTCACGGCCGGACGAGCGCCCGGCCGCGGCCCACCGTTCCGGCCCCGGCGACCGTCGCGACGATGGTCAGGGCGAGCCCGCTGTCCGGCTGCCGGTCCGCGACGCGGGCCTCCAGGGCCACGGCGACCCCGCCCTCCGGGACGACGACCGGGCGGAGGAACCGGAACGTCAGCTCCGTGAGCCGCGCCGGATCGCCGAGCCGGCGCGACAGCAGCCGGCTCACCAGGCCCAGGAGGAGCGTGCCGTGCGCGATCACGCCGGGCAGCCCCGCCTCGGCGGCGATCCGCGGGCTCCAGTGCAGCGGGTTGAAGTCGCGCGACGCACCGGCGTAGCGGACCAGATCGGCCGGGCTGAGCCGGTACTCGTCACCGGCCACGAGGTCGCCGGGAACGAGCGCCGGCGCCGGCGCGGACCGCGTCACCGCTGAGCCGCCACTCCGCGCCGCGTGATGACGGCGACCTCGAGCACCCGCACGCCCTCGGCGTCCGCCGCCATCGCGGCGACCCTGCCGTAGCAGTCGCGGCGCACCCACCACCAGCGCCCGGCGACCCACTCCTTCGTTCCCCGCCCCTGCCCTGTCTGTGGTCGTCGTGTCACGGTCGCCTCCGTCGGATCAACCTCACTCTTGTAAAACGAATATCCCTTCTTTTATTGGTCGGCAAGATCTTGGACGTGAGGCGTGGATCACGTCGGCCCGGTGGAGCGGTGCGGGGCGCCCTCGGCCGGGCGCGGAAGGGTCTTACCTCGCGGGCTCGATCAACGCCCGGGCGTAGGCGGCCATCGAGCGCTGGTAGCGCGGCAGGTGCCGGGCCAGCGCGCCGACGGCGACGGAGACGGCCTCGCGCTCGCGGCCGGCGTCGGTGAGCGCCAGCGCGAGCACGCAGCGCGCGGCGTCGTCCAGGTGATCGGAGCCGCGCTCCAGCTCGGCCGTCAGCAGCTCGACGCTCTCGGCCGGCCGGCCGAGGTTGCGGATGCTGCTGGCCAGCTGGATCACCGCCCGGCGCCGGCGTTCGCCGGGCAGCTCGCCGGCCAGCGCCTCGCGGTACAACGGCTCGGCGAGATCGGGCCGGCCGGTCGAGTCGAACGCGCAGGCCCGCTCGAACGCCGCGACGGGATGACCGTCCGGCAGGTCCCCCGCCAGCTCGTCCACGACGGCGCGGAACGTCTCATCGTCGTAGGAGTCGATCGCCGCCCACGCGGTGGTGACCCGCTGTTCCCAGTCCTTGGAAGTCATCGCAGCGTCACCGTACCGGAGTCGGGCACCAGCTCGATCCACACCCGCCCCGGCGGCACGGCCAGCGGTGCGCCCGACGCGTCGGCCAGCGTCAGCGGCGCGGCCGGCGCCGTCTTCGACCAGGTGCCGTCGACGGCGGTCCCGGCGGTGAGCAGCGTCGCGGCACCGGAGCCGACGAGGACGGTCTCGGGCACCGGGTTGCCGGCCGGGTCCTCGTAGCCGGCGTCGCGCACCGTCACCCGCAGCACCAGCACCGTCGCCGGCCCGAACCGGTCGCCGTCGGCCGCGTGGTCGCCGTCGAGCACCCAGACGCCGTCGGACCAGGTCCAGCTCGACGTGCGGGCGGCGGAGAACGTGACGTCGGCACCGCCGACCGGCCGGCCCGCGGGCGGCGCGCCCCACGGCAGGTACGAGCCGGCCGGGACGCCGGCGCCGGCGGTCAGCCCGGCCACCGCCTGGGCCGGATCGAGCATGACGTTGTACGGCGCGGGCCGGCTGTGGTCGCGCGACAGGCCGTTGCCGCCGCCGCTGAGCACCGTCACCCCGGCCTTCTCCAGCGCCCGTAGCACGCGGCCGGCCCCGCCGGACGCGACCAGCACGCCGCCGGCCGGCAGCGCGATCCCGGCGTCGGTGGTGCGTACCGACCGCACCGGCCCGGCGACCGGCGGCAGCGCCGACTGGAACATCACCGCCAGCCGGGTCAGCCCGCCTTCGACCAGCTCCTCGACCACCAGGTCGGCGGACGACAGGCCCAGCTGCGGCGCGGCCGGCCGGGTGTTGTCGATCTTCACGACCAGCGCCGGCCGGGCGGCGTCGGCGGCCGACGGCGCGGGCAGGCCGGTCAGCGGCCAGGCCGGCACGGGGGTCGGCGTCGGCGACGGTGTCGGTGACGGCGTCGTCGTGGCGGGCGGCGCGGACGAGGGCGGCGCCGTCGACCCGTCGTCGCCGCCGCAGCCGGCGACCAGAAGCGCCGCCGCCAGGACCGCCGTCAGCACCCGCCGCCGCGGGCTCACCGCTTGCGGCGAGCGTTCGCCATGGCCCGCTCGGCCTCGCGCTTGGCCTCACGCTCGGCGAGCGTGTGCCGCTTGTCGTAGGCCTTCTTGCCGCGGGCCAGCGCCAGCTCGATCTTCGCGTAGCCGTCCTTGAAGTACAGCGACAGCGGCACCAGCGTGTACCCGGTCTCGCGGGTCTTGCCGATCAGCTTGCTGATCTCGTCCTTGCGCAGCAGCAGCTTGCGGGAGCGGCGCGGCGCGTGGTTGTTCCAGGTGCCGAGGTCGTACTCGGGGATGTGCACGTTGCGCAGCCAGACCTCACCGTCGCGGACGTCGGCGAACCCGTCGACCAGCGACGCCTTGCCCGCCCGCAGCGCCTTCACCTCGGTGCCGGTCAGGACGATGCCCGCCTCATAGGTGTCGTCGATGTGGTATTCGTGGCGGGCCTTGCGGTTCTGGGCCACCACGGTGCGTCCGCGCTCTCGTGCCATGCCCCAAGGATCTCACTTCGAGTGCCGTCGGGACGACTGCGTTTCAGCGGCCGAGGTAGTTCATCGGGTTCACGCGCTCGCCGTTGACGTAGAGCATGAAGTGCAGGTGGCAGGCGGTCGAGCTGCCGGTCGTGCCGGAATAGCCGATGACCTCGCCCTGCGAGACCCGCTCGCCGTCGCCGACGGCGAACCGCGAGAGGTGGCTGTAGGTCGTGACCATGCTCCGGGAGGCGACGGCGACCTGGTTGCCGTAGGCGCCGCGGTAGTAGGCCCACTCGACGGTGCCGGCCGCGGCCGCGCGGATCGGCGTGCCGCAGTAGGCCCGGAAGTCGGTGCCGTCGTGCAGCTTGTAGACGCCGGTGACCGGGTGGACGCGCATGCCGTAGGGCGAGGTCACGTACGGGTTCGCGGTCGGGAAGGCCAGGGTGACCGAGCCGCCACCGCCGGAGCCGCCGCTGTCCTGCTCGGCCTGCTCCTGCTCGGCGGCCTCCTGCTCGGCCTGCCGGCGCTGGATCTCGGCGATCTCGGCCTCGATCTGATCCCGCTCGGCCGACCACTGCGCCGTCTGCGCCTGGTCCTCGGCCTGCGCCGCGTGCGCCGCCGACACGGCGCCGTCGCGGGCCGCGACCAGCTGGTCGACCTGGGCCTTCGCCTGCGCCGCGGCGTCGGCGGCGGCCTGCGCCGAGGCGCGGGCCTGCTCGGCCTGCTGCTCGCGCTGCTCCGTCGTCTGCAGAGTCTCGGCGGCGAGTTGGCGGGCCCCCTCGGCCGCGGCCTCCAGGTCCTCCAGGATGACGCGCTCGTTGGCCAGCTCGGCGCGGTCGTCCTTGAGGTCGGACATGATGCTGTTCTCGGCCGTCAGCACCGACGTCGACGCCGCCGCGCTGGCGGCCAGCTCGTCCATGCTCTCGGCCTGCATGAGGATGGTGAGGCTGGCGAGGTCGGCGCCGACGCCGCGGGTGTAGGCCTGCACGGCGACCTGGCTGATCGAGGCGCGCTTGCCGTCGATGCGCTCGGTGACGTCGTCGATCTTGGCGACCTGGTCGGCGACCTTCTGCTCCGCCTCGGCCAGCCGCTGCGCCGCCGCCTCGTCGGCCGCCCGGGCCGCCGCGACCTCGCCGCGGGCGACCTCCAGCTCGTGCTCCGCCGCGGCCAGTCCCTGCTGGGCGGTGGCCAACGTGGCCTCCGCGCCCGGCAGTTGCGCCGTCGCCGCCTGGTAGGCGGCCGTCGCGTCGGCCAGCGCCTGGGTGGACTCGGCCAGCTCGTCCTGGGCACGGGCGAGGCTGGACTGCGTCTCCTTCAGGCGTCGCTCCGCGTCGGAGGTGGCCGCGGCCTGGCCCAGACCGGTGCAGAGCAGGCCGAGGGTGACGACGAGCACGGTCACACGCCGCACCCACGACGCCTCAGTAGCCACAGCCTTCACAGCGGCCTCCCTCGCACCACTCGTGCACGACCGTAACACCTATCACTCCGGGCGCGAAGCAGCCTCGGATAACTACATCGGTGTCATTTGCGCAGGCGAGGGCCCTGAGGGGACATCTCGGACGAACTGACGGCGAACGCGGGCGTGGCGCCCGGCCGGTCAGACGCGCAGGTAGCGGCGCAGGGTGATGAACGAGGCCAGCACCGAGATGACCACGCCGGCGGTCAGCAGCCAGGGCGTCGCGGCCCAGACGTCGGCGCTGTCGACCCACGAGGTGAACTGCAGGTTCGGCGCGATGAACCGGCCGACGACGAACTCCACCCCGCCGAACAGCGCGACGACGCCGAGCAGCGAGCCGAGCAGGCCGGCGATGGCCGCCTCGAGGATGAACGGCAGCTGGATGTAGAAGTTCGACGCGCCGACCAGCCGCATGATGCCGGTCTCGCGGCGGCGGTTGAACGCGGCCAGCCGGATCGTGTTGCCGATCAGCAGGACGGCCGCGATGATCTGGATGCCGGTGATGATGAACGCGGTGATCTGCATGCCGTCGAGCGTCTGGAACAGCGGTTCGAGCAGCTGGCGCTGGTCGGTGACCTCTTGCACACCCGGCAGGCCGGACACCGCCGAGACGACGCCGTCGTACTCCTCCGGGTCCTGCAGCGCGACCCGGAACGACTCGGGCAGCTGGTCCGGCGTGATGATGCCGCCGATGTCGGAGTCGTCGAACTGCTCGCCGAACCGCTCGAACGCCTGCTCCTGGTTCTCGTAGAACACCTCGTCGACCTCGGGGTGCGACTCCAGCGTCTGCCGGATCGTGTCGCGCTGCGCGTCGGTGACGGCGCCGTCGGCGCACCCTGCCCCCGTCGAGTACGCGTTGCACATGAACACCGAGATCTCGATGCGGTCGTACCAGTAGCCCTTGGTGGTGTCGGCCTGGGACCGGACCAGCAGACCGGCGCCCAGCATGGCGATGGAGATCGCGACGACGATGACGAGCGCGATGGTCATCGTCAGGTTGCGGCGAAGACCGGTGGCGATCTCGGACAGGACGTACTGGAAGCGCATGGTTTCTTCCGGGTCGGCGGGTCGGGACGAAGGGGCGTCAGCGGGTGTAGCCGTAGACGCCGCGCGACTGGTCTCGGACCAGCTTGCCGTGCTCGAGCTCGATGACGCGCTTGCGCATCTGGTCGACGATGGACTGGTCGTGGGTGGCCATGACCACGGTGGTGCCGGTGCGGTTGATGCGGTCCAGCAGCTTCATGATGCCGACGCTGGTGCCGGGGTCGAGGTTGCCGGTGGGCTCGTCGGCCAGCAGGATCAGCGGCCGGTTGACGAACGCGCGGGCGACGGCGACCCGCTGCTGCTCGCCGCCGGAGAGCTGGTCGGGCAGCCGGTCCTCCTTGCCGTCGAGCCCGACGAGCTCGAGGACGGCGGGGACGTCGCGGTTGATCTGGCGGCGCGGCTTGCCGATGACCTGCAACGCGAACGCGATGTTCTCGAACACCGTCTTGTTCGGCAGCAGCCGGAAGTCCTGGAAGACGGTGCCGATGCGGCGGCGCAGGTGCGGGACCTTCCAGTTGGACAGCCGGTGCAGGTCCTTGCCGGCGACCCGGATGCGGCCCGCCGTCGGCTTCTCCTCGCGCAGCGTCAGCCGCAGGAACGTCGACTTGCCCGAGCCCGACGGCCCGACGAGGAAGACGAACTCGCCCTTCTCGATCTCGAGCGACAGGCTCTCCAGGGCCGCCTGGTTCTGCGTCGGGTACAGCTTGCTGACGTTGTCGAAAAGGATCACGATGCCTCGCCGATCTGGATGTGTGACGCTCCCGCGATGGTCCTGACCGCTTGAAGCTCGTCTGTGAGTGTACGTCCGGTGGTGACCGCACGCTGGGAGAACCAACGCGGCGTGCCGCCCCGATGGTTCCCGTGTCGTCGCTGGCCCGTCACTGCGACTCGGCCTGCTCCTGCTGCTTGCGCCAGCGGATGCCGGCCTCGAGGAAGTCGTCGATCTGGCCGTCGAACACCGCCTGCGGGTTGCCGACCTCGTGCTCGGTGCGCAGGTCCTTCACCATCTGGTACGGGTGGACGACGTAGGAGCGCATCTGGTCGCCCCACGACGCCTTGACGTCGCCGGCCAGCTCCTTTTTCTGCGCCTGCTCCTCCTCGCGGCGCAGCAGCAGCAGCCGGGACTGCAGGACGCGCATGGCGGCGGCGCGGTTCTGGATCTGCGACTTCTCGTTCTGCATCGACACGACCAGGCCGGTCGGGAGGTGGGTGATGCGGACGGCGGAGTCGGTGGTGTTGACGCTCTGCCCGCCGGGCCCGGACGAGCGGAACACGTCGATGCGGATGTCGGTCTCGGGGATGTCGATGTGGTCGGTGGTCTCGATCAGCGGGATCACCTCGACCGCCGCGAACGACGTCTGCCGGCGACCCTGGTTGTCGAAGGGCGAGATGCGCACCAGCCGGTGCGTGCCCGCCTCGACGGACAGCGTCCCGTACGCGAACGGCGCCTTGACCTCGAACGTCGCCGACTTGAGGCCGGCCTCCTCGGCGTAGGAGGTGTCGAGGACCTCGGTCTTGTAGCCGTGCCGCTCGGCCCAGCGCAGGTACATGCGCAGCAGCATCTCGGCGAAGTCCGCGGCGTCGACGCCGCCGGCGCCGGACCGGATCGTCACGACCGCCTCGCGCTCGTCGTACTCGCCGGACAGCAGCGTGCGGATCTCGAGGTCGGAGATGACCCTGCGGAGGTCGTCGATCTCGCGGTCGACCTCGGCCATCGCGTCCGCGTCGCCCTCGTCGCGGCCCAGCTCGACCATGACCGGCAGGTCCTCGATGCGCTGGCGCAGCTCGGTGAGCTTGCGCAGCTCCGCCTGCAGGTACGACAGCTGGCTCGTGACCTGCTGCGCCTGCTCGACGTCGTCCCACAGGTCCGGCGCGGCAGCGTGCGCCTCGAGGTCGGTGATGCGCTCGCGCATCTTCTCCGGCTCGAGGACGTTCTCGATGCTGGCCAGGGTCTGGGAGAGGTCGGCGATCTCGGCGTCTATGTCACGTGCTGCCACGTCGCACAAGGGTACGCGCTCCCTCGGCGACGGCCCGCATCCGCGCGTTCGACGAGGCCGAGGTCACTCTGCCAGCCCGTCCGCCGTGGTCACGCCGGCCGAGGAGCCGGCAGGCCCGCGGCGTCGGCGACCAGGCGCATGCTGGAGGTGAAGATGGCGTCGCGGGCCTCCATCGGCAGCCAGTCGAGGTGACCGTAGGCCTCGAGGCTGGCGAAGCCGTGCACGCAGGCCCAGCAGTGCAGCATCGCCTGAAACGTCTCGGCCGGGATCGGCGGGCCGTCGATCGGCGAGACCTTCTCCTCGGCGTGCTCGGTCAGGAGCCGGCCGATGACGCCGCCGTCGTCGGGGAGGCGGGGCGGTCGCAGCATCCCGGCCTGGGCGGCCTCGTAGAACAGCGCCTTGAGCTGCGCCATCGCCCGCTGCGCCGCCTCCGTCGTCGGGCCCTCCTCGGGGGCGTGGTAGCCCGGCACCGGCAGACCGAGGATGAGCGCGAACCGCCCCGGCTCCTCGCGGGCCCAGCGGCGGTACGACTCGGCGACCGCGACGAACCGTCCCCCGGGATCGTCGACGGGGATCTCGTCGCGCGGCCCGGCGACGGCGTTGCCCAGCTCGTCGTACGCGTCGACGATGAGCGCGGTGAGCAGCTCGTCGCGGTCGGCGAAGTAGCGGTACAGAGCGGGCGCGGTCATGCCCATCAGCCGCGCGATGTCGGAGAACCGGAAGTCGGTCGTGCCCTGCTCGCGCATCAGGCCCAGCGCGGTCCGCTTGATCTCGTCGATGGTCGCGGCACGAGCGCGTTCCCGCCGCGACGGCGCCCTGTCCTGCCCGTCACCGGGCTCCGTCGGGTCCACCATCCGTGCCACCTCCTCGTTCGCGTCGTTGGGAGCCGAAGCGTGAAGCATCGTCACAGAAGTTAAGGCTCTTGACAAGTTTAGCCGCTTCGTGTTTGTTATTTGGCGTAACACTTCTAACGCTACGTCACGTAACGCTTTGAGGGGCAGACGATGGACGAGTCCACCACCAGCGACGGAGACCGGTCCGGCGCCGCGGCCGGGATGGATGAGCAAGGGAACGCCGGGACTCTCGGGTCTGCCGGGCAGCGGGCCGAGGGGCTGGGAG
>NZ_POTW01000067.1 GCF_003236295.1 Jiangella anatolica
ATCGACGGCGGCAACAAAAACGCCTGGTCACGATCCACCGACCGGTACTCCTTCGCCACGACCGCCACCCTCTCAAACCACGATCAACCAGGCCAGACGCCACACCGAGCCAAAACGCAACAGGCTCTATGGGGGGTTGGATCATTGATGATCATGGGAGTCCGAGGATGCCGGCGGTGGTACCGCGGTGCACGTAGTGCTCCCAGAGCTTGTGCGGACGGTGCCGGCTGCGGCTGTAGCTGCGGCCGATCTCGGCGCACTCCTCCGGGCTGAGCGGACGCAGCTCGCCGCCGTCCGCGCCCGACGTGAGCTGGGTCGCCGCCAGCAGCGTGCGGGCGTTCTCCTCCAGGTCCAGGCAGTCCATCAGCAGCTCCTGGACGGTGGGAGCGACGAGGACGGTGCCGTGCGCGCGCAGCAGGCAGGCGTGCCGGTCGCCGAGCGTCGCCGCGACCGCGTCGCCCTGCTCCCGAGTGGTGATGTGGGTGGCGTCCGGGTGGACGGGCAGCCCGTCGGGATCGCGGTAGGCGAAGTGGCGCATCGGCAGGAACGGCCGGTCGGTCATGCTGAACGTCGTCGACAGCGTCGGGTGGCCGTGGCAGACCAGCGCGGCGTCGGGGCGGTTCCGGTAGACACCGGTGTGGATCGCGGTCTCGGCCGGCGGCGGCACGTCGCCCTCGACGAGGGCGCCGTCCAGGTCGACGACCAGCAGGTCGTCCGCCGTCAGCGCGGCCCGGCTGGCGTCACGCGGCTGGATGAGGACGCGGTCCGTGCCGGGGACGCGGGCGCTCAGATGGCCGCTGTAGTCGAGGATTCCGGCCAGCACGAGCAGCCGGGTGCAGGTGACGAGGTCGCGCTTCAGCTGCTCGAGATCGGTCATGGATTCAAGATAATGGATTCAACCACGTGGCGACAGAGCTCAGCGCTCGACCCGCCTCAGCTCGCGGACGGCCGGGATCGCCAGCAGCAGCGTGCAGGTGACGAGCGCCATCGCGGCCGCCACCAGCAGCAGCGGCACCGTGCCCACGACCACCGCGAGCGGCCCGGCCACCGCCTGCCCGACCGGCTTCATCACCAGCGAGCCGGCCGCGTCGTAGGAGTGCACCCGGCCGAGCACGTCCTGGGGCACGTGCGTCTGCACGCTCGTGTGGAACATGACGATCCAGAACGCCATGCCCACGCCGCTGACCGCGTAGCAGCCGGCGATGACGGGTGCGGGCCAGCCCAGCGCGACGCTCAGCGGCATCAGCGTCCACAGGATCATCGAGAGCGCGCCGGCCCGGAGCGGGAACCGCGGCCGGAGCCTGATCGCGACGATGCCGCCCAGCACGCTGCCCGCGCCGAGCGCCGACATCACCAGGCCGAACGTCGCCGATCCGTGGTCGGTGACGAGCGTGCTGTAGCCGAGCGTCATGGTCGGACCGGAGCCGGCCAGCTGCCAGGCCATGAACACGACGATGACGCTCCACAGCCAGGTCCGCGACCGGAACTCCCGCCACCCCTCGACGAGGTCGGCGCGGAACGTCGACACACCCCGCCCGACGGGGCCCATCGGGACCGAGCGGAGCCGGAGCAGGCACAGGCCGCTGACCGCGAACGTCAACGCGTCGAGGGCGACGACCGCCGCCGGTGTCGTTACCACCAGCAGCAGGCCGGCCAGCGACGGGCCGACCACGAGCGTCACCGACTCGGAGATGCGCAGCGTGGCGTTCGCCTTCTGCACGTCGCGGGCGATGAGCGGGGTGATGCTGGCGATGCCCGGCTGGAACGTCGCGCTGCCGGCCCCGACCAGGGCCAGCAGCACCAGGATCTGCCACAGGGGCGGCGTGCCGACCGCGAACAGCAGCGCGAGCACCGATTGGAAGAACCACCTGGCCGCGTCGGAGATCACCATCAGCCGCCGGGCGCCGAACCGGTCTGACAGCACGCCGCCGAAGATGAGCAACGCGGCGAACGGCGCGAGGAGCGCGGCGAGGGCGTAGCCGACGCCCGTCGCCCCGTACCCCGCGCGGAGCACCGCGGCCGTGATCGCGACGGGGAGCACGGCGTCGCCCAGCAGCGAGGTGGTGCGGGCGGCGAAGAACAGCCGGAAGTCCGTCGTCCAGAGGGACGCCTCGCGCGCCGGGTCCGAATCGGCCACGCCTCACCCTCTCACTGACGGGCCTCGGCGCTCACCCCCTCGTCGAAGAGCCGGTCGATCTCGGCAGCGCGATGCGGGACGGTCCGCAGCCGGGCCAGTACCAGCCGTTCCGCCAGCTCGTTCAGCGCCGCCTCGACGACGGCCAGCTCGCCCGGGCCGAGGGTGCGGGCGCGGCCGGCCAGCCGGGCCAGCTCGCGCCCGATGATCGCGTCGCTGCGCCGGCGCAGGCGTTCCTCAGTGCATCGCATGGCTGCCCGCCACCGCGGTGACGCCGTCGTACCGCAGCCGCAGCATCATTCCCTGCTCGGCGTGCGGCAGGTTGTGGCAGTGGTTCATCCACACCCCCGGGTTGTCCGCCTCGAACGCGACGTCCCAGACCTCGCCGGGCCGGACGTCGAACGTGTCGACCCACAGCGGGCTGCCGGTCGCCGCCCGGCCGTCACGGGCCAGCACCAGGACGCCGTGGCCGTGCAGGTGCCACGGGTGCGTCTCCAGGCTGCGGTTGACGACGGAGAACCGGACGAGGTCGCCCTCGGCCACCACCTGCTCCGGGATCGACGGGTGGCCGCGGCCGTTCACCGTCTGCGCGAACGCCGGCCGGCCGTCGACCATCGCGACACCGCGGTCCAGCACCAGGGTGAAGTGCCGGTCGTAGTCGGTGTCCAGCGTGAACGGGACGGCGGCCGGCGCGCCGTAGTGCAGCGGGTCGAGCTCCGGCCAGCCGCCGGTCTCCGGAGTGTCGCCGTCGCGCAGGCGCAGCCGGACCTCGCCGTCCACCGTCAGCGCGACCGGGCCGTCCGGCATGGTGAACGTGAGGTCGTAGCGGCCGCCGGCCGGCAGCCGCAGCGCCCGCTCCGACACCTCGCCCGGCTCGTTCACGTCCCGCCCGTCGACGGCGGCCAGCCGGAACGCCGTCCCGGCCAGCCCGAACCGGTGCGGCTCGGAGTCGGTGTTGAGCAGCCGCAGCCGGACCGACGCGCCGGCCACGGCGTCCGGTGCGAGCACGCCGTCGTCGTCGCCGATCGCGAGCACGCCGTCGTAGGTGTGCACCGGCAGCACGAGGTCGACGTCCTCCGGTTCGGCGTCGCGCTGGGTGACGACGAGCGTGCCGAACAGGCCGCGGCGCACGCCGACGTGCGACACCTGGTGTGTGTGGTACCAGAACGTGCCGGCCTGGTCGGCCCGGAACGAGTAGCCGAACTCCTCGCCGGCGCGGACGACGTCCTGCGTGGTGCCGGGCGCGCCGTCCTCGCCGCAGGCGACGTCGTAGCCGTGCCAGTGGATCGTGACGCCGTCGTCGATGTCCTCGTTGCGCAGCGTGACCTGCACGAGGTCGCCCTGGACGGCGGTCAGCGGCGGGCCGGGCAGCGTCCCGTCGAACGTCCACGCATCGACCGTCGTGCCCGACGTCAGCGCGACGGAGGCCCGCCGGGCCGTGACGGTGTAGGGCCGGACGGCGCCGCCGGGGGCCGGGGCCGTCGCGCCGCGCAGATCGGTGACCGGGGTGCCGTGCGACGCCGGATGGACGGCGGCCGCTCCCCCGCCCGCGTCGGCCGACGGCGACCGGACGAACGCCAGCCCGACCCCGGCCGCGCCCGCTCCCGCGGTGGCGATGCCGAGGAGCCGGCGCCGGGTCAGCGTCCCGGCCGCGGTGTGCTGTGCGGCGGAGTGCGGTTCCCGCCCGGCTGGGAGGGCACCCACCCTACGGGCGGGCACCGACGGTGGTCCCGGCGCCGCCAGTACCTGCGCCGTCACCAGCACCGCTCCCCCGACGCCCGCGATGGCGAGCAGCGCAACGCTCCAGGTCAGCGGGTAGCCGCCGAGGTAAGTCACGACGAACCCGGCCAGTGCCGCGTATCCGGCGGCGAACAGCGCGGTGACGGCGGACGGCGCCGGCGCGACGCCGCGCAGCAGCGGCCGCCCGGCCAGCACCCCCGCCACCGCCACCGTCACCACCAGCAGCGGCGCACCGAGCAGGACCTTCTCCTGCACGAACCACCAGCCGCGATCGGCCAGCACCGCGACCAGCGCCAGCCGTCCGGCCGCCGCCAGCACACCGCCGGCCGCCAGCCCCAGCGCCAGCCGCGTCCGCCCGGCCGCGGCCATCGCGCCCGCGGCCAGCCACAGCACCGCCGTCAGGACCGCGACGCCGTGGTCGAGCAGGATCAGCTGCGCCGTGCTCACGCCGCGACGGGAGGCTGCTGGGACGCCGCCGGACGGCGCGCCTCGGCGAGCACCCGGCCGCTCAGGCCCAGGATCGCCAGCCCGTTCAGAGCGTGCAGCCCGAACACCAGCGTGCCGGCGGTCGACGACGTGTCGCCGGAGTCGTTCAGCGCGTCGGCGAGCACCCGGATCAGGCTCTGCAGCAGCACCAGCCCGGCGATCCCCGCGGTCATGCCGATCAGCCGGCCGCCCACCTTGCCCGCCGCCGCCACGATCGTCGCCACCACGGCGAGCAGCAGGATCGCCGTGCCGAGGATCGCGTGCGCATCGAACGCCTCGTCATTGGGCGCGGAGTCGAACGCGCCGACCGCCGCCAGATAGAACTGCACCACGACCGCCGCGAGTATCAGCACCGCGAAGCCGAGGAAGATCTTCCGCATGATCGCTCCCTCCGGGCCGGCTCCAGCGCCGGTCCCGGAGCGATCATTCGCCCCTCCAGGTGTGCGGGTCGTCCGCTCGGGAACGGCTCCGGCTACGCAGATCCGCGTAGCCCGAACGGCGCGGCCTACTCCCGCTGACGTACGCGGGTCACGACGACGCGAGCCGCGCCTTCTCCGCCTCGACGTCGAAGTCGGCCGGCGGCCAGTCCAGCTTCAGCCCGGCGAGATGCTCGACGAGCAGGTTCGTCACCGCGAGGTTGCGGTACCACTTGCGGTCCGCGGGCACGACGAACCACGGCGCGGCGTCGGTGTTGCAGCGCTCCAGTGCGATCTCGTAGGCGCGCTGGAAGTCCGGCCAGAGCTTGCGGTCGTCGATGTCGCCGGGGTTGTACTTCCAGTACTTGGCCGGGTTCTCCAGCCGCTCGGCCAGCCGGTCGCGCTGCTCGTCGGAGGAGATGTGCAGCATGACCTTGACCACGACGCAGCCGTCGCCGGCGAGCTCCTTCTCGAAGTCGTTGATCGCGTCGTAGCGGGTCTCGATCACCGACGGCCGGGCCAGCTTGCGCACCCGCACCGCCAGCACGTCCTCGTAGTGGCTGCGGTCGAAGACGCCGATCTGGCCGGGCTCGGGCAGCGCCTGGCGGATCCGCCAGAGGAAGCCGCGGCGTCGCTCCTCGGCCGTCGGCGCCTTGAACGCCCGGATGCTGATGCCCTGCGGGTCCATCAGGCCGACGGCATGGCGCATGGTGCCACCCTTGCCGGACGTGTCCATGCCCTGCACGACGAGCAGCACCCGCTGGTCGCCGCCGCTGCGGCCGGCCGCGTACAGCCGTTCCTGCAGGTCGGACAGGGTCGGGCCGAGCTCCTGCAACGCGACCTTGCCGCCGGCCTTGTCGCCGTCGAAACCGGGAGTGGCGCGGGTGTCGATCGACGCGAGGTCGACCGGACCGGACGGGAGACGGAGGAGCGACGACCACGTCGGCTGGCTCATCGTTTGAGCGTATCGGAGGGGCCGTCACCGGGGGCGGCTACAATTGACGATTCGGTCGGCTGGACCGAACGGCTTCGGAAAGGGAACGACATCGACGCCGAAACGCATGACGCGACCGCCCGGCCGGTGGCCGGTCACGACGCGGCCGTCGACGAGGAGCAGCCGTACATCACCCACCTGTACGAGCGGCTCGACGTGCTCAAGGCGCGGCTGACGGCCCGGCTGGCGACGCTGTACCGCGAGCACGGCGGCACGCACGCGTCGGTGTGGGACCGCGAGGCGTTCGTCGCCCGCGACGTCGAGCGGCTGGAGCGGCTCGGCTCGGTCGACCGCGGGCTGTGCTTCGGCCGGCTGGACTTCCGCGACGGCCAGGTCAGCTACATCGGCCGGATGGGGCTGTCCGACGACGACTACGAGCAGCTGCTGGTCGACTGGCGGGCGCCCGCGGCGGAGCCGTTCTACCGCGCCACCGCCGCCGACCCGGGTGAGCTGGTCCGGCGCCGGCACATCCTGACCCGGCTGCGCAAGGTGCTCGCCGTCGACGACGAGGTGTTCGACCTCGACGCGATGCCGGCCGGCGGGCAGGGCACGCTGCGCGGCGAGGCGGCGCTGCTGGCGGCGCTGACCGAGCACCGTACCGGCCGGATGTCCGACATCGTCGCGACGATCCAGGCCGAGCAGGACCGCATCATCCGCTCGCCGCTGTCCGGCGTGCTGGTCGTGCAGGGCGGTCCCGGCACCGGCAAGACCGTCGCCGCGCTGCACCGGGCGGCGTACCTGCTCTACACGCACCGCGACCGGCTCGGCTCCAGCGGCGTGCTGGTGGTCGGCCCGAACCGGACGTTCCTGCACTACATCGACCAGGTGCTGCCGTCGCTCGGCGAGACCGGCGTCGTGCTGTCGACGGTCGGCGAGCTGGTGCCCGGCGTCGAGGCGACCGGCGACGACCCGGCGGACGTCGCCGTCGTCAAGGGCGACCCGCGGATGGCCGCCGTCATCGCGGCCGCCGTCCGCGACCGGCAGCGGCTGCCCGGCGGCCCGATCGAGGTCAAGGTCGACCGCGTCGAGCTGACGCTGGCCCCGTCCGCCGTCCGGGCCGCCCGCACGCACGCCCGCCGCGCCCGCAAGCCGCACAACGTCGCCCGCCGGGTGTTCGTCCGCGACCTGCTGGACCACCTGGCCGGCGAGCAGGCCCTGGCGCTGGGCGAGACGCTGGACGAGGACGACCTGGCCGAGATCCGCGCCGACCTCGCCGCCGAGCCGTCCGTCGCCGCCGTCGTCGACGAGCTGTGGCCGGCGCTCACGCCGGAGCGGCTGCTCGGCGAGCTGTTCGGGTCGCCGTCGCTGCTGGCCACGGCCGGTGCGGACCTGACGGCGGCCGAGCGCGCCCTGCTGGCGCGATCGCCCGGTGAGCCGTGGACGACGTCGGACGTGCCGCTGCTGGACGAGGCCGCGGAGCTGCTCGGCGAGGTCGACGACCCGGACGAGGCGGCCCGGCTGGCCCGGCAGCGCGAGGAGGCGGAGATCCAGTACGCCCGCGACCTGCTGGACGAGCTGGACCTGGAGATCCCCGTCGACCCGTCGCTGGTCGCGCAGCGGTACCGCGGCGCGGAGGCCCGGCGCAGCGTCGCCGAGCGGGCCGGGCTGGACCGGTCGTGGGCGTTCGGGCACGTCATCGTGGACGAGGCGCAGGAGCTGTCGCCGATGGCGTGGCGCATGGTGATGCGCCGCGCGCCCGGCCGATCGATGACCGTCGTCGGCGACATCGCGCAGACCGGTGCGGCGGCCGGCGCCCGGTCCTGGGCCGACGTGCTGGAGCCGCACGTGCCCGGCCGGTGGCGGCAGGAGTCGCTGACCGTCAACTACCGGACCCCGAGCGAAGTGATGGACCTCGCGGCCCGGGTGCTGAAGGCGATCGACCCGGCGCTGTCTCCGCCGACGTCGGTGCGCTCCACCGGCGAACAGCCGCGGACGGTGCCGGTCTGGTCGTCGCTGGACCTAGTGGAGACGGTGGCGACGGAGGTCTCGGCGGAGCTCGCGGCCGTCGGCTCGGGCCGGCTGGCGGTGCTGGCACCGTCGGCGCGCCTGGACGAGGTGCACGCCGGGCTGGCGGCGGCGCTCCCGGTCTCGGTGTCACGGGCGGAGACGGCGGACGCGCTCGACGCGCCGGTAGCGGTGCTGACCGCCGGCCAGGCGAAGGGCCTGGAGTTCGACACCGTCGTCGTGGTGGAGCCCGCCGAGCTGCTGGCCGAGTCCGTCCGCGGCGCCACCGACCTCTACGTCGCCGTCACCCGGCCGACGCAGCGGCTCGTGCTGGTGCACGCCGAGCCGCTGCCGCCGATGCTCGCCTGAGGCGTCGCCTCAGGCGGGAACGGGCCCGCTGCGCAGGCCGGCGAACCGGGCGAACCCCTTGTCCGTCGTGACGAACTCGCAGCCGTGCTCGATCGCCAGCGCGGCGAGGTAGGCGTCAGGGACGTCGCGACCCACGGCGCCCACCTCGCGGCAGAGCCGGTCGAAGATGGGCCAGTGCCGTGCTCCCGGCGCGACCACGATGGCCTGCGGCCGATGCCGGACCAGATCGGCGAACTGGACCGCGACGTGGAGCGGCGTCGGCGTCCTGAACACCCGGCGGTTCGTCACGAGCCGCAGGAAGCCGCCGATCACCACGTCGCAGACCGCGTAGCTCTCCATGCCGTCAACGAGTCCCTGCAGCCAGTCGCGATGCCGTTCGTGCTGCGGCAAATCGCCCCGGTGGGCATAGACCAGGATGTTGACATCAGGCATCAACATGGTCGACGGCCCGGAAGTGTTCTGCGTCTTCCGCCTCGGCGTCCTCGGCCCAGGTGGAGCGGTCGTCCAGATCGATGCCGACGTGGAGCCCGTCGCCGCTGAACACGATGAGGTCGGCCCGGGGGCCGTCGACGGCGTCGCGGCGCTCCCGCTCGAGTAGCTGGCGCAAGCTGTCCTCCATGATCGAGGTGACGGTCCGGTTCTTGCGCGCGGCGTACTCCTTGACCTGCCGCATCAGGTCCTCGTCGAGGCGTACCGTCGTTCGCATCTCCCTCACTCTACCCCGTTGACATATTTATGTCACCGCGGCTCACACCGGTGCGACCTTGCGCAGTTGCTCCATGAACGCGCCGAACCACCGCGGATGGTCCGGCCAGGCGCGCCCGGTGACCAGGTTGCCGTCCACCACGCCGGCGCCGTCGACGAACGTGCCGCCGGCGGTCTCGACGTCGACGGCGAGCGCCGGATAGGCCGACGACCGGCGGCCGTCCAGCGTCTTGGCCGCCGCCAGCAGCAGCGGGCCGTGGCACAGGGCAGCGGTCGGGGCGCCGGCGTCCATGAAGTGCTTGACGATGCGCTGCGCGTCGGCGTCGTTGCGGATGTACTCCGGTGCGCGGCCACCCGGCACGACGACCGCCACGTAGTCGTCCACGTTCACGTCGGCGAAGGCGACGTCGGCCGGCCAGCTGTGGCCGGGCTTCTCTGTGTACGTGTCGAACCCGTCGACGAAGTCGTGCACGACGAACTGCAGCTTCTTCACCGAGGGCGCGGCGACGTCGACCTCGTAGCCCTCCTCGAGCAGGCGCTGGTACGGGTAGAAGAACTCCAGATCCTCGGCCGCGTCACCGGTCAGGATGAGCACCTTGGGCATGGTTGCCGACCTCCTCGTCGCGACGGACACTGCCCCTCCAGTCTCCGCCCGCGCGGCCGCCGCGGCCAGGGTCTAGTGCACCCCGGCGCGGCTCAGCGCCGTCAGCCGCGACACGGCGCGGAAGTACTTCTTCCGGTACCCGCCGGCCAGCAGCTCCGGCGCGAACAGCCGGTCCAGCGGGACCCCGCCGGCGACGACGGGGAGGTCGCGGTCGTAGAGCCGGTCGGCCAGGACGACCAGCCGCAGCGCCGTCGACTGGTCGTCGACGGTGCGGACGCCGCGCAGGTGCACGCGGCGGACGCCGTCGAGCAGCGGTCCGTACCGCGACGGGTGGACGGTGGCCAGGTGCGCGGCCAGCGCGTCGAAGTCGTCCAGCGTGACGCCCTCCCCCACGGCCGACGACGCGACGACGGCGTCGGGCACGGGCGGCGGCGCCGACGGCAGCCCGCGATGCCGGTAGTCCTCGCCGTCGACCCGGACGACGGTGAACCGGGCGGCCAGCGCCTGGATCTCGCGCAGGAAGTCCGCCGCCGCGAACCGGCCCTCGCCGAGCTGGTCGGGCAGCGTGTTGCTGGTCGCGGCCAGCGCGACGCCACGTCCGGACAGCCGGCCGAGCAGCGTCGACACCAAGACGGTGTCGCCGGGGTCGTCCAGCTCGAACTCGTCGACGCAGACCAGCCGGTGCTGCGCCAGTGTCTCGACGGCGGACGCGAAGCCGAGCGCGCCGGCGAGGTTGGTCAGCTCGACGAAGGTGCAGAACAGCTTCCGCTCCGCCGGCACCGCCGCGGCGTGCCACAGCGACGCCAGCAGGTGCGTCTTACCGACGCCGAACCCTCCGTCGAGGTAGATCCCGGCGCCCGGGCCGGCCGGGGTCGCGCGGCGGAACCACCCACGGCGCCGCCCGCTGTCGCCGTCCCCGACGGCCGCCGAGAACGCCCGCGCGGCGGCGACCGCGGCCGCCTGGCTGGGCACGGCCGGGTCGGCGCGGTAGGAGTCGAAGCTGACGTCGCGGAACCGCGGCGGCGGGACCAGATCCGCGACGAGCCGCGACGCCGGCACGTCCGGACGACGGTCGGCAAGACGCTCCGGCATCCCGCAATCGTAAGGTTCTCCCCGTGCAGCAGCTCTATCCGGTGACCGCCGCGGCCGACGCCGACCTCGAGGCCGCCTACGCCTATCCCCCGCTCGACGGCGGCGCGACCTGGCTGCGGGCCAACATGGTGACCAGCCTCGACGGCGCCGTGCAGGGCCCCGACGGCCGGTCGGCGACGGTGTCCAGCCCGCCGGACCGCGTCGTGCTGTCGCTGCTGCGGCGGCTGGCCGACGTCGTCGTGGCCGGCGCGGGCACCGTCCGGGCCGAGCACTACGGCCCGTCGAGCCGGCCGATCGCCGTCGTCAGCCGGGTCCTCGACCTCGACCCGGCGGCGCCGCTGTTCACCGAGGCCGCACACCGGACCATCGTGCTGACCTGCGCGTCGTCCCCCGCCGACCGGCGAGCGGCGCTGAGCGAGGTCGCCGACGTCGTCGTCGCCGGCGACACCTCGCTGGACGTGCCGGCCGCCGTCCGGGCGCTGGCCGAGCGCGGCCTGACCCGGATCCTGTGCGAGGGCGGCCCGCACCTGCTCGCGTCGATCGTCGCCGCCCGCGCGCTGGACGAGCTCTGCTACACGATGACGCCGGCGCTGGTCGGCGGCACGTCCCATCGGCTGCTGGAGGCGCCGTCGGACCTGCACAGCGACTGGACCCTCGGCCACCTCATCGAGGACGGCGGCACGCTGCTGATGCGGTGGGTGGCGCGCCGGTCCTGACCGTTGTCGGCGGCGTGGTACACACTGGGGCCATGCGACTCCCGGTGCTGCCGCCCGTGCCGCCGATGCTGGCCAAGCCGGTCAAGGCGATCCCCGACGGCGACCTCAGCTTCGAGCCCAAGTGGGACGGCTTCCGGTCGATCATCTTCCGCGACGGCGACGACGTCGAGATCGGCAGCCGCAACGAGAAGCCGATGACCAGGTACTTCCCCGAACTGGTCGAGGCGGTGAGGGCGAACTTCCCGGAGCGGGCGGTCGTCGACGGCGAGATCGTGCTGGTCGGCGCGACCGGTGACCGGCTCGACTTCGAGATGCTGCAGCAGCGCATCCATCCCGCCGCCAGCCGGGTGAAGATGCTGTCCGAGACCGTCCCGGCCAAGTTCGTCGCGTTCGACCTGCTCGCGCTCGGCGACGACGACTACACCCAGCGGCCGTTCCGCGAGCGCCGCGCCGCCCTCGTCGAGGCGTTCGCCGCCGCCGAGGCGCCGATCCACGTCACGTCGGCCACCACCGACAAGACCGTCGCCGAGCAGTGGTTCCACCAGTTCGAGGGCGCCGGGCTCGACGGCCTCATCGCCAAGCCGCAGGACGGCGTGTACGAGCCGGACAAGCGGGTGATGTTCAAGATCAAGCACGAGCGCACCGCCGACTGCGTCGTCGCCGGCTACCGCGTGCACAAGAGCGGTCCGGACCGCATCGGCTCGCTGCTGCTCGGCCTGTTCGACGACGCCGGCGTGCTGGCCAGCGTCGGCGTCATCGGCGCGTTCCCGATGAAGCGCCGCGAGGAGCTGTTCGAGGAGCTGCAGCCGCTGGTCACGACGTTCGACGACCACCCGTGGGCGTGGGCGAAGCAGGAGGAGGGCACCCGCACGCCGCGCAACGCCGAGTACAGCCGGTGGAGCAACGGCAAGGACCTGTCGTTCGTGCCGCTGCGCCCGGAGCGGGTCGTCGAGGTCCGCTACGACCACATGGAGGGCGTCCGGTTCCGGCACACCGCGCAGTTCGTCCGCTGGCGCCCGGACCGCGAGCCGGAGTCGTGCACGTACGCGCAGCTGGAAGAACCGGTCAAGTTCGACCTCGCCGACGTCCTGGTCTGATTAAGCTTCGGCATCTGCGTCACAATGGAAGCGAGCGGGGCGCCGACCCTTGGGAGGTCGACCATGTCGTACAACATCGTGGTACTCGTCGAGGAGCCCGTCGCCGACTGGGACGCGCGCCAGATCGTCGCGCTGCATGCCGACACGCCGGAACCGGTCCGCTACTACGTGCTGATCCCGGTCGAGGACGCCGCCAGCCGCGTCGAGTCGACCATCGGGTCGCTGGCGGCCAGCGAGGTCATGGGCACCGCCGCCATGTACGTCGACGAGGCCGATCTGGAGCGGGTGCACGAGGAGATCCGCGCGGCCAGCAAACGGTCGCTGGCGCAGTCGCTGGAGGCGTTCGCCAAGACCGGGGCGCAGGCCAGCGGCGAGGTGACGGCGACCGACCCGCTGGACCGGCTGTGCGCGCTGTCGCAGGAGTGCGGCGCGGCCGAGATCATCATCCTCACCCGCCCGCACGTCGTCGCCGAGCTGTTCCACGTCGACTGGACCGCCCGGGCGCGGCGCCGGCTGAAGGTGCCGGTGCTGCATCTGCTCGCGCGCGGAGAGCCGGACTGGGAGTCCGAGGTCGAGGCCGAGCACGCGGCCGAACGCGAGCGCCGCGCCGCCGAGAACGGCACGGGCACGGGGACGGCATGAGGGAAGCCATCGAGCTGACGGTCGGCGACCGTCAGGTCCGGGTGTCCAGCCCGAGCAAGGTCTACTTCCCCGAGCGCGGCCTCACCAAGCACGACGTCGTGCAGTACTTCCTCGCCGTCGGCGACGGGATCCTCGGCGCGCTGCGCGAGCGGCCGACGACGCTGGAGCGCTGGCCCGGCGGCGTGTTCGAGGGCGCGAAGCTGTCCACGCGGCAGGACAACCGCGGCGACGCGTTCTACCAGAAGCGCATCCCCAAGGGCGCCCCCGACTACGTCGAGACCGCCACCGTCGCGTTCCCCAGCGGCCGCACCGCCGACGAGGTCTGCCCCACGGAGCTGGCCGTCGTCGCGTGGGCGGCGAACCTCGGCACGCTGACGTTCCACCCGTGGCCGGTCCGCCGTCCCGACGCCGACCATCCCGACCAGCTGCGCATCGACCTGGACCCGCAGCCCGGCACCGACTACGCCGACGCCGTCACCGTCGCGCACGAGGCCCGGGCGCTGCTGCAGGAGCTGGGCATGGACGGCTTCCCGAAGACGTCGGGCGGGCGCGGCATGCACCTCTACGTCCCCGTCCGCCCCGAGTGGGACTTCGTCCAGGCCCGGCGCGCCGTCATCGCGTTCGGCCGCGAGCTGAACCGGCGGATGCCCGACCAGGTCACCGTCGACTGGTGGAAGGAGGAGCGGGGCGAGCGCATCTTCATCGACTTCAACCAGATGGCCCGCGACCGCACCATCGCCTCCGCCTACTCCGTCCGCCCCCGGCCGCGCGCGACCGTGTCCGCGCCGCTGACCTGGGACGAGATCGACGACGCCCGGCCCGAGGACTTCGACATCACGACGATGCCGGCTCGGTTCGCCGCGGTCGGCGACCTGCACGCCGGGGTGGCGGAGGTCGCGTACTCGCTGGAGCCGCTGCTGGAGCTGGCCGCCCGCGACGAGAAGGACCACGACCTCGGCGACCTGCCCTACCCGCCGGAGTACCCGAAGATGCCCGGCGAGCCGCTGCGCGTGCAGCCGTCCCGCCGGGCCACCTTCGACTGACCAGCGGCATTCCCATAGACGCAGCCTCAGCACGTCCCGCAGCTCCGCCGGATATCCAGCCCACCTGACCTGCCAGCAGTACGGGTACGGGGACGCTGATCTCGACGAAGAGATCGAGGGGATCACCGAGCTGGCCGTAACCGCGCGGGCTCGCCCTTGCGTCCGGGCGATGACCCAGCTATGCCACGTCACCGTCGCGGTGGATCCGCTCCAGGACGTCCGCTGCCGCCCGCAGTGCGCTCGCGTAGGCCAACAGGTCACCGTGCTGGGCCAGGTTGTTCGCGGCCGGGCCGACGACGAAACCTGGGTCGCAGAGCCGACGCCGCCCGTCCGCGTACACCACCTCGAGCACTTCGATACTCACCTGAGCGTCCGCAGCGACCCACTCGTGGATGCGTGCCCAGCTGCCGTCCACGAAGTCGACCGACCACGAACCCGTATTCGCCGCCCATGCAGGCACGTCTCCGGCGAGCACGGTCACAGTGCCGGTGACACTCTGACGCGGCGGCGGGCCGAGTCGCCGACCTGGACGCCGGTCAGCACTCGGGTGCCCGCACGGGCGCGGCCCAAGTGGCCGCGCTGCTGAACGCGCACCAGTCGTCATTGCCGTCACACCGCCCGACGTTGGCTGAACCCGTCAGTCCACGTCGAAGAGCGGGTCGGTCAGCGTCAGCGGGGTGGCGTCGCCGAGCTCCCAGACAAGGAAGAGCAGGATCAGCGACGCGCCGGCCAGGGCGATGTCCTTCATGAACTGGATCATCTCCTGCTGCCGCGTCGTCGGGTCCTTCTCCGGCCAGAACCGGTGCATGAGCAGCGCCGTCGACAGCGTGAACAGCGCCAGCAGGATCGCGCCGACGTCCATCCAGACGCCCAGCAGCACCGACAGCCCCCCGATCAGGATCTGCGCGCCGGTGATCCACACGGCCGGCTGGCCCGGCCTGACCCCGCGGCTCTCGGCGTAGCCGGCCATCGCGCCGCGGTCGCTGAGATGGGCGGCCGAGCTGCCGAGGAACACTGCGACGAAGAGAATCCGGCCGATCAGGAACACGACGTCCATGTCGCCCTCCGATGGGAGATGAGTGATTCGTCAACCATCATGCTCAGCGCGGCGTCGCTTCACACCGGGAATCCGGCCGTCTTCCTGGGAGTTCCCCAGGTATGAGCTACGAGGTACAGAAGACCGACGCCGAGTGGCGGGCGGAGCTGACGCCGGAGGAGTATCACGTGCTGCGCGAGGCGGGCACCGAGCGCGCCTTCACCAGCCCGCTGGAGCACCTCGACGAGCAGCCGTTCGTGTACTCCTGTCGCGCCTGCGGCGCCGAGCTGTTCGAGTCCGCCACCAAGTTCGACGCCCACTGCGGCTGGCCGTCGTTCTACGCACCACTGGCCGAGGACCGGGTCGAGTACATCGAGGACCGCAGCTTCGGCACGGTCCGCACCGAGGTCCGCTGCGCCCGCTGCGGCTCGCACCTGGGCCACGTCTTCCAGGGCGAGGGCTTCGCGACGCCGACCGATCAGCGCTACTGCATCAACGGCATCTCCCTGCAGCGCCGCGAGGCCGATCCGGCACACTGAGCCGGTGGACCTCGCCCTGCACGCCGCGACCATCGACCTGCTCGACGCGCCGACGCTGTACCGGCTGCTGAAGCTGCGCAGCGACGTCTTCGTCGTCGAGCAGGGCGACCCCTACGCCGAGCTGGACGGCCGCGACCTCGAGCCGACGGCGGTCCACCTGTGGCTGGCCCGCGACGACGAGCCGGTCGGCTACCTGCGCATCCTCGACGAGCCCGACGGCGCCGCCCGCATCGGCCGCGTCGTCGTCGCGGCGTCCGAGCGCGGCTCCGGGCTGGCCGGACGGCTCATGGACGCCGCACTGGAGCGCATCGGTAACCGTCGATGCGTCCTCGCTGCCCAGATGCAGCTGGCCGATTTCTACGGCCGCTACGGCTTCACCGTCACCGGCCCGGAGTTCCTCGACGGGCACATCCCGCACCTGCCGATGGCCCGGCCCGCCTCCCCCTGAGCATCGACGGTGCAACCTTGGCACGCCCAAGCGCTCCACAAACACGACATTCCAGGCGCGCTAAGTCACCTACAGCGAGCCAAGCACGACGCTGGAGCGTGCCAAGCCGCGGGTACGACCCAACCGGATCGCCGCCCCGCTCGTCCTAGTTCATGAGGGACGGGCGGAGGTGACCGCGTGGCCGGCTGGGAGCGGGTGCTCGCCGACCTGGCGGAGACCCGCGGCCAGGCGCTGCTGCGATACGCCTACCTGCTGACGGGCGACGGCGCGGAGGCGGCGGACCTCGTGCAGGAGGCGCTGCTGCGCACGTTCGGCCGGACGACGCGCGGGCTGACCCTGGAGTCGGCCGAGGCGTACGTCCGGCGGGCGATCCTCACCCTCCACATCGACGGCCGCCGCCGGTCCGGCCGGTGGGCGCGGGTCCGGCACCTGGTCGCCACCCGTGACGTCTCGGACGGGCCGGAGCGTGCGGTCGTCGACGGGGCCGACCTGCGGTCCGCGCTGGCGGCGCTGTCGCCGCGGCAGCGGGCCTGCGTGGTGCTGCACTACTACGAGGACCTGTCGGTGGCGCAGGTGGCGGACGTGCTCGGGTGTGCGCCCGGCGCCGTCAAGCGGCACCTCAGCGACGCCCGCGCCCGCCTCGAACCCCTGCTCGACGACTCACGGGAGGGATCGCGATGACGCTGCACACGAGGCTCGACGAGCTGGCCGCCGGAGCCCCCGACGCGGCGGCGCTCGACGTAGACGCACTGAGGGGACGGATCGCCCGGCGCCGCCGGACCCGTCGCGCCGCCGCCGGTGGGGCGATGGTGCTGACGGTGGCCGCGGCCGGAACGGCGGCGGCCGTGCTGCTCCCCCGCACCGACCCGCCGGCACAGCCGGCGATCGCGTCGCCATCGCCGGTCCCGCCCTTGGAGGCCTACCCGTTCCCCGACTGCGGCACGCCCTTCACCTTCGACGCACCAGTGACCGACCCACGGCTCACCATGGACGTCGACTTCGCCTCCCCGGCGGCGAACCTCGACGATCAGCTCGGCGAGGTCACCATCACCAACGTGAGCGACGCCCGCGTTGAGGGCGACGTCGGCGCCGGCCCGAGCCTGATCGTGACCCAGGATGGGCGGGTCGTCGGCGGCCCGGTCTTCATCCAGGGCATCAACCTGTCGCTCGACCTCGCTCCGGGCGAGAGCGCGGCCTTCCGGGTCTTCGTCGGCCACGGCCACTGCGACCGGGGCTCGGTCACTGAGATCGACACACAGTTCCCGCCCGGCACCTACGACGTTTATGTCAGCTGGTACCTCGAACCCGGTATCCCAGGCCGCAGCGAGCCGAACGTCAGGCTCTTCGACGGGCCGTTCACGATCGAGGTCCGGTGAGCCGTTACGGCAGGGCCGCGACCAGCTCGGCCGGCGCCAGCCGCCGTCCGGTGTAGAACGGGATCTCCTCGCGGACGTGCCGCCGCGCCTCCGACCCGCGCAGATGCCGCATCAGGTCCACGATCCGGTGCAGCTCGTCGGCCTCGAAGGCGAGGATCCACTCGTAGTCCCCGAGCGAGAACGACGCGACCGTGTTGGCCCGCACGTCGGGGTAGTCGCGGGCCATCTTGCCGTGCTCGGCGAGCAGCCGCCGGCGCTCGTCGTCGGGCAGGAGGTACCACTCGTAGGACCGCACGAACGGGTACACCGACACGTACGCGCGCGGCTCCTCGTCGGCCAGGAAGGCCGGGATGTGGCTCTTGTTGAACTCGGCCGGACGGTGCAGCGCAGCCTGCGACCACACCGGCTCCAGCTGCCGGCCCAGCGCGGTGCCGCGGAACCGGTGGTACGCCGTCTGCAGCTCCTCGATGGCCGGCGCGTGCCACCAGATCAGCAGGTCGGCGTCGGCGCGCAACCCGGCGACGTCGTAGGTGCCGCGGACGACGACGTCCTTGGCGGCGAGCTCGGCGAACAGCGCCGTCACCTCGTCGGCGAGCTCGGACCGCGACGTGGCGCCCAGCGGCGCGCGCAGCCGGAAGACCGACCACATGGTGTAGCGGATGACCTGGTTCAGCTCGCGGGCCTTCGGCTTGGACGCGGTGTCGCTCATGTCTCGATCCTGGCACGTCGCTCCGACAGGTCGGCCACCACCCTGGCCGCCGCATCGCGGGCCGCCCCGACGCAGGCCGCCACGCCCACGCCGTCGTACACCGCGCCGCACACGGCCAGTCCGGGGACGGCGTCGACGGCGGCCCGGACGCGCGCGACCCGGTCCAGATGCCCGACGGCGTACTGCGGCAGCGCGCCGCCCCACCGGGTCACTCGCGAGTCGGCGACGTCGCCCGAGTAGCCGGTCGCCGCGCGGACGTCGGCCAGCGCGGCGGCGGCCAGTTCGCCGTCGTCGAGCTGCAGGTCACGGGCCTCACCGTGGCGGCCGAGCGACGCACGCAGCAGCACCAGCCCACCGGCCTCGGCCCGCCCGCCCAGCCACGGCCACTTCACCGACGAGTACGTCACCGCCTTGATCGTCCGCCCGTCCACCGGCGGCACCAGGAACCCCGACGACGACGGCGCCGCCGGGAACCCGTCCGCCGGCAGCGCCAGCGTGACGATCGCCATCGACGCCGCCTCGACACTGCCCAGCTCCGCCGCGGCCGCCGGGACCTCCGCGCCCAGTAGCCGGGAGGCGGCCGCTGCCGGCACCGCCAGCACGACCGCGTCGACGTCAAGGACCGACGGCGCCGGGACCGGGCCGGTCACCAGCCGCCAGCCGTCCGCCGTCCGCTCCAGGGACCGGACGGTCACGCCGGTGCGCACGTCCGCGCCCGACGCCGCGGCGACCGCACCGGGCAGCCGTCCGACGCCGCCGTCGAGACCGGCGAACACCGGCCGGGCCGACGCCCCCGCCGACGCTCCATCAGGCGACACGGCCGAGACCGCCTCGCCGAGCGACCGCGCGGTCCGCACCGCCGCGCCGAGCGCCGGCACCGTCGCGTCCAGCGACAGCTCGTCCGCCCGCCCGGCATAGACCCCGCCGAGCAGCGGCTCCACCAGCCGGTCCGCGACCGCGTCGCCGTACCGCGACCGCACCAGCCGCCCGATCGCGACATCCTCCTCGACCCGCAGCGGACTCAGCGCGTCGCGGGCGATCGCCTTCATCACCTCGTCAGTCGTCAGCACACCCGCCAGGCCGACGGGGTCGGCCGGCACGCCCATCACCGTCCCGGCCGGCAGCGCGACGATCGAGCCGCGACTCCACAGCCCGGCCCCGACCGACGCGGGATGCACGACGGACGAACCCAGCCCCACGGCGGCAACCAGGTCGACCGCCTCCGGCCGCCGCGCCAGCAGCGACTCCGCGCCCTCGTCGACCGGCAGTCCGGCGACCTCCGACACCCGCAGATGCCCGCCGACGACCGGCTGCTTCTCCAGCACGACGATCTCCGCGGCCGGCCCGAGGGACTGCCGCAGGAACCACGCCGCCGCCAGCCCGCTGATCCCGCCGCCGACCACCGCCACCCTGACCCCGCTCACCCGCCCAGCATCGCACGGGCCGCGATCACGCCCGTGACCAGGTCGTTCCCCGATCGTGACCGGCCGGCCCGCAACCCCGCGACCAGCGCCGCCGTCGAACCCGACATCAGACCTCGGGAGGCGTCATGAAACGACGAACGATGTTCGGGACGACGATCACCCTGCTCGCGGCGCTCGCGCTGGCCGGCTGCGGCGGCGCCGCAGACAGCGACAGCGGCGGCGACGCGGCCAACTCCGCGGCCGACGCACCGGCCCCCGAAGCGCCGGCCGAGGGTGACGGCGAGGCCGCGGCCGAAGGCGACGACCAGGCGGGCGGCGGCGTCATCGCCGGCGTCGCCTCCATGCTCACCGACCGGTCCATCGTCTACACGGTCGACCTCTCCATCGGCACCGACGACGTCCTCGGCGCGGCGAACCAGGCCGCCGCGATCGCGACCGCGGCGGGCGGCTTCGTCGCCGACGAGCGGGTCGACGGCTCCTGGCAGGCCGACCTCACGCTGCGGATCCCGTCGGACGCCCACCAGGACGCCGTCACCGAACTGGAGGCGCTGGGCGAGGTCACCGGCCGCAACCGCGGCGCGGAGGACGTCACCCAGGAGGTCGTCGACGTCGAGTCGCGGATCGAGTCGCAGCGGGCCAGCATCGCTCGCATCCGCGACCTGCTGGCGCAGGCCGCCCAGCTCGACGACGTCGTCAGCATCGAGGCCGAGCTGGCCAGCCGCGAGGCCGACCTGGACTCGCTGCTGAGCCGGCAGGAGCAGCTGGCCGGGCAGACCGCCCTGGCCACCGTCACGGTGCATCTCTACGAGGACCGCGACGCGCCGCCACCGCCCGAGGAGGACGACGACCGCGGCTTCCTCGCCGGCCTGGCGGGCGGCTGGGACGCGTTCGTGGCCATCGGCGGCGGCTTCCTGACCGCGCTCGGCGCGGTGCTGCCGTTCGCGGCGCTGGCGGCACTGGTCGGCGTCCCCGCCTACCTGCTGCTCCGCCGCCGACGGGGTCAGCCGGCGGCGCCCGCCCCGGTGCCCGGCCCGCCCGCCGCCTGAACCGTCTCGACGACGCGGGCCAGCACGTCCGGGTCGGTGGTCGGGAGCACGCCGTGACCGAGGTTGAAGATGTGCGCCGGAGCCCGGCGACCCTCGGCGATGATGCGGTGCACCTCGCGCTCGATCACCGGCCAATCCGCGCCCAGCAGCGCCGGGTCGAGGTTGCCCTGCAGCGGCTTGCCCGGCACCCGCAGCGCGGCCTCGTCCAGCGGCAGGCGCCAGTCGACGCCGACGACATCAGCCCCCGCCGAGGCCATCAGCGGCAGGAACTCCGACGTCCCGACGCCGAAGTGGATGCGCGGCACGTCGATGACGCTGTCGAGCACCTCGGCGCTGTGCGGGTGGACGTACTTCGCGTAGTCGGCCGCCGACAGCGCGCCGGCCCACGAGTCGAACAGCTGGACCGCGCTCGCGCCGGCCCGCACCTGCACGTCGAGGAACATCGCCGAGATGCCGGCGACCCGGCTGAGCAGTTCGTGCCACAGCTCCGGGTCGCTGTGCATGAGCGCCTTGGTGACCTCGTGGTTCTTCGACGGACCGCCCTCGACCAGGTACGACGCCAGCGTGAACGGCGCGCCGGCGAAGCCGATCAGCGGGGTGCTGCCCAGCTCACCGACCAGCGCCCGCACCGCCTCGTCGACGAACGCGACGTCGCCGGGCTCCAGGGGCCGCAGCTGCTCGAGGTCGGCGCGGGAGCGGATCGGGCTGCCCAGCACCGGCCCGACGCCCGGCTTGACGTCGACGTCGACGCCGACCGCGCGCAGCGGCACGACGATGTCGGAGTAGAAGATGGCGGCGTCGACGCCGTATCGCCGCACCGGCTGCAGGGTGATCTCGGTCACCATGTCCGGCCGGGTGCACGACTCCAGCATCGGGACGCCCTCGCGCAGCCGCCGGTACTCGGGCAGCGACCGCCCGGCCTGGCGCATGAACCACACAGGTGGACGGCTCGTCCGCTCGCCGCGGCAGGCGCGGGCGAACAGGCTGGCGGACGGGTCCGCGGGCGCGGCTGGGGTGTCGTCGTAGGTCACGGTCACATCACTGATCGTCGCATGGCGGGCGTGCCTGCCTGACGTCGCAGGCGAACAGGCCTAGTCTGCCAATTGTGGCAAGGGACACCGAGGGTCTCCAGCCGGGGGTACCGGCTGTCTTCGAGCGTGCCGTGCGTTCCTTGACGTCCGCCCAGTTCCGCCGCGAGGTGAGTCTCGAGCAGACCCCGGCGCCGAAGCGGCTGGCGCCACACACCCACGCGCTCAGCGCCGACGTCTTCGCCGACGAGGGCGACGAGGACGCGACCGCCACCGGCCGGCTGGTGCTGCTCTACGACCCCGCCGGCCAGGAGGCCTGGCACGGCGAGTTCCGCCTGGTCACGTACCTGCGGGCCACCCTGGAGCCGGAGATGGGCGCCGACCCGCTGCTGCTCGCCGTCGGCTGGACCTGGATCGTCGACTCGCTGGCCGGCCGGTCCGCGCCGTACACCGCGGCCAGCGGCACCGTCACGCGCGTGGCGTCCGAGGGGTTCGGCGGCATGGCCGGCGAGCTCGCCAGCGCGGAGATCGAGATCCGTGCGTCCTGGACCCCGCTCGAGCCCGACCTCACCCCGCACGCCCTGGCCTGGGGCGACGCGCTGACGACGGCGGCCGGCCTGATGCCGCTGCCGGCCGGCGTCGTCGCGATGCCACCGACACGTCGTAGGCGAGGACGTTGACGGACGACGCCTCGACTCCGTTGCTGGAGCCGCGCGACGGCCTTCCGGAGGTCATCACCGACAGTGAGACCCTGAAGGCCGTGATCGCGGCGTTCGCGGCCGCGACCGGGCCGGTCGCCGTCGACGCCGAGCGCGCCTCCGGGTACCGCTACGGGCACCGCGCCTACCTCATCCAGCTGCGCCGCGCCGGCGCCGGCACCGCGCTGATCGACCCGATCGCCGTCCCCGACCTGGCCGCGCTGGGCGCCGCGCTGTCCGGCGCCGAGTGGGTGCTGCACGCGGCGTCGCAGGATCTGGCCTGCCTCGCCGAGGTCGGCATGCGGCCGGCCCGGCTGTTCGACACCGAGCTGGCCGGACGGCTGCTGGGCCTGCCCCGCGTCGGTCTCGGCCCGCTGGTCGACAGCGTGCTCGGCTACGCCCTGGAGAAGGGCCACTCGGCCGCCGACTGGTCCACCCGGCCGCTGCCGGAGGACTGGCTGCGCTACGCCGCCCTCGACGTCGAGCTGCTCATCGAGCTGCGCGACGCCCTGGAGGAGCGGCTGCGCGACGCCGGGAAGCTGGCCTGGGCGCACGAGGAGTTCGCCGCGATCGCGGCCGCGCCACAGCAGGAGCCGCGCGCCGACCCCTGGCGGCGCACGTCGGGTCTGCACCGGATCCGCGACCGCCGCCGCCTCGCCGTCGTCCGTCAGCTCTGGTACGCCCGCGACGAGCTGGCCCGGCAGCGCGACCTCTCCCCCGGCCGGGTGCTGCCCGACGCCGCGATCATCGAGGCCGCGCTGACGATGCCGACCAGCGCCGAGGCCATGTCGGCGATGCCGGTCTACCGGGGCCGGGCGCAGCGGCGCGAGCTGTCGCGCTGGTTCGGCGCGGTGGCCGATGCGCGCGCGCTGCCGGACAAGGAGCTGCCGCCGCAGACCGCCCCGTACGACGGTCCCCCGCCGCCCCGCGCCTGGGCGACGCGGCAGCCCGACGCGGCTGCGCGACTGGCGGCGGCGCGTGCCCGGGTCGGTGAGATCGCGGAGGCGCACGGGCTGCCGGTCGAGAACCTGCTCACGCCCGACACGCTGCGGCGGGCCGCCTGGCAGCCGCCGTCGCCTCTCTCGGCCGAGGCCGTCGGTGAGTTGTTCCGGGCTCGAGGTGCGCGGGAATGGCAGATCGCTCTGACGGCGGAGGCCGTGGCGGCGGCGTTCGCTGATCCTGTGGTGCCGGAGCCGCCTGCACCGCCAGCGCCGTCGTCGGCGTAGCCGTCCTCGGCGTAGCCGTCCTCTGCGTGGGCCGGGCTACCGGTCGCTGGGTTCGCCGCGTTGGGCGGCCCCCTGCTGCTCCATTGTCGGGGGCGCGGGAGGCCGCCTCAAGCGGACCCTTTTGGCGCTTCGCGCGACGGGCGACCGCTTGACCCGGCCGCCCGCGCCCCCGGTACAGCAGCGTCAGGGGGCCGCCCCAAGAATGGCCCGGCCCTCAACTCCGCGCACCTCCAGCTCCGCTGGCCACCTCTGGTCGGCGGTGGGTGGCTACCGGGTCCGCTGTTGGTCCCGGTTCGCTGGCCGCTCACTGGTCCGGAAAGCGCTCGCCGTCACCGATCCCATGATCATCAACCTTTTGCGTCGCCAGGACGACACAAAAGGTTGATGATCATGGGAGCGGGCGGGGTGTTCAGGCGTCGCCGAAGGCGGAGCGCGCGAATCGTTCCCGGGCGACGGTCCACGCGTAGCGGTCGAACCGGCCGTCGTCGCGGATGGCGTCGACGGCGCCGTAGGCCATGAGGAGGGCCTGGTCGATGTTCTCCAGGACGAACAGGCCCTGCCGGCCGAGCGTCACCACGCGGCGGATCATCCGGGCCCAGGTGTCGACGTCGCTGAGGTCGTGTTCGTAGCCGACCCGGTAGATCGGGTACGACTGGCCGATCCGGCGGCTCTCGACGTGGACCCGGTTCACCTTCGGCAGGCCCGTCAGCGCCAGCGTCTCGTCGACGAGGTCGGCGAGGGACTCGTCGTCCAGGCCCCACACGTCGTCGGTCATGGCGCAGGGGATCTCGGCGCACAGCACCGACCGGTCGGCCGGGTCGGCGGGGTTGTCGCGGTAGTTCGCCGGCTCGGAGATGCGGATCACCGGCGTGCGCGGGTCGGGGATGTCGTGGGAGTCGTGCGGGCTCCACCGGCCACCTTGATGGACGACGTAGACCAGCAGCATCGCGCGGTAGCGCAGCCGGGCCGACGACTCGATCGACGTCAGCGACGGGGCCGGGCGGGCGATGCGGGCCAGCACCGGCAGCGGCAGTGTCGAGAACACCAGCCCACCGGTGATGAGATCGCCGTCCTGGGTGGTGACCTCGACCTCGTCCTCGGTGACGCGGACGCGGTCGACCTCGGCCTCGCAGCGGATCTCCACCCCCGCCGTCGTCGCGGCCTCGGCGAGCGCCTCGACCAGCTGGCCGAAGCCGGTGCGCGGGTAATAGTAGCCGCCACCGGTCGCCGACGTGGCACGAGTGCGGCTGCGGCGCAGCGCGCGAGCGGCGACCCGCCAGGTGCCGAGCCGGTCGGTCTGCCGGCGGGCCTGCTCGGCGCTGATCCGGTCGCCCGGCATGCCCCACAGCTTCTCGGCCATCGGCCCGTACACCGTCTCGTACAGCGCCGGCCCGACGCGGTTGCGCACCAGCCCGCCGTACGTGTCGCCCTCTTCGCGCCGGAACCGTGACACCGCGGTGTCGCGGGCGACCTTGGCGAGGAACGACGTCGGCAGCCGGCGGGCGACCTCGTCGGCCCGCAGCGGCAGGCCGAGCCACTGGTCGCCGACCCGGATGCGGCTGGTGCGCCGCCGCTGCTGCAGGTCGTCGCCGAGGAGCGCGCGCAGGTCGTGCAGGATCTCCGGCGGCGTGCCGCGGTCCAGCCGGTGCGAACCCTGGTCCACCCGCACGCCGCTCACCTCGAACGACGCGGCCAGCCCGCCCACGTGGTCGGCCCGCTCCAGCAGCGCCACCTTCATGCCGCGCTGGGCAGCCCGCCACGCGGCGGCGAGCCCCGCGGGCCCGGCGCCGATCACGATGAGATCGTACGAGCCGGTCATGTGAAGGCTCAGCCTAACGACACCGGCGACCGCGACACGCCGTCACCCGCGCCGCAGCGCGTCACAGCCCAATAGCGTGACGCCATGGTCACCGCCGACACCGCTCTCGTCGACGCCGTGCGGACGGCGTTGCGCGCGGCCGCCGATCCCGCGGCGGCCGAGCCGATGCGCGCCTACATGAAGTCCGCGATGCCGTTCCTCGGCGTCCCCAAGCCGGCCCGCTCGGCCGCGCTCAAGCCGGTCTTCTCGACGCACCAGCGCACGGACGAGGGCACCTGGCGGGCCACCGTCCTTGAGCTCTGGGACGGCGCGCGGTTCCGCGAGGAGCGCTACGCCGCCATCGCGTTCGCGCAGCTCAAGCCGTATGCCGGGTACGCGATGCAATCAAGCGCGCTCGGCCTCTACGACCACCTCGTCGTCACCGGCGCCTGGTGGGACCTCGTCGACGAGCTCGCCATCCGCTCGGTCGGCCCCGTGCTGCGCGCCCACCCCGCCGAGGCGACGCCCGTCATCCGCGGCTGGGCCCACGACGCCGATCTCTGGCGCCGTCGCACCGCGATCATCTGCCAGATCGGCTCGAAGGCCGGCACCGACGCCGACCTGCTCGCCGAGGCGATCGGCGCGAGCGTCCACGACAAGGAGTTCTTCCTGCGCAAGGGCATCGCCTGGGCGCTGCGCGAGTACGCCAAGACCGACCCGGCCTGGGTACGTGCCTTCGTCGCCGCGCACGAGGCCGAGCTGTCGCCGTTGTCACGCCGCGAGGCACTGCGTAACATCGACCCACCGAGTATTGTTACTCGTGGGTAGCTTCGGACCGAGGAGGGTCACGTGCCACGCTCCACCAGGCCTGTTCGCGACGTGCTGTTCGTCGACGGTGTGCGCACGCCGTTCGGCAAGGCCGGCCCCAAGGGCATGTACCACGAGACCCGCGCCGACGACCTCGTCATCAACTGCATCCGCGAGCTGCTGCGCCGCAATCCGGGCCTCCCGCCGGAGCGGGTCGACGACGTCGCGATCGCCGCGACCACGCAGCTCGGCGACCAGGGCCTGACCATCGGGCGGACGGCGGCGCTGCTGGCCGGGCTGCCCAAGTCGGTCCCCGGCTACGCGATCGACCGCATGTGCGCCGGCGCGATGACGGCCGTGACGACGACGGCCGGCGGTATCGCGTTCGGCGCCTACGACGTCGTCATCGCCGGCGGCGTCGAGCACATGGGCCGCCACCCGATGGGCGAGGGCGTCGACCCGAACCCGCGCATCCTCGCCGAGAAGCTCGTCGATCCGTCCGCGCTGGTCATGGGCAGCACCGCCGAGAACCTGCACGACCGCTTCCCGCACCTCACCAAGGAGCGCGCCGACGCGTTCGCCGCGGCCAGCCAGGCCAAGTACGCGAAGGCGGTCGCCGACGGGAAGGTCCAGCCCGACCTCGTCCCCGTCGCCACCCGCAGCGTCGAGCAGGGCTGGGGGCTGGCCACCGACGACGAGCCGCCGCGCCCGGGCACCACCGTCGACGACCTCGCCGGCCTCAAGACGCCGTTCCGCCCGCACGGCCGGGTCACCGCCGGCAACTCGGCCGGACTGAACGACGGCGCCACCGCGGCGTTGCTGGTCAGCGACGAGGCCGCCGCGGAGTTCGGGCTGACGCCGAAGATGCGGCTGGTGTCGTACTCCTTCGCCGGCGTCGAGCCCGAGGTGATGGGCGTCGGCCCGGTCCCGGCGACGGAGAAGGCGCTGGCCAAGGCGGGCCTCAGCATCGACGACATCGGGCTGCTCGAGATCAACGAGGCGTTCGCCGTGCAGGTGCTGGCGTTCCTCGACCACTTCGGCATCGCCGACGACGACCCGCGCGTGAACCCGTACGGCGGGGCGATCGCCGTCGGCCACCCGCTCGCGTCGTCCGGCGTCCGGCTGATGAACCAGCTGGCCCGCCAGTTCGAGGAGCGCCCCGAGGTCCGCTACGGCGTCACGACCATGTGCATCGGCATCGGCATGGGCGGCACCGTCGTCTGGGAGAACCCGCACCACGCCGACTACACCCAGGAGGCCGCGGCCTGATGACCACCACCGATCTGGGCACCGTCTTCCCGGACGAGGTCGTGACGACTGCGCACGTTCGCGTCGTCTCGCTGCCGCTGGGCGCCGGCAAGGCGGCGCTCATCACGCTCGACAACGGCCACGACCACACGAAGCCGAACACGCTCGGCCCGGCCACGCTGCTGGGGCTGGAGAAGGCGATCGACGCCGCGTACGCCGAGCCGGGCATCGTCGCCGTCGCCGTCACCGGCAAGCCGTTCATCCTGGCCGCCGGCGCCGACCTCAAGGGCATGGCGCTGGTGACGCAGCGGCCGCAGGCGCTCGCCCTGGGCCAGCTCGGGCACCGGGTCTTCGGCAAGCTCGCCAATGGGCCGGTGCCGACGTTCGCGCTGATCAACGGCCTGGCGCTGGGCGGCGGGCTGGAGATAGCGCTTCACTGCACCTACCGGACGGTATCGACGGCGGCGCAGGGCATCGCGCTGCCCGAGGTGTTCCTCGGCCTGGTCCCCGGCTGGGGCGGGGCGTGGCTGCTGCCGAACCTCATCGGCGCGGACAAGGCGGTCACCGTCATCGTCGAGAACGCGCTCAACCAGAACCGCATGCTGCGCGGCCCGCAGGTCGCCCAGCTCGGCATCGCCGACGCCGCGTTCGACGGCGCCGACTTCATCGAGCGGTCGCTGCACTGGGTGGCGCAGGTCGTGCGCGGCGACGTCGTCGTGTCGCGGCCCGAGGTCGACCGGTCATCGGAGGCGTGGGACGCCGCCGTCGCACGTGGCCGCGCGATCGCGGACGGACGGCTGCACGGCGCGACGCCGGCGCCGTACCGCGCGCTGGACCTCATCGCCGCCGCGCGCACCGTCAGCCGCGAGGAGGGCTTCGCCGCCGAGGACGAGGCGCTCGGCGACCTCATCATGGGCGACGACCTGCGCGCCGGCGTCTACGCGTTCGACCTCACCCAGCGGCGCGCCAAGCGGCCGGCCGGCGCGCCGGACAAGTCGCTGGCCCGGCCGGTGACGAAGGTCGGCATCGTCGGCGCCGGGCTGATGGCCAGCCAGCTGGCGCTGCTGTTCGTCCGCCGGCTCGAGGTGCCCGTCGTGCTCACCGACCTCGACGCCGAGCGGGTCGAGAAGGGCGTCGGCTGGGTGCACGCCGAGATCGACAAGCTCGCGGCCAAGGGCCGGCTCTCCCCCGACGCCCGCAACAGGCTGACCGCGCTGGTCACGGGGTCGACGGACAAGGCGGTCTTCGCCGACGCCGACTTCGTCATCGAGGCCGTGTTCGAGGAGATGAAGGTCAAGCAGCAGGTCTTCGCCGACCTCGAGGCCGTCGTCTCCCCCGAGTGCGTGCTCGCCACCAACACCTCGTCGCTGTCGGTCACCGAGATGGCGTCGCGGCTGCGGCATCCGGAGCGGGTCGTCGGGTTCCACTTCTTCAACCCGGTGGCGGTGCTGCCGCTGGTCGAGGTGGTCCGGGCGACGCAGACCGACGACCCGACTCTGGCCACGGCGTTCGCGGTCGGCAAGACGCTGAAGAAGTCGTGCGTGCTGGTCAAGGACGCGCCGGCGTTCGTCGTCAACCGGCTCCTGACCCGGTTCATCGGCGAGATCACCCGCGCCGCCGACGAGGGCACGCCGCTCGACGTCGCCGACAACGCGCTGGCGCCGCTCGGGCTGCCGATGACGCCGTTCGTGCTGCTGCAACTGGTCGGCCCGGCCGTCGCCCTGCACGTCGCCGAGACCCTGCACGACGCGTACCCGGAGCGGTTCCCGGTGTCTGAGAACCTGCGCCGGCTGGTCGCGGCGGGCAAGCCCGGCATCTGGTCGTGGAACGAGCAGGGCAAGCCCTACCTCGACGACTCGACCGCGGCGCTGTTCGAGCAGGGCCCGACGGCGCTCAGCGCCGACGAGGTGCGGGAGCGGGCCCTCGCCGCGGTCGCCGAGGAGGTCCGCATCATGCTCGACGAGGGCGTGGTCGCCGATGCGCAGGACGTCGACCTGTGCATGCTGCTCGGCGCCGGCTGGCCGTTCCACCTGGGCGGGATCACGCCGTACCTGGACCGCAGCGGGGTCGCCGAGCGCGCCGCCGGCGGGCGGTTCCTGCCACCCGGCGTCGCCAGCGTCGTCCGCGCCTGACCGAAGCCCGCAGGCCGGCCACCATCGGATGCGCCGCTCGCAGAGCAGGGTGCGGCGAGGCCGGCTGTGGCCCGGCGCTCCGCCCGAGGTCGCGGGCGGCGAGACTGCGATCGTCATTCGCTCAGCGTTGGTGTCCGTACTCGCGACGCTCGGGGTTCGGCAGCGTGCCGTCGTCGTGCTGCGGTACTACTGCGACCTCTCCGACGAGCAGATCGCCGAGATCCTCGGGTGCAGCCCGCGGACCGTGCGTAGCCAGGCGTCGCGCGCCCCCCTCGCCCGGCTGCGTGCGACAGCGGCGGGCGTTGCTCGTCGCCGTCCCCGGCGTCGCCTGGCAGCCGCGGGCGGGGCGGCGGACCGGCCGGTGGCGAGCCGGTTGCCCGCGCCGCCGGTTCGCTGCCGCCGCCGGCCCTTCCCCTGCTCACCCAACGCACACAGCCGGAGACGATGATGCTGGCGAACGCCTCCGGCATCGTCACTGTCGCCGGGAACGGCTGCCTGAGCCTCGACGTCCGTGACCGCGCGCTCACGTCACTGTCCGGTCAGCCGGCCGGCTCTGACGAGTGCGCCCTCGGCGAGGGTTCGGTGTTCCTCGCGCAGGGACCGGTCGAGGAGCTGACGGGGCCGACGGCCCGCCGTCCTAGCGGGAGGGCGACTCCAGCGGCGACGGCGGGTCGGCGGACGGCGGCGCGGTCGCCTCCGTGGGCGGTGGTTCGCCGTCCACACCCAGCTCGCGTGCTCGGGTGACCCGCTTCCAGGCCAGCACCGCCGCGACGATGGCGCCCGTCGCCGGCACCGCGAGGAACAGCCCGATCAGGCCGAACGCCGTGCCCGCGGCCGTCGTCAGGATGAGGGTGACGACGGGGTGGAAGTTCAGCGCCCGCGACATCAGCAGCGGCGACAGGATGTTGCCCTCGATCTGCTGCACGACGATCACGATGCCCAGCGCCCACAGCGACGTGGTGAAGCCGCCGGAGAACAGCGCGACCAGCACCGCGACCGCACCGGCCAGCGTCGCGCCGACCAGCGGGATGTAGGCCATGATGAACGTCAGCGCGCCGATCGGGACCGCCAGCGGCACGTCGAGGATCAGCAGCCCGACGCCGATCAGCACGCCGTCGACCAGGCCGGTGAGCGTCGAGGCGTAGAACCAGTTGCCGACCGTGCGCATCGACGCGCGGAAGGCGGCGTCGGCCGGGTCGCGGTGGGTCGGGTCCAGCACGCCGACGAACTGATTCCAGAGCTTGTCGCCGCTGGTCAGCGCGAAGATCGCGAAGAACGTGGCGATCAGGATGACGGTCGCGAAGTTGCCGACCAGCGACAACCCGCCGACCGCGGCGCTGGTGACGTCGCCGAGCACGTCGCCCAGCCGCGACTGCAGCTCGCCCAGCAGATCCTGGACGCTCTGCGTGTCCATGCCGAACGGCCCGCCCTCGAGCCAGTCGTTGATCTCGTTGATCGACCCGGTGACCGCGTCGACCATGCGCGGCCACGAGTCGACCACCTCGGTGATGACGAACACCAGCAGCCCGGCGAAGAACGCCAGGAACAGCAGCACGCACAGCAACGCCGCAAGCACCGCCGGCACCCGCTTGCTGCGCAACCAGCGAGCCAGCGGCCACAGCAGCGCGACCTCGGCGAAGCCCAGCACGACCGCCGTCGCGATGAACTGCACCTGCAGGACCAGCCACACCGCGGCCGCGGCGGCCACGCCGATGATCAGCAGCCGCAGGGCGATGGTCGCCTCCGGCCGCAGCCAGTCAGGGTCCGGACGGCGTCCGGGAGTCGTCGTGGTCACCGATCACACCGTCGTCGTCCGGTCGTGCGGCGTGCTGTCGAGCGCCGCGACCAGCCCGGACACCTCGCGCGCCAGGTCCTGCGCGGTGAGCCCGGCCGCGGCCAGGATCTCGTCGCGCTTGGCGTGCTCGAGGAACTCTTGCGGCAGCCCGTGGTCGTGGACCGGCACGGTCACCCCGGCGTCGCGCAGCCGCTGCGCCAGCACCGAGCCGACGCCGCCGACCCGGCCGTTGTCCTCGACCGTCACGACCAGCCGGTGCTGCCGGGCCAGCTCGACGAGCACGTCGTCGAGCGGCTTCACCCAGCGCGGGTCGACGACGGTGACGCCGACGCCCTGCGCCTCGAGCCGCTTCGCCGTGTCGACGCCGACCTGGCCCATCGCCCCGACGGCGACCAGCAGCACGTCTCGCGTCTCGCCCCGGGCCAGCACGTCGACGGTGCCGAGACGTTCCAGCGCCGGGACGTCCGGGCCGACGGCGCCCTTGGAGAAGCGGACCACCGTCGGCGCGTCGTCGACGTCGAGGGCCTCGGTGAACTGCTCGACCAGCTGGTCGCCGTCGCGCGGGGCCGCCAGCCGCAGCCCCGGCACGACCTGCAGGATCGACAGGTCCCACATGCCGTTGTGCGACGGACCGTCGCTGCCGGTGACGCCGGCGCGGTCGAGCACGAACGTCACGCCGGCCTTGTGCAGCGCGCAGTCCATCAGCACCTGGTCGAACGCGCGGTTGAGGAACGTCGCGTAGACCGCGACCACCGGGTGCAGGCCCATCGCCGCCATCCCGGCCGCCGAGGTGGCGGCGTGCTGCTCGGCGATGCCGACGTCGAAGCAGCGGTCCGGGAACGCCCGCGCGAACGGCTCCAGCCCGGTCGGGCCGAGCATCGCGGCGGTGACGGCGACGACGTCGGGCCGGGCCCGGCCGGCCCGCACCAGCGCCTCGCTGAACACGTCGGTCCACTCGCGCACCGGCGCCCCGGCCGGCGCGCCGGTGGCCGGGTCGAACGGCCGCGGGCTGTGCATCTGGTCGGCCTCGTCGCGGACCGCGGGGTCGTAGCCGAACCCCTTCTGCGTCAGGCAGTGCACCAGCACCGGCCCGCCGAACCGCTTGGCCTGCGTCAGCGCCTGCTCGACCTGCGCGCGGTCGTGCCCGTCGATCGGGCCGAGGTACTTCAGGCCGAGGTCCTCGAACATGCCCTGCGGCGCCAGCAGGTCCTTCAGGCCCTTCTTGACCCCGTGCAGCGCGTCGTACAGCGGCTGGCCGACGAGCGCGGTGCGCCCGAGCGTCCGCTTCACGACGTCGAGCGTCTGTTCGTAACGCGGGTCGGTACGCACGCCGGTGAGCCGCTTGGCCAGCCCGCCCACCGTCGGCGAGTAGGAGCGGCCGTTGTCGTTGACGATGATGACCAGCGGACGGCGGTCCGGACCGGTCTGCGGCCCGCCGGCGATGTTGTTCAGCGCCTCCCAGGCCATGCCGCCGGTCAGCGCGCCATCGCCGATGAACGCCACGACGGTGCGGTCGCGCTCGCCGCGCACCGCGAACGCCTTGGCCATGCCGTCGGCGTAGGACAGCGCCGTCGACGCGTGCGAGTTCTCGACCCAGTCGTGCTCGCTCTCGGCGCGGCTCGGGTACCCGGACAGGCCGCCGGCCTGCTTGAGCCGGCTGAAGTCGTGCCGGCCGGTGAGCATCTTGTGGACGTAGGCCTGGTGACCGGTGTCGAAGACGATGGGGTCGCGCGGCGAGTCGAACACCCGGTGCACCGCGATCGTCAGCTCGACGACGCCGAGATTGGGCCCGAGGTGCCCGCCGTTGGAGGCGCAGGTCGCCACCAGCCGGTCGCGGATCTCCGCGGCCAGCGACTCGAGCTCGTCATCGGACAGCGCCCGCAGGTCACGGGGGTCCTTGATGCGGTCGAGAAGTCCCACGCGTGCTGCCTCCAAGTCGCGTCGGTGCCGACTCCCGAGTCTAGAGGGCGAACGGCTCTCGATCACGTTCAGGTGTCCGTGTTGAGCGTGCGGCGCGGCGACCACTACCCTTCCGCTGTGTCTGACGAGGAACGGGCCCGTTGGCTGGACGTCCGGCTGGGACGCCGGGCGATCGGCGCGCTCATCGCCGGCGCCGGCAGCCTGCTGTGCGCGCTCAGCGCCTACCTGTCGTGGTACGGCGGCCGCGCACCGCATGACCTGCCCATTCGTCACCTCGCCTCGACCGGCGCGCCGGGCCTGGCCGACGGCTACTGGACGTCGGTCGCGGCGCCGCTCGCGGTGGTCGGCGCGCTGGGGATCCTCGGCGCGCTGGTGCGGTTCCGGTTCCTGCTCGTCCTGGCCTGGATGGTGGGCGTCGCCACACTCGTGCTCTGGGGCCTGATGCGCGTCATCGGCGACGCCACCGACGCCACCACCGGCGGCGTCGACGCCGGCTCCGGCGTGTGGGTGTGCGCGTTCGGCGTGCTGGCGCTGCTGGTCGGCATCATCGTCATGGGCCCGCGCAAGGAAGAGGTCGACGCCCCGCTCTCGATGTTCGGCGACGACGAGTAGCCGGACGGGCCTGCGACTTCGCCGGTCTGACGTGCGCGATCGCGGGCTGAGTGGCACAGTGGAAGGGCGGCCGGTGCCGCCCGGCGCACGGCCGTAACGCGTCGTCTGGACCCTCTCGAAGGAGGCGATCCACATGACCACACGGCAACGTGCGGCCGGAGCCGTCATCGCGCTGATCGGCGCCCTGGGTGTCACCGCCAGCAGCTATCTCGACTGGTACGGCGGCCGTGACGCCACCGACATCCCACTCGAACGGCTCTTCCAGACCGACTCCGTCGGCGCGCCGTCGTCCTACTGGAACTCGATGGCGCTGGCGCTCGCGGTGGTCGGCCTGCTCGGGGTGGTCGGGGCGGTGCTGCTGTCGCGGTTCGTGCTGATCCTGGCCTGGCTGATCGGCGCGGCGACCCTCGTGCTCTGGATCGTCATGTCCGTCAACGACGACTCCCTGTCGGTGTCGGCGGGCGACATCCAGGCCGGCGCCTGGGTCTGCGGGGTGGCGCTGCTGGTGCTGCTCGCGGGGATCATCGGCATGGGCGGCGGGGCCCGGCGCGTGCGCGACGAGACGCCGGCGCAGGCCGAGCCCGTCCCGCCGCCGGAGGTCTGACGCCTCGCGCCGCACCGGCCGGCCTGCGTGGTCCGCGGGCCGGCCGGCGGCGGGCGAGGATCAGAGCAGGCTGCGCAGCACGTACTGCATGATCCCGCCGTGGCGGTAGTAGTCCGCCTCCCCCGGCGTGTCGATGCGGACGACGGCGTCGAACTCGACGGTCCCCGCGTTGACGTGCACCGTCGAAGGCGTCGAGCCGTCGTTCAGCGCCGTCACGCCGATGATCTCGAACGTCTCCTCGCCGGTCAGGCCGAGCGACTCGGCGTTCTGGCCCTCCGGGAACTGCAGCGGCAGCACACCCATGCCGATCAGGTTGGACCGGTGGATGCGCTCGTACGACTCCGCGATCACCGCGCGGACGCCGAGCAGCGCCGTCCCCTTCGCCGCCCAGTCGCGCGACGAGCCGGAGCCGTACTCCTTGCCGGCCAGGATCACCAGCGGCACCCTGGCCGCCGCGTACGCCACCGAGGCGTCGTAGATCGTCGTCACGGGCGCGTCGGCCTGCGTGAAGTCGCGAGTGAAGCCACCTTCGGTCCCGGGCGCGATCTGGTTGCGCAGCCGGATGTTGGCGAACGTCCCGCGGATCATCACCTCGTGGTTGCCGCGCCGCGACCCGTAGGAGTTGAAGTCGCGCCGCTGCACCCCGTGCTCGGAGAGGTAGGTCCCGGCCGGCGAGTCGGCCTTGATGGCACCCGCGGGGCTGATGTGGTCCGTCGTCACCGAGTCGCCCAGCTTGGCCAGCACGCGGGCGCCCGCGATGTCACCGACCGGCGACGGCTCGACGCCCATGCCGTCAAAGTACGGAGGCTTGCGGACGTAGGTCGAGTCGGTGTCCCACGCGAAGGTGTTGCCCGACGGCGTCGGCAGCGACTGCCACTGCTGGTCGCCGGCGAAGACGTCGGCGTAGTCGCGGGTGAACATCTCGCTGGCGATGGCCGACTCGACGGTCTCCTCGATCTCGGCCGGCGACGGCCACAGGTCGCGCAGGTAGACCGGCTCGCCCTGCGGGTCGGTGCCGAGCGGCTCCGTGGTGATGTCGATGTCCATGCTGCCGGCCAGCGCGTACGCGACGACCAGCGGCGGCGACGCCAGGTAGTTCATCTTGACGTCGGGGTTGATCCGGCCCTCGAAGTTCCGGTTGCCGGACAGGACGGAGACGACGGCGAGGTCGTTGTCGTTGACGGCGTTGCTGATGGGGTCGCCGAGCGGGCCGGAGTTGCCGATGCACGTCGTGCAGCCGTAGCCGACCAGGTGGAAGCCCAGCTTCTCGAGGTACGGCGTCAGGCCGGCGCGCTCGTAGTAGTCCATGACGACCTTCGAGCCCGGCGCGAGCGTCGTCTTGACCCACGGCTTGCGGTTCAGCCCGCGCTCGACCGCCTTCTTGGCCAGCAGCGCCGCGCCGATCATGACCGACGGGTTCGAGGTGTTGGTGCAGGACGTGATGGCGGCGATGACGACGGCGCCGTGGTCGATCTCGCACTCGGTGCCGTCGTCGAGCGTGATCTTGATGGGCGCGGACGGCCGGCCCTCGGCCGTGGCTGCGGCCGACACCAGCGCGGGCTCCTCGGCCTCGCCCCCGTTGGGGTGCACCGAGATCGGGTCGCTGGCCGGGAACGACTCCTCGACCGCTTCGTCCAGCTTCGTGTGCGGGCCGTCGTCGTGGGCGACGTAGTCACGCAGCGCGGTGCGGAACGCGGTCTTGGCGTCGGTCAGCGAGACGCGGTCCTGCGGGCGCTTCGGGCCGGCGATGGACGGGACGACGGTGCCGAGGTCGAGCTCGAGATACTCCGAGTAGACGGGTGCGTCGTCCGGATGGTGCCAGAGGCCCTGCTCCTTCGCGTACGCCTCGACCAGCGCGACCTGCTCCTCGGTCCGGCCGGTCAGGCGCAGGTAGCGGACGGTCTCGTCGTCGATCGGGAAGACGGCGATCGTCGAGCCGTACTCGGGGCTCATGTTGCCGATGGTGGCGCGGTTGGCCAGCGGCACCTCGGCGACGCCGGGGCCGTAGAACTCGACGAACTTGCCGACGACGCCGTGCTTGCGCAACTGCTCGGTGATGGTGAGGACGAGGTCGGTGGCCGTCGCGCCCTCGGGCAGCGAGCCGGACAGCTTGAAGCCGACGACGCGCGGGATCAGCATGCTGACCGGCTGGCCGAGCATGGCCGCCTCAGCCTCGATGCCGCCGACGCCCCAGCCGACCACGCCCAGGCCGTTGACCATCGTCGTGTGGCTGTCGGTGCCGACGCAGGTGTCGGGGTAGGCGACGCCGTCGCGGACCATGACGGTGCGGGCGAGGTGCTCGATGTTGACCTGGTGCACGATGCCGGTGCCCGGCGGGACGACCTTGAAGTCGTCGAACGCGCCCTGGCCCCAGCGCAGGAACTGGTAGCGCTCCTTGTTGCGGCCGTACTCGAGCTCGACGTTGCGGACGAACGCGTCGGGCGCGCCGAACACGTCGGCGATGACGGAGTGGTCGATGACGAGCTCGGCCGGCGCGAGCGGGTTGATCTTCGACGGGTCGCCGCCGAGGTCGCTCATCGCCTCGCGCATGGTGGCGAGGTCGACGACGCACGGGACGCCGGTGAAGTCCTGCATGACGACGCGCGCGGGCGTGAACTGGATCTCGGTGTTCGGCTGCGCGCCGGCGTCCCAGTCGACCACGGCACGCACGTGGGCCTCGGTGATGTTGGCGCCGTCCTCGGTGCGCAGCAGGTTCTCCAGCAGGATCTTCAGGCTGTACGGCAGCCGGCTCACGTCGCCGGCGGCGGCCAGCCGGTACACCTCGTACGTAGCGTCACCGACCTGCAGGTTTCCCTTGGCGCCGAAGCTGTCCTTGCTGGTCACGTTCGATCCCCAACCTCTCGCGTCATGGTTCGCTGCGCTCATCGTCGCGCACGGCGGGTGACGGCCGCGCGCTGAGGCTCGCCTAACCGGAAGTCTCTTGACTTCAAGATATCACGGTGAGATTTTCTTCGCTCCGGCTGTCACATTCGGCCTCCGAAAACCACCCATAGGAGGTGTGAAGATCGTGATGCTGGTG
>NZ_POTW01000068.1 GCF_003236295.1 Jiangella anatolica
AGGTGGGAGGATGCTCGGCGGTGGCCAGAGCATCCTGGTAGGCCTGACGCAGTTGGGCGACCCGGGGGTGCTCGTGCGGTGCCGCGGCCGGGGTGCCGGGCAGCCGGTGCCCCCGCCCGGCCGCGGCGGTGGCCTTGACCTGGTAGGCGTCCCAGCGGGCCTGGGCGCGGGCGTGTTCACGTTCCCACCGGGCCCGCGCCACCGCCACCGGATCCGCGGCCTTGGGCGCCTTGCCCGCCCGGGCCCGCCCGGCCGGGTCGCCGGCCTGGGCGACGTACTGCGCCGCCGCGGACCGTTCGGCCTCGTTCTGCTCGGACTCGGCGGCCTTGCGTCGTTGAATCTCCTCCAGCGCCTGATCGATCCGCTGGGCGCGGCGGGTGCGATCGGTCAGGTCCTCAGGCAACTCATCCCCGCGGGCGTCGGGTCCAAACAGTTGATCTTCGGCGTCGTCGGTGGCCGCGGCCTTCCCCAGATACTGCTGGGCGAGCTTGCGCAGGTGCGCCTCGCCCCGGTTCGCGCTCATCGACGCGTTCGCGGCGATCTTGGTGCCGTCGAAGGCCACCGTTCCGAGCCGGACCATGCCCAGTTCCGCGGCCAGCAGCAACGACGCGGTCAACAACTGTTCCAACGCGGCCTCGTGGTCACGGCGGAACCGCGCCAGCACCGTGTGATCAGGCGTATCGCCGGCGCAGATGATCCGGAACGCCACATCCGTGCCGCACAGCCGTTCGATCTGCCGCGACGAGGACACCCCGTGCGCCATCGCATACACGAACAACGTGAGCAGCATGTCCGGGTCATAACCCCGCCGGCCCACCGACCCAAGCTTCGCCTTGCCGTGGAACGCGGTCGTGTCGATCCGGTCCACCGCGGCGATCACGAACCACACCAAATGATCAACGGGCAGCCAGTCCGTCATCGACGGCGGCAACAGAAACGCCTGGTCACGATCCACCGACCGGTACCCCTTCGCCATGACCGGCACCCTCTCAAACCATGATCAACCAGGCCAGACGCCACACCGAGCCAAAACGCAACAGGCTCCATAGCACCCAAAAAGGTTGATGATCATGGGAATCCGCAGCGGGCCGGGGAGGCCGGCGAACCCGAAGCACCCGCCAACCCGACGCCCGGTGCCCCACCGGGGCGTCGCCACACTCCCCCCGTCCCCCTGATAGCTGCCCGTTCTTGGCCGGGACGACGCGGGTCAAGTACGGCGGCCCCAACCACGACACGACAGCAACCAGCAAGAGCCGCCGGACTTGAGGCGCGTCGGCCCGGCTAAGAAAATGGGCAGCAGGGGGACGGCCAACTGCAGCACAACGGCCAACGGTCGCAGCCCCTTGACGCCAACTCAGGTGTGGTTCTCGTGATCCTCCTGCGAGGGCTCGAAGCCGACCCCACCGTGCGGATCGACCTGCTCGCCGGGGCGACTCGGAAGCGTGATGTGGACGTGGCCGTTGCCGGCGTCGATGTTCAGCACATCCAGCTGCGTCGCCGCGACCGACCACGCCGCCACCGCCTGGTCGCGCAGCCGGCCGGCCAGCTCCAGCAACCGGTCCCGCTCCGCACCGTCCGGCGCGGCCACCGCACCCTCGTACGCCGTCGCCGCCGAGCCCAGCAGGTCGATGGCCAGCAGTAGCCCGTTCCGGGTGGTGTTGAACTCCGTCGAACCGGAGGGCGCGTCGCCGAAGGTGCCGATGGCGGCGCCGACGGCGGTGTGCCAGGAGGCTGGATCCGCGCCGGCGACGGGGCCGACGGGTGGGGCGCCGGAGGGCACGACGGCGTGGAGGCCGGCGATGACGCTGAGCAGTCCGGCGTGCGCGGCGGTGGCCTGCTCGGTCAGCTGGCCGACCAGCTCGGTCTGGTTCGCCTCTTCCTGAGCCTCCAGCTCGGCCACGCGGTCGGCCAGCGGGTCGTCGTCGTCGCCCCCGCCGGTGAGGACGAGGGTGGCGAGCACGATGTTGAGCGCGGCGAGGGCCGCCGCGACGGCGATCCAGAAGGCCCGGCGCCGGGGCGGGGACTCCTGCCCCGGCGCCGGGGACGAGGACCGGCCGGCACCGGTCCCCCGTCCGCCGCGCGCGCTCGGTCTCCGTGATTCGTCGCGTCGGTTCGCCACGCTCGCAGGACGTTGAGCTTGCACGGTGACGTCTCCTCTCTGTGACGGTGACCGGGCCGGCGGAGGGGTGCCGGCCCGGTCACCGCGGATGGTTACAGGCGGGCCCGCAGGGCCTCGCCCATCCGGATCAACTCGGCCCGAACCGCCTCATCCTGGACGCCTTCTGCCACGGCACGATAACGGTCCAGCGACCGCTCCGCCTGCGCGGCCTGACCGTCGTCGGCCAGCCTCGACGCCATGGAGAGGTGCTGCAGCAGCAACCGCTGCTGCTGCCGGTTCAGCACGCCCCGGTCGTAGTGATCCGTGACGAGCTGCGTCGCCGACGCGAACGTGAACTCCTGGATGCGGACGTTCCGGAAGAACACGTCGTCGCCGTTGCCGTGGTTCTGGATGCCGACGAAGCTCGGCTGGTTCATCCGGTTCGGGTCGGTGTCGGTGTAGTCGTTGATCTTCACGCCGTTCAGGAAGACCTGGATGCGGTCGCCCTGCACGACGATCTCGTAGGCGTTCCATTCGCCCGGCGGGTTCAGCGCCGCGTCACGTGCGGCGACGTCGGCCGACCGGAACGCGTAGACGGCGCCGGTGGTGCGGTCCGGCGCGTCGGTCGCGTCGATCTGGATCTCGTGGCCCTGGTTCACCGCGAGCCACGGGTCGGTGCCGGGGTCCTGGAACCCGACGAAGACGCCGGAGTTGTCGTCGCCCGGCATCATCCAGTCCAGCTTCAGCGAGTAGTCGGTGAAGGCCTGGTCGTACCAGTAGAGCCCCAGCCCGCCGTACGAGACCAGCTCGCAGTCGGCGTGCAGGAACCCGCCCGGCCCGGCCATCCGCCACGCCGCCAGGCTGTCCGCCGTCCCGTCGAACAGGCTCTGGTAGCCAGCCCCCGGGTCGGTGGGGTCGCACTGGACGGCGGGGTCGTCGCCGAAGGAGAACTGCTCGAACGTCGCGGGCTGGCCGTTGCCGTTGAACGCCGCCAGTCCGATCCGCGGCGACGGCAGCCCCGACGCCGGGCGCGGCCGGCCGAACGCGGTCCACTCCTCGCCGTCCGCCGACCAGAACGCGGTCAGCGTCGCGCCGTTGCTGACGATCTTGACGTGCGCGTTCTCGTTGATGCCGGCCGGCAGCGGGCCGGACCGGTCCAGCGCCGCGTCGAACACTGCCTGACCGCCCTGGTTGAGACCGAACTCGAACCGCCAGCCGACCCCCGGGATGTTGATGAGGACGGCCTTGGCGAAGTTCTGGTCGCCGGAGTGGACGATCAGCCCGGCCTGCTCGTAGTCGCCGCCGGCCGGGAGCGCCAGCTGGGTCGACGCCTCGTAGCCGGCCGCCGGGTCGGCGATCGGCTGCAGGACGACGTTGGCGGCGGTCGTGGTGCCGCCGAACATGTCACCCTCGAGCGCGTCGATGCGCAGCTTCCCGTCCGCGACGCCCATCTCGGCCGCGTTCGGCCGCAGGATCGTCGTCCACCGGCAGCGGTCCAGCGACGTGCCGTCGAACTCGTCGTTCGGGTCGACCTCGGCGCCCGGGTCCGCGCACGCGGCCGGGGACGAGCTGAACGTGAACGCGTCGATGTCCATCAGCCCGCCGCCGCTGCCCTGGAACACCAGGTACAGCGGGCCCGTGCCCGTGCCGGTGTCGGTCACCGGGACGGGTTCGAGGTCGACGTAGTTGTCCGGGCTGCCGGTGTGCGGCACCTGGACGGTCGCCGCGATCGGGCCGTCGGGCGCGCCCGTCCGCAGCTCGACGGTGCCGCCGGCGCCGCCCGCCGACACCCGCAGCTGCACCGAGCGAGCGCCGGCCAGGTTATACGGCTCGAACGCGATCCAGTCGCCGGGCTCGATGTAGCCGACCCGGGCGCCGCCCTCGGCGCCGCCGTGGCTGACCACCTGGATGCCGTTCTGCGCCGAGAAGTGCTCGGCCTGACGGTGCCGCGGCTGCAGCTCCAGCTCGGCGGTGCCGGTGACCGGGACGGTGTCCGGCGACGGCGGCGTGTCGGTGTACTCGGCCAGCAGCAGCCCGAAGATGTTGTCGTCGGTGCCGTGCGAGCCGTCGGTGCCCGTGGAGATCGTCCCGGAGCAGCCGTTGACCGATTCACCGCCGTGCGTGTGCTGGTCGTGCCCGAGCGCGAACGTCACCTCGACGTCGGAGCAGTCCACCGGCTGACCGTCCGGGTCGGTGACGCTGACCTCGAACGCGATGTCCTCGCCGAACGTGAACAGCCCGCCGTTGGGCGGCGACTCGAACTCGATCACCGGCGCGGTGTTGCCGACGACGACGTGCGCCGTCGCCACGCCGGTCAGCCCGGACGAGTCGGTGACGGTGAGCGTCGCGGTGTACTCGCCGTTCGCGGTATACGTGAACGACGCGTCCGGCTCGGTCGAGTCGACCGTCCCGTCGGTCGTGAAGTCCCACGCGTAGGAGAGGACGTCACCGGGGTCCGGGTCGGACGAGCCCTCGGAGGTGAACGCGACGGTGAGCGGCGCCAGGCCGGACGTCGGCGTCGCGGTGGCGATGGCCGACGGCGAGCGGGTGCCGGCCACGTAGTCGATGCGGTAGAGCGCGGAGTTCTCGTCGCCGTTGAAGAACCCGGTGCCGTAGTCGAGCACGTAGAGCGAGCCCTCCGGGCCGAACTCCAGGTCCATGAGCTGCGTGTTCGTCATGAAGTCGGAGAACGCGCCGATGTGCAGCGGCCCGCCGGTCTCGGAGTCGACCGACATGTTCTTGATCCACTGCCGGCCGAACTCGTAGGCGAAGAACTGCCCGTCGTAGTACTCGGGGAACTTGGTGTCCGACTCCAGCGCCGGGTCGTACCGGTACACCGGGCCGGCCATCGGCGACTCGCTGCCGCTGCCCAGCTCCGGCACCGAGCCGCCGTCGTACGGCAGCCAGGCCGGCTGCGCGGGCGGCACCGTCGGCAGGCCGGTGTTCAGCGCGGAGTCGTTCGCGGGACCACCGGCACAGTCGAACTTCGCGCCGACGGGGTCCTGCGTGCCGTCGTTGGGGTCCTGCTGCCCGGTGTTCGGGTCGATCCCGTAATAGGAGGTGAAGTCGCGGTCGGCGTAGGTCTCGGCCGCGGTGTTGCGGCCGGTGCAGTACGGCCAGCCGAAGTTGCCCGCCTCGGTGACCCGGTTGAACTCGACCTGCCCGCCGGGGCCGTACTGGTTCGGGCCGCCGGAGTCCGGGCCGTAGTCGCCGACCCACACGTCGCCGGTCTCCTGGTCGACGCTGATCCGGAACGGGTTGCGGAAGCCCATCGCGTAGATCTCCGGCCGGGTGCGGTCGGTGCCGGGCGCGAACAGGTTGCCGTCAGGGATCGTGTACGACCCGTCGTCCTGGACGGTGATCCGCAGGATCTTGCCGCGCAGGTCGTTCGTGTTGCCCGACGTGCGACGGGCGTCGAACTGCGGCGCCCGCGTCGGCCGGTCGTCGATCGGCGCGTAGCCGTTGGACTCGAACGGGTCGGTGTCGTCGCCGGTGGACAGGTAGAGGTTGCCGTCGGCGTCGAAGTCGATCTCGCCGCCGTGGTGGCAACAGTTGCCGCGGTCCTGCGGGACCTGCAGGATCACCTGCTCCGACGCCGGGTCCAGCACGCCGTCGGCGAACCTGAACCGGGACAGGTTGTTGTGGCCCTCGTAGGCCTCCCAGACCGACGGGTCCAGGCTGGAGTGCGCGACCTCGCCCGGCGGCGTGCTCAGCGGCGGCGAGTAGTAGAGGTACACCCAGCCGTTGGTGGCGAAGTCCGGGTCGACGGCGATGCCCTGCATGCCGTCCTCGCGGAAGTCGTACACCGGGATGTCCGCCGCCAGCGACGTCTGCCCGGCGGCGGCGGTGTAGAAGACCCGGCCGTCGCGCGACGTGTGCAGCGCGCCGCCGTCGGGCAGCACGGCGACGCCCATCGGCTCGCCCATCTCCTCCGGCCCGCGGGCCAGCGTGACCTGGTCGAAGTTCTCGGTGACGGTGGCGCCGCAGTCGGCGTCGACGGAGCCCGCGGCGGTCTCGATGCCGCCGGCCAGGTGCTCGCGGAACGCCGCGTCGGCGTAGGACTCCTGGGTGTGGCCGCCGCCGGTGTACCAGGACCGGCCGCCCTCGTAGTCCTGACACCAGGCGATCGGGTGGTCCGCGCCCATGACGTCGCCGGTGTAGCTGTCCGCGTCCAGCGACGCCAGCACGTGCACGTCGCCGCGCGGGTTGGTGCGGTAGTCGTACCACTCGTCGGTGCGCTCCCACGTGTCCGGGAGGTGCTGCGTCGACGGGTGGACGCGGTCCTCGGTGACGACGGTGGCCGGCTGGATCTGCGGGTGCGACTGGAAGTACGCGCCGACCAGGCCGCCGTACCAGGCCCAGTCGTACTCGGTGTCGGCGGCCGCGTGGACGCCGGCGTAGCCGCCGCCGTCGGCGATGTAGCCCTCGAACGCGGCCTGCTGCTCGTCATTCAGCACGTCGCCGGTGGTGGACAGCCAGACGACGACGTCGTACTGGGCGAGGTTGCCGGCGGTGAACGCGGCCGCGTCCTCCGTCGCCGTCACCTCCCAGCCGCGGGCGGCGCCGAGCTCCTCGATGGCGGCGATGCCGGCCGGGATGGAGTCGTGCCGGAATCCGGCGGTCTTGCTGAACACGAGGACGTGGGTGCCCTCCTCGTGCATCGGCGTGATGACGGGCTCGGCGGCGGCCGGGGCGGTCGTCGCGGCGAGCGGCAGCAGCAGCGCTCCGGCCGCGGCGAGCGCCGCCGATCTGAGCAGGGGTCGTGGGCTTCTCGTATGGCGTGGCAACGGTGCCTCCTCGAACGACGAACGTGCGCCCCTGTCCCCCCGCTCCACTCTCGGCCCGAGTGGTGATGCTGGGTTCGGGTGCCGGGCGGCGGTGACGATGACCACCGCCGCCCGGCACGTCTCAGCGAGTGATCACAGCTGAGCCCGCAGCGCGTCGGCGTACGCCAGCAGCCAGCCGCGCGCGGTCTCGTCCGTCACCCCCTCCGCCAGCGCCTCGAACCGGTCCAGCGAGATCGCAGCGCCCGACGTCCCGGCCAGCCGCTGCGCGTTGGCCAGATGCGTCGACATCTGGGTCGCCACCGACCGCTGCACCGTGCCGTCGGCCCGGTACCGCTGCACCAGCGCCTTCGCGCCGTCGAACGTGGCGACGACCGCGAACGCGACCGTCGTCTCCGCGGCGTTGCCCGCCTCGTCGACGGCCGTGGCGACCAGCGTGTGCGCGCCCAGCTGCGGCGTGACGGTCGACGGGTTCTGCACCGCCGCGCCGTCCAGCGTGAGCGACACCGCGACGTCGCCGGACACGTCGTCCGTCGCCGCGGCGCTCAGCGCCAGCCCCGTGGCCAGGTCGTAGCTGCCGCCGTCGGCGACACCCTCGACCGTGATCACCGGCGGGGTGGTGTCCGGCTGCTCCGTCGTGACGCGGAAGTAGTCGAACGCCACCGTGACCGGCTGGGTCTGCTGCGGGCCGATCGCCATCAGGCCGAACGAGGTGAGCTCGGCGTCGTTGGTGACCGGGTCGCCCAGCGAGGTCCAGTTGACCCCGCCGTCGCTGATCTCCGCGGCGTAGGTGTCACCGCTCCTCGTCAGCCGGAGGTAGAACCAGCCGCTCTCGCTGGTCTCCGGGATGTCGATGCTGCGGTTGCCGCCGTTGCCGAACTGGCCGCCCTTCTCCGAGACGATCTCGGCCCGGAGGTTGGTGGCCGCGCCGGCGGTGTTGTTCGCGACGACGTCGAACTTCACGTAGTCGTCGTCGCCGCCGTAGACGAGAAGGCCGGCCAGCTGCCACTGGTGCAGCATCGTCGGCGTCAGCCGCGTCTCGACGGTCCACTCCTCGCCCTCCGGCAGCTGCTGGAGGATGAAGTTGCGCGGATCCTCGTTGGCCGGCCCGTTGATGTCGCCCGGCTGGGTCTGGATCCGCAGCTGCCCGTCGGCGACGGACACCTTGGACGAGTCGTAGCGGACCACGGCGTCCCAGCGGCAGCCGTCGATGGCGGTGCCGTCGAACTCGTCCGAGGGCTCCCGCTCGCCGTTGTCCTCGACGTCCGGCGTGATGGTGAAGTGGTCGAACACCGCGTTCACCGAGTGCGCCGCCGTGTCGCCGGCCGCCATCAGGCCGATGGTCGAGCCGTCGATCACCTGCGCCGCGCCGGGCAACGCCGTCCACGTCGTCCCGTCGGCCGAGTACGCGGCGGTCACCTGGGTGCCGTCGCTGATCAGCCGCAGGTGCGCCGTCGCCGGGAAGTCCGCCGGCAGCGTGACGTTGGCGTGCCAGGTGCGGGTGCCGGCGGCCTCGGTCTGGAACTCGAGGATCCGGCTGCCCGAGCTGGTGCGGGTGAACGCCAGCTTGACGTAGTCGTCGTCGGTGCCGTGCATCAGCAGGCCGGCGTGCTGCCACTCGCGGGTGTGCGGCACCGAGACCTCGGTCTCGACGGTCCACGCACCGTCGCGGGTGGGCTGGCCGACGTAGCTGATCGGGCCGCCGACGCCCTCGTTGATGTCGCCGTTGGTGATCGGCAGCACGAGACCGCCGCCGGCGACGCTCACCGGCAGGCCGTCGGCGTTGCGCACCGTCGTCCACCGGCTCTCGTCCAGCGTGTCGCCGTCGAACTGGTCGGTCCCGGTGACGAGACAGACCGGCGGGTCCTCCGGGTCCGGACCGCCGCCGGGTAGCCCGTCCACGAGCGTGAAGTCGGTGAACACCGCCGTCGTGCGCGCGGTGCCGCTGTGCGCGGTGACCGCCAGGCCGATGTCCTGGACTCCCGCTCCGCCGGGCAGCGTGACCGGCTCGCCCACCTGGGTGAACGTCTCGCCGTCGTTGCTCCAGTACGACGTGTACTGGTCGCCGTCGCGGACGATCCGCACCCACGCCGGGTAGCCGTGCTGACCGGCGCTCGTGCTGGCGTCGAGCTGGCCGTTGCCGTCGCTGTCGCGCAGCCACTCGTAGGCGAGCCCCGCCCGCATCGCCATCGCCGCGTAGCCCGGCGAGACGCCCGGCTGGGTGACGTCGTTGCGGACGATCAGGCCGGCCTTCGCCGAGGCGTTGGAGTTGGTCTGGCTGACCACCTTGGCCGTCGCCGTCCACTGGTCGCCGGTGGCGCCGGCCGCACCCGGCAGGTAGACGGCGCTGTACTCGTCCGTCCCCTGCCACATGTTGCCGCCACCGGACTCGATCACCCAGGTGTTGTTGTCCGGACGGTCGAAGGCGCCGTTCGCGTTGGCGTGCGAGTAGGTGAGCCAGTCGCCGAACAGGTCGCCGATCTCCACCTGGACGATCCGCGACGTCGTCGTGGCGCCGTTGTCGTTGGTGGCGACGGCGGTCAGCCGGTAGCGCTGCTCCTCCGTCACCGTCCACGTCGCCTCGTACGGCGCTGACGTGTCGACGCCGATGGACTCGTCGCCGACGAAGAACTCGACCTGCGTGATCGTGTTCTCCGCGTCGCTGGCGTCGGCCGTGACCCGGACCTCGCCGAGCTCCAGCTCGTCGGCCGGCGTCGGCGCGGTGATCGCCACCTCCGGCTTCGTCGTCGTGGCCGCACCCTTGCCGTCGGCCTCGATGAAGTTGAGCCGCCGCTCGCCGGCGCCCGGGAAGACCGCGTAGAGCGTGAAGCTCTCGCCCGGGTCGTCGACCTCGACGCGCACGTCGGCGTAGGCAGCCCCCGTCGCCGGGACCTGGCCGGTGCCCAGCAGCGGGCCGTCCGGCGCGTCCCGGCGCAGCTCGATCGGCCCGCCCGCCGCGGACGACGCCCGCAGCACGAGCGCGTCGACGTTGAGCAGGTTGACCGGGTCGAACGACGCCCACGCGCCGTCCTGGCCGGCGATCGCGGTGCCGTGCCCCTCGACGTCGCGCGACGGGCCCGTGGTGACGCCCTCGGCGTCGTCGTGGAACTCGGCCTCGCGCTGCCGCGGGAACAGCAGCGTCGTGTCTTCGCCGGCCAGCGCCGGGATGCCGCCGGCGCCGCCGCCGTCGGTGTAACGGGCGTTGAAGATGTAGAAGACGTTCATGTCCTCGCTGTGCCCGCCGCCCAGCGCCGTCTGCACCTGCCCCGTTCGCCCGCTGAACGAGTCGCCCGGGTGCGGGTGCTCGTCGTGGCCGAGAGCCGGCTGGATGATGACGTTCTCGTCGGCGATCTCGGTGTCCTCGACGTCGGTCACCTCGACGTCCCATGCGACGGTGTCGCCGAAGTCGAAGAACGCGCCGTCCGGTGGCAGGTCGAACTCCACCTCGGGCCGGGTGTTGCCGACGGTGATCGGCACCGTGGTCGTGCCGGTCTTGCCGGCCGCGTCGGTCACCGTGAGGCGGGCGTTGTAGACGCCGTTCTCGGTGTAGGTGAACGACGCCTGCGGCTCGGTCGAGTCGACGGTGCCATCGTCGGTGTAGTCCCACGCGTACGTGAGGGCCTCACCCTCCGGGTCCGTGCTGCCGGAGCCGTCCAGCTGGACCGCCAGCGGCGCGTGGCCGGAGTCGGGCGTCGCCGTCACCTGCGCCACCGGCGAGCGCGAGCCCGAGATGTAGTCGACGCGGTACAGGCCCGAGTTCGGGTTGTCGCGGCCGAAGCCGCCGCCCCAGTCGAGCACGTACATCGAGCCCTCGGGACCGAACTTGGAGTCGATGGGCGCCATCCACTGCTCGCTCGGCGGCGGCAGGAACGGGTTCACCTTCTCGACGTCGCCGGTCTGCTCGTTCAGGTCGATCGAGTAGAGCCGGTTCTTCGCCCACTCGTAGAAGAACGGCTTGCCGTCGTAGTACTCCGGGAACTTGGTGTCGGACTCCAGCTCCGGGTCGTACTGGTAGAACGGGCCGCCCATGGGCGCGAGACCGCCGCCGGCCGGGATGATCCCCGGCACCGAGGACGTGTCGTAGCCGTACCACATCTCCGGCGCCTGCACCGGCGGCAGCTCGGTCAGGCCGGTGTTGCGGACGGAGTCGTTGACCGGGTTGTCGCAGTCGAACGGCGCGCCGATGGTGACCGGGTTCGTCCTGTAGTCGACGTCCAGGTACGGCTCGTTCGGGCCGATGCACATCGGCCAGCCGTAGTTGCCCGGCTCCTTGATGAGGTTCCACTCGACCATGCCGGCCGGGCCACGGGTCGCGCTGTCGCTGCCGTTGTCCGGGCCGTAGTCGGCCAGGCCCACCCAGCCGGTCTCCGGGTCGACGGAGAACCGGAACGGGTTGCGGAAGCCCATCGCGTAGATCTCCGGGCGGGTCTTCTCCGTCCCCGGCGGGAACAGGTTGCCCTCGGGGATCGTGTAGCTGCCGTCCGGCTGCGGGGTGATCCGCAGCAGCTTGCCGCGCAGGTCGTTGGTGTTCGCCGACGTCGCGCGCGCGTCGTGGAACGTCCCCTCGCGCTCGGACAGCGGAGCGTAGCCGCCCGACGGCTCCGAGTGCGGGTTGACGTCGTCGCCGACGGACAGGAACAGGTTCCCGTCCGGGCCGAACGCCAGGCCGCCGCCGGTGTGGCCGGGCTCGTCGGGCAGCCGGCGGGCCGGCACCTCGAGGACGACGACCTCCGACGCGGGGTCGATCTGCGAGTTCGGGCCGACGGTGTACCGCGACAGCGTACTGATGAAGTTCGCCGGGTCGGAGTCGTTCGCGCTGGCCTTGGAGTGGTAGACGAACAGGTGGCCGTTGGTCTCGAAGTCCGGGTCCAGCGCGATGCCGAGCAGGCCGTCCTCACCGCCGGAGTAGACCGGGACGGTGATCGCCGTCGACGTGGTCTGGGTGGCCGGGTCGTAGACGCGGATCTGCCCGCGCACCAGCTCGGTGAAGAAGACGCGGCCGTCGGGTGCGACGTCGATGGCGAACGGCGCGCTGGTGTTCTGGTCCAGCGGCACCTTCTCGTACTGGTCCCACACGGTGCCGCCGCAGTCGCCCTCGGCCACGCCCGCGGCGTACTGCACGCCGCCGACGATGTGCTGGACGAAGTCGGGCTCCTGCGTGTAGTGGGCGCCGAAGTGGCCCATCGCCGTCACCCAGGCGCGTCCGCCGTCGTACGGCTTGCACCACGAGATCGGGTGGTCGTAGCCCTGGGCGTTGCCGCCCGGGTCGTAGGTGGTCTCGTCCATCGTCGCCAGCACGTGCGCCGTGCCGCGGACGTTGGTGGAGAAGTTGTACCACTCGTCGGCGCGGGCCCAGCGCTGCGGCAGGTGCGTCGTCGACGGGTGGGTGCCGTCCTCGATGCGGACGGTGCCGGGCAGGCCCGGGCTGGTGCCGGTGGCCGCGTGGCCGGGCATCAGCGAGCCGATGAGGTTGTCCCACCAGGCGTAGTTGCCGCGCATGTCAGCGGCGTTGTGGATGGCGACGATGCCGCCGCCGGCCTGCTGGTAGCGCTCCATGGCGGCCTTCTCCTCGGCCGTCCACGGGTCGCCGGACGCCTGGAACATGACCAGCGCGTCGAAGTGGGCCAGGTCCTCGTCGTTGAAGATCGACGAGTCCTCGGTGTGCTCGGAGGTGATGCCGGCGGCCTCGAACGCCGCCTGCAGCACGGGCACACCCTGCGTGATCGCCTCGGTGTGCCGGAACTGGGTGGTCTTGGTGAAGATCAGGACGTGTGCAGCCTCGCCGTGCTCACCCTCGTGAGCGGTCGACGGCACTGCGGTCAGGAGTGGTATCGCTAACACGGCGGCGAGCGCCACGGCGATGAGCCGAGCCCATCGCTGGCGTAGTGCCACGATCATCAGGGGTTCCTCCAGGGAAAGAGCGACTCTGCTACTCGAAACCCCGCGGCGTGCCGGCGCCAGCGGTTGTGCTGCTGCTCAGGAGTGCTGCGGTACCACTCCTCTCAGGAAGGCCAGGCCGTCGACGGCGATCGCGTCCTGGCTGGCGGCCAGCGGCCGCCAGATGGACGCCGCGGTGGCGATCGTCGCGTTGTCGGCGGTGAAGGACTCGATCACCAGCGGTCCGGTGTAGCCGGCGCCGTCCAGCGCCGCGAGGATCGCCGGCCAGTCGAGGTGGTCCGCTCCCGGCGCGCCGCGGTCGTTGGCGCACACCTGCACGTGCGCGATGCGGCCGGCCGCCCGGGCGATCGCGCCGGTGACGGACTGCTCCTCGATGTTCATGTGGTAGACGTCCAGCGCGAGGCCGATGCCGTCGGCCGGCAGCCCGTCGATCGCCTCCAGGGCCTGGTCGACGGTGTTGATCAGGCTGGTCTCGTACCGGTTCAGTGGCTCGACGGCGACAGTGACGCCGGCGGCGCGGGCGTGCTCGACCACCGGGCCGAGGCTGTCGCGCAGCTCGGCGTAGTGGCCGGCCCGTTCGGCCGGCGTCATCCGCCAGGTCCGCCCGACCGACGCGTACGCCGGCCCGGCGATGGCCGGCGCGCCCACCGTCGCCGCGACGTCGACCACGTGGCGCAGGTAGTCACGGGTGCGCCCGACGGTGTCCGCGTCAGTGCCGACCAGCTCGCGTCCGTCGCCCATGACCAGCGCGACGGCCGCCGTCAGCCCGTGGTCGCCGAGGACCTTCGCCGCCTGCGCCGGATCCCAGTCGCCGGGGTTCTCGACCGGCAGCTCGACGACGTCGAACCCCCAGCCGCTGATCCGCGGCGCCAGCTCGGCCAGTGCGGCGTCGGTGAGCGGCGACGTCCACACCCACGTGTTGACCCCGAAGCGTCGGGTCATCGGTCGAGGCTCCTCTCGCGGGGGTCCCGCCGGTCACCGGCACGCTGCGGCGTGCCGATGACCGGCGGGTGGTCGGGATGGGTCAGCGGTCCTGCCAGGCCGACGGGAAGCCGGGCAGGTCCTCGCCGCCGAACTTGGCGTAGTGCAGGCTCGGCATGTCGGCGTTGCGCTCGAGGAAGTCGTCGCGGTCGGCCTCGGTGATCTCGTCCTGCGGCAGGACCCACTCCGACGGGACCTGCTCACCGGCCCAGATCATGGTCGCGGCGAGGATCGGCGTGCGCCACTGGAAGTTGGAGTACACGGGCGCGACGGCGGTCATGCCGGTCTCCTGCCACTTGCGCAGGAAGCTCAGCTCGTCCTCGCCGACCATGACCGGGTAGTCCTTGCCGCTGTCCTCGAACGCCTCGATGGCCGCGACGGCGCCGTCACCGGCGTCCATCCAGATGCCATCGACGTCGCCGCGCTGGAGGTACTGCGTGACGAGGTTCTTGATCTCCGCGCCGTCGCCGCCGGTGAACTCGTCGCCGAGGATCTCCAGCTCGCTGTCGGCGAAGATCTCCTGTGCCGCCGCCCACCGGTTCTCCAGCACGTCGACGCCGGGCAGGATGCGCAGCGCCAGCACCTTGTCGCCGGGCTCCAGGTTCTCGACCAGGAACTCCGCGCCGTCGGCGCCGTAGGCGTAGCCGCCGATGGGGTGGATGAACGTCACCATGCAGTCGGTGTTGACGCCGCGGTCGAACACGATGACCGGGACGCCGCTGGCGCAGGCCGCCTCGACCGCCGGGGTGAGGGTGGCCGTCGTCGACGGCGAGATGATGATCGCGTTGCAGTCGCCGGCGTCGATGAACGCCTGGATGTCGGAGATCTGCTTGTTGTCGTCGTCCGCGGCGTCGGAGACGCGGAACTCGCCGATCAGACCCTGCTGCTGCAGCACCTCGACCTGCTGCTGCATGGTGATCCAGCCGGTGACCCGCCACGGGTTGCTGACCGAGGCGTTGGAGAAGCACAGCGTGTTGCCGTCCTGCGCGAACTCCGCGGTGTCGACGTACTCCGGCTCGATCGCCTGCAGCCACGGCGTGGCCGGGTCGCCCTCGGGCGCGATGTCACGCTGGGCGAGCTGACGGTCGTAGTCGGCGCGGACGAAGAACTCGCCGTCGGCGGTCTCCTCCTCCGGTTCCTCGCCCTCGGCGCCCGGGTCCCCGGCCGCCTCGGTCTCCTCGGGCGCCGTCGTGTCGGCCGGCTCGTCGGTGGTGCAGGCCGCGAGCATCAGGGCCGCGGCAGCCGCTGCCGCCAGTAGAGCGCGCGTAGTGCGCATCGTTCCCCCTCCTTGGGTGACGATCAAGATCAGGACTGCGTTGCAGGTTGGGTTGGGACTTCCTGGTGGTGCCGGGGACGCGCCCTCTCGCGCGCCGCGTAGGCGACGGCCGCGATGATGATCACGCCTTGGACCGCCGGCCGGATGGTCGACGGCATGCTCAGCTGGTTGAACAGGACGAACAGGGCCTCGAGGGTGAGCGCGCCGGCCATCGCCGCGACGACCGAGCCGCGGCCGCCGCCGAGGACCACACCACCGAGCACCACCGCGGTGATCGCGGTGAACTCCAGGCCCTGGCCCACCTGGGCCGTCACACCGGCGTAGCCGCCGATGAGGATCGCGGCGAGGGTCGCCGCCACGCTGGAGATGACGAACGCCAGCGTGCGCACCCGCCAGACCCGGACGCCGGAGAACCCCGCGGCGCGCTCGTTGTCGCCGGTGGCCATCAACGTGCGGCCGTACGAGCTGCGCATGACCGCCACGGCGATGACGATGATCCCGATCAGGATCAGCAGCGCGTAGGGCAGTTGCCGTACGACCGACATGTCGATGCCGCCGCGTCCGGGCTGGCGGAACGCCTCGGACAACGCGCCGGTGGGTGCGCCGCCGGTCCACAACCGGATGGCGCCGTAGAGCACCAGCATCATGCCGAGCGTCGTGATGAAGGACTGCACCTTGAGCAGCGTCGTGATCAGCCCGTTGACCAGGCCGACCAGGATGCCGAAGCCGACCATGAGCAGGATGACGGGGACGGTGCGGCCGTCCTCGCCGTCGATCAGCGCCGCGGCGATGACCACCTGCGCGCCCACCAGCGAACCGACCGACAGGTCGAACTCGCCGGAGACGATGACGAAGTACTGGCCGATGGCCAGGATCATCAGCGGCGCGGCCTGCTTGAGGAAGGCCATCAGCGATGGCGGCTCGGCGAAGCTCGGGTTCACGATGAAGATCGCCGCGAACACGACGATGAGCAGGGCGAACACGGTGGCGCTGCCGCCGCCGAAGACGCGGGCGAGCAGGTCGGCGGCGCGGGCGCCGGTGCCGCGCTGCGGCGGGGGCTGCTGCGTGGTGACGGTCATCGGGCGCCTCCCTGGCCGGCCGGGACGGGGTCGCCGGGCGCGTTGTCCGGCGGGGCGCCGGGTGGCGCGGACCCGCCGCTGCCACCGTCGCCGCCGAACCTGATCCGGCTGGCCCGGCGGTCCAGCTGCCGGCGGGCGTAGATCGCGACGGCGGCGACGATGATGGTGCCGCGCAGCACGTCCTTGAAGAACGGGTCGATCGCGAGGATGTTGAAGACGGTGTCCAGCACGGCCAGGATCAGCACGCCGGCGATGGTGCCGCCGATGCCGCCGCGGCCGCCCATGAGCAGCGTCCCGCCGAGCACCACGGCCGCGATCGACTCCAGGTCGTAGCCGGAGTTGTAGACCAGCGCACTGCCGGTGCCGAACCGGGCCGCGATCAGCAGGCCGGCGATGCCCGCGGCGACGGAGCAGAGCACGTGCGCGGTGACCAGCACCCGGCCGGTGCGGATGCCGGACAGCCGGGCGACGTCCGCGCTGCCGCCGACGGCGAACATGTGGTAGCCGGTGCGGGTCCGGCGCAGGAACAGGATGCCGGCGACCGCGACCAGCAGCATGACCAGCGTCGACACCGGCACCGGGCCGATGCGGCTGAAGCCGAACTGCTGGAACGAGCTGGGCACGTCGCCGGCCGGGCCCTGGTACTCGGTGTCCAGGTAGCCCTTGATGATGAGGCCGACGCCGAGTGTCGCGATGAACGGGTTGACCTTCAGCACCGTCACGATCAGGCCGTTGCACAGCCCGATCCCGCCGGCCACCAGCAGCACGGCGCCGATCGCCAGCGGCACCCGCGCGGGGTCGCCGTTCATCGTCGTCGCCGCGATCAGGCTGCTCAGCGCCATCACGTAGCCGACGGACAGGTCCAGCGACCGGCAAAGGATCACCAGCGTCTGGCCGATCGCGACGAACCCGAGCAGGCTGGATCGGCTCAGCATGTCGCGGATGTTGGCGATGCTGAACAGGTTCTGGTCGTCCAGCGCCACCAGCACGGCGCCGATGACGACGACCGCGGCCAGCGCCAGCCACACCAGCTCGGTGGCGCCCAGCCGGCGGCGCGTCGTCCGCCCGGTGCCGGTGACCGCGACCGCGCGGCTCATCGCTGCTCCTCGTGGCCGGTGGCCAGTGCCATCACGCTCTCCTCGCTGATGTCGCCGCTGCCAGCAGTCAGGACACCCGCGACGCGGCCGTCGCGCAGGACGACGATGCGGTCGGCCATCCCGAGCACCTCGGGCAGCTCGGACGAGATCATCAGGATCGCCACGCCCTGCGCGGACAGCTCCCGCATCAGCGTGTAGACGCGTTCCTTCGCGCCGACGTCGATGCCGCGGGTGGGCTCGTCGAGCACGATCACCTTGGGCTCGGTGGCCAGCCACTTGGCGAGCACGACCTTCTGCTGATTGCCGCCGGACAGGAACCGGACCTCCTGGCTGGCGCCGCGCGAGACCAGCTCCAGCGACGTCAGGATGCCGGGGATCCGCCGGGTGCCCTGCTTGACCCGGCCCGGCAGGACGGCGTCGAGTACGAGCCGGGCGTTCGCGGCGATGGACTGGTTGAGCACCAGGCCCTCGCCCTTGCGGTCCTCGGTGACCAGCGCCAGCCCGGCCCGCACCGCCTGTCGCGGCGTGCGCGCGGTGAGCGGGCGGCCGTCCAGCCGGACGGTGCCACGGGTGAACCGGTCGACGCCGAACAGCGCGTGCGCGATCTCGGTGCGCCCGCTGCCCTGCAGCCCGGCCAGCGCGACGATCTCGCCGCCGCGGACCTGCAGGTCGATGCCGTCGAGCTGCTCGTTCCCGCCCTGCTGGATCTCGAGGCGGACGTCGCCGGTCTCGGAGCCGGGCAGCTTGTCCGGGAAGAAGCTGGAGATCGGCCGGCCGACCATCTTGCGGACCAGCTCGTCCGACGTGATCTGGCTGGTCGGGACCGTGTCGACCAGCGAGCCGTCCTTGAGGATCGTCACGCGGTCGGACAGGTCGAAGATCTCCTTGAGCCGGTGCGAGACGTAGAGGATGGCGACGCCGCGCTCCTTCAGCTGTGCGATCAGGCGGTAGAGCAGCTCCACCTCCTCGTCGGCCAGCGCGGCGGTCGGCTCGTCCATCGAGATGATCCGCGCGTCGTAGGAGAGCGCCTTGACGATCTCGACGATCTGCTGGCCGGCCACCGACAGCGACCTGACCCTGGTCTCCGGGGTGAGCCAGGTGAGGCCGAGGTCGTCGAGCAGTGCCGCGGTGTCGGCGTTCATCCTGGCGGCGTCGACCAGCCGGTTGCGCCGCGGCTCCCGGCCGAGGAACACGTTCTCGGCGACGGTGCGCTCCGGCAGCAGGTTGAACTCCTGGAACACCGTCGAGACGCCGGCCTGCTGGGCCAGTAGCGGGTGCTCGAACCGGACCTCCTGGCCGTCCAGCTCGACGGTGCCGCCGTCGGCCTGGTAGACGCCGGCGAGGATCTTCATCAGCGTCGACTTGCCGGCGCCGTTCTCACCGATCAGAGCGTGCACCTCGCCGGCGCGCAGGTCGAGGTCGACGCCGTGCAGCACCTGGACGCCGAGGAACGACTTCTCGATCCCGCGCATCCGCAACAGCGTGGCGGTGGCGGTGCCCGTACTCATCGGGCCACCTCCACCCACTCGTGCTCGCGGGCCGACGTCATGACGGCCTCGGCCAGCCGGGCCGCGCGCAGTCCGTCGTCGAACGTGGGCAGGCCGTCGGGGACGGCGCCGGCGATGGCCTCGCCGGTGTCGGAGACGAACGCGTCGAAGCAGTCCTGGTAGCCCTGCGGGTGGCCGGCGGGCACGCGGGCGTAGCGCGCGGCCGGCGAGCTGAGCGTCTCGGGGTCGCGGACCAGCTGACTGCTGCGCTCGCGTCCGCCCCACCACAGCTGCTCGGGATTCTCCTGGTCGAACGCGAGCGAACCGCGCGACCCGGACACCTCCAGCAGCAGCCGGTTCTTCCGGCCGGCCGACACCTGGCTGACGACGACCGAGCCGATCGCTCCGGTCTCGGTGCCGAACTGGACGATCACCACGTCCTCGGTGGTGACGTCGCGCAGCGTCTCGGCGCCGCGCAGCTTGTTCACCGTCGACGCCTGTGCCGAGAGCCGGACGATCCGCTCCCCCGTCACGAACTCCATCAGGTCGCACCAGTGCGAGCCGATGTCGCCGAACGCACGGGTCGGGCCGCCCAGCTGCGGGTCGACCCGCCAGTTGTCGTCGGTCGGGTGCAGCAGCCAGTCCTGCAGGTAGCTGCCGTGGGCCAGGAAGATGCTGCCGACCTCGCCGGCGCGGACCCGCTCGCGGGCCTCGCGGACCATCGGGTGGAAGCGGTAGACGAACGGGACGGCGGCGATCCGGCCGGCCTCACGGGCGGCGGCGGTCATCGCGTGGGCGGCCTCGGTCGAGGTGGCGAGCGGCTTCTCGCAGACGACGTGCTTGCCGGCGGCCAGCGCCGCGAGCACGACCGGCTCGTGCAGGTGGTTCGGCGTGCACACGTGGACGACGTCGACGTCGGCGCTGCCGAGCAGCTCGTCGAGGGTCTCGTAGACCGCGTCCGCCTGGAGCTCGCCCTGCGCCGCCGCCGCGCGCTCCGGGGTGGAGCCGACGGCTCCGACCACCCGGCCGCCGGCCACCTGGACCGCCCGGGCGTGCACCCGGCCCATGAAGCCCGTCCCGACTATCGCCGCCCGGTAGCCGACTTCCGGGGACGAATCCGCACCGGCTGCACGGTCTGTGATCGGAGTCACTGCCATGGCAGAGGAACTTAGGGCCACTTTTGCATGCACGTCAAGCAAAAGTTGCGCGGCTGTTACCGCATGTCTGGATGTTGCGCGGGAAGAAGTCTGGTGTGTTTCACTAGTGCCATGCTCGAAGGCGTAGGCGTCACGACGTCACGACCGGCAAACGTCCAGCCAGACGGCGCCTCCATGTACTCCGCGGGGTCGCTGTTCCAGCTGCTGCGTGATGGCCGGCCGCGCACGCGCGCCGAGCTCGCCGCCGAGACCGGGCTGGCCCGTTCCACCGTCACTCAGCGGGTCGACTCCCTGCTCGCGAGCAACCTCATCGGGCCGGCCGACAAGGCCGCCTCCACCGGCGGCCGGCCGCCCACCCGGTTCGCGTTCAACCCCAACGCGCGGTATGTGCTGGCCGCCGACATCGGCGCCACGCACGCGCGGCTCGCGCTCACCGACCTCGCCGCACAGGTGCTCGCCCAGTCCGCCGACGACCTCCTCGTCGCCGCCGGTCCCGAGACGGTCCTCGACTGGATCGACCGGGTCGGCCACGACCTCATCGCCTCCGCCGGCCGCGACCCCGCCGACCTGCTCGGCGTCGGCATCGGCCTGCCCGGCCCGGTGGAGCACTCCAGCGGCCGCCCGGTCAGCCCGCCGATCATGCCCGGCTGGGACGGCTTCGACGTGCAGGGCTACCTGCAGGACCGGTTCGGCGCCGTCGCGCTCGTCGACAACGATGTGAACATCATGGCGCTCGGCGAGCACCACGTGGCCTGGAGCGATGCGCCGCACATGATGTTCGTCAAGGTCGCCACCGGCATCGGCAGCGGCCTGATCAGCGACGGGCGGCTGCACCGCGGCGCCCAGGGCGCGGCCGGCGACATGGGGCACCTCCAGTTGCCGCACGGCACCGACGTGGTCTGCCGCTGCGGCAACACCGGCTGCCTCGAGGCGGTCGCCAGCGGTGCGGCCATCGCGGCCAAGCTCGCCGCGCGGGGGACCGAGGCGAAGTCCAGCTTCGACGTCGTCGCGCTGGCGCGGGGCGGCAACATCGAGGCGCTGCAGCTGCTGCGGCAGGCCGGCCGCGACATCGGCGAGGTGCTGGCCGCCGCGGTCAGCCTCTTCAACCCGTCCGTCATCGTCATCGGCGGGTCGCTCTCCCAGGCCGGCGAGCACCTGATCGCCGGCGTCCGCGAGATCGTCTACCGGCGGTCGCTGCCGCTGGCCACCCAGGACCTGCGGATCGTGCAGTCCAGCACCGGCGACCGGGCCGGCATCATCGGCGCCGCCGTCATGGTCGTCGACCACGCGCTGGCGCCGGCGCAGGTGGACCTGCTGATGGCCTCCGCACCCGCCGCGACGGTCGGCTGACGCCGCGGTTCAATCCGTCCGCCCCCGGCGTGTGCTGCGACTGGGCCGCCTTCGTCACCTGATCATTTTTCCGTAAACGATCAGGTGACCCGAGGCCGTCGTGCGGCGTCGTTACCTCACCTGATCGTCTCCACCATGTGGACGCCAGCCGATCAGGTGACGAAGCGGCCCGATCTTCGGCGCGGTAGGTCACCTGATCATCGTCACTGGACCGGCCGTCAGCCCTCGGCGAGGAGCTGCTCGAACGGCGTCGGGACGGCGAACGGGTCGGCCGCCTCGCGGGGATCGCGGGCGGTCACCAGTTCGGCGAGCTCGCGGGCGCCGCGCTCGATCCGCCGCGTCAGCCCGGTCGGCGCGCTGCCGTCGCCGTCCTGCTCCGAGCCCCAGTCCGACGTCGCCGCGTACACCGCCGTCGGCAGGACGATCGCGTGCAGGTAGGTGAACAGCGGGCGCATCGCGTGCTCCAGGGCCAGCGAGTGCCGCTCGGTGCCGCCGGTCGCGCCGAGCAGCACCGGCATCCCCTCCAGTGCGTCGGCCTCGACGACGTCGAAGAACGTCTTGAACAGGCCGCTGTAGGAGGCGGTGAAGATCGGCGACACCGCGATCAGCCCGTCGGCCGTCGTCACCGCCTCGATCGCCCGCCCGAGCGGCTCGCTGGGAAAGCCGCTGAGCAGGTGGTTCGTCAGGTCGTGCGCGTGCTCGCGGAGCTCGACCACGCGCAGGTCGACGTCGACGTCGCGGAGGGCGAACTGCCGGTTGACGGCGTCGGCCAGCCGGTCGGCCAGCAGCCGGGTCGACGACGGCTGGCGCAGCCCCGCCGACACGACCGCGATCCGCCGCGACGTCCTCGGCGCCGGGTTCGTCATCGGGTGGCCTCCGCGTTCTCGGCCGTCCGGCCGGTGACGTCGTCCTTCGCGTGCACCGTCGTGTCGCGTGCCCCGCCGGCGGCCGCGACCAGCGACGCGTGCGTCGGCGCGTCCGGGACGTGCTCCGGCCGGCCGATCGCCATCTCGCGGCGCAGCACCGGCACGACCTCGGTCCCGAGGATCTCGATCTGCTCCAGGACGATGTCCAGCGGCAGGCCGGCGTGGTCCATGAGGAACAGCTGACGCTGGTAGTCGCCGACGTCGTGGCGCATGGCCGCGTACCGGTCGATGACCTGCTGCGGGCTGCCCACCGTCAGCGGCGTCTGGTCCATGAACTCCTCCAGCGACGGGCCGTGGCCGTACACCGGCGCGACGTCGAAGTAGGGGCGGAACTCGCGGATCGCGTCCTGCGAGTTGGGCCGCATGAACACCTGCCCGCCGAGCCCGACGATCGCGGTGTCGGCCGCGCCGTGGCCGTAGTGCTCGAAGCGGCGGCGGTAGAGCTGCACCATCTGCTTCGTGTGCGACATCGGCCAGAAGATGTTGTTGTGGAAGAATCCGTCGCCGTAGTAGGCGGCCTGCTCGGCGATCTCCGGGCTGCGGATCGAGCCGTGCCAGACGAACGGCGGCACCCCGTCCAGCGGCCGCGGCGTCGAGGTGAACCCCTGCAGCGGCGTGCGGAATCGGCCCTGCCAGTCGACGACGTCCTCTCTCCACAGGCGGTGCAGCAGCGCGTAGTTCTCCACAGCCAGCGCGATGCCGTCGCGGATGTCCTTGCCGAACCACGGGTAGACCGGGCCGGTGTTGCCGCGGCCCATCATCAGGTCCACGCGGCCGTCCGTGAGGTGCTGCAGCTTGGCGTAGTTCTCCGCGATCAGCACCGGGTCGGTCGTCGTGATCAGCGTCGTCGCGGTCGAGAGGATGATCCGCTCGGTCTGCGCGCCGATGTAGGCCAGCGTCGTGGTCGGCGCCGACGCGATGAACGGCGGGTTGTGGTGCTCACCGGTCGCGAAGACGTCCAGGCCGACCTCCTCGGCCTTCTTCGCGATCGCCACCGTCGCCTTGATGCGCTCGTGCTCGGTGGGCGTCCGCCCGGTGGTGGGATCGGTGGTCACGTCCCCCACCGTGAAGATCCCGAACTGCATCTCGCGTCACTCCCTCTCGCCGACTGTTGACGTGTCAACCAAATGTACCCGCGACAACGGGCCGGCGCGTCCTCGTATTCCAGAGTGTCACGTCGTCGCGGCCGGGCGGCAGCCCTTGGCACGCTCGCGCGCTCCACAAAGGGGACGAATCAGGCACCCCAGGTGACCACCGACGTGCCAAGCCGGCGCCCGCCGACGGTGCGCGGCCACGCCCTCGACGTCTGGTCGACGAGCGGTCGACTGTGGCGTCGACCGGTGGACCACAGCAGACGAGCCGCCGCTGCCGTACGCCGCGGCTGCGCCCTGCGGGTGTGGGTGCGCAGGGCCCAGCCGGCGCCACGACCGGGCGCCAACGCCACCACCGCCGACCACCCGGTCCGGGCCGACGGCCCGCACGGCTCGCCGCCACACCGGCAAGGACTGCGCCCCGGCCGGCTCGGCACCGTCGCGGCGCCACAGCCGGGCCGCACCCCGCGACCCGTCGCCACCGTCCGCCGAGCCGGCGACGACCCGCCGTTCCGGCCGGTGCCCACATCAGCGCGGCCGTGCGGGCGTCGGCGTCGGCTAGCCGCTGCTCGCGCGCCGCCGTCACCAGCCGCGGGTCAGCCGTGCAACCGGACGCGCGCCTCGGCGTAGGCCTGGCGGACGCTGCCGCTGCCGCCGTCGCCCACTGGCTCGACCGTGGTCTCCACCTCCAGCGGCCAGTCCGGCGGGGTCGCGGCGCCGGAGAGCGCCCACGCCGCCTGCCGGGCGGCGCCGAGCGCGACGTACTCGCCCGGGGCCGGGACCAGCACCGGCGTGCCGAACACCTCGGGCGCGACGGCGCGGACGGCGGCCGACCTGGCCGCCCCGCCGATGAGCAGCACCCGGCGGACCTCCACGCCCTGCGCCGCCAGCGCGTCGACACCGTCGGCGAGCCCGCAGAGCATGCCCTCGACGGCGGCACGGGCCAGGTTCTGCGGGGTCATCGCGGCGCGGGTGAGGTTGACCAGCGAGCCGGTGGCGTCCGGCAGATCCGGCGTGCGCTCGCCGTCCAGATACGGGAGCAGCACCAGCCCGCCGGCCCCGGACGCGGCCTCGAGCGCGAGCCGGTCCAGTCCGGCGAGGTCGGTGCCGAGCAGCGTCGCGGCGGCGGTGAGGACACGGGCCGCGTTGAGTGTGGCGACGAGCGGCAGGTGCCGGCCGGTGGCGTCGGCGAATCCGGCGACGGTGCCGGTCGGGTCGGCGACCGGCTGCTCGGACACCGCGAACGCCGTCCCACTCGTCCCGAGCGAGACCACGACGTCACCGGGAGCGAGCGTCAGCCCGAGCGCGGCGCCCATGTTGTCGCCGGTGCCGGGCGCGATCGCCGCACCGGCCGCCGTCGACCCGGTCACCTCGGCGGGCGACGCGACCCGGGGCACGCCGATCGGCCGGCCGAAACCGAGTTCCAGCAGGTCAAGACGGTACTCGTTGGTCGCCGCGGACCAGTAGCCGGTGCCGGAGGCGTCGCCGCGGTCGGTGACGGCCTCGGCCGGCTGGCCGGCCAGCCGCCAGCTCAGGTAGTCGTGCGGCAACATGACCTGCGCGACCCGGGCGGCGTGGTCCGGCTCGTGCCGGGCCAGCCAGCGCAGCTTGGTGACGGTGAAGCTGGCGACCGGCACCAGGCCGACGGCCTCGGCCCAGGCCGCGGGGCCGCCCAGCTCGGCGGTCAGGTCGCGGGCGGCGCCGGCTGAGCGGGTGTCGTTCCAGAGCAGCGCCGGCCGGACGACCTCGCCGTCGTCGTCGAGGACGACCATGCCGTGCTGCTGCCCGCCGACGGCGACCGCGGCGGCCCGGTCCAGCAGCCCGTCGCCGGCGGTGCGGAGCGCGTCCCACCAGGCCTGCGGGTCGACCTCGGTGCCGTCGGGATGATCGGCCCGCCCGGTCGCCACGACGGCGCCGTCGTCGGCGTCGACGAGGACGACCTTGCTGGACTGGGTGGACGAGTCGATGCCGGCGACGAGGGTCATGCCCGCATCATGCCCGTTGCGGTGGCGTGTCCGCGACGGCGGGATCGGCTCAGGCGGTCGCGGCGACCGCGCGGCGGTAGGCCTCGGCCAGCGCGCCGTCGAACACCTCGACCGGCTGCGCGCCCGACACCCCGTGCGTCCGGCCCATGACGAAGAACGGCACGCCGCTGGCGCCGAACTGCCGGGCCAGGTCGATCTCGGCCCGCACGTCGTCCGCGTAGTCGTCGCCGTCGAGCACCCGTCGCGCCTCGTCGGCCGGCACGCCGACCTCGGCCGCCAGCCGGACGACGTTCTCGGGCGTGCCGAGGTGCACGGACTCGATGAGATGGGCGCGCATCAGCCGCTCGTGCAGCTCCGGCCCGACGCCGTGCTCGCGGGCCAGGTGCGCCACCCGGTGCGCGCCGAACGTGTTCGCCACCCTGGCGGTGTCGAGGTGGTAGTCCAGGCCCTCGGCCGCGGCCAGCGTCGTGACCCGCTCGTTCATCTGGACGACCTGCTCGGCGCTGACGCCGTACTTCGTCCGCAGGCTCTCCGACACCGGGCCGTCGGCGCCGGGCGGCGTGGACGGGTCCAGCTGGAAGCTCCGCCACACGATCTCGACGTCGCCGGCGTGCTCGAACCGGCCGAGCGCGGTCTCCAGCCGCCGCTTGCCGATGTAGCACCACGGGCAGACGAAATCCGACCACACCTCGACCAGCATTCTGGCGTTCTCCTCGCGTTGTCGTGGTTCCGGCGCCGGCGCGCTCAGAGCGCGCAGAAACCGTCGGCGCACTCGCCGGCATCCGCGGCGCCGGCGTCACCGAGCACGATCAGCCCACTCGGAGCCTCGTCGGTCGTGGTCGCCTCGTCCCGGGGTTCGCTCATGATGGTTGAAGCGTCAACGGGTCCCGGCGCATTCCCCGATTCCGGGCGGCGCCGGCCGCGGGCGCCACGCAGGGTCAGCCGGTCGCGCCGATGCCGCGTTCGCGCAGGTCGCGGCGGTGCTTCTCCAGTGCCATCAGCTCGCCGAACAGCCGGTTGTAGACCTCGACCTGCGCCGACGGGTCGGTGCGCTGGAGCTTGGCCTTCAACGCCACCAGCTGGCGCGACACCCACACCTCGTGCAGGCGCAGGACGACCGAGCCGGCGTAGCGCTGGACGGCGCCCTCGTCGACCGGCATGGCCTCGACGGCGAGCTGGGTGACGATGTGGCGGGCAGACTCGTCGGGGGCGACGGCGAGGACGGCCTCGACCCACTCGTGGCCACCGGCCTGGGTGGCGCAGCCGCCGGCCTTGGCGACGCTCTCGCGCACGCTGCGGTAGGCCGGCGACAGGAACGCCTCCGGCCCCAGATCGTCGAACGTCGGGCCGGCGAGGGCGGGCCGCTGGACGGCGATCCGCAGCGCAGCGCGCTCCAGTTCCAGCGTCTGCGGGTCGACGTTGCCGTGGAACGGCACGCCGAGCGCCTGCTGCCCGGGTGGCACAGCGGCGGCACCGGCGCCGCGGCGGCCGGCACTGCCGGCGCCGCGGCGGTCCGGCACCCCGGCGGCGCCACGGACCCGGGCGACGACGTCGCGTTCCCAGTTCTCCGAGTGGCCCAGCGGCGGGCCGACCCAGCCGGAGAGGCGCACGGCGTACTGGTCGCGGACGGCGCGGTCGCGGATCCGGGCGATGAACGGGATCGCCCGGTCCAGCGCGTGCGCCCGGCCCTCGGCGTTGTCGAGGTCGTACTCGTCGATCATCGTGCGGATGGCGAACTCGAACAGCGGCCGGTGCCGCGCGACCAGCTCCCGCACCCCGGGGTCGCCGGAGGTCTGCCGCCGCTCGCACGGGTCGAGGCCGTCCGGATCGATCGCGACGTAGGTCTGCCCGACGAAGCGCTGGTCGCCCTCGAACGCGCGCAGCGCCGCCTTCTGCCCGGCGGCGTCGCCGTCGAAGGTGAAGATGACCTGGCCGCGGTACTCGTCCTGATCGCGCAGCAGCCGGCGCAGGATGCGCGCGTGGTCCTCGCCGAACGCCGTCCCGCAGGTGGCGACGGCGGTGGTGATGCCGGCCAGGTGGCACGCCATGACGTCGGTGTAGCCCTCGACGACGACGGCCTGGGAGGTGCGGGCGATGTCCTTCTTGGCGAGGTCGACGCCGTAGAGGACGTGGCTCTTCTTGTAGATCGGCGTCTCGGGGGTGTTGAGGTACTTGGCCTCGATGCGGTCGTCGTCGAAGAGGCGGCGGGCGCCGAACCCGACGACGTCGCCCATGAGGTCGTGGATGGGCCAGACCAGCCGGCCGCGGAACCGGTCGTACGGCGCGTTCCGGCCCTGCGCGACGAGGCCCGCGGTGATCAGCTCGTGGTCGGTGAACCCCTTCTGCCGCAGGTGCTTGCGCAGCACGTCGCCGCCCTGCGGTGCGTAGCCGACGCCGAAGCGCTCGGCGGCGGCGTGGTCGAACCCGCGCTCGTCGAGGAACTGCCGCCCGGCCACGGCCTCCGGCGACGCCACCAGCGCCTCGGCGTAGTACTCCGCCGCCGCCCGGTGCGCCTCGACCAGCCGGGTGCGCTGCTCACGGTTCTGCCGCGGGCCCGGCCCGGTCCCGGTCTCGTCGTAGCGCAGCTGCATCCCGACCTTGTCGGCCAGCCGCTCGATCGCCTCGGTGAACGACAACTGGTCGATCTTCTGCACGAAGCTGATGACGTCGCCGCCCTCGGAGCAGCCGAAACAGTTCCCGGTGAGGATGTTGTCAGCGAGGACGAAAGCGTGGCCGTCCTCGACCTCGGCGCAGAATACTTCCTCGACTCGATCGGTCGCCTCTACTGACTGAACGACCCAGCCTCGGCGGGTGTACTTCTTGTGTGCCGAGACAAAACGCTGCTTGTGCTCGTCGAGGAGGAAGAACTCCTCAGTGAGGTCCTCGTTGACGAGATGGACCCTGTAGAGATCGCTGGGGTCACGACCTTCGAAGCCTCGACGACTCTGCTTGGTAATGCCGAATGTACCGATTCCCAATCGTGTGCACAGCGTGCGCACGAATTCGAGATGCTCGCGACGTGCCGAGTTCAGGATGACCGTGCCGTCGGATGCCACGCAGCCGTCCGCGGCGAAGTAGCCCGCGAGCCAGCCGTAGAGATACGGCTTCGACTCGTCCAGGCTCGGAAGCTCCTTGAAGAAGCGCGGCAGATGATGGACCAAGATGTTGGGTCCGGAGGCGCTCGTATGGCTGTTGGGGAACCATTTGAGCAAAGCCAGATCTTTGGGTGGGCACAGCAGAGCCATCGAGCCGGTCCCATTGCGGGTTCCGTCGCCGAACGTGATGCCATGCGCGATTCCAAACGGTGACGGCGTGGTACGGGCGATGCGCGATCGCGGGTAGGTGTAGGCAAGTTTCGCGCCCGGGCGCAGGTCCTTGGTCAGCACCTCGCGGGTGGACTTCAGCGTGGCACCCGCACGGACGAACCATCGATGTTCGTCGGTGGCGAAGATCTCCTTGACCTGACGATTTCGGGTCAGCGTGATCTTGAGCAGCGGCTGGACGCCGTATGACTTGAACGGGGCATCGACCCAGTCGGCATGGCGGTTGAGGACGCGATGTGTGCCGCCCGCCAGCTCACGAATCGGCCGGGGGCCGTCCCAGGTGAGCACCTCGGTCTCCCCGGCCAGGCAGTGGAAGAATCCGCGGGCCGGGGTGACATGGAACGACGGCGACTTCTCGTCGTGGAACGGGCACAGACCCTTGAGCGACCCACCGCCGGCATTGCGCAGCGCGACGTACTCGCCGACGATGACGTCGATCCTGGCGCGCTCGCGGATGGCCGCGATGTCCTCGTCCCGGATTCGACCTGCCACGCGCAGAGTCTACGTCCGCCGCCCGTTCCCGGCCCATGTGACCGGCCGTCCTGGGTATGAGCAGGGCATGCCCGAGCTTCCGGACGTCGAAGCGTTCCGCCGCGTGCTGCGCCGAGCGGCCGGCGCCCCGATCGAGCACGTCGAGGTGCTGGACCCCGGCGTGCTCCGCGGCGTCGACGCGGCCGAGCTGCGCGACGCGCTCACCGGGACCGTGTTCGCCACCCCGAGACGGCACGGCAAGTGGCTGATCGGACCGGTCCGCGCCGGGCCCCGGCACCGCCGCGACGAGCCGAGCGTCGTCTTCCACTTCGGCATGACCGGCTCGCTGACCTGGGTCGACGGCGATACCGAGCGGCACCCGCACGACCGCGTCGTCATCCGCTGCGGGGCCCGCGAGCTGCGCTACCGCGACCTGCGCAAGCTGCAGGGCATCCGGCTGATGCCCGACGACGACGGCGTCGGCTCACTGCTGCGCGACCTCGGGCCGGACGCCGCGCACATCAACCCCGCCGAGCTCGGAGCGCGCCTCGCGCGCCGCCAACGCACGCTCAAACCGGCGCTGACGGACCAGGGCGTCGTGGCCGGGCTGGGCAACCTGCTGGCCGACGAGATCCTCTGGCGGGCCCGTGTCCACCCGCGCCGCGGCACCCGGGACCTCACCGACGCCGATCGCCGCCGCCTGCACCGCACGATGACCATCGTCCTGCGACGGTCGTCGCGCGTGGGTCGCGTGCCCGGCTGGGACGACTGGCTCACCGGACACCGCGACGACCGCAACGGGGCCTGCCCGCGCTGCGGGACGCCGCTGCGGCGCACCCGGCTCGGCGGCCGCACGACGGTCTGGTGCCCGCACTGCCAGGCCGAATGACGGCCGGCAGCCCGCCGCCCGGCACGGCCGGGCGGGCGGCTCAGCGGGTGAGCTGCGCGTGCAGGGCGACGGCGGAGTCGTCGGTGAGGGAGGCGACCTGGTCGACGATCACCCGCAGCCGCGCGGCGTCGTCAGCGGCGCCCGCCCACGACTCCTGGAAGGCCGGCTCCAGCGACCCCGGCGCCCGCAGCCGCAGCGCCGACACGAGCTCCTCGATCAGCTCCCGTTGCCGGGCGTAGATCGGCGCCCGGTCCGACGCCGTCATGACGTAGACGGCGGCCAGGCCCTTGAGCACGGCCACCTCGACCCGGGTCGGCCGCGGCACGACGAGGTCGGCGGCGTACCGGGTGAGCTGCCCGCCGCCGTAGGCCGCGTGCGTCGCCCGTTCGGCGGCGTCGCAGAAACGGCCGATCAGCTGGCTGGTCATGTCCTTCAACGCCGCCAGCGACCGCAGCCGCCCGTCGTAGGCCGCGACCCAGTACGGCAGCGCGCGCAGCCGGTCCAGCGCCTCGGTGACCTCGTCGGCCGCCGCGTCGGGCAGGTACCAGTCACGCGTCAGCACCGCGACCCGCTCCCGCTCGTCGGCGTCGCCGAGGCGCGACCCCGGCTGCAGCCAGCCGCCGACGATCGCGTCCTCGACGTCGTGCACGCAGTAGGCGACGTCGTCGGAGAAGTCCATGACCTGCGCCTCGAGACAGCGCCTTTCGTCAGGCGCCCCGTCGCGGAGCCAGCCGAACACCTCGGCGTCGTCGTCGTAGACGCCGAACTTGCCGCCGTCGCGCTCGCCACGGCGCCACGGGTACTTCGTCGACGCGTCGAGGCTGGCACGGGTGAGGTTGAGCCCGGCGGACCGGCCGTCGGGGTGGGCCGCCTTCGCCTCCAGCCGGGTCAGCAGCCGCAACGTCTGCGCGTTGCCCTCGAACCCGCCGATGCCGGCCGCGATCTCGTCCAGCACCTGCTCGCCGTTGTGCCCGAACGGCGGGTGCCCGATGTCGTGCGCGAGGCAGGCGGCGTCGACGACGTCGGGGTCGCAGCCCAGCTCCTTGCCCAGCTCGCGGCCGACCTGCGCGACCTCCAGCGAGTGCGTCAGCCGGTTGCGGACGAAGTCGTCGCTGCCGGGCGCCACCACCTGCGTCTTGGCCGCCAGCCGGCGCAGCGACGCGGAGTGCACGACGCGGGCGCGGTCGCGCTCGAACGCGGTGCGAGCCGCCCGCTTCGGTGGCTCGGCCGCCCACCGCTCGCGGTCCGCGTCGTCGTAGCCGCTCATCACCGCCAGAGGTTACGCTGCCCGGCGGCCGGGCGCGTTCGGTACCCTGGCGCCACCGTCACCTCGGGGGGAAGTGGCCATGAGTGGACCGTCCAACTTCGCCGTCGTCGGCGGCGGCATCGTCGGCGCCGCGGTGGCGCGCGCGCTGGCCCGCTCGTCCGACGCCGCCACCGTCACCGTGCTGGAGAAGGAGTCCGAGCCGGCCCGGCACCAGACCCGCCGCAACAGCGGCGTCGTGCACGCGGGCATCTACTACCCGCCCGGCTCGGCGAAGGCGCGGTTCTCCCGCCGCGGGGTCGGGCTGCTGCACGCCTACTGCGACGAGAAGGGCCTGACGTACGACGAGTGCGGCAAGGTGATCGTCGCCCTGGACGAGACCCAGCGCGTCCGCCTGGACGACCTGCGCGAACGCGCCGCCGCCAACGGCGTCCCCGGTGTGCGGATGCTCGACGCTGACGGGCTGGCCGAGCTCGAGCCGCACGTGCGCGGCGTCGCCGGCCTGCACTCCCCCACGACGGCGATCGTCGACTTCGCCGCGATCGCCACTGCGCTGCTGGCCGACGCGACCGACGCGGGTGCGACGGTGCGCACCGGCTTCGAGGTGACCCGGTTCCGCCAGTCCGACGACGAGGTCCGCATCACCGGCGCCTCCGGCGAGACGCTCGCCTTCGACCGCGTCGTCGTCTGCGCCGGGCTGCACTCGGACCGGCTGGCCCGGCTGGCCGGCGACGACCCGTTCCCGCGCATCGTCCCGTTCCGGGGCGAGTTCGCGCTGCTGCGGCCCGAGCGCCGGCACCTCGTCAACGGCCTGGTCTACCCCGTGCCGGACCCGCGCTACCCGTTCCTCGGCGTGCACCTGACCAAGCGGGTCGACGGCGAGGTGATGGTCGGCCCGAACGCCGTGCTGGCGCTGGCCCGCGAGGGCTACCGCAAGCGCGACATCGACCCGGCCGAGCTGATCCGGCTGGCCCGCTGGCACGGCTTCCGCCGGTTCGCCTGGTCCAACCGGCGCACGGCGGTCAACGAGCTGTACGGGTCGATGAGCCGGCGCCGGTTCGCCGCCGCGGCCCGGCAGTACCTGCCCGCGCTCACCGCCGACGACCTCGTGCCGGCGCCGTCGGGCATCCGCGCGCAGGCGATGGACGCCGACGGCACCCTGGTCGACGACTTCCGGTCCAGCCGGCGGGGGAACGTGCTGTGCATCCGCAACGCGCCCTCGCCGGCCGCGACCGCCTGCCTGGCGATCGCCGACGACATCACCGGCGAGCTGCTGGCGGACTGACCGGGCCGGCCCGGAAACGGATCGGGCGCCCGGCCCCACAGGGACCGAGCGCCCGACCGGACGAGCGGGTGTTACGGCTTCACGAACCGGGACCGCAGCGCGAGCAGACCGGCGATCAGCAGCGCACCGGCGGCCGCGAGCAGCAGGGTCGGCGAGCTACCGGTGTCGGGCAGTTCGCCGCCCGGCGACTCGCTGGGCGACTCGCTCGGCTCCACGGTCGGAGTCTCGGTCGGCGACTCGCTCGGGGTCTCCGTCGGCTCCTCGGTCGGAGGCTCCGTCGGCGGCTCGGTCGGCGGTTCGGTCGGAGGCTCCGTCGGCGGCTCGGTCGGGGGCTCCGTGGGCTCATCGACCTCGTAGCCGCAGGCGAACCAGTGGCTGATCCCCGGGAAGTTGCCGTTGTCCAGCGGCGGCGAGTGCAGCTCCGTCCACGGCGACTCGGTGCCCTCGACGACGTACAGCGTGTACGCCGGCCCGCCCTTCACGACGATGGCCGTGATGACGAACGAGTCGTCGAGCTGGGTGACGTCGAGGAACTGGTCGTCGTCGCCGTAGACGTCACCACTGAGGATGTCGTTGGCGGCGTCCTGGCCCGGGTCGACGTCGATGAGCGTCTCGCCCGGGGCGGGCAGGCCGGCCAGCTGGAACAGCGGTCCCCATGGCGATCGCCGCGCATGCGGCGGCAATGGTAGCGGTACGGCGCACGATGATGCCCGTCGAAATCAATTATTCACTGTATGACACAGGCCACTGCGGAGGCAGACGGACTATAACGGAGCCGGGTGGCCGCTGGCAACGCGCCATAGCACGACACGCCGGGCGCACGACCACGGAGGTCGTTCGCCCGGCGGCGTCGGCGATCGTTACGGCTTCACGAACCGGTGCCGCAGCGCGAGCAGGCCGGCGAGTAGCAGCACGCCAGCGGCGGCGAGCAGCAAGGCCGGCGAGCTACCGGTGTCGGGCAGCTCCGGCTCTTCAGGGGTCTCCGACGGCGTCGGAGTGGCGCTTGGCGTGTCCGAAGGAGTCTCGGACGGCGTCTCCGAGGGGGTCTCCGTGGGCTCTTCGGTCGGAGGCTCGGTCGGCTCCTCCGTCGGAGGCTCCGTGGGCTCCTCCGTCGGAGGCTCCGTGGGCGGTTCCGTCGGCGGCTCAGTCGGCGTCGTCGGCTTGATCTTGCAGATGGTGTAGTTGCTGATCTCGGCCGGCATGCCGGACGCGTTCACCGGAGCGAACAGGTGGGTGAGGTCTGGGCCAAGGAACAGGTTGGTCTGGTTGCCACCCTTGACCAGGACCGCCAGCTGGGCGTCGGCGGCCTCACCGGTATCGGTCAGCACGACGTCGAGCCACAGCAGGTCGTCGGAGATCGTGACAGTGAACCACGGGTGGGTGATGACATCGTCGTCGGTTGCGTCCTCGTCGGTCTCTTCCCAGTAGGCACCGGGGACGATGTCCTTGCACGACTGGACGTTGCCGTCGAGGATCTGGTCGGGCTCGTTGTGGTGGGCGGCGGCGGGAAGGGTGCCGAGCAGGGCGGCACCTATGGTCACGGCAGGCAAAACGGCAGCAAAGTACGCAAAACGGCGCATGGTGCCCCTCAAGTATTAAGACGCGCAAATTCGACTCAATCGGGCTGGAGGCTATCGGATCAGCCGACTCGGTCACAATGCGCCCCGCCCGTCCGTTCTCAGCGGCTGTCGCTGCCCTCCGTGGCCAGCGCCGCACGACCCGCCTCCAGACGCGCGACGGGCACGCGGAACGGCGAGCACGACACGTAGTCGAGCTTGATCGACTCGAAGAAGTGGATCGAGGCGGGGTCGCCGCCGTGCTCGCCGCAGACGCCCAGCTCCAGGTCGTGGCGGGTCTCCTTGCCCTCCCAGGCGGCGATCGACACCAGCCGGCCGACGCCGTCGGCGTCGATGGACTCGAACGGGCTGACGCCGAAGACGCCGCGTTCGAGGTAGGCCGGGAAGAACGTCGCCTCGACATCGTCGCGGGAGAAGCCCCAGGTGGTCTGGGTGAGGTCGTTGGTGCCGAAGGAGAAGAACTCGGCCGCCTCGGCGATCGCGTGGGCTGTCATCGCCGCCCGCGGCAGCTCGATCATCGTGCCGATCGGGAACCGCAGCTCGGTCCCGGTCTCGGCGGCGACCTCGGCCACCGTCGCCTCGGCCATGTCGCGGATCGCCTCCAGCTCCTGGACGGCGGCGACCAGCGGGACCATGATCTGCGGCCGCGGGTCCAGCCCGCGGCCCAGCAGCTCGGCGGCCGCCTCGGCGATCGCGCGCACCTGCAGCTGGAACAGCCCCGGCACGACCAGCCCGAGCCGCACGCCGCGCATGCCGAGCATCGGGTTCTGCTCGTGCAGCCGCTGCACCTCGGCGAGCAGGGCGGCGGCCTCGGCGTCGGGCGAACCGGTCGCCTCCGCGACGGCGACCCGGACCGACAGATCGGTGAGGTCGGGCAGGAACTCGTGCAGCGGCGGGTCGAGCAGCCGGATCGTCACCGGGTGCCCGTCCATCGCCTCCAGGATCTCGGTGAAGTCGGCGCGCTGCAGCGGCCGCAGCTCGTCCAGGCCCGCGTCGCGCTGCTCCGGGGTGCGGGCCAGGATGACGTGCTCGACGATCTTGCGCCTGGCGCCGAGGAACATGTGCTCGGTGCGGCACAGCCCGATCCCGGCGGCGCCGAGGTCACGCGCCCGGCGGGCGTCCTCGCCGGTGTCGGCGTTGGCCCGCACCTCCATCCGGCGGCGGGCGTCGGCGTGGCGCATGGTCCGCAGGACGGCGGCGACGACCTCCTGCCGGGCGACGTCGGCCCGCTCCCCCGATGCCGGAGCCGACGGCGCCGGCTCGGACCCGTACAGCGCGTCCACCACCGCCGACGGCACCACCGGCACGGCGCCGAGGAACACCTCGCCGGTGCCGCCGTCGATGGAGATCACGTCGCCCTCGGCCACGCGGACGCCGTCGGGCGTGCTGAACTCGCGCGCCCGCGGGTCGACCCGCAGCGCCTCGACGCCGACGACGCAGGTGCGGCCCATGCCGCGCGCGACGACCGCGGCGTGCGACGTCTTGCCGCCGCGCGAGGTCAGGACGCCGCGCGAGGCGACCATGCCGCGCAGGTCGTCGGGGTTGGTCTCACGCCGGACGAGGATGACGTCGTCGCCCTGCTGTGCCCACTCGACGGCCGTGGCGGAGTCGAACGCCGCCTTGCCGACGGCGGCGCCGGGGCTGGCGGCCATGCCGCGGGCGATCGGCGTCCGTGCGGCGGCCGGGTCGAACTGCGGGAACATCAGCTGCGCGAGCTGCGCGCCGGTGACCCGCGAGAGCGCCTCGTCCTCGTCGATGAGCCCCTCGTCCACCAGCTGGCCGGCGATCCGGAACGCCGCGGCCGCCGTCCGCTTGCCGACCCGGGTCTGCAGCATCCAGAGCTTGCCGCGCTCGATGGTGAACTCGATGTCGCAGAGGTCCAGGTAGTGCTTCTCCAGCGTCTCCATGATGTCGAGCAGCTGGCCGTAGGAGGTCTTGTCCAGCCGTTCCAGCTCGGCCAGCGGCAGCGTGTTGCGGATGCCGGCGACGACGTCCTCGCCCTGTGCGTTCGGCAGGTAGTCGCCGTAGACGCCCTGCTCGCCGGTCGCGGGGTCGCGGGTGAACGCGACGCCGGTGCCGGAGTCCGGCCCGAGGTTCCCGAACACCATCGCGACGATGTTCACGGCCGTGCCGAGGTCGTCGGGGATGCGCTCCTGACGGCGGTAGATGCGGGCCCGCTCGGTGTGCCACGAGTCGAAGACGGCGCGGACGGCGAGATCGAGCTGGGTGCGCGGGTCCTGCGGGAACTCGCTGCCGCTGTCGGCCCGGACGATGTTCTTGAACTCGGCGACGAGCTCCCGCAGGTCCTCGACGGTGAGGTCGACGTCGGACTCGGCGCCGCTGTCCTTCTTGCGGTTCTCCAGCGCCTCGTCGAAGCGCTCGCCGTCGACGCCGAGCACCGTCTTGCCGAACATCTGCACCAGCCGCCGGTAGGAGTCCCAGGCGAACCGCTCGTCGCCGGCGACGGCGGCCAGCCCGGCGACCGAGGTGTCGGTGAGGCCGACGTTGAGGACGGTGTCCATCATCCCGGGCATCGAGAACTTGGCCCCGGAGCGCACCGACACCAGCAGCGGGTCGGCCGCGTCGCCGAGCCGCTTGCCCATCCCGGCCTCCAGGGCGGCCAGGTGCCGGTCGACCTCGTCGGTGAGGCCGTCCGGCTCACGCCCGGTGGCCAGGTACGTGCGGCAGGCCTCGGTGCTGATGGTGAAGCCCGGCGGGACGGGGAGCCCCAGTGACGTCATCTCGGCGAGGTTGGCGCCCTTGCCGCCCAGTAGGTCGCGCTGGTCCTTGCTGCCCTCGGTGAAGTCGAATACGTACTGCACAGGCCGGCCCTCCGTGTGTCGCGTACGGCATCCATCGGGTGGATTTGCGCGGAGCCTAACGACGCCGGCCGGGTGCTCGTCTGGACCACATCCGGACCATTTCCGGCGACTGTGGCCACGCAGGCCCGATTCCCACGTGCGACCCCGATCCATGATCGGTGGCGCGTGATGCACGGCACACGTACTGGTACGCACCTCCCCTTACCAGTGGGCGGAGAGCCGTCAGCCGGGCGCGGAGGTGGACGTCCCGCCGGGGAGGTCCTCGCCGATGGTGTCGCTGAGCTGGTCGACGTTGAAGACGAGCCAGACGAAGATGCCGGCCGCGAGCGCGGAGACGACGATCGTGCCGAGGGAGAACTTCGAGTGCACGGCCCGGTAGATGACGAACACGATCGCGACGGTGACGGCGACGGTGCGCAGCACCGGCTGCAGGTCCACCGCGGTGGTGGACGCCCAGTCGAGGAGGCCGGTCTGCATGCCTCCACGATACGGACGCGTCCCATCCGCCGCTTCTGTTCGCCCAACACCCGGACGGCGGGCGGGGGCGGGATGCCGGCAGGGG
>NZ_POTW01000069.1 GCF_003236295.1 Jiangella anatolica
GATCCGCGCGCACCTCGCCCAGCAGCGCGCCGCCGAGCCCGCCGCCGCAGGATCCGTCCGCGGCCGGCGCGCTGACGGCCACGCTGGTCGCGACCACCTCGGTCGACTCCGGCCCGGCATCCTCCGACCGCACGAGCACGCAGACGCCGGCGACGACGTCCGCCGCCGAGCCGGTCACCGCCGCCGTGATCGCCGTCGCGTCGGTGTAGGTGACGGCCACCTGGCCGGACATGCCCTGGACCTGCAGCGTCGTCCCGTCGATCGCGGCCACCATTCCCGCGGCGCCGGGGAACGCGCCCGGCCGCGACCCGCCGGCCTCGGCGTCCTCAGACGCGGACCCGGACGCCGCGAACGAGGTCGTCGGCTCCTCGGCGCCGGAGCCGCAGCCGGCCGCCACAACGGCGACAAGAACAACGGCCGGCCACGGCCGCCGCCGAACGGTCGAGAACATGGTCACTCCTAGGGATGGGGTCATTCGCTGCGCAGTGCGTCGATGGGCGCGAGCCGGGCGGCCCGCCCGGCGGGGTAGACGCCGAAGCCGACGCCGATCCCGAGGGCCATCGCGATGGCTCCCACGGTCGCGGGAACGGAGACCTCGACCGGCTGGTCGATCAGACGCGGCAGCAGCTCGGCGCCGAGGATGCCGAGTCCGGCCCCGAGCAGCCCGCCGGCCAGGCCGAGCACGGACGCCTCCAGCAGGAACTGCCGCCGGATCACGGCCGGGGTCGCGCCGAGCGCCTTGCGCAGCCCGATCTCGCGGATCCGCTCGGTGACGGAGACGAGCATGATGTTCATGACGCCGATGCCGCCGACGACCAGCGAGATCCCGGCGATCCCGGCCAGCAGGATGGTGAGCGTCCGGTCGGTCTCGGTCGCGGTCTCCACCAGCGACTCCTGCGTGGAGATGGTGTAGTCGGCCTCGTCCGCGGCGGTGAGCCCGTGCGCGGTGGCCAGCGCCGCGTCGACCTCCTGATACGCCGCGGACAGCCGGCCGGCCGACGCCGCCTCGACGTAGATGGTCGAGACCGACGCCGATCCGGCGGCCAGCCGCGAGGAGGCCGTCGTCGCCGGCACCAACGCGAGGTCGTCCTCGTCGGCCGACGACGACGAGCCGACCGAGTCCAGCACGCCCACCACGGTGAACGCGGCGCCGCCGGCCATGACCGTCTGGCCGACGGGGTCGCGCAGACCGAACAGCTCGCCCGCGGTGTCCGGCCCGAGCACCATGACCGCGGCCTCGTTCTCCAGGTCCTGGTCGGTGAGGAAGCGGCCGGAGCCGAGGCTGCGGTTGCGCACCTCCACCCAGGACGGCGTGGTGCCGTTGACGGTGGCGGTCCAGTTGACGTCCCCGGCCGAGAGCGACTGCGGGCCGCCGCTGACCGGCGCGACGCCGGCGACGTCCGGGGCGACCTCGGCCGAGGCCAGCACGTCGGCGTCGTCCAGGGTGAGCGTCGTGGCCGACCCGCTGCCACCGCGCAGGCCGGCCGCGTCGGTGCTGCTGCCCGGCGTGACGATGAGCAGATTGCTGCCCAGCGCGCCGATCTGGGCGCGGACCTCCGCCTGTGCGCCCTGCCCGAAGCCGATGGTGAGGATCACCGACGCGATGCCGATGAGGATGCCGACGACGGTGAGCAGCGAGCGCAGCCGGTGTGTGCGGACCGCCTCCCAGCCGGTGCGCAGCGTGTCCAGCCAGTTCATCGGCGCACCGCCTGCGCCGGGACCCGCAGCCCGCCGTCGTGGATCCGCAGCACCCGCTGCGCCCGTGCCGCGACCTCCTCCTCGTGCGTGATCAGGACGAGCGTGCGGCCCTGATCGTGCAACTCGTCGAAGAGCGCGAGCACGTCGCGGGTGGAGCGCGAGTCCAGGTTGCCGGTCGGCTCGTCGGCCAGGATCAGCGCGGGGTCGGTGACCAGCGCCCGCGCGATCGCGACCCGCTGCTGCTGGCCGCCGGACAGTTCGCGCGGGCGGTGCCCGACGCGGTCGGACAGGCCGACGCGGTCCAGCGCGGCCAGTGCCCGCCGGCGCCGCTCGTCGCCGGGGACACCGGCGTAGGCGAGCGGCAGCTCGACGTTGCGCAGCGCCGTCAGGTGCGCCAGCAGGTTGAACTGCTGGAAGACGAAGCCGACGAGCCGGTTGCGGACCTCCGCCAGCTCGTCCTCGGTCAGCTCGCCGACGTCCACGCCGACCAGCCGGTAGGTCCCCGACGTCGGGGTGTCCAGGCAGCCGAGGATGTGCATGAGCGTCGACTTCCCGGAGCCGGACGGGCCCATGATCGCGACGTACTCGCCCACGCCGATGCCCAGGTCGATCCCGCGCAGCGCGTCGACCCGCAGCGTTCCGGTCCGGTAGGACTTGCCGACGGCGTCGAGCTGCAGGACCACGCCGGTCACCCCCGCCCGCCGAAGCCGCCGCCACCGCCGGGGAACACGCCACCACCGGGGAACTCGAAGCCGTCGGGCAACTGCGGCAGCCGGTCGCCGTCCTCGCCACCGCCGCCACCGCCCAGGCCGGTCAGGCGCGGGACGACGACCTCGTCGCCGGCCTCCAGGCCACTGACGATCTCGGTCTGGACGCCGAAGCTTGCGCCGATCTCGACCGGCGTCTCGATCTGCGAGCCGTCGTCGCCGACGAGGGTGACCATCGTCTGGCCGTCGACCGTCCGGACCGCGGCGCTGGGCACGGTGAGCACGTCGGCGCGCTGCTCGACGATGATCGACACGTCGGCGCCGGCGCCGGCGTAGAGGCCCACGACCTCGCCGGTCACCGCGATCTCCACCGGGAACGTGGCCGAGCCGGAGCCCGAGTCAGAAGCCACCAGGCCGATCGAGGCGACCGTCCCGTAGACGACGTCGCCGCCGTCGGACGGCGTCAGCTCGGCCTGCAGACCCGGCTGCAGCCGCCCCAGGTCGGCGCTGCCCACGCTGGTCTCCACGACGAACGCGTCGGTCGTGATGACCGTGACGTGGGCTCCGGAGCCGGCCGACGCGGCCGGGTCGGCGCCGCCGGCCGCACCGGACGACCCCGACCCGCTCACCTCGTCGCCCACGACGAGGTCCACCGACGCCACCGTGCCGGCGATCGTCGACCGCAGCGTCGCGTTGGCCAGCGCCTCCTCGGCCTGCGCGACCCGCGACTCCGCGGCCGCGACCGACGCCTCGTCGGCGGCCAGCTGGGTGTCGCCGGCGCCGGCGTCGGTGTCAGAGTCCAGCCTCTCCCGCGCCGCGTCCAGCGTCGCCTCGGCCGCCGTCAGCTCCGCCTCCAGTGTCTCGGTGCCGACGGTGGCCAGCGCCTGGCCGGCCGTGACGACATCGCCCTCGGCCACGTCGACGGTGAGCACCTCGCCGCTCACGGCGAACGACAGCTCCGCGGTCTCGGCCGGCTGGAAGGTGCCGGTGCTGGTCACGGTCTCCTCATAGGTGCCGACGGACGCCTCGGCGGTGGTCGTGGACGCCGTCGTGGGCGAGTCGTCCTGCGTCACCGCCCAGGCCGCGCCGGCCACGCCGACGCCGGCGACCAACGTCGCCAGCAGCACAATCGCCCGTCGCGCCCGACGGGACCTCGGTAGCAGTCGCACCGGAACACCATCGACGCTCTTCCTGGCACCGTCCTGGAACGAACCTGGCAACTCCCTGTGAACCGGCATTCACAGGAAACTCCCAGCTCGATGCCAGCGAACTCTCAGGAACGGCCGGCACGCTGCGGCCATGTCCGCAGCGAAACTCGTCGTGGTCGACGACGAGCCGAACATCGTCGAGCTGCTCGCCGCCAGCCTGCGCTACGCCGGGTTCGAGGTCACGACGGCGCGCAGCGGGCGCCAGGCGCTCGACGTCATCCTCGCCGAGCAGCCTGATCTCGTCGTGCTGGACGTCCTGATGCCGGACCTGGACGGCTTCGCCGTCGTGCGGCAGCTGCGCAGCCACCGGGTCGACGTGCCCGTGCTGTTCCTCACCGCGAGGGACGCCGGCGAGGACCGCGTCACCGGCCTCACCATCGGCGCGGACGACTACGTGACCAAGCCGTTCAGCCTGGAGGAGGTGGTGGCCCGGATCCGGGCGATCCTGCGCCGGTCGCGCGGCGCCGCCCTCGGCGCGGGATCGGGACGGCTGTCCTTCGCCGACCTGGAGCTCGACGACGACCGGCACGAGGTGTGGAAGGCCGGCCGCCCGGTGGACCTGTCGCCGACGGAGTTCAAGCTGCTCCGGTACTTCCTGGCCAACCAGGGCCGGGTGCTGAGCAAGGCGCAGATCCTCGACCACGTCTGGTCCTACGACTTCGGCGGCGACACCAACGTCGTCGAGTCCTACATGTCCTACCTGCGCCGCAAGGTCGACCAGGGCACGCCCAAGCTGTTGCACACGGTGCGCGGCGTCGGGTACGTGCTGCGGCTGCCGCGCGAGCGCCCGTGAGGACGCGGCTGGCCCGGGCCTGGCGGTCCCGGCGCGAGCGCACCCCGCTGCGGACCCAGCTGCTGCTCGTCGTCGTCGCGCTGGCGGCGATGACGGTGCTGGTCACCAGCGTCGTCGCGGCGACACTGCTGCGCGGCTACCTGCTGGACCGCATCGACGAGCAGCTGCGGCAGGCGGCCGGCCCGTTCGTGGTCGTGGCCCGGCCCGGTCTGCCCGACGCCGGCGAGCGCCCGTTCCGGCCGCTCGGCGACTACAGCGTGACGGTGTTCGCGCGGGACGGCACGCCGATCTGGTCGTCCGATGAGCTGACGGCGGACCGGCCCGGCCCGCAGCTGCCGGAGCTGACCGCCGGGTCCGCCGCGGAGCTGACGTCGGAGCCGTTCACCGTCGACGCCACCGAGGGCGACGCGACCTGGCGGGTGCTGATCCTGGAGCGGGCGCAGGGCGGGTACGTCGCGATCGGCCAGCGGCTCAGCGACGTCTCCGCGACGGTGAACCGGCTGCTGCTGATCGACGGTGTCGTCGCGGTGTTCGCGCTGGCCGCGCTGGCGTGGCTGGCGCGGTGGACGGTGCGCACCCGGCTGCGGCCGCTGGAGGAGGTCGAGGTCACCGCCGAGGCGATCGCGGCCGGCGACCTGAGCCGCCGGGTCCCGCCGCGCGACCCGCGCACGGAGGTGGGCCGGCTGTCCGCGGCGCTGAACGCGATGCTCGGCCAGATCGAGTCGGCCTTCCTCGCCCGCCGGCTCTCCGAGGAGGACGCCCGCGAGTCCGAGCAGCGCATGCGCCGCTTCATCGCCGACGCCAGCCACGAACTGCGCACCCCGCTCACCTCGATCCGCGGCTTCGCCGAGCTGTACCGGCAGGGTGTCGTGCACGGCGAGCCGGAGGTGCGGCAGCTGCTGCGCCGGGTCGAGGACGAGGCGGCCAGGATGGGGCTGCTGGTCGACGACCTGCTGCTGCTGGCCCGGCTGGACCAGCAGCCGGTGATCGCCCGGGCGCCGGTGGACCTCATCGGGATCGTCGTCGAGTCGGTCCAGCAGGCCCGCTTGGTCGCCCGCGGCCACGACCTGCGGCTGCACGTCGACGGCCGGCCGGTGCCGCTGGTGATCGGCGACGCGCTGCGGCTGCGCCAGGTCGTGGACAACCTGGTCCGCAACGCCACCGTGCACACGCCGCCGGGCACCGTCGTCGACGTGACCGTCAGCGCGGCGGAGTCGGGCTGGACCCTGCTGGAGGTCCGCGACGACGGGCCGGGACTGACCGACGACGACGCGGCGCACGTGTTCGAGCGGTTCTACCGCGCCGACCCGTCCCGGTCGCGCTCGGACGGATCGCGCCACAGCGGCAGCGGGCTCGGGCTGTCCATCGTCGCCGCGCTGGTGACAGCGCACGGCGGCCAGGTCGAGCTGCGCACCGCGCCGGGTGACGGCGCGAGGTTCCGGGTGCTGCTGCCGCCGGCTCAGCCGCCCTCGGCGGCCCTGACGGCCTCGACGTAGCGGCGGGTGGCGTCGCGCAGCGCCTGCTCGGGGTCGACGCCGCGATCGCGGGCGGCCGCGGCCAGCGCGAACAGCGCGTCGCCGATCTCCTCGGCGGTCTCCGGCGCGCGATCCGGCGACGACGGCGGCGGGACCGGCACGCCGGCCTTCTCGACCCGGTGCACCAGCTTGGCCGCCAGCGACAGCGCGGGCTGGGCCAGCGGCACGCCGTCGACGGCGGACTCGCGGCCCTTCTCCTCCCGCTTCATCCGCTCCCACCGCTCGCCCACGTCGGAGGCCGACGCCGCCTCGGCGTCGCCGAACACGTGCGGATGCCGCCGGATCAGCTTCGCGGTGATCCCGGCCGCGACCTCGTCGATCCCCCACGGCCCGTCCGGCCGCTCCTCGGCGAGCCGGGCGTGGAACAGCACCTGCAGCAGCAGGTCGCCCAGCTCCTCGCGCAGGTCGTCGTCGTTGCCCGACTCGATCGCCTCGAGCGTCTCGTAGGTCTCCTCGAGCAGGTACGTCGCCAGGCTGCGATGCGTCTGCTCGGCGTCCCACGGGCACCCGCCCGGTGAGCGGAGCCGGTCCATGACGGCCACCAGCTCGAGCAGGCGCTCGCCCGGCCGGTCGGTCACGACGCTGGTTCGGAGATCGAGCCCGTGTCGGCGCTGACGCTGAGGTCCTCGCCCCAGGTGCCGTAGCGCGGGTTCACGTCGACGTTCAGCTCGTTGCCGAGGTCGACGAGGACCTGGGTGAGCGCGGCGGCGTCGGCGCCGTTCTCCTCGGAGAACGTCTGCGCGATCAGCTGGTCGGCGACGCCGGCGCGGAACGCGTCGTCGGTGTAGCCGGCCTGCGCGAGCGCGGCGCCGAGGTCGCCGCCGGGCGCCTGGGCCGCGATCTCGTCGATGGCGTCGTCGATGTCGGCCTCGCTGACCTCGATCTCCTCGTCGGCGGCCAGCCGCAGGAAGATCTCGTGCTGGATGTGCCGGGTCAGCACGGTGCGCTGGAAGGCCTGCATGCCACCGGCCGCCTCGACGTCGAAGCCGTCCTGCCGCTCGGCGTGCTCGACCGCGTTCTGCAGGTCGTCGACGGTGAACCGGTCGCCGTCGATGACCACGGCGGCGCCGATCTGGTCGGAGTCGCACCCGGCCAGCGCGACCGCGCTGGCCGCGGCGAGGGACGCGATGACGATGCGTCGGATGGTCGACACGGTGATCCTCTTCGTCGGTTCGGCCTGCGATGGGACGATGCCCGCGCGCATCTTATCCAGCCGTGCTTCCGGCCCGGTCGGGCTGGTGGGCGATGACGTCGTCGACGACGGTCTTCGCCCAGGCCAGCAGCTCGACACCGCGCAGCTGCGGGCCGCCGATCTGGGCCGGCCGCGGCCGCGGCACCAGCATCGTCCCGACGGTGTCCTTCACCAGTGACTTCGGGTACAGCCGGGCCAGCCGGACCCGCTGCCAGTCGGCCAGCTCGACGTGCGCGAACCGGATGTAGGTGCCCTGCACGGTGACCTCGGACAGCCCGGCGCGCCGGGCGTGCGCCCGGAACCGGGCCACCGCCAGCAGGTTCTCGACCGGTTCCGGCGGCGCGCCGTAGCGGTCGGTCAGCTCCTCCACGACGGCGTCGACGGCGGCGTCGTCGGCCGCCTCGGACAGCCGCCGGTACGCCTCGAGCCGCAGCCGCTCGCTGGCGACGTAGTCGTGCGGGATGTGCGCGTCGACCGGCAGCTCGATGCGGACCTCGGGCGTCGCATCGGCGCCGTCGCCGCGGTACTCCGACACCGCCTCGCCGACCAGCCGCACGTAGAGGTCGAAGCCGACGTCGGCGATGTGGCCGGACTGCTCGCCGCCGAGCAGGTTGCCCGCTCCGCGGATCTCGAGGTCCTTCATCGCGACCTGCATGCCGGCGCCGAGGTCGGAGTGCTGCGCGATCGTCGCCAGCCGCTCGTGCGCCTCCTCGGTCAGCGGCGTCTCGCGCGGGTAGAAGAAGTAGGCGTAGGCCCGCTCCCGCCCACGGCCCACCCGGCCGCGCAGCTGGTGCAGCTGCGAGAGGCCGAGCCGCTCGGACCGGTCCACGATCAGCGTGTTCGCGTTGGAGATGTCCAGCCCGGTCTCGACGATCGTCGTGCACACGAGCACGTCGACCTCGCGCTGCCAGAACGCGTTGATGACCTGTTCGAGGACGTGCTCGCCCATCTGCCCGTGTGCCGTGGCGATGCGGGCCTCGGGCACCAGCTGGCGCAGGTGCGCTGCGGTCTTCTCGATGGTGTCGACGCGGTTGTGGACGAAGAACACCTGGCCGTCGCGCATCAGCTCGCGCCGGATGGCCGCGCCCACCTGCTTCTCGTCGTACCCGCCGACGTAGGTGAGGACGGGGTGGCGCTCCTCCGGCGGCGTGGTGATGACGCTCATGTCGCGGATGCCGGTGATCGACATCTCCAGCGTCCGCGGGATCGGCGTCGCCGACATCGTCAGCACGTCGACGTTCGCGCGCAGGTGCTTGAGCTTCTCCTTGTGCTCGACGCCGAAGCGCTGCTCCTCGTCGACGATGAGCAGGCCGAGGTCCTTGAACCGGACGTCGCCGGTGATCAGCCGGTGGGTGCCGATGACGACGTCGACCGAGCCGTCGTGCAGCCCCTCGATCGTCGCGGCCGCCTCACTGTCGGACTGGAACCTCGACAGCGCCCGGATGGTCACCGGGAACGGCGCGAACCGCTCGGAGAACGTGGAGAAATGCTGCCCGACCAGCAGCGTCGTCGGGACCAGCACCCCGACCTGCTTGCCGTCCTGCACCGCCTTGAACGCCGCGCGCACGGCGATCTCGGTCTTGCCGTAGCCGACGTCGCCGGCGATGACGCGGTCCATCGGGATCTCGCGCTCCATGTCGGCCTTGACCTCGTCGATCGTCGAGAGCTGGTCGGTGGTCTCGACGTAGGGGAACGCGTCCTCCAGCTCGCGCTGCCACGGCGTGTCCTGGCCGAACGCGTGGCCGGGCGCGGCCTGCCGGGCGGCGTAGAGCTTGATCAGCTCGGCGGCGATCTCCTTGACCGCCTTGCGGGCGCGGCCCTTGCGCTTGGCCCAGTCGCTGCCGCCGATGCGGTCCAGGTGCGGCGCGTCGCCACCGACGTACTTGGTGACCTGCTCCAGCTGGTCGGTCGGGACGTAGAGCCGGTCGGCCGGCTGGCCGCGCTTGGACGCCGCGTACTCGACGACGAGGTACTCGCGGGTGGCGCCCTGCACCGTCCTGCTGGTCATCTCGACGTAGCGGCCGACACCGTGCTGGTCGTGCACGACGTAGTCGCCGGGCTGCAGCTGCAGCGGGTCGACCTGGTTGCGACGCCGGCTGGGCATCCGGGTGGTGCCCTTGGTGGACACCCGCTGGCCGGTGAGGTCGTCCTCCGTCAGCACGGCGAGGGCGGCCGCGGTGGCGATGAAGCCGTGCTTGAGCCCGCCGGTCGTGACGAGGACGACGCCCGGCTCCGGCGCGGTGGTGACGTCCTCGACGTAGCGTGCCGGGACCTCGGACTCGCCGAGCACCTCGACGACCCGCTCGGCGGTGCCGTGGCCGCCGGTCACGAGGACGGCGCGGCCGCCCGTCGCCAGCCAGCCGGACAGGTCGGCGACGGCGCGCTTGGTGTCGCCGCGGTAGGTCTCGGCCGGGCGGACGTCCAGCTCACGGGTGTCGACGGCGCCGGTGGTCACCATGTCGTCGCCGAGGTCGACGGCGTAGAGGTCGGCGTCGAGGTCCTCCTTCTCCGGCCGTTCGTTCTCCGTGGTGCCGAGGCCGAAGGAGCTGAGGCTCCACCACGGCAGCCCCTGCCGGATCGCCTGCGCCCGCACGTCGCCGAGCGTGTGGTACGCCGCCGCGCCGAGGTCGATCGGCGCGGTGCCGCCGCCGGCCGCGGCGGCCCACGACGCGTCGAGGAACTCCTGGCTGGTGGCGACCATGTCGTGCGCCCGGGTGCGTACGCGCTCGGGGTCGCACACCAGCACGTGGGTGCCGGCGGGCAGCAGGTCGATCAGCATCTCCATGCGGTCGACCAGCACCGGGGCCAGCGACTCCATGCCCTCGACGGCGACGCCGGCGGCGATCTTCTCCAGCATCTCGCCCAGCTCGGGGTGGTCGTGCGCGAGCGAGGCGGCCCGCCGGCGGACGTCGTCGGTGAGCAGCAGCTCGCGGCACGGCGGCGCCCAGAGCCCGTGCTCGGCGGCGTCGGTGGAGCGCTGGTCGGCGACGGTGAAGTAGCGGATCTCCTCGACCGTGTCGCCCCAGAAGTCGACCCGCAGCGGGTGCTCCTCGGTCGGCGGGAACACGTCGACGATGCCGCCGCGGACGGCGAACTCCCCGCGTCGCTCCACCAGGTCGACCCGGACGTACGCGGCGGCGGCCAGCTGCTCGACGACGGCGTCGAGGCTGACGTCGTCGCCGGGCTCGAGCGCGACGGGGCGAAGGTCGGCCAGCCCGGCGACCTGCGGCTGCAGCACGCTGCGCACCGGCGCGACGACGACCCTCACCCGTCCGCCGGACCCCTCGTCGGGATGCACGAGCCGGCGCAGCACCGCCAGCCGCTTGCCGACCGTGTCGCTGCGCGGCGACAGCCGCTCGTGCGGCAGCGTCTCCCAGGCGGGGTACTCGACGACGGACTCCGGCGGCAGCAGGCAGCGCAGCTCGGTGACGAGGTCCTCGGCCTCCCGCCCGGTCGCGGTGACGGCGAGCACCGTCCGGCCCGCGCCGACCCCCTCGCCGTCGCCGTCGGCCGCGATGGCGCCGGCCACGAACGGGCGCAGCGCCGGCGGCGCGGTGAGGTCGAGCGCGGTGACCGCACCCTTGCGCGCGTCGGCGACGGCCGAGCGCAGCGTGGGGTCGCCGTCGTCGCCGAGCAGGGCGGAGAGCAGGCCGCTGAGAGACATCGGTAGACCTTCCGGGCACGCAGACATGCCCCCACACCTGCTGGGGTGGGGGGTACTACCGAGCTTACGACGTCTGGCCGACAGAGTCGCGGCTGCTTCGACCGCTACACGTGCAGCGGGATGATCAGGTCTGACGCCGAGCCGGCCCTCGCCAGCCGGGCATCGGTCGTCACCAGTCCAAAGCCGAGCTGTTCGGCGAGCGCGAGATAGAGCGCATCGGTCAGTCGTGTGTCGTGCCGATGCTCCCACGCAGGGTTCAGCGGCGCGTGGAGCACCCGCCCGTCGACGGTCCCGTCCTCACTGTGCACCGAACTCGGCCCGAGCGCCATGCCGGACCTCCCTGGTGTGCCCATGGCGTTGTGCCGGCAAGCACGGACACAGCAGCTGGCGCGCGAGTTGTTCGGCAACCGGTCACCTGATGTCCGATCTGTGGTCGGATGTCAGTGATCTGATCACTTGCCATGACCGGCGACCGCAACCCCTTCAGAGGGCTCAGGCTGGACGCGGTCGATGCCACTCGGCGCAGGTTCCTCACCGTCACGGGCGCGGCCATGGGCCTCGCCGTGGTGGGGTCGCTGCCCGGGCTGGCGTCGGCCGACGGATCCGCCGTCGAGCTCACCCAGTTGCCCGAGTATCCGTTCACGCTGGGCGTCGCGTCGGGCGACCCGCTCAGCGACTCCGTCGTCCTCTGGACCCGGCTGGCGCCGCGGCCGCTCGAGCCGTTCGGCGGCCTGGGCCCGCGCCCGGTGATGGTGCTGTGGCAGGTCGCGGAGGACCCGAGTTTCCGTCGCATCGTCCGCAGCGGCAGCGCCCGGGCCCGGCGCGAGGACTCCTACAGCGTCCACATCGACGTGCAGGGGCTGCGGCCGTGGCGGGAGTACTGGTACCGCTTCCGCGTCGGCCGGCACGTGAGCCCCGTCGGGCGCACCCGCACCGCTCCCGCCGCCGGCGACTCCCCGGCCGCGCTGCGGTTCGCGTTCGCCTCCTGCCAGGCCTACTGGGAGGGCTTCTACACCGCCTACCGCGACCTGGCCGCCCGCGAGCACGACGTCGTCTTCCACCTCGGCGACTACCTGTACGAGTACAGCGTCGGCGTCGGCGCCGGGGTCCGGCAGCAGCAACTGCCCGCCGACACCCTGCGCGAGACCGTCACGCTGGACGAGTACCGCGGCCGCTACGCGCTGTACAAGCTCGACGCCGACCTGCAGGCCGCGCACGCCTCCGCGCCGTGGATCGTCACGATGGACGACCACGAGGTCGAGAACAACTGGGCCGACGAGATCCCCGAGGGCAACACGCCCACGCCGACGCGCAACGAGTTCCTGGTCCGCCGGGCCAACGCGTTCCGGGCCTGGTGGGAGCACATGCCGGTGCGCCTGTCGCAGCAGCCGATCGGCCCGGACGTCCAGCTCTACCGGCGCTTCCAGTACGGCGACCTGGTCCGCTTCAACCTCCTCGACACCCGCCAGTACCGCGACGACCAGGCGGCCGGCGACGGGTCCGACCCGCCCAACCCCGGCTCGCTCGACCCGAACCGCACCATCACCGGTGCGGAGCAGGAGCGCTGGCTGCTGGACGGGTTCGCCGAGCGGTCCGCGCGGTGGGAGGTGCTGGCGCACCAGACGGCGATCGCCCAGCTGGACACCCGCGCCGGCGCCGACGTCATCGTCCCCATGGACACCTGGGACGGCTACGTCGCGTCGCGGCAGCGGGTGCTCGGCGGCGCGGCGGAGCGGGGCGTGCGCAACCTCGTCAGCATCGCCGGCGACCTGCACCGCAGCGTCGTCTCCGAGCTCAAGGCCGACTATGCGGACCCCTCGGCCCCGGTCGTCGGGACCGAGTTCGTCGGGACGTCGATCAGCTCCGGCCGCGACGGCATGGACAACGACGAGGGCGGGCTGACCATCCTCGCCGAGAACCCGCACGTGAAGTTCTCCAACTTCCAGCGCGGCTACGTCACCGTCGACGTGACGCCGGACCAGTGGCTGGCCGACTACCGAGTGGTCGACCGCGTCATCGTCCCCGGCGGCACCGTCACCACCCGTACCCGGCTCGCCGTCGAGGACGGCGACCCGAGCATCCACGTTCTGGGAGGCCAGGCATGAGGCGGCGGCAGATCGCGGTGGTCGCGGGATCGGCGACGGTGCTCGGCCTGCTCACGGCGGTGGCGAGCACCGCGGCGCGGCCGGACGACGACCCCGTCCGGCTCACGGCGACGCCCGAGAGTGTGCAGGTGGTCGGGCTGCCGTGCCTGCCCAGCTCCTTCCGGCTGGGCATGACGAACGTCGGCAGCGCGGACCTCTACGCCGACGTCGAGCTGGCCGCCGGCGGCCCGGTGGTGCTCGACCGCGGGCTGGTGTCGTCGTGGCTGCCCGCCTGGGACCCCGACCACACGGTTACGGCGCGCGTCGGCGTCACCGTGCCGCGCGACGCCGAGCCCGGCACGTACGAGGTGCGGGCGACGACGGACGGCGCGGAGGTCGCCGTCCCCGTCGAGGTGCTGCCGCAGCCGCCCAAGGGCGATGGCGACAACCTCGCGCTCGGCGAGCAGGCGGTGGCGTCGTCGACGCATGCGAACTTCGACGTGTGCGGCGCCGTCGACGGCAACACGAACTCCGAGGAGTGGGACACGCTGACCGGCTGGAACGACGGCACCAGCGGCGCGTTCCCGGACACCTACGACGTCGTGCTCGCCGCGCCGGCGCAGCTGACCCGCGTCGAGACGTGGACGCTGGACTCGACGCGGTACCCGGCGGCCCGCTACGGCCTGCGCGACTTCGACGTCCAGGTGCGGACCGGCGGCGCCTGGCAGACCGTGCACGAGGTGCGCGGCAACACCGCCGGGCGGGTGACGTCGACGTTCGCGCCGGTCACCGCGGACGCCGTCCGCATCGTCGGCCTGGCGTCGAACAACCGCGACTACTCGCGGCTCGTCGAGGTCCAGGCCTTCACCGACTGACCCCATGATCATCAATGATCCAACCACCCAGAGGGGGTTGGATCATTGATGATCAACGGAACTGGGGTCAGTGCTCCAGCTGGGGCAGCTTGTGCAGCGGCTTGGGCAGCCACCAGTTCCGCTCACCCAGCAGCGCCATGATCGACGGCAGCAGCACGGCCCGGACGATGGTCGCGTCGATGAGGATCGCCGCGGCCAGGCCCACGCCCATCTGCTTGAAGTCGATCGCGCCGAGCGTCGCGAAGATCGAGAACACAGCGACCATGACCACGGCGGCGCTGGTGACGACGCCGGCCGAGCGGATGATGCCGCTGCGCACCGCCTCGGGCGTCGACATGCCCGCCTTCGCGCCCTCGCGGATCCGGCTGACGACGAACACGTGGTAGTCCATCGACAGGCCGAACAGGATCACGAAGAGGAACAGCGGCAGCCAGGTGATGATCGCGCCGGTGGACTCGAAGCCGAGCAGCCCCTCGGCCCAGCTGTTCTGGAAGACCAGCGTCAGCAGCCCGTAGGAGGCGGCGACGGAGAGCAGGTTCAGGCCCGCGGCGGTCAGCGCCACCGCCAGCGACCGGAACGCCATCACCAGCACGACGATGGTCATGAGCAGGACGAACCCGATGACGATCGGCATCCGGTCGGCCAGCAGGTCGCGGAAGTCGACGTTGCCCGCGGTCATGCCGGTGACGCCGCTCTCGACGCCGTCGATGCCGCCGAACGCCGCCGGGACGAGGTCGTCGCGCAGGGCCTGCAGCGAGTCCTCGGCGCGGTCGTCGTCGTGCTCGTACGGAACGGGGACGGTGATCTCGGCGACCGAGCCATCGGTCGAGTACTCGGCGACCAGGCCGTCCTCGGCCGCGAACTCCGGGTCGGTCGCGACCGCGTCGTTCAGCTGTGCGATGCCGGCATCGACCGCCGCGGTGTCCAGCGGCGAGCCGTCGGTCGTCCAGACGGCGACGTCGTGCGCGGCGCCCTCGGACGGGAACGCCGTCGTGATGGCGTCGTAGGTCTGCACCTCGGGCACGTCCTTGGACAGGTCGGAGATGCCGGGCTGCGAGAGCTTCATGCCGAGCGCCGGCGCGGCCAGCGCCAGCAGCGCCAGCAGTCCCGCGACCAGCGCCGTCTTCGGGTGCCGCAGCACCGGGCCGAGGATGGCCCGCCACACGCGCGGCTCGCCGCCGTCACGCTTGCGCAGCCGCCACAGCAGCGGGATGCGCGGCCGGTCGATCCAGCGGCCGAAGATCGACAGCAGCGCCGGCAGCGCCGTCACGGACCCGACGACGGCCACCGCGACGACCAGGATGGTGCCGACGGCCAGCGACTGGAAGGTCGCCTCACCGGCGAAGAACATGCCGGCCATCGCGATGATGACGGCGAGTCCGGAGACCACGACGGCCCGGCCGGACGTGGCGGCGGCGACCGCGACGGCGTCCATCGTGCCGCGGCCCTTCTCCCGCTCCTCGCGCTCGCGGCGGACGTAGAACAGCGAGTAGTCGACGCCGACGGCCATGCCGACCAGCAGCACGACCGAGGCGAGGATGTCGGTGGACGGCACGATGTACGACGCGAACGCCGACAGCCCCATGGCCGCGATCACCGACGACAACGCCAGCAGCACCGGCACCGCGGCGGCGATCAGCGCGCCGAACACGACCAGCATGATGAGCAGGCTGACCGGCAGCGACAGGTACTCGGCGCGCTGCAGGTCGTCCTCATAGACCTGACTCAGCGCCTCGTCCAGCGACGCGTCGCCGACCTGGCCCACGTTCAGGCTGCTGTCGGCGCCGTCTACGACCTGGCCGATCTCGGCGGCCGCCGCCGCGGCGGCGTCCTCCTCCTCGGCGTCGGTGCCCTCCGGGACGTCGAGCGTCACCTCGTAGAGCACGGCGGCGCCGTCCTCGGACACCTGCGGGTCGGCCACCCCGGTGACGCCCGGCGCGGCGGCCAGGTTCGCCGTCAGCGTCGTCACCGCGTCGGAGTCGACGTCGACCGTGCCACCGTCGGCGCCCCGGACCAGCACGGACTCGGTGTAGGGATCGTCGAAGTCGGCTTGGATGAGCGCCTTGTCGGCGCCGGCGGAGGCGCCGACGCCGCTGTCGCCGTCCTCGACCTCCTTCGTGCCGACGGCACCGCCGCCGACGATCGCGGCGGCGACGAACGCCAGCCAGAGGATCAGTGCCAGCCACTTGTGCGTCGCGCTCCAGCGGGCGACGCGCACCACCAGGCCGCGGCGGGGCGGCGGTGGGAGCGGCGGAGTCGGTAGGGGCGGTCGGTCCAGGGGAAGTGTGGTGGTCATGGTGCGTCCCGTCGGCAGAAGTCGGTGAAGTCGGGTTTCACTCTCGCCGGGACGGGATCGCGTGGTAACCCGGAAAGCCCCCGATTCACCCTGGGGGAAGCCCCCGGTTCCGGGGTGGGGTGACCCTGGGGTCAGGCCTTGAGCTCGACCGTCTGCACTTCACTGGCCTGCACGAACGCCTCGTCGACGGTATGACCCAGGCCAGGCGCCGTCGGGACGTCGACGATGCCGGCGGAAGCGGTGATGGGCGGGTAGACGACGTCGCGTTGGTAGTACTTGTCCGACGCCGACACGTCGGAGGGGAGGGTGAAGCCGGGCAGGCTGGACAGTGCGATGTTGGCGGCCCGGCCGACGCCGAACTCGTGCATGCCGCCGCACCAGACGGGGATGTCGTGCTCGGCGGCGAGGTCGTGCGCCGCCACCGCCGGGCCGAGCCCGCCCAGCCGCGAGACCTTGATGTTGAGCACCTTCAGCGCGCCGAGCACGACCGCCGTGCGCAGGTCGTCCAGCGTCTCGATCGACTCGTCCAGGCACACCGGCGTCGAGAGGTCGCGCTGCAACGCGGCGTGCGCGAGCAGGTTCCGCGGGCCGAACGGCTGCTCGATCATCGTCAGCCCGAACTCGTCCAGCCCCCGCAGCGCCACCAGCTCGTCGGGCGTCTCGCCGTAGGCGCCGTTCGCGTCGACGTGCAGCATCAACTCCGGGAAGGACGAACGCACCGCCCGTACCGGCTCGACGTCCCAGCCGGGGGCGATCTTCAGCTTCACCCGCGGGTACCCGGCGTCGACGTGCTTGGCGACCTCGGCCAGCAGCGCGTCCACCGTCGGCTCGATCCCCAGCGAGACGCCGGCGACGACCGACGGCCGGGTGCCGCCGAGCGCCGTCGCCAGCGACACGCCGCCGGACAGCGACCACAGCGTCCACGCCGCGATGTCGACGCCGGCCTTCGCGAACTGGTGGCCGCGGACCTTCGCCCACAGCCCGGCGACCTCCGCCGGGTCGTCCCAGCGTGCGCCGACCACCGCCGGCAGCAGGTACCGCGACGCCACCAGCCAGCAGGTGTCCACCGTCTCCGGCGAGTAGAACGGGTCCGACGCCGAGGCGATCTCACCCCAGCCGACGGCGCCGGACTCGTCGGTCAGCCGGACGAGGATGTGGTCCAGGTGGTCCTTGGCGTGCGAGCTGGTGCGGAACCGGTGCACCAGCGGCAGCCGGACCTGGTGCAGCGACGCATGGGTGACGCGCACGGTCAGTCCTCCCAGTAGAGGTCGAGGTCGTGGGCGAGCCGGTCGCGCTCGGCCAGCCGGCGGCGGGCGCCCTTCGCGCTCGCCGTTGTGAGGGTGGCGAGCAGGTGGACGACGGCGGCGACGGCGGTCGGCGAGTCGGCGAACGAGGCGCTCGCCGTCGGCACCACGATCGTCTGCCCGGCGACCTCGGCCAGCGGCGACGACGCGGTGTCGGTGACGGCGACGACGGCGCCGCCCGCGGCCGCGAACCGCCCGGCCAGCGCGACGGTCTCGCGACGGTACCGGCGCAGCGAGATCGCCACCAGCACGTCGGTGTCGCGGACGTCGGCCAGCACGTCGACGTGGCGGACCAGGGTGCCGTCGACCAGCGTGACGTTGGACAGCCCGGCGGACAGGTCGACGGCCAGCAGCGAGGCGTAGGCGAACGACTTGCCGGTGCCGGCGACGAACCGGCGCCGGGCCGCGACCACCGTCGCCGCCGCGGCCGCCACCGACCCGTCGGCCGCGACCCGCTCGAACGCCTCGGCCAGCGTCCGCGTCTCCCGCTCGATCACCCGCGCCTGCAGCGCGGCCGCCGACGACGGGCGCTGCAGCCGGGCGCCGAACCGCTGCGACGGGCTGGTCAGCTCGGTCACGGCGCGGCCCGGACGAAGCGGTAGGCGGCGGTCTCCGCCGACACCAGGACGCACGACGTCGCCACGGCCCCGCCCTCCAGCAGGACGCCGATGGCGGCGCCGAGCTCGCGCCGCCGGCGGTCGTCGGCCGACACCGGCAGCGGCAGCCAGGTGTCCGGACCGGCCGGACGGGGCCGCAGCCAGCCGGCCGGGTCGGCGAGGTCGTCCGGCAGCGCCGCCGGCGCCGGCGCGTCGCGGGCCCGGCGCTCGTCGTCGAGGTCCCAGTCGACGATCATCCGGTCGGTGCCGGGCAGCCCGAAGAAGTCCGGCCGGAACCAGCGCCCGGCCGCGCCCAGCACGTCGAGGTTGAAGTGCGCGTTGCGGACCACGGCCGGGTCGAACGACCAGCGCATCCGGGTCTGCCCGCCGGCCAGCGCGACCTCGCGCTGTCCCCGTTTCAGCGCCCGCCCGAGCCCCTGCCCCTGATGCCCGGCGGCGACGACCGCGGCCTGCGAGTAGTGGTAGATCTCGCCGCCGTCCAGGCCGACGAAGCCGTACGCGAACGCGATCAGCTCGCCGTCGTCGCCGCGGACGCCGACGACCGAGCCGCCGTTGGCCGCCAGCGAGGCGAGCAGGCGCGGGTTCACCGAGTGTGACGGGTCCTCGTAGCCGAAGACCTCGCGGTAGAGCCGCGCGGCGCCGGCGAGATCGGCAGCAGCTGTGAGCCGCTCGACATACGGTTCGTAACTCATCAGCTGTCCACCCTACTCACGGCTACGCGACAAGGATACGGCACGTATAGTGGCGAGATGAACGGTTCCGACGCGCTACTGGACCGGCTGGAGCGCTACGTTCGGCACGAGACGCCGACCGGCGACGCCGCCCGGCTGGACGCGCTCGGCGAGGTCCTGCTGGCGCGGCACCGCGAGCTCGGGGCGGCGGTCCGCCGGGTCGCGGCGGCGGGCGGCGACCACCTGGTCATGGAGCACCCGGGCCGCGGCGCGAAGGCCGGCGCGGCGCCGGTGCTGTTCCTCGGCCACCACGACACCGTGTGGCCGGTCGGCCAGCTGGACGGGCCGATGCCGTGGCGGGTCGAGGACGGCGTCGCGCACGGGCCGGGCGTCTACGACATGCGCGGCGGCCTGGTCGTCATGGAGGCCGCGCTGGAGCTGGCCCGCGCCGCCGATCGCCGCCCGGTGCGCGTCGTCGTCGTGGCGGACGAGGAGGTCGGTTCGCCGACGGCGTCCGCGCTGGTCGCCGACGCCGCCCGGGACGCCGTCGCCGCGCTCGGGTTCGAGTCGCCGCACCCGGACGGCGCGCTGAAGTCCGGCCGGCGCGGCAGCACCCGGCTGCGGCTGGCCGTCGAGGGGGTCGAGGCGCACGCCGCGCTCGACGCCGACGCCGGCGTCTCCGCGGTCGACGAGCTGGTCGACCAGCTGCTGCTGGTCCGCTCGATCGTCCGGCACGCCCCCGGCGACGTGCTGTGCAACGTCGGCACGCTGACCGGCGGCGGCCGGACGAACGTCGTACCGGCGGCCGCGCACGCCGACCTCGGGCTGCGCTTCACCGACGCCGAGTCCGAGCGGATCGTGCTGGACGGGCTGACGTCGCTGCGGCCGATCCGCGCCGGCGCGACGGTGACCGCCGAGGTGATGTCGCGGCGGCCGACGTGGGCGCCGGACGAGGCGACCGCCGCCCTGCTCGACACCGTCCGCCAGGCGGCGCGCGGCGTCGGCCAGCGGATCGACGGCGCACCGGCCGCCGGCGGCGCCGACACCAATACCACCGGCTCGCTCGGCGTCCCGACGCTGGACGGCTTCGGCCCGCGCGGCGCCGGAGCGCACGCCGTCCACGAACAGGTCGTCGTCGCGTCGCTGGCCGAGCGGGCCGAGCTGGTCGCGGCCGTGCTCGCGGAGCTCTAAGAGACGCCCGCGGCCTTCTTGACCAGCGAGATCAGCAGCTCCTCGTCCTCGGCGGTGAGCCGGGTGATGCCGAAGGCGGTCGGCCACATGGTGCCGTTGTCCAGCAGCGGCGCCTCGTTGAAGCCGAACGTCGCATAGTCGGTGCCGAACTTGGCCGCGGCCTGGAAGAAGCAGACGACCTTGCCGTTCCTGGCGTAGGCGGGCTGGCCGTACCAGGTCCGCGGCGCGAGCTCGGGCACCTCGGCGCTGATGAGGGCGTGCAGCCGCTCGGCCAGCACCCGGTCGGACTCGGGCATCTCGGCGATCTTCTCCAACAGGTCGGCCTCGGGGTCGGCCTTGGCCTTCTTGCCCTTCTTGAGCTCCTTGGCGCGCTCCTTCATCGCGGCGCGCTCGGCCTCGTCGAATCCCCCGTACGTCGCGTCGGGCTGCGTGCTCATGAGCCGTTCCTCCCGTGTCCGCGGTGCTGACACTCCTCACGGTAGGGATCCGAGCCCCTTCGCCGCTTCTCGAATCCTGATCGGTCTTGTGCCGCCAGCAATCTGACAGTTACTCTCACAAGAGAGATACATTCGATTCTTTCGGAGGCTGTCGTGGCAACCCTGCTGTACCGGATCGGCCGGTTCTCCTACCGCAGCCGCCGCCTGGTGGGTGCCGTGTGGCTGACGGTGATCGTGCTGGCCGGCGTGGCCGCGGCGACGCTGTCCAGCCCGACGTCGGACTCGTTCGCGATCCCCGGCACCGAGTCACAGGAGGCGTTCGACCTGCTGGAGGAGCGGTTCCCCGGCTCGTCGCCGGACGGTGCGGCGGCGCGGCTGGTGTTCGCCGCGCCCGACGGCGAGAGCGTCACCGATCCTGAGCACCGGGCGGCGATCGAGGCGGCCGTCGGCGAGATCGAGGCCGGCCCGCAGGTCGCCGAGATCGTCGACCCGTTCGCCGCCGGCCTGGTGTCCGAGGACGGCCGGATCGCGCTGGCCGAGGTCACCTACGGCGTCGACTTCCTCTCGCTGGAGGCGCAGACGCGCGAGACGCTCGACGACGCGGTCGAGACGGCCGGCGAGTCGGGGCTGCGGGTCGAGCTGGCCGGCACCGCGGCGGAGCCGGAGCCGGAGCTCGGCAGCGAGCTGCTCGGCATCGCCGTCGCCGCGCTGGTGCTGGTCCTGACGTTCGGCTCGCTGCTCGCGGCCGGCATGCCGCTGCTCACCGGCGTCGTGGGCGTGGGCGTCGGCGTCGCGCTGGTCACCGCGGCCACGTCGTTCGTCGACCTCAGCACGATCACACCGATCCTCGCGACCATGCTCGGGCTGGCCGTCGGCATCGACTACGCGCTGTTCATCGCCTCGCGGTACCGGCACGAGCTGGCCGCGGGCCGGCCCGGCGACGACGCGGCGGGGCGGGCCATCGGCACCGCCGGCACCGCGGTCGTGTTCGCCGGGCTCACGGTCGTCATCGCGCTGGCCGGGCTGTCCGTCGTCGGCATCCCGATGCTGACGGAGATGGGCCTGGCCGCCGCGCTCACGGTCGCGATCGCCGTCGTCATCGCGCTGACGCTGCTGCCGGCGCTGTTCGGCTTCGCCGGCCGGCGGATGCTGTCCCGGCGGGCCCGGGCCGCCGAGACCCGCCCGGACGACGCTCCCACCATGAGCCGCCGCTGGGCCGGCCTGGTCACCCGGCGCCCGGTCGTCGCGCTGACGGCGAGCGTCGCGGGGCTCGCGGTGCTCGCGCTGCCGGTGCTGGACGCCCGCTTCGGCCTGCCCGACGAGGGCACCTATCCAGCGGACACGACGCAGCGGCAGGCCTACGACCTCACCGCCGAGGGGTTCGGGCCGGGCTTCAACGGGCCGCTGCTGGTGCTCGTCGACGGCGACGGCACCGAGGCGGCGGCCGGCGAGGTCGCGGCCGGACTGCAGGACCTCGACGGCATCGCGATGGTCGCGCCGCCGGAGGTGGATGCGGCCAACGAGACCGCCGTCATCACCGTCGTGCCGGAGAGCGGGCCGTCGGACGCGGCCACCGAGCGGCTGGTCGAGACGATCCGCGCCGAGCTGGCCGGCCCGAACGCGCCGGCCGGGTCGGCCGTCCTGGTGACCGGGCTGACCGCGCTCTACATCGACTTCTCCGAGCGCATGTCGCAGGCGCTGCTGCCGTACCTGCTGGTCGTCGTCGGCCTGTCGTTCGTGCTGCTGATGCTGGCGTTCCGGTCGCTGGTCGTGCCGCTGAAGGCGACGCTGGGCTTCCTGCTGACGATGGCGGCGACGTTCGGCGCCATGGTCGCGGCGTTCCAGTGGGGCTGGCTGACCGGCCTGGGCGTCGACGAGGTCGGCATGATCAACAGCATGCTGCCGATCATCGTCGTCGGCATCGTGTTCGGGCTGGCCATGGACTACGAGGTGTTCCTGGTGACGCGGATGCGCGAGGCGTACGTGCACGGCGAGGCGCCGCTGGACGCCGTCACGACGGGGTTCGCGCACGGCGCCCGGGTGGTCACCGCGGCGGCGATCATCATGATCAGCGTGTTCGGCGGGTTCGTGCTCAACGAGGCCGCCGACATCCGGCAGATGGGCTTCGCGCTCGCCGTCGCGATCGCCGTCGACGCGTTCGTGGTGCGCATGACGATGGTGCCGGCGGTGCTGGCGCTGGTCGGCGGCCGGGCGTGGTGGCTGCCGCGGTGGCTGGACCGGCTGCTACCGGACGTCGACATCGAGGGCGCCCGGCTCACCGACACGCTGGCGGAGCGAGACCGCCAGCAGGTCGGCGTCAGCGGCCCCTGATCAGCCGAGGGTGGCGCGGGCTCACGGCCTGACGTTGCCCGCCGTCGTCAGCCGAACCTGACCATCGTTCGAGCAGCCCGGCCCGCCGACGTAATCCAGTCCGCCCGGCCACAGTGCGAATGCGTCCTGCCAGCCGCCCGTGTACGAGGTCTTCAGCGTGTTGTACCTGAACAGATTCCCGTGACTCGGGCACTCTCGTGACTGGTCGTTGCCGCGGCGCACTCCGCGTCGCAGGACCAGTCCGAGTAGAAGCCGCCGTTCGGCTGCCCGGTGCGCGTGAATTCGTTGTCGCGGATGTCATTCGAGTTCGAGTCGTTCCGGACCCGCATCGGGTTGCCGCTGATCCACTGGAAGTCGTTCGACCTGATCGAGTTCCCGGAGCTGCCGTGCATGGCGTAGACGCCATGGATGCCCGCAGCCCGAACTGTTCTCGAGCGTGACCCCGCCGAACCCGTAGGTCGCCCCGTGGCCGTCAAGTAGTAGAAGCGCAGCGAGGTGTCGCCGCCTGGATGCCCCGGCGGGAGCTCGGCCCAGAACCAGTAGCCGTCGTCGCCCACAGGGCTGCGGAACACCGGCCGCCCGCGGGGCGGGATGACGCCCTCGTAGAGATAGTCCACGGGTAGGAAGCTGATCGAGTGGCCCGGGATGTAGGTGTTCCACACAGTTCCGCCGTCGACATAGGTGCCTTGCTCGATACGGATCTCTACGTCGCGATCCGTCACCTGGTTCTGGCGAAGCCGATATTCCGCGGAGTTGCGGCGACGACTGCGGCGGCGCGGCGCCGAAAGGCAGTACCAACGCTCATCGCCGTCAGCCCAGCGCGGCGCGGGCGCGGTCGAACGCCTGAACGGCGTCGCGCAGGTCGTCGAGGGTGTGTGCCGCCGAGACCTGGGTGCGGATGCGGGCCGCGCCGTGCGGCACGACCGGGTAGCTGAAGCTGACCGCGTAGACACCCTCGGCGAAGAGCAGCTCGGACAGCCGGGCGGCGCGGGCGGCGTCGCCGATCATGACCGGCACGATCGGGTGCTCCCCCGGCAGCACGTCGAAGCCGAGCGAGGTCATCTCCGCGCGGAAGAACTCGGTGTTCTCGCGCAGCCGGGCGCGCAGCTCGCCACCCGACGCCAGCCGCTCGAGCACCGCGGACGCGGCCACGACGATCGACGGCGCGACGGAGTTGGAGAAGAGGTACGGGCGCGAGCGCTGCCGCAGGTACTCGACGATCTCCGCGCGGCCGGACGTGTAGCCGCCGCTGGCCCCGCCCAGCGCCTTGCCGAGCGTGCCGGTGACGATGTCGACGCGGTCGCGCACCCCGAAGTGGTCCGGCGTGCCACCGCCGTTCGGGCCGATGAACCCGACCGCGTGCGAGTCGTCGACCATGACCAGCGCGTCGTACTGCTCGGCGAGGTCGCAGATCTTGTCCAGCGGCGCCAGGTACCCGTCCATCGAGAAGACGCCGTCGGTGGCGATCAGCCGGAACCGCGCGTTCTGCGACTCCTTCAGCCGCGCCTCCAGCTCGGCCATGTCGGCGTTGGCGTAGCGCAACCGGCGCGCCTTCGACAGTCGGATGCCGTCGATGATGCTGGCGTGGTTGAGCGCGTCGGAGATGACGGCGTCGTCGGGACCGAGCAGCGTCTCGAACAGCCCGCCGTTGGCGTCGAAGCAGGAGCCGTACAGGATCGTGTCCTCGGTGCCGAGGAACTCCGAGATGCCGCGCTCCAGCTCGGTGTGGATGGTCTGCGTGCCGCAGATGAACCGCACCGACGCCATGCCGAAGCCCCACTCGTCGAGGCCGCGCTTGGCCGCCTCGATCAGGCCGGGGTCGTCGGCCAGGCCGAGGTAGTTGTTGGCGCACATGTTGAGGACGGTGCGCCCGTCGGCCAGCGTGACCCGCGCGCTCTGCGGGCTGCCGATGACGTGCTCGGGCTTGTAGAGGCCGGCGGACCGGATCTCGTCGAGGTTCGTGCGCAGCTCGTCGCGCATCGCTCCGTACATGACGCTCCTCCTACCGCTGCGCCCATTCGATGATGACCTTGCCACTGTGCCCGCTGCCGGCGGTCTCGAACGCCTGCTCGTACTCGGCGGCGTCGTAGCGGTGGGTGACCACGCGCGAGATGTCGACGCCGGCGGCGACGAGGACCGAGGCCTGGTACCAGGTCTCGTACATCTCCCGGCCGTAGATCCCGCTGATCGTGAGCATCCGCAGCACGATCCGCGACCAGTCCACGCTGCTCTCCTTCGACGGCAGCCCCAGCATCGCGATCCGCCCGCCGTTGGCCATGCCCTCGATCATGTCGTGCAGCGCGATCGGGTCACCGGACATCTCCATGCCCACGTCGAACCCCTCGGCCATCCCGAGCTGCTGGCGCACCTCCTCCAGCGTCGTGGACCGGACGTCGACGGTCGTGCCCGCGCCGAGGCGCTCGGCCAGCTCCAGCCGGTACGGGTTGACGTCGGTGAGGACGACGTTGCGGGCCCCCGCGTGGCGGGCGACCAGCGCGGCCATGATGCCGATCGGACCCGCGCCGGCCACCAGCACGTCCTCGCCGTGCACCGGGAACTTCAGCGCGGTGTGCACGGCGTTCCCGAACGGGTCGAAGATCGCCGCCGCGTCCAGGTCGATGCCGTCCGGGTGCCGCCACAGGTTGCCCGCCGGCATCACGATGTACTCGGCGAACGCGCCGTCGCGGTGCACGCCGATGCCCTGCGTGTTCGGGCACAGGTGCCGCTGCCCGGCCCGGCAGTGCCGGCACCGCTCGCACACGATGTGCCCCTCGCCGGAGACCAGGTCGCCGACCTCGACGCCGCGGCTGCCCGGCCCGACCTCGACCACCTCGCCGACGAACTCGTGCCCGACGATCAGCGGCGGGCGGATGTTGGCCTGCGCCCACGGATCCCAGTTGACGATGTGCAGGTCGGTGCCGCAGATGCCGGTGCGCAGCACCCGCACCAGCGCCTCGCCGGCACCGGCCACCGGCATCGCGACGTCCGTCAGTTCCAGCCCCGCGCCGGGTGCGGACTTGACCAGTGCTCTCACCCGCGCGAGCGTAACGCACCAGGTCGGGGGACTCCTGTCCACCCCGTGAGACGGCGTCGGCTACCCTACGCCGAATGCAGGTGGTCATCGCTGGCGGGCACGGACAGATCGCACTTCGCCTGGAACGGCTGCTCACGCTGCGTGGCGACAGCGCGGTCGGCCTGATCCGCAACCCCGACCAGGCCGGCGACCTCGCCTCGGCGGGCGCGACGGCGGTCGTGCTCGACCTGGAGGAGGCGACGGCGGCGGAGCTGGCCGAGGAGCTCGGGGGCGCCGACGCGGTCGTGTTCGCCGCCGGCGCCGGGCCGGGCAGCGGCGCGGCCCGCAAGGACAGCGTCGACCGCGGCGCGGCGGCACTGCTGGCCGACGCCGCCGAGCTGGCCGGGGTGCGGCGCTACCTGCTGGTCTCGTCCATCAACGCGACGACGCAGCCGCCGGCCGACCCGGACGACGTGTTCCAGGTGTACCTGAAGGCCAAGGGCGACAGCGAGGCCGACCTGCGCCGCCGCGACCTGGACTGGACGGTGCTACGGCCCGGCCGGCTGACGAACGACCCCGGCACCGGACGGGTGCGGCTCTCGACGTCGCCGCTGCGTGGCCCGGTGTCGCGCGACGACGTCGCCGCGGTGCTGCTGGCGCTGCTGGACGAGCCGGAGACCGCGCGGCTCACGCTGGAGCTGATCGGCGGCGACGTCCCGGTCGCCGACGCCGTGCGGCGAATGGCGGGCTGAGACGGGTTCCGGCGCGGCCGCCCGGCGGCCCTAAGCTGGGCGCCGTGGCCGCCGAACCGACCTCCGGTCCCGTTCTGACCCCCGATCCGCTCACCCTCTGCACCGTCGAGCTCGCCTTGCTGGGCATCGCCGTGCCCGGCGCCGCGGCGGCGCCGCCCGCCGTCACCGTCGAGCTCGATCCGCTGCCCGGCAAGAAGCCGGCGCCGGACAGCGAGCTGACCTTCACCGACGCCGAGGGCGCGCCGGTCGCCGTCCTCACCGTCGAGACCGCCGCCACCCGCAAGCGCCGGCTGACGGTGACCGGAACGGTCCGCCGCGCCGCCGCCACCACCGACGAGGACGAGCCTCGCGGGCCGTACGCGACCCTGCGGCGCGCGCCGGGACGGGCGAAGCCGGGCGCCGCCGCCGTCGTCACCCGCGACCCGGTCGACCTGCGCACGCTGGAGGCCGCGACGGCGAAGGCCGGGCAGCCGGTGCTGCTGATCGTGCTGGACGGGCCGCGCGCCGTACCCGGCCCGGACGCCGCCGACGTCATCTCCGCGACGCTGACGCTGCGCGACCGGCTCCGCCGCGACGGCCGCAAGGCCGAGCTGGTCGTCGTCCCCGCCCCGCAGTACGGCGACGCACGCGACGACGAGCTGGCCGAGAGCATCGCCGCCGCGTACAGCGGGACCCGCGTCGTGCCGGAGACGCCGCCGGACGCCGCGGCGCTGCGCGACTGGCTCGACGGCACCGCCGCGGAGCCGGCCGACTGGCCGCCGGCGAGCCGGCACGCGTGGCGCCGGTGGCGGCCGCTGCCGCACGAGCGCGGGCTGGTGCTGTTGTTCACCGGGCTGTCCGGGTCGGGCAAGTCGACGATCGCCCGCGCGGTCACCGACCGGATCGCCGAGATCGGCACCCGCACCGTCACCCTCCTCGACGGCGACGTCGTCCGGCGCAACCTGTCCGCCGGGCTCGGCTTCTCCAGGGAGGACCGCGACCGCAACATCGAGCGGATCGGGTTCGTCGCGGCCGAGATCGCCCGGCACGGCGGCGTCGCCGTGTGCGCCCCGATCGCGCCGTTCGCCGCCACCCGGGACCGCGTCCGGGCGATGGCCCAGGCGCATGGCGACTTCCTGCTGGTCCACGTCGCCACCCCGCTGGCGGAGTGCGAGCGGCGCGACCGCAAGGGCCTCTACGCGCGCGCCCGGGCCGGCGAGATCCCCGACTTCACCGGCATCTCCAGCCCCTACGAGGAGCCCGCCGACGCCGACCTCGTGCTGGACACGACCGGCCTGTCGATCACCGCCGCCCGCGACGCCGTCATCACCCTGCTGGACCAGGAGGGACGCCTCTAGCCGGAGAACGGGCAACCTTGCCCGTGCTGGTCAGCGGCTTGCGGGCAAGGTTGCGGGCAAGAGCCGCCGCCCAGCCTGGGGCGCATGAGCGTCACCATCACCGGAGCGCGGCGGCAGACCGGGACCGGCGTGGCCGGCCGGCTCAACGACGAGTGGGACCGGCTGTGCGCCGACGGCCGGGCCGCGACGGTCGCGCGCTGGGCGGCCGCCGAGCCGGCGCTCGCGGACTGCCGCGACCTCGGCGACGTGCAGACGGCGGTGACCGCCGGCCGGCTGGCGGCCGACGCGGTGCTGCTGGCGCTGCTGCGGCTGGCCCACGACGGCGAGCCGCTGGCCGGTCGGACGGTGCTGCAGCTGATGCTCGGCAAGGCGATCCGGATCGCCGCCGGGCAGGCCGGCCGCGACAGCCGCGAGTGCCTGGAGCACGCCGCCGTCGCCGCGCTGTGGACGGTCATCGCGACCTACCCGACCGAGCGCCGGCCGGTGAAGGTCGCGGCGAACCTCGCGATGGACACGCTCGGCATCGTCAGCCGCGAGCTGGCGCACGGCCGGACCGAGGCGCCGTCCGAGCCGGGCACGCTGGCCGCCGTGCTCGGCGCCGGTCCCGGGGACGACGGCGCCGCCGACCTGGACCTCGCCGAGCTGCTCGCCTGGGCGGTCGACGCCGGCGCCGTGAGCGCCGCCGACGCCGGGCTGCTGCTGGACATCTACGCGCCGTCGCCCGGGCTGGAGGGCGGTGCCGCCGCGGCCGAGCGGGCGGGGCTCAGCTGGCCGGCGGCACGGCAGCGGGCCAGCCGGGCGGTGCGCCGGATCGCCCTCGCCGTCCAGGCCGACGCCGCCTGACCGGACCAGCAGAGCCGGGTCGTTGACCGTTCCCGGAGGCAGGTCTACGTTGAAATTTCCGGGCGAGTGGACCGCCCGCAATCCCGCGAGCCGCTCCCCTTGTCCGCGCCGTCCGCCCTGAGTTCCCAACCAGGCGCGGTGACGAGTTCGGACGGCCCCGCCACCGTGGCCGGAGAGGCAGCCGAACTCCGTCGCATCCGCCACCGCTGGAGAGGGGAGCAGGGTCGTGCCTGCAAACAGAGCGGTCGTGTACCGCGGACCGGGCCACGTCGAGGTCGAGTCCGTCGAGTATCCGACCTTCGAGCTCAAGGACGGGCCGGGCGTCAACCCGGCCAACGTGGGGCGCCAGTTGCCCCACGCGGCGATCCTGAAGGTCGTCGCCACCAACATCTGCGGCAGCGACCAGCACATGGTCCGCGGCCGCACCACCGCACCCGAGGGCCTGGCCCTGGGGCACGAGATCACCGGCGAGGTGGTCGAGACCGGCCGGGACGTCGAGTTCGTCAAGGCCGGCGACCTCGTCTCGGTGCCGTTCAACATCGCCTGCGGGCGCTGCCGCAACTGCAAGGAGGGCAAGACCGGCGTCTGCCTGAACGTCAATCCGGACCGGCCGGGGTCGGCCTACGGGTACGTCGACATGGGCGGCTGGGTCGGCGGCCAGGCGGAGTACGCGCTGGTGCCGTATGCCGACTGGAATCTGCTGACGTTCCCCGATCGCGACCGTGCGATGGCGAAGATCCTCGACCTGGCGATGCTGGCCGACATCTTCCCGACGGGGTTCCACGGCTGCGTGACGGCCGGGGTGCAGCCGGGCACGTCGGTGTACATCGCCGGCGCCGGGCCGGTCGGACTGGCCGCGGCCACGTCGGCGTTCCTGCTCGGCGCGTCCGTCGTCATCGTGGCCGACCTGCAGCAGGACCGGCTCGCGCAGGCCCGCTCGTTCGGCTGCGAGACCATCGACGTGGCGCAGGGCGACCCGGCGGAGCAGATCGCTCAGGTGCTCGGTGAGCCGGAGGTCGACTGCGCCGTCGACGCGGTCGGGTTCGAGGCGCGCGGGCACGGAGCCGACGCGCAGACGGAGCGGCCGGCGACCGTGCTCAACACCGTCATGAACGTCACCAGGGCCGGTGGCGCCGTCGGCATCCCGGGCCTGTACGTGACGGGCGACCCGGGCGCCGGCGACGAGGCGGCCAAGATCGGCTCGCTGTCGATCAGGCTGGGCCTGGGCTGGGCGAAGTCGCTGTCGTTCACGACCGGCCAGTGCCCGGTGATGAAGTACAACCGCTATCTCATGGAGGCGATCCTGCACGACCGGACGCCGATCGCGCGGAACGTCAACGCCACGGTCATTCCGCTCGACCGGGCTCCCGAGGGCTACACCGAGTTCGATCGCGGCGCGGCCCGCAAGTACGTCATCGACCCACACGGAATGCTGGGATCGGCGAGCGTCTGATGCTCGTGTGATACTGGATGCCGTCGCAACGGGGCGCGCACGTCACACCCGACCCCTGGCGGTGATCCGATGAGCATCGACGAACGGCTCGACCTGGAGTTCGCGTACACGAGCTATGCCGACTCCTGTCGTGACCTGTACTCGCTGACCTACCGATGCCGGCGGCCGTACGGCCACGACGGCGTGCACGCCGCCGGCTTCGGCTCCGAGCGGGTGCGCTGGGAGCACCACGCCGCCCACGGCCCCGACGCGCCGCCGGTCAACCCGTAGCCGGGGCGCCGCCGCCCTCGACCAGCACGGCCAGTCCGTCCAGGATCGTCGTCAGGCCGAACTCGAAGACGTCCTCGTAGCTGAACGTGAACGTGTTCTCGTCCAGCGCGGCCAGGGTCGGGAAGCGGCCGGTCTCCATCATCTTCACCAGGACCGGCTCCTGCGCGGCCCAGAAGTCCTCCTCGGAGATGCCGGTGCGCTGCTCGGCCTGCAGCGCGTTGACGTGCGAGCGCGCGATGGTGGTGACGAAGCCGTCGACCACCGAGATCATCAGCACCAGCTGCTGGTCGGACAGCCCGGTGGGCTTGAGCCGTCGCACGATGCGCTCCATGCCGGCGATGTTGTTCGGGCCGAGCAGCGGCCGCACCTGGTCGACCTGCGGGTACCAGGGGTGCTTCATGCACATCTGCCAGGTCCCGCGGGCCAGCTCCTCCAACGTCGCGCGCCAGCCGGCCGATTCCTCGCCGGGATCGTCGTCGACCGGGCCGGCGACGCGGTCGAGCATGAGGTCGAGCAGCTCGCCCTTGCCCGGCACGTAGCGGTACAGCGACATGGTGCCGACGCCGAGGTGCGCCGCGACCCGCCGCATCGACAGCGCGGCCAGGCCGTCGGCGTCGGCCACCTCGATGGCGGCGTCGACGATGCGCTCCAGCGTGAGCCCGGGCTTGGGCCCGCGGGTCGGACGCTGCTGCATCCCCCACAGGAGCTCCAGGCTCTTCGAGACGTCGCCGCTACCGCTGTAGTCCGTTGTCATCAGGGCAAACACTATCCAGGGAATGAACTGCGCATGGTGTACGCTTAAGTGCGTACATCGTACCCGGTTCAGCGAAAGGGACTCCCTTGAGCACCTCCAGCCACGCGATCCTCGCCGAGGGCCTGCAGAAGCGCTACGGCGAGAAACGCGCCCTCGACGGCTTCGACCTGGCCGTTCCGCAGGGGACGGTCTATGGCCTGCTGGGCCCCAACGGCGCCGGCAAGACCACCGCCGTGCGCATCCTCGCCACGCTCGTCCGGCTCGACGGCGGCCGGGCCGAGGTGGCCGGCCACGACGTCGTCCGCGAGGCCCGCAAGGTGCGCCGGCGGATCGGCTTCACCGGCCAGTTCACCGCCGTCGACGAGATCCTCACCGGCCGGCAGAACCTGCTGATGTTCGGCCGGCTGTTCCACCTCGGCACGGCCCGCGCGGCCGCCCGGGCCGACGAGCTGCTGCACCAGTTCGACCTCGCCGAGGCCGCCGACAAGGGCACGAAGGAGTACAGCGGCGGCATGCGGCGCCGGCTCGACCTCGCCGCCAGCATGATCCTCGCCCCGAAGGTCCTCTTCCTGGACGAGCCGACGACCGGCCTGGACCCGCGCGGGCGCAACGAGGTGTGGACAGCGGTCCGCTCTCTGGTGTCCGGCGGCACCACGGTGCTGCTGACCACGCAGTACCTCGACGAGGCCGACCAACTGGCCGGCCGGGTCGCCGTCATCGACCACGGCAGGGTGATCGCCGACGACACCCCGGCCGCGCTCAAGCGCCGGGTCGGCGGCGACCAGCTGGAGGTCGTCCTGGAGGAGGCGGTCGACCTGCCGGTCGCGCTGCAGGCGCTCGCGCGGGTCGCCGCCGGCCGCCCGGAGGTCGACGAGAAGCACCGCCGGGTCACCGCGCCGGTCGAGCGGCGGGTCGCCGCGCTCACCGACGTGGCCCGGGCGCTGCAGGACGAGGGCATCGGCGTCGAGGACATCGGGCTGCGCCGGCCCACGTTGGACGAGGTGTTCCTGCGGCTCACCGGCCACAAGGCCGAGCCGGAGCAGGCCGTGGCGACCGAGCGGACGGAGGTTCCCGCATGAGCACGACCATCCTCGACGACGGCGTCGACGCGCCGGAGCGGCGGATGTACTGGGCGCTGGCCGACGGCTGGACGGTTGCCCGCCGCACGCTCACCCACCTGATCCGCCAGCCCGCCAACATCGCCTGGCAGCTCGGCTTCCCGATCGTCTCGGTGCTGCTGTTCGGGTACGTGTTCGGCAGCGCGATGAGCGTGCCGGGCGGCGGCGACTACCGCGAGTACCTGATGCCCGGCATGTTCGGCATGACGATGGCGATGGGCTTCATGAACACCGCCTACGCCGTCGTCATCGACACGACGAAGGGCGTGACCGACCGGTTCCGCTCGATGCCGATGGCCCCGTCGGCCCCGGTGACCGGCCGCGGCCTCGCCGACATCGTCAGCGCCTCGGTGGACCTGCTGGTGCTGGCGGTCACGGCGCTGGTGATCGGCTGGCGCTCCGACGGCGGGTTCTGGGCGACGCTGGCGGCGTTCGGCCTGCTGCTGTGGCTGCGGTTCGCGCTGATCTGGATCGGCATCTGGATCGGGCTGATGACGCCGAACGAGGAGGCGGCCGGCAGCCTGTTCGCCGTCGCGTTCCCGTTCGCGATGATCTCCAGCGTGTTCGTGGCGCCGTCGCAGATGCCGGACTGGCTGGGCGCGGTCGCGGCATGGAACCCGGTGTCGTCGACGGTGACGGCGGCACGCGAGCTGTTCGGCAACCCGGCGGCGCTCGGTGACAGCTGGATCGAGCAGCACGCGATGCTCGGCGCGATCGTCTGGCCGCTGGCCATCACGCTGGTGTTCGTGCCGCTGGCGGTCCGCCGGTTCCAGCGGCTCAGCCGGTAGCCGTGGGCGGGGCCGGCTCGCCGTCAGCAGCGGGCCGGCCCGGCCGTAGACTGCGTTCGTCGCGGGCCTGGGGCACGGCTGGGGGGTTGGCATCGACGTTCTCTTCGTGTGCACGGCCGGCCGCTGCCGTTCGCCGATCGCCGCCGCCATGCTGGACACCTACGCGCCGCGGGCCGGGTCGCCGCTGATCGGCCGGTCCGGCGCGCTCGTCGGCGCGCACGGCTCGGTGCCGCCGGTCGGGATCACGCTCATGCGCGAGCGCGGGCTGGAGCTGGGCGGGCACCGCAGCCTGCCGGTCACCGCGGCCTCGGTGGCGTCGGCGGCGTTGGTGCTCGGCATGGAGCGCGAGCACGTCCGCGCCGTCGTCGACGCGCACCCGGACGCGTGGGCGAGGACGTTCACGCTCAAGGACTTCGTGCGGCGGGTGGAGAAGGCCGCGGTCCGCGGCCGGCACCAGCGCTTCGCGGACTGGCTGGAGCACGTCGGCGAGGGCCGCACCCGCGACGACGTGGCCGGGGCCAGCCCCGAGGACGACATCGCCGACCCATACGGCCAGCGCGCGTCGGTCTGGCGCGAGGTGATCGACGAGCTGGACGACCTCGTCCGCCGGACGATCCCGAATGTCAGTTGAGTCCGACCCTCGACTTACTCTCCGTCAATGCAGTGGGGGGCCGCTACACCGCCGGACGCGCCACCGCCGCCGGCTGACCTTCGGACGTACCGCGACGCGTTGCTGAGCGCGTGGAGCAGCGTCCGCATCGACGACGGCCAGCGGCGGCACTCGCGCGGCGCCGTCTACGCCGGCGGATCGCTGGTCACCGAGTCGCTGCGGGCCGGCGGCTACGGCGGCGACCACGTCACGCCGGCCGACCCGCCGTATTGCGACGAGCCGGCGGCGGACCGGCTGCGCGGCCGCTGGCTCTACGGCGGGCACTGGATGGTCCGGTTCGGCCACTTCGTCACCGAGACGCTGACCACCCTGTGGCCGGTCGGGCAGGAGGTGGACGGGCTGGTCTTCCACCGCTTCATCTGGCCCACCGAGCTGCTCGACTACCACCTCGACCTGGTCCGGCGCAGCGGCTGGGACGTACCGATCCGGGTCGCGGCGCGGACGACGCGGGTCGACGAGCTGGTCGTCCCGGACCGGCCGTACCACCCGGGCCGGCGCACCAGCGCCGAGTCGGTCGCGGTGTGGGACCGCGTCGCCGTCGCCGCGCCGCCCGGTCCGCCGGTGTTCCTGTCCCGTTCCCGGCTGCCGAAGGACCGGCGCCGCAGCGAGGGCGACGAGCTGCTGGACGGGGAGCTGGAGCGGCTGGGCTTCCTCGTGCTGCACCCCCAGGAGCTGCCGATCGCCGAGCAGCTGGCCGCGGTCGCCGCGGCGCCGATCCTCGCCGGTCTCGCCGGATCGGCGCTGCACCTGTCCGCGTTCGCGCCGCGTGACACCCGGGTGCTGGAGATCGGCGACACCCGCAACCGCACCTGGCCCCTGGCCAACCAGCGGGTGATCGACGCCGCCCGCGGCCGGCTGACGGCGTTCGTCCCGCACCTCGGCCACGACGCCGTCCGCGACGTCGGCGCCACCGTGGCCGCCGTCGCCGCACTCCTCGACTAGGCCAGCTCCGCCACGACGTCCGCCGCCTCGTCGAGACCGGCGACGTCCAGCCGCCAGCCGCGGGCGCCGCGGGCCAGCGCCGTCGCTGCGGTCCACGCGTCGGCGCCGAGCCGGTAGTGGTTGAACCCGGCCCGCAGCACCTGGGCGAGCACCTCGCCGGCCGGCCGCGGCGTCAGCCGGGTCCGCGCCGCGCCGCGCCGCAGCTCGACGACCTGGGCGACCGGCACCGTCGCGGCGACGGTGGCGGCGCCGAGACGCTCGGGCGGCACCGCCGCCTTCTCCTCCGCGCCGAGCGGACCCACGTCCAGGCCGACCGCGCCGAGCGCCCACGACGTGAGCATCAGCGGCCGCGCCCACCCGGTCACGTGGCCGGTGTCCGGCTCGACGGCGACCAGCTCGTCGCTCAGGTAGCCGAAGCCGCGGCGCAGGCACGCGGCCACCATCGTGCTCTTGCCGGTGCCGGACTCCCCCGGGAACAGGACGGCCCGGCCGTCGCGCGCGACGGCGCCGGTGTGCAGCAGCAGCCGGGGCGCGCGCTCGATCGCGACGGCCGCCGCGGCGGCGTACAGGTCCTCGGCCGGCACGTCCTCGCCGGAGGGCACCTCGACCCGGACGCCGACGACGTCCAGCACGAGCCGGCCGGTCATCCGGACGGCGGCCGGTCGACCACGTGGTGCGCGACGAGCTCGTCCAGGGCGGCCTCGACGCCGGCCCGGACATCGTCGTCGGACGCGCCGTAGGAGCTGGCCAGCAGCCGGACGATCTCGTCGACGGTGCGTTCGCCGTCGACCAGGCGCCAGACGTCGCCGGCGGTCTCGTTGAGGACGAGCGCGGTGTGGGTGGGCTCGTGGAAGAGCGTGACCTCGCCGTCGATGTCCATCTCGCGTACGGCGGCCGCGGGCGCCGGCGCTGATCGGCTCACGGGCGCCATCGTAGCGATCTCACGGGGCCTGTCCGAACAGTCGACAAGACAGATCGGTCATTCGGCCGGTATCATCTGGCCAGTCGCACGGGGGGCGTGCGAGTTGAGGGGCGTTGCTGATGCAGCAGAACCAGACCACGGGTCTGAGCCGACGTCAGATGCTGGCCCGAGGGGCCAAGATCGGCGGCGTCGTGTGGGCCGTGCCGACCATTACGGCGATCACGTTGTCGCAGGCCAACGCGGCCGTGCCCAGCGGACAGCCGCCGGAGCCGTCGCAGCCGCCCAAGCCGCCGGAGAAGCCGCCGACCTCGCCGCCTGAGCAGCCGCCGGCGAACCCGCCGACCACGCCGCCGGACGATCACACGCCCGAGCCGACGCCGGAGGCGCCGGCGCCGAAGCCGCCGGCCGACGAGGACCAGCCGCCCGCCGCGGGCGGCCCGGAGCTGCCGAACACCGGGCCCGGCGACGTCGCTCGCACGGCCACGCTGGGTGGGCTGCTGGCCGCCGGTGGCGCCGCGGCGATCTACGTCGCGTCGAAGGACGGCCGCCGCTCCGCCGACGACACCGGCCGGGAGGCGCCGGCCTAGCTCGGCGCCTGTAACAAGGCCGGCGAACGAGGCCGGGGAGACAAGGCCTGGGGGGGCATGTCATGGGGGTGTTC
>NZ_POTW01000006.1 GCF_003236295.1 Jiangella anatolica
GGTCGACGTCGTGAGGGCGGCGAGGACGTCGGGGAGGGGCTCGACGCCGAGGCCGGGGCCGGAGGGGACGGCGACGTGGCCGTCGTCCAGGACGAAGGGCGCCGTGATGTCCTGGGCGAAGTACCGATCGGAGGCGGACGTGTCGCCGGGCAGGGTGAAGCCGGGCAGCGCGGCCAGCGCGACGTTGGCCGCGCGGCCGAGGCCGGTCTCCAGCATCCCGCCGCACCAGACCGCCGCGCCGTGCGCCACCGCGAGGTCGTGGATCCGGCGCGCCTCCAGGTAGCCGCCGACCCGGCCGGGCTTGACGTTGATGATCCGGCAGGCGCCGAGCAGCAGCGCGTCGGCGGCGTCCTTGGCCGACTCGATCGACTCGTCCAGGCAGATCGGGGTCCTGATCAGCCCCGCCAGCGCCGCATGCTGCCGGAGGTCGTCCTCGGCCAGCGGCTGCTCGATCAGCAGCAGGTCGAACTCGTCGAGCCGTGCCAGCACCGGCGCGTCGGCCAGGGTGTAGGCGGCGTTCGCGTCGACCTGAAGCAGCAGATCGTCGCCGAACCGCGAGCGGACGGCGCGCACGGGCGCGACGTCCCAGCCGGGCTCGATCTTCAGCTTGATCCGCAGGTAGCCCTGGTCGAGATAGCCGGCGACGGCGTCCAGCAGCGCGGGGACGGAGTCCATGATGCCGACGGACACCCCCGCCGGCACCCGGTCGCGAACAGCGCCCAGATACGCCCCGAACGACTCGCCGCGAGCCCGCAGCCACGCGTCCAGCACCGCCGTCTCCAGCGCGGCCTTCGCCATCCGGTGCCCGCGGACGGGGTCCAGCGCCCGCGCGACGTCCAGCGGCCCCACGTCATCGAGAGCGAACAGCCGTGGCGCCAGGAACCGCTCGATCACCTGCGCCGCACCGTCGGCGTACTCCGGCGAGTAGAGCGGCGCGGCCATCGCCACGCACTCGCCCCAGCCGTCGCCGTCGGGCGTGACGGCGCGCACCAGCAGCACGTCCCGCTCGGTCTCGACGCCGAACGACGTGCGGAACGGCGCCACCAGCGGCATCGCGATCCGGCGCAGCTCGAACCCGGTGATCTTCACGCGTCCGTCCTCTCCACCACGTACGCACCGGAGCGGGTGAACCCGGTGACCCGCGCCCCGCCGCCGACCAGCTCGCCGAGCACGTCGCGCATCGCGCCGCGCCACTGCCGGGCCAGGTCCGGGTCGGCGCCGCGCAGCGCCTCGATGTCCGGCGGCGTCGCGACGGTCAGCAGCGACGCCCGCGCCCACGCCGACCGGGGCGCGACCACCGGCCGGCCGGACGCCGACTCCGTCAGCGCCGCCACCGCGCCCGGCGGGACCGCCGCGGCCGCGCCGCCGCCGGCCGCGCAGGCCGCCACCACCTCCGGCACGTCGAGCCGCCAGCGGGTCAGCAGCCGGTCGCTGCCCTGGCCGCCGTTGATCGCGTCGTCCATGTCGCCGTAGAAGTCGACGAGGTAGTCGCTGGGCCGGGCCTGCAGCTTGGCCAGGTTGAAGTAGGCGTTGCGGCGCACCAGCGGGTCGAACGTCCAGGTGATCTCGGACAGGCCGTGCGCGAGCGCCCACTCCCGCTGGTGCGCCTTGAGCGCGAACCCGACGTGCCGGCCGCGCGCGGCGGACGAGACGCCGGCGACGTGCGAGTGCAGCGACCGTCCCGGCGGGGCGGCGAAGAACCCCACGCAGGCGCCGATCAGCTGGTCGCCGTCGAAGGCGCCCGCGACGTAGTTGCCGGCGTGGGTGAGCGCGCGCAGGTGCTCGACGGTGACGGGCGGGTTCGAGCGGTCCGGCCGCCAGATCCGGTCGAACAGGTCGTAGACGGCCTCGAGGTCGCCGAGCGCGGACAGTTCGCGGATCGTCAGTCGCGCGACGGCGGCGGGCTGAGCTGCCATGTCGTCGATGATCCTCCGCTCCGGAAGGCCCGTCATGGTCGGCCGGCCCGATCCACGGCGGCCCGGTTCGTCCAGGCCGACGAGTCGTCGCGCACCGCCTCGACCAGCCCCGCCAGCAGCGCCGCCCGAGCCGGCATGGCGTCGACGACGACGTGCTCGCCGGGCGCGTGCGCACCGGCCCCGACGGCGCCGAGCCCGTCCAGCGTCGGCGTCCCGTCGCCGGCGACGATGTTCCCATCCGACGCGCCGCCCACGTGCGCCGACGTCAGCGGCCCCAGCCCGAGCCGGTCCGCCACCGAGCAGGCCAGTGCGTACAGCGCGGCCGACGAGGACGGCTCGAACGGCGGGTGCCGCGGCCCCGGCACCACCTCGACCCGCGCGCCGGCGAGGACCGGACGCAGCGCGGCCAGCCCGTCGTCGACCCGGCGCGCCTCCGCCGCCGTCGGCACCCGCGCGTCGACGTGCACCGACGCCGTCCCGGGGACGGTGTTCGCGGTGGTCCCGGCGGCGGCCAGCGTGGGTGTGACGGTGGCGCCGGCCGGCCCGCGGTCCAGCGCCTGGATCGCCAGCACCTGGTGCGCGAGCTCGACCGCCGCGTTCACCCCGGTCCACGGCTCCAGCCCGGCGTGCGCCGCCCGGCCGGTGACGCGCACCTCGTACCAGGCCACGCCCTTGCGCGCGGTCTTCAGCGCACCGCCGTCGGCGGAGGCCTCGAGCACGAACGCGGCCGACGCCCGGGCCGCCTCCTCGTGCAGCAGCGGCCGCGACGTCGGCGCGCCCAGCTCCTCGTCGCCGGTGACCAGCACCGTGATCCCGTCCAGCGAGTCCAGCTGCGCCAGCGCGTGGAACAGCTGCACCAGCCCGGCCTTCATGTCGAAGCAGCCGGGCCCGTACGCGCGGCCGTCCACGACCCGCCACGGGTGATCGACCAGCGAGCCGACCGGCCAGACCGTGTCGTGGTGGCCGAGCAGCAGCACACCCGGCGGGCCGAACCGCCAGCGCAGGTGGGTCCGCCCGTCGACGACCAGCCGTTCCGGCTCGGCCCCGGTGAGGCGAGCCCCGAGCGAGGCGACGACATCCGCCGACGCCGCGACGGCGGGCAGCGAGGCCGACGGCGACTCGCACTCGACCAGCGTTCGCAGGTCCTCGATCATCGTGACCTCGACGCTGCTCATGGGGTCGCCCGCAGGTGCTCGACGGCGATCCGCGCCGCGGTGCCGATGACGGCGTCGGCCTCCGGGTTGCGGAACTCGCTCCCGGGCAGCCGCAGGAACACCGCGACCGCGTAGGCGCCACCGTCGGAGTACTCGACGACGCCGACCTCGTTGCGCACGTGCGACAGCGTGCCGGTCTTGCCGCTCACCCTCACATCATCGTCCGGAAAACCCGAGGTGAGGCGGTGCGGCCAGACCTGCAGTGCCATGATCCGGCGGATCTCGTCGCAGGCCGCCGGCGCCAGCCCGTCGGCGGTCCAGACGCGCCGCAGCAGCGTCGTGGTCTCCCGTGGCGTGCTGCGGTTGGTGGTCAGCGGGTCGAGCACGCCGGCGAGCCCGTGCGCGTCGATGATGGCGAACAGCCCGGCGCAGTCCTCCTCGAGCACCGTCCCGGGCAGCCCGAGCGCCGCCATGCCCGCGTTGATCCGCTCCCGGCCGAGCAGCGCCATCAGCGTGTCCGTGGCGTGGTTGTCGCTGACGCTCATCATCAGGTAGGCGACGTCGCGCAGTGACAGGTCCGCGTCGTCGAGCATGACCGACAGCCCGGTCGGCCCGAGCGTGCGGGAGCCCGCGGGGATCCGCACCCGGTCCGACGGCGACCGCTCACCGGCGGCGACCTGCCGGCACAGCTCCACCAGCACCGGGATCTTGAACACGCTCGCGGTGACGACCGGCGCGTCGGCGTCCACACCCAGGTCCGCGCCGGACGACACGTCCACCGCGTGCAGGAACCCGGTCACGCCGGCCGCCGCGAACGCCTCGCGGAGCTCCCCCTCGACGTCGCCCACGCGTCAGGAGACCTTCGGGGTCGCGCGCACGCCGAGGTGCACGTACGGCGAACCGTCGGCGAGCTGGTAGAACATCACCGGCATCCACGTCTCGTTGCCGGGCAGCAGCGTCACGTAGAGGCCGTCGCGCACCGGCACCAGGTCCAGCTCCTTCGGCTCCTCCTCGAGCCCGGCCAGCTCCGCGGTCTGCGTCAGCCGCAGCTTCGGCCCGGTCTCGGCCTGCCAGACGTCCAGCCGGACGCTGGTCCGCTCGTAGGTGCCGACGTGCGGCGCGATGTCGACGTCGACCGGCTCGGCCGGCGGGCTGAGCGGCGTGGACATCTCGACGCCGGCGACGTCGCGGCAGATCTCCCGGATCAGCGTCTCGTAGAGGTCGCGGGTGTGCCCGCCGTTGGTGAGCAGCGTGACGGCGACGTCCTGGTCGGGCAGCACCCGCAGGAACGCGGACTGGCCGATGGTGTTGCCGTCGTGGCCGAACAGCCGGGTGCCGTTCCAGTCCAGCCGGAACCAGCCCAGCCCCCACGAGTCGGCCAGCGTGTACGGGTCGGGCAGCGTGACCTGCTCCGCGCGCATCGCCGTGGCGGTGTCCTCGGCCAGCACCCGGGTGCCGTCGGCGGCGACCCCGCCGGCCAGGTGCATGCGGGCGAACGCGAGCACGTCGGCGACGGTGGACGTGATCAGCCCGGCCGGGCCGGCCGAGCGCGGCAGCACCCAGACCGGCGCACGGCGGTACGGCTCGTCCTCCTCGTGCACGTGCCCGACGGCGGTCCGGTACAGCAGCGCGTCGTCGGGCAGCGTCACCGTGTGGGTCAGCCCGAGCGGCGTGTACAGCAGCTCGCGCATCGCGGCGTCCCAGGTCTGCCCGGTGAGCTTCTCGATCACCCGGCCGGCCGTCGTGAACCCGGAGTTGCAGTACGACCACGTCGCGCCGAGCGGGTGGTTGAGCGGCAGCCCGGCCAGCGCCGCGACGTACTTCTCCAGGCAGTCGTCGCCGCGGCCGGTGTCGAGGAAGAAGTCGCCGTCGATGCCGCTGGTGTGGGTCAGCAGGTGCCGCATGGTGACCCGCGAGGTCGCGTCCTCGTCGGCCAGCTTCAGCTCCGGCAGGTACGTGACGACGGGCTCGTCCAGGTCCAGCTTGCCGGCGTCGACCAGCGCCATGACGACGGTCGCCGTCCACACCTTGCTGATCGAGCCGATCTGGAACAGCGTGTCGGTGGTGACCTCCACGCCGGTGTCGACATTGGTGACGCCGAAGGCCAGCTCCAGCGTCTCGTCGCCGCGCGCGATGCCCAGCGTCGCGCCGGGGACGCGGTACTTCTCGGCCAGCTCGTTCAGGCGCTGCTGCCAGTGGTCGCGGTCGAGCGTCGTGGTGGTCATCGGGCTCTCCTTCTTCGACGTGTGCTGGGTGACCCAGTCGACGATGCGGCGGCTGTAGTCGAGCCGGTGCGACGGACGCCCGGCCAGGATGAACAGGTGCGACGCGCCCGGATAGAGCACCAGCCGGGCCGGGACGCCGCGGGCGCGCAGGGCGGCGAACCACTGCTCGGCCTGCCCCGGCGGGCAGCGGTCGTCGTCGAGGCCCTGCAGGATCAGCGTCGGTGTCGTCACGTTCGCGACGTTCGGGTACGGCGACTGCGCGGCGGCGGCCTCGGGATCCTCGAACGGGATCGCGGTCTCGTAGGCGGCCAGGAAGTGGCCGGCGTCGGAGGTGCCGGCGAAGCTGGTGAGGTCGCTCAAGATGCCGCCGGGGATCGCGGCGGCGAACCGGTCGGTGCGACCGGTCAGCCAGCAGGTCATGTAGCCGCCGTAGCTGTACCCGGTGACGGCGAGCCGGTCCGGGTCGGCGACGCCCTCGGCGACGAGCTGGTCCAGCGGCTCCAGGAAGTCGCGCTCGTCGGCCAGGCCCCAGCGACCGGCGGCGGCGCCGAAGAACGCTTCGCCGTAGCCGTCGCTGGCCCGCGGGTTGAGCAGCAGCACCGACCAGCCCCGTTGCACCAGCTGCTGGTGGTAGGAGTGGCCGGCGTCGGGCGCCGGGCTCCAGGCGTTGTGCGGGCCGCCGTGGATGTCCAGCAGCAGCGGCCCCGGCCGTCCGGCGCCCGCGGCCCGGTAGAGCCAGCCGTGCACCTCGGTGCCGTCGGAGACGGTGAACACCCGTTCCTCCGCCACCGGCAGGTCGAGGTCCGCGGGCGAGTGCGCCGTCAGCGTCGTCTCCGCGCCGGCGCCGACGTCGACCAGCGCGACCTCGCCGTACGAGCCCGGCCCGGCGACGACGACGGCGGCCCGGTCCCCGGCGACCGACAGCCCGGAGACGACCCGCCCCGCGCCGCCGAGCAGCGGCCGCACCGGCCCACCGTCGGTCCCGACGGCGTAGACGTGTGTGCAGCCGCGGTCCCGGGCGCAGAACACCACCGTGTCGCCGGACCCGGTGAGCTGCGGCAGCCCGCCGGGATACCCGGGACCGCCGGGCATGACGTTGCGGTCCAGGTCCGCGGTGAGGTCGACCGCCGGTCCGCCGTCCAGCGGGACCCGGTACAGCCGCTGGTGCGCGACGGCGATCCGCCGCATGCCCACGACCAGCAACGCGGCGCCGTCCCGGGTCCACGTCACCGGGCCGGCGCCGCGCAGCTCGCCGACCGGCTCGCCCAGGGCTCCCCCAGCGGCCGGCAGCACGTACACCGACGACGCGCCGGTGAGGTCGGCGTCCGCGGCGGTCACCGCGGGGAAGGCGAGCCGGGTCCCGTCCGGCGACCACGCGGGCGCCCCGGCGTTCCAGTCGCCGTCGGTGAGCTGCGACGTCGCGCCGGTGGCGACGTCCACGACGTGCAGGTGCTGGCGCAGCCCGCGCAGCAGCCCGGCGCCGTCGGCCTTGTAGCCGAGCCGGTCCAGCACGATCGGGTCGGTGTCCTTCTGCCCGGTCGTGTCGACGACGGCGGCGAACGCGATGCGGGTGCCGTCCGGGCTCCACACCGGCGCCCCGGCGCCCCTCGGCAGGTCGGTCAGCGCCGCGGGCTCGCCACCGTCGAGCGGCAGCAGCCAGAGCTGCGGCGGCCCGTCGGCGGCACGCAGGAACGCCAGCGTCGACCCGTCCGGCGACCACGCCGGCGCGGAGTCCGACCGTCCGTGCGTCAGCCGCCGCGGCTCCCCGCCGCCGGCCGGCACGAGCCAGAGCGACGACACGTTCTCGTCCGCCTCGGCGTCGCTGCCCTTCAGCACGTAGGCGACCCGGGTGCCGTCCGGCGACAGCGCCGGTTCGGCCGGGACGGTCAGCGCGAGCACATCGTCGGGGGTCATCGGGCCGGCACCTCCAGGATCTCCGTGGCGAAGTGGCACGCCGCCCGGTGCGGACGGTCCGCCGCGCCGGGCTGCGGGTCGGTCTCGGCGCAGATCGTGCGCTCCGGCCGGGTCAGCGGGCCGATCGGGCAGCGACGGTGGAACCGGCAGCCCGGCGGCGGGTCGTGCGGTGACGGCGCCTCGGTGTCCAGGCGCGCGTCGTCGGCGGGGACGGGGTCGTCCAGGGCGACGCCGAAGGCCGGCGCCGCGTCCAACAGCGTGCGCGTGTACGGGTGCTTCGGCGCGGACAGCACCTCGTCGGCCGGGCCGGCCTCGACGATCCGGCCGAGATACATGACCGCGATGACGTCGCTGACGTAGCGCACGACGGACAGGTTGTGCGAGATGAAGAGCATCGTCAGGCCGAGCTGTCGCTGCAGGTCGCGGACCAGGTTGAGCACCGCGCCCTGCACGGACACGTCCAGCGCGGAGGTGATCTCGTCGGCCAGCACCACCTCCGGCTCGGCGGCCAGCGCGCGGGCCAGCGCGACCCGCTGGCGCTGCCCGCCGGACAGCCCGGACGGCAGCGACCGGGCCCGGGCCGGGTCCAGGCCGACCAGCTCCAGCAGCCGGGCCACCTCGGCCGCCCTCGCGGCGCGGCCGCGGCGGCCCGGCAGCGCCTCCGCGATCGACTCGCCGATCGACATCCGCGGGTCCAGCGAGGCGTGCGGGTCCTGGAAGACCAGCTGCAGGCGGCGCCGGTCCCGGCGGGTGCGCAGCGGCGCGCCGTCCAGCGCGATCTCCCCGCCGGTCGTCGGCACCAGCCCGACGGCGGCCTTGGCCAGCGTCGACTTGCCGGATCCGGACTCGCCGACCAGCCCGACGACCTGCCCCTGCGGCACCACCAGGTCGACGCCGTCGACGGCGGTCAGCGCGGACCGGCCGGTCCCGAACCGGACGGTGGTGCCACGGAACGACAGCTCTCTCATGCCTGTCCTCCTGTGACTGCGTCCAGCGCCAGGTCCAGCGGCTGGGTGCGCGGGTGCCAGCAGGCGGCGCGCTGGTCCGGCCCGACGGCGGCCAGGCTCGGGCGGGTCCGGCAGACGTCGTCGGCGAACTCGCAGCGCGGCGCGAACGCACAGCCCTCCGGCCGGTCCGCGGGGTCCGGCGGCCGGCCCGGGATGGTCGCCAGCGGCCGCTCCCGGTCGGTCGCGAGGTCCGGCACCGACGCCAGCAGCGCCCGGGTGTACGGGTGCGCGGCCGCGCCGAGCGCGCCGACCGGCAGCTCCTCCACGACGTGGCCCGCGTACATGACGACGACCCGCTCGCACAGCTGCCCGACCACGGCGATGTCGTGCGAGATCAGCACGACGGCGGCGCCGGTCTCGGCCTGCACGTCCTTGAGCAGCCGCAGCACCTGCCGCTGCACGGTGACGTCCAGCGCGGTGGTCGGCTCGTCGGCGATGATCAGCTCCGGCGTGCTCATCAGGCCCATCGCGACCATCGCGCGCTGGCGCATGCCGCCGGAGAACTCGTGCGGGTACTGGTGCGCGCGCCGCTCCGGCGCCGGGACGCGGACGGTGCGCAGCCGGTCGACGGCGCGCGCCAGCGCCGGCTTGCGGCCCTGGCGCTCGTGCACGCGGGTCACCTCGGCCAGCTGGGCGCCGATCCGCATCGACGGGTTGAACGAGGTCATCGGGTCCTGGAAGACCATCGCGACCTTCGTGCCGAGCAGTTCGCGGACCTCGGCGCCGGTGCGGCCGAGCGGCGCGACGCCGGCCACCTCCAGCCGGTCGGCGGTGACGTGGGCGGTGTCCGGCGCCAACTGGGCGACGGCGAGCGCGGTGAGGCTCTTGCCGGAGCCGGACTCGCCGACGACGCCGACGGTCTCGCCGCGGCGGACGGTGAGGCTGACGCCGTCGACCGGGTGGGTCCAGCCGCCGCCGGGTGCGGGGAAGGCGACCCGCAGGTCCTCGGCGGCGAGGACGGCGTCGGTCCCGGCCGGTGCCGCCGCCGCGGCCGGGGGCATGGCCGGAGGCTGCCGCCGTCGCACCGCCCGCACGCCGACGACCTGCGCGATCGACTCGCCGAGCAGCGTGAACGCCAGGCCGGCGATGACGACGGCGACGCCGGGCGCGAGCGCCGCGGCGGGGTTGATGTAGATGCGGTCCAGCCCTTCGCCGAGCAGACGCCCCCAGTCGTAGGCGGGCGGCTGCACGCCCAGGCCGAGGAAGGACAGCCCGGCGAAGGCCAGCAGCGCGCCACCGGCCAGCACCGTCGCGTTGACCACCAGCGGCTCGCCGATGTTGGGCAGCAGGTGCCGGGCGATCAGCCGGAACCGGGCCACTCCGGCGACCCGCGCGGCCGCCACGAAGTCGCGCCCGGACACCGCGGCCACGTTCGTCTGCACCAGCCGGGCGAACGACGGCGCACCGGCCAGCCCGATCGCCAGCACCGCGCCGCGCGCCCCGACGCCGAAGACCACGGCGAAGAAGAGCGCCAGCAGCAGGCCGGGGAACGCGACCGCCAGGTTCACCGTCGCCGTCACCAGCCGGCCGGCCCGCCGGCCCAGCACCGCCGGCAGCACGCCGAGGATCAGCCCGGCGCCGACGCAGATCGCGGTGGCCAGCAGCGCGAGGCCGAGCGAGTACCGCGTCGCCACCAGGACCCGGAACAGGATGTCGCGGCCGAGCGCGTCGGTGCCGAGCGGATGGTCCGACGTGGAGCCCTGCGACAGCGCCGCCGGGTCGGTCTCCTCCGCGGCGTCACCCCAGATGATCGGCGCGACGATCGCCAGGATCGCCAGCAGCACGAGCAGGCCGGCCGCGACCGCGCCGACGGGGTTGCGCAGCGCCGCCTTCCACTGGTCGCGTCCCATCAGCCCTCCCGGATGGTCGAGCGCGGGTCGGCGACCGCCAGCAGCACGTCGACGACGAGGTTCACCAGCAGCACCGCAGCGCCGTAGACCAGCACGATGCCCTGCACGACCGGGTAGTCCTTGGCCAGGATCGACGAGACGATCGTCATGCCCATGCCCGGCCAGGCGAACACGTTCTCGACCAGCACGGTGCCGACGATCATGCTGCTGAGCAGCAGCCCGCCGATGGTGAGCGTCGAGGTCAGCGCGTTGGGGAAGACGTGGCGCAGGTACACCCGCAGCGGTGGCAGCCGTTTGGCCCGGGCGGTGCGGACGAAGTCCTGGTCCAGCACGGCCAGCGCCTCGACCCGGACCATGCGGGCCATCAGCAGCGCCGGTCCGAGCGCCAGCGCCAGCACCGGCAGCACGTACGACGACGCGCCGCCGCGACCGGCCACCGGCAGCCAGCCCAGCGACACCCCGAACACGAACACCAGCCCGACGGCCAGCAGGAACTCCGGGATCGCCGCGATCACCGCACTGGTCGCGGTGAAGCCGAGCTCGCCGCCGCGACGGCGGCCGCCGCGGGTCAGCACCGCCATCGCCAGGCCGAGCGGGATCGCCACCAGCATCACGACGACGAACGCGGCCACCGCCAGCGACGCCGTCGCCGGCAGCCGCTGCCCGATCGTCTCCGACACCGGCACGCCGGAGGACATCGAGACACCGAGATCGCCGGAGAACAGCGCCCGCAGGTAGTCCAGGTACTGCACGCCGATCGGGTCGTCCAGGCCGAGCGCGGCGCGCCGGGCGTCCACGAGATCCTGCGGCGCGGTCACCCCGAGGGACGCGCGCACCGGGTCGCCGGGGATCAGGTGGATCATCCCGAACGCCAGTGTCACCAGCACCGCCAGCGACACCAGCAGCCGGCCCAGCCGGCGGGCCAGGAACCCGGCCCACGGGTTGCCGGCCCACGCGGACACCCGGGTCCGCGTGGGCGCGAGCGGAGCGGCGACCGGAGCCGTCACGAGGCCGTCAGCCGGATCGTCGCCGGGATCGCGCCGTCGCCGCCGAGCGAGACGGTGACGCCGTCCAGGAAGATCGGGATGGTCTCGTCGGCGAACAGCAGCACGTCGTTCTGGGCGAACAGTGCCTGCTCGGCCTCCATCCACGTGTCGCAGCCCTCCTGGCCGGGCAGCGCCATCGCCTCCGCGACGGCCGCGACGTAGTCCGGGTTGTCGATCGAGGCGAGGTTGACACCACCGTCGGCCGGCGCCGGACCGGACAGGAAGGGCACCAGCTGGCTGGGCAGCCGCACGTTCACCGGCAGCAGCGCCGCGCCCCATGCCCCGGTGCCGAAGACGACCTCGTTGTACTCCGTCGGCGGCATGCCGCGGGTGGTGGTGGCGACGCCGAGGTCGGTCCACGTCGACGCGATCAGCTCCGCCGCCGCGGCGGTCGTGTCGCCACGGGTGCTGTTGTAGATCAGCTCCAGCTCCAGCCGGGCGCCGTCCTTGCTGCGCACGCCGTCCGAGCCGGCCGTCCAGCCGGCCGCGTCCAGCGCCGCCGCGGCCGCCTCGGCGTCGGCCTGCGGCAGGTTGCCGTCGACGGCGTCGTAGCGGCAGGCCACCGGGTCGATGATGGCCAGCGACTGGGACCGCTCGCCGTAGCCGCCGGTGATCACCGACATCAGCTGCTCGAAGTCCAGCGCCTGCGCGAGCGCCGCGCGGACCTCGTCGTCGGCGCCGGGCTGGCCCGCGGCCTGGTTGAAGAAGAGCTGGCCGACGATGGCCCGCAGCGTCTCCTGCTGGTAGCTCTGCTCCAGCCGCTGCCGGTCCGGCCCGACGATCGAGGCGGCGTCCAGCTCGCCCGACAGCAGCAGGTTCGCCGCCGTCGCCTCGTTCGCGATGACCCGGACGTTCACCGTCATCGGCGTGCCCGGGTCGGCGGCGGCAGCGCCGTCCGGGCCCCAGGCGTAGTCGTCGCGACGCTGGAACGTGTAGTGGTCGTCGCGGGCCACCTCGGTCAGCTCGAACATGCCGGTGCCGATGCCGTCCTCCTCCAGCAGCGCCGGATCGTCCAGGCCGGCTTGGCAGGCGATGAACAGGTCACCGGTGCTCTGCAGCAGGAAGGGGTCCGGCGCCGGCACGGTGAGCGTGACGGTGCGCGCGGCGTCGTCGGCGGTCGCGGTGATCTCAGCCGGGATCAGCACGCCCCGCACCGGCGACACGTTCGCCTCGTCGACCACGAACGCGAAGTTCGCCGCGACGACCGACGCGGTCAGCGGCGTGCCGTCGGAGCAGGTCACGCCGTCGCGGATGGTGTAGGTGACGGTGGTCGAGGTGGCCTCCCACGACTCGGCCAGCCAGGGCAGCTCGTCGCCGTCGGTGGTGAAGTAGACGAGCTTGTCGTAGAGGTAGTTGTCGATGGCACGGGTCGCCGCCAGCACCGTCAGATGCGGATGCAGGTTGCCCGGATCGGCGGCGACCGCGGTGGTGAACGTCCCGTCGACGACGGGTTCGGCGTTGCCGCCCGCCTCGCTGGGATCGTCACCGCCGTCCGAGCCGCCACAGGCCGCCAGGACGAGGGCGAGGGCCACGGCGAGCGGTGGGGCGAGACGCATGACAACTCCTTCGCAGAGCGCAGGTGGTCCGCACAGCCTCGCCCCGTGACCGGTGTCACGTCTTTGTCCGATCCGACGACCCCGGCGCGCGGAAGTCGTCGGCTCGCACTGACTCTCAGGCGCGCAGCACCCGGCCGGCCCGCTCGCCGGTGAACCCGCCGCCGTCGACGACCACCCGGCCGCCCAGGACGACCGTCTCGATGCCGTCCGGCGTGACGTCGGGGTCGGTGTAGGTGCCGGCGTGGCCGATCCGCTGCGGGTCGAACACCGTGACGTCGGCCTGCGCGCCGGGCAGCAGCACGCCCCGTCCGGCCAGCCCGAACTGCCGGGCTGTCAGCGAGGTCGCCTTGCGGATCGCCTCCGCCCAGCTCAGCACGTTCTGGTCGCGGACGTAGGCGCCCAGCAGCCGGGGGAAGCAGCCGTACGTGCGCGGGTGCTGCAGGCCCAGCGGCGGGCCGTTGTCCGAGCCGATGCCGACCAGTGGGCTGGCCATGATCGCGCGGACGTCCGGCTCGGCCATCATCTCGACGACGATCATCGCGGCCGGGTCCTCGACCACCAGGTCGCAGAGCGTGTCGAAGCCGTCGGTCCCTCGCTGTCCCGCGACGTCGGCGATCGTGCGGCCGACGACGTCGGGGTCGCGGTGGCCGGTGACGATCACCTGCGCCGCCGTCGTGTTCGCCCACATGCCGTCGCCGGTGTCACCGCGCTCGGCGTCCTTGCGCAGGCCGGGCCGGTAGTCCGGGTCGGAGAGGCGGGCGGTCATGGCGGCCGCGCCGCCCTCGGCGGCCCGGTTGGGCAGCAGCGCGAGCAGCACCGTCCCGCCGGCGAGGTACGGGTACTGGTCGCCCATGACGTCGACGCCGGCCAGCCGGGCGCGCTCGATCCGGTCCAGCAGGGCGGCGCTCTTGCCGTGCGCGGCCCGGCCGGCGGCCTTGCAGTGCGAGATCTGCAGCCGCACACCGCCGGCCCGGGCGATCGCGACCGCCTCGTCGATGGCGTCCTCGACGAAGCGGCCCTCGTCGCGCATGTGCGTGGCGTAGGTGCGGCCGTAGGCGCCGGCGACCCGGGCGATCGCCTCCAGCTCCGCGCGATCGGCGAAGCAACCGGGCGGGTAGATCAGGCCGGTGGAGAACCCGACGGCGCCGGCCTGGAACGCCTCGGCGGCCAGCCGCTGCATCTCCTCGACGGCGCCGGGGCGCAGCTCGTCGGCGGCGCCGTTGGCGGTGAGCCGCAGCGTGTGGTGGCCGACGAGATAGGCCAGGTGGTTGGTGGGGCCGGCCCGCTCGACCCGGTCCAGGAAGCCGGCGAACGTGCCCGGCGTCGCGGGCAGGTTGCAGCCCAGCTCGCCGTAGAGCTCGTCGACGACGGTGGCCGACGCCTCGTCCAGCGGTGCGAAGCTGAACCCGCAGTTGCCGGCGACCTCGGTGGTGACGCCCTGCAGCAGCTTGAACGGCTGCGCGTCGGCCATCAGCGGCACGGTGTCGCTGTGCGAGTGGGCGTCGACGAAGCCTGGCGCGACGTACTGGCCGGCGCAGTCGCCGACACGCGCGCCCGTCTCGGCGGCGGCCGCTCCGGGCGCGACCGCGCGGACGACCCCGTCGGCGATGACGACGTCGGCCACCACACCGGGCGAGCCGAGGCCGTCGAAGACGGTGCCGCCGCGCAACACGAGGGTTTCACTCATGCGCGGAGTCAACCGCAGGTCAGCGCCACCGTGTTCGTCGGATCGGCCAAACCCGTCAGGCGGACTTCTCGCGCCGCTCGCGCTTGCGCGGGCCCTCCCGCGGGACCAACGTCGGCAGCACGTTGGAGTCCACCACGTCGCGGGTGATCATCACCCGGGCGACGTCGTCGCGCGAGGGCACCTCGTACATGACGTGCAGCAGGACCTCTTCGAGGATCGCACGCAGGCCGCGGGCGCCGGTGCCTCTGAGCAGCGCGAGGTCCGCGACCGCCTCGATCGCGTCGTCGGTGAACTCCAGCTCGACGTGGTCGATCTCGAACAGCCGCATGTACTGCTTGACCAGCGCGTTCCGCGGCTCGGACAGGATGCGGATCAACGCGTCGCGGTCCAGCGGTGACACCGTCGTGATGACCGGCAGCCGGCCGATGAACTCCGGGATCAGCCCGAACTTCAGCAGGTCCTCCGGCATCACCTCGCCGAACGTGTTCACCGCGTCGCGCTCGGCCTTGGACTGGATCTGCGCGCCGAAGCCGAGGCCGCGCTTGCCGATGCGGCCTTGGATGATGTCGTCCAGCCCGGCGAACGCGCCGCCCACGATGAACAGCACGTTCGTCGTGTCGATCTGGATGAACTCCTGGTGCGGGTGCTTGCGCCCGCCCTGCGGCGGCACGCTGGCCGTCGTGCCCTCGAGGATCTTCAGCAGCGCCTGCTGCACACCCTCGCCGGAGACGTCGCGGGTGATCGACGGGTTCTCGCTCTTGCGGGCGATCTTGTCGACCTCGTCGATGTAGATGATGCCGGTCTCGGCCTTCTTGACGTCGTAGTCCGCGGCCTGGATCAGCTTGAGCAGGATGTTCTCGACGTCCTCGCCGACGTAGCCGGCCTCGGTCAGCGCGGTGGCGTCGGCGATCGCGAACGGGACGTTCAGCATCTTCGCCAGGGTCTGCGCCAGGTAGGTCTTGCCGCACCCCGTCGGCCCGATGAGCAGGATGTTGCTCTTCGAGAGCTCGACGCTGTCGTCCTTGCCGTGGCCCCGGGCTGCGGCGGACTGGCGGGCCTGGACCCGCTTGTAGTGGTTGTAGACGGCGACGGAGAGCGCCTTCTTGGCGACGTCCTGGCCGATGACGTACTGCTCGAGGAACTCGTAGATCTCGCGCGGCTTCGGCAGCTCGGACAGGCCGCCTGCCTCGGCGGTCTCGCTGAGCTCTTCCTCGATGATCTCGTTGCAGAGATCGATGCACTCGTCGCAGATGTAGACGCCGGGGCCTGCGATGAGCTTCTTGACCTGCTTCTGGCTCTTACCGCAGAACGAGCACTTGAGCAGGTGGTCAGCGTCGCCGATGCGTGCCACGCGGTCGTCCTTCCGTCTACGGTTGCTTCGACGTTACAACGTCTGGTGGACAAACGGGCACCCCGAGTGCGGATCGGGCCCGGCGCGTCGCCGCCGGGCCCGATCTTCGCGAGGTCAGCCGACGAGGCTGGCCTTGCGCGACGCGGTGAAGTTGTCCACGAGGCCGTAGTCGATGGCCTCCTGGGTGGTCAGGATCTTGTCGCGCTCGATGTCGTTGCGCACCTGCTCCAGGCTGCGGCCGGAGTGGTCGGACAGCATCTTCTCCAGCAGCGCCCGCATGCGCAGGATCTCGTTCGCCTGGATCTCGATGTCGCTGGCCTGGCCGTAGGTGCCCTCGGTGTAGGGCTGGTGGATCAGGATGCGCGCGTTCGGCACCGCCAGCCGCTTGCCGGGGGCGCCGGCCGCCAGCAGGACGGCGGCCGCGGACGCGGCCTGGCCCATGCACACCGTCCGGACGTCCGGCTTGATGAACTGCATGGTGTCGTAGATCGTCGTCATCGCGGTGAACGAGCCACCGGGCGAGTTGATGTAGATCTCGATGTCGCGGTCGGGCTCCATCGACTCCAGGCAGATCAGCTGCGCCATGACGGCGTTGGCGACGTCGTCGGTGATGGGAGTGCCGAGGAAGATGATGCGCTCCTCGAACAGCTTGCCGAACGGATCGATCCGCCGGAAGCCGTAGGACGTGCGCTCCTCCCACTGCGGGATGTAGTAGTTCACTGGGTCTCCTCTGTCGGGTGGTCGCTCGTGTCGCCTGTGGGGATGCGCCCGGCCGTCAGGCCGTGCCGCCGCCCTGGGAGACCTGCGAGGCGCTCTCGACCACGTGGTCGACGAAGCCGTACTCGAGCGCCTCCTGCGGCGTGAAATAGCGGTCGCGGTCGGAGTCGGCCTCGATGCGCTCCACCGGCTGGCCGGTGTGCTGCGCGATCAGCTCGGCCATCTCGCGCTTGGTGCGCAGCATGGCCTCGGCCTGGATGCGGATGTCGCTGGCCGAGCCGCCCATGCCGCCGGACGGCTGGTGCATGAGGATGCGCGCGTGCGGCAGCGCGTACCGCTTGCCGGGCGCCCCCGCCGTCAGCAGGAACTGGCCCATGGAGGCGGCGAAGCCCATGGCGACGGTGACGACGTCGGGCTTGACGTACTGCATGGTGTCGTAGATGGCCATGCCGGCCGACACCGAGCCGCCGGGCGAGTTGATGTAGAGGTTGATGTCGCGGTCCGGGTCCTCCGCGGCCAGGAGCAGCAGCTGCGCGCAGATCGCGTTGGCGTTCTCGTCGCGGACCTCGGAGCCGAGGAAGATGATGCGCTCGCGCAGCAGCCGGTTGTAGATGTGGTCGTCCAGACCGCCGCCGATGCTCGGCGTGGGCGTGTGGGCCTGAATGATGGACGGGCCCGACGTCTCGGGGCGTGTGCTCACCGTGAACTCCTTGGGGCTACTAGCAGGTCGTCGAGACCGTATGAGACTTCTTGCTTCTTCGTGGTGCCATCGACACTAACCACTAAGAGTGCGGCGACCATCCGCCGCCTGGCCCGTGTTCGCTGACGGCGTGCGCGGCGGGTCGTTGTGCTGCGGAAACGCGAACAGGCGACCAGCCGTGGGGTGGTCACCTGTTCGCGCGTCGTTCGTTGGGTCCCGGCCGTCAGGCCTTCTTCTCGTCGCTCTCGTCGCTGTCGCCGGCCTCGGCGCTCTCGTCCGCCGCCTCGGCGACGCTGTCGTCGTCGAGCTCGGCGAACTCGAACGAGCCGTCGACGGCCGGCGCGGCCACGCCCTCGACCTCGCCCGGCTCGGCCAGCGTGCCGTCCTCGCGCAGCCGGTCCAGCTCGACGGCGTTCCCGGAGGCGTCGGTGACCTTGGCCTTCTCGACCGCCAGCGCCAGCGCCTTGCCGCGCGCCACGTCGGCGACGACGGCCGGCAGGTTGCCCTGGTCGACCAGCTGCTGGGCGAGCTGGTTCGGGTCGATGCGCGAGCGCATGGCCTGCTGGATGATGTAGGAGCTGAGCTCGTCCTGCGAGACCTCGATGTTCTCGGCCTTCACCAGCTCGTCCAGGATGAACTGCTGCTTGAGGTTGCCGCGCAGGTTCTCCTCGAACTCGGCGCGGTGGTCGTCGTCGCCGTGGCCGTCGGCCAGGTGGTCCTCGACCTGCGCGGTGATGAGCTCCTCGGGCAGCGGGACGTCGCCGGCGTTCGCGATCAGCTGCTCCAGCACCTTGTCGCGCGCGGCCATCGCCTGCTCGATGCGCTTGCTGTTCAGCGCCTGCTCGCGGATGTCGGCGCGCAGCTCGTCGAGCGTGTCGAACTCGCTGGCCAGCTGGGCGAACTCGTCGTCCAGCTCGGGCAGCTGCTGCTCCTTGACGGCGTTCACCGTCACCTCGACGTCGACCTCTTCGCCGTCGTGGGTGCCGACGAGCGTCGTGCGGAAGGTCTTGGAGTCGCCGGCGTTCATCCCCGCCAGCGCCTCGTCGAGGCCCTCGACCATGCCGCCGCGGCCGATCTGGTACGACACGCCGCTGGCCTGGCCGCCCTCGACCGGCTCGCCGTCGTTGGTGGCGTTGAGGTCGATCTGGACGAAGTCGCCGTCGGCGGCGGCCCGCTCCACCGTCGCCAGCGTGCCGAACCGCGCCCGCAGCACGTCGAGCCGCTCGCCGAGGTCGTCGTCGCCGACCTCGATGTCGTCGACCTGGACCTCCAGGCCCTCCCACTCCGGCAGCTCGATCTTCGGCTTGACCGTCACCTCGGCGGTGAACTTGAGGTCCTCGCCCTCGCCGAACGACGGCGAGTCGATCTCGGGCTGCGCCAGCGGCGTCAGCTCGTTCTCGCGCATGGCGTCCTGGTAGAGCTGCGGGATCGCCTCGTTGACGGCCTCCTCCAGCACCGCCGGCCGGCCGATCCGCTGGTCGATCACCATCGGCGGCACCTTGCCCTTGCGGAACCCGGGCACCGTCACCTGGGCGGCGATCCGCTTGTACGCGGACTGGATGTTCGACTCAAGCTCGGCGAAGGGAACCTCGACCGCGAGCCGGACCCTGGTCGGGTTGAGGGTCTCGACGACGCTCTTCACGCTGACGTGTCTCCTGTGTGGATGGGTGTGCGGGCACGAACGCAACGTCCTGCGGTTGTTGCGAACGCGGGCTGGTCGGGGCGACAGGACTCGAACCTGCGATCTCCTGCTCCCAAAGCAGGCGCGCTAGCCACTACGCTACGCCCCGTGCGCCTGGACAAGTCTAGGCCAGATCACAGGGTACTCTGTCCCACGGGGCGAGTCGCCCTGCGCGGGTGTAGCTCAATGGCAGAGCCCCAGCCTTCCAAGCTGGTCATGCGGGTTCGATTCCCGTCACCCGCTCCACTTCTCCCCCGCAGCTCAGCGGGCATGTGCTCGGTCATCGCTGCATCTCAGAACGCCACCTCGGCATCATCGTGCCCGTCGCGTGCCCGATCGTCCGCCGGGGATCGCTCCCGGAGGTACGCCTGGGCTAGTGCGTCCAGCGCCGCGGCGAGGGCATCATCACGCTCCCTGGTGGCGTGCGGGTAGATCATCGCTGCGCGCGGGCTGGCGTGCCCGAGGCGTTCCATCACTCCCGCAGACTCGCCCCCGTCGTGGCGGCGAGCGTCGCGCCCGTGTGCCGCAGATCGTGGGAGTACAACTCCGGCACACCGGCCGCGGCCGCCGCCTGGCGCCAGACGATGTGGAAGTTCGTCCGCGTCGGTGTCGCACCCTTCGGGCCGATGAACGCCCGACCGTCCGGACCCAGCTCCGCGAACTCGCTCAGATGCGACCGCAGCTCCGGGACGATGACCTCCGGGATAGCGATGACCCCTCGACCGGCAGCCGTCTTGGGCGTCGTCACGATCTGCTTCCCCTTGACCTGCTGCACCGCTCGCTCCACCCGCACCGTCCGCTCACCGATACCTCGTCTCAGACCACCGCGCGTTGGTTCGCGAGCTCTCCCAGCGGCTCCTCGCCGCACCCGATCACGACCTTGCACAGGTCCTCGGAGACGCTATCCAGCGTCGCAGAGCAGTGGTCGTTACAGCCTAGGCGCTCACCTTCCAGCACGGTTGCCGTCCTGCGCTGGAATCAGACCCACGCTGAGGGACTTGTCCCGGGCGACAGCCAAATCACCACCCGAACGACCGCAGGCGCGATCGAACAACTCCGTGACCGCCTCAACACCGTCGTCGCCGCAGAACGCGCCGCCTACCACCACACGGTCCGACCCGGCCACAGAGACGGAGCGGGTCACCAGCAGCGACTACGGCGCCTCGTCGCCGCCCCCAACACGCCCACCGCAACAAGCCCGGTGGCTACTGGATCGCCGAGGCCTCCCCAAAAGCCGCCACGCACGCCCTCCGCAAACGCTGGCAACTCAGTGACCTCAGCGCTGCGCTCATCACCACCGACGGCCTTACACGAGGCGCCGAGCACCTCGGCACCGTCCGACATGGCCCACGCGTTCGATACCTCCGCAAACGCGATGTCGGCACGCTTCTACGTCTCATCCGCGATGCCGAGGCGGCAGACCCCAACGGTCGCAAGTGCCCCCGGAGCACCCCCGGGACGACAAAACCGCAATAGTCGTTCGAATCCGTAATTTGAGCAGTGCCCCGCGAATTACCTACGGCGCAGGCGTTGCTCAAGCACTCGTCTCCGCGCTTGGAGACGTTCGATTTCATCGGATGCGAGCCCAGTTCGTCGAGATTGCAAAAATAGTAAGCGTTCTCTGAGCCGATCACGCCTATCAACCGCTTCGCTGAGCGCCACCTGACGCTCGTTGAGATTGTGTTTCGCCAGCGACCGCATATTTATCGCCGCCTTTACTTCCGTCTCGCTGCGAGCGTCCTCCGCCAGTTGACTGGCTGAACCTAGACGAGCATTGGCCTCACGCGCGTCGCTCGTCAAGCGGTCAACGTCAAGATCTAATGCAGAGATCTGCCCCATAAGATAGCTGATCTCGTGATCGTATTGTTCGGCATCCCGGCGCGCTTCGCCCAATCGAGCAACAAGATCGTTGTATTCTCGCGATAGCAGCGACGCGTGGTCTTCCTCCGACTTCGATACCGAGCGAATCTCCTCGATCGCACTCTTACTCACATTGGCATCGAGCCTCTCGCCTGAACGACGCAAGAACTCACCCGGTCTATAGAAATGGATCCTATGCCCACCTGAAGCTTCCGCGAACTCTCTCAATAGTTCAACCCTTGCGCCCGTCGTCTTACCGTGCACACGGTTCCACCAATCCTCCTTCGCATCGTCAGTCACAAAGATCACGGGACGCGGGTCCGCGGATACACTTTCCAGAATCTGCTTCCAGACAACGAGGTCTCCGTAGCGATCCGGCTCTTCTTTCCCCGCGTCCAGGTACCCAGGAGGAACTTTCTCGTCGTACCGAGCAGCCCCTTCCTCATAGATGCGACGCAGTTTCTCCTCGGTATTCGCGGGACCCACGCGGCCCTCGTAGAGGTCAGAAACTGCGCGCCAAACCTCGTCGTCAGCAATTCCACCGCGCAACTGATCTCGATGCTCAGACTGCTGTTGCGATATCCCATCAAGCAGGGCCTTCACCGACCTTCGAAATCTAGCCAGGTACGGACCCTCAGTAACCGGGTGAGCCTTCAGGGCCGCAAAACCCTTAGAGACATTCTCGACCGATTCCGTAATGAGTCCCTCGATCTTCGAGTACGCATCAAGCTGAGAATGAACTACGCCCAGTCTATTCCGTTGATACTCAAGAGCAACTTGGTATGGGATCCAAAGCCGCTCGCTGTTCCGCGTAAGCGCATTAACAAATTCATCGCGCGTCTTCTTGCCGTACCTATGAAGATGCAGCAGAACATTCGCATCCAGAATGATGGTCCCGTCGCGCCACAGAATCTCAAGTTCCCGTTCGGATGGAGGGTAGTATTCCCAAAACTCCTTGCGCAAAGTGCTCGCCCCCTCAAATGTGACCGCCAAGATACGCCAGCTGATCCAGCTGATCAAGTACCGTCACTGTGGTGCGTATGCGTCGTGACCACACCCTCGAGTGCCTAAGACCTGCGACCGTTGCCCGGCCTGCGCCCGCACGTGGCGCTGTCTGAGGCTACACAGCGAAGCCACGCTGACGGATACACCACTCTGAGATCAAGCGGTGCGCGGGCCTAGCGGCTGTTCCGGGCACCGTCGGGCCGGCGCGCATGCTCGGATCGTCCCCCAACTCAACTTCTCCTTCGCACCTCCCGATGGGTGTCGTCCTCATAGCGGCCATCCCTTAGCCTCCGCTTCGCGCGTTAAGGGCACCTTCAGCGTCACTACATGATCGCTACGCGGCCCTCGACCCCCTTCGCTCGAGAAGGACCGGCAGCTATGAGGACGACGCCCCGGTCTGAGGCGGCCCGGAAAGCTGTGCGACGCACATCGCCCTACTAAGGTGCGAGGTTCTCAGCCGACGAGCACGGTTGAGCTTCCGCCGAGTCAGCCATGGGCGTAGGTTTTGGCAATGATTGGTTTTCCTAGCCTAGACCCGCTCACAGTGAGCGGAACACTGATAGACCGGCACAGGGTTTCCTTGCCAGTGCCTACGATTCGGTTGCTGGCCTCTTCGTCGATCACTATCCCCTCATTAGGGGGCAACGCGACGCGAGCCGCGGGAGGCTCACGCCTGCTGAGCAAGACGTCTTCAGGGCCGCGATTATCTTTCCGGAGCCGGCCTGGACGCCACCCTAAAGGAACTTATTCGACAGGCGGTTCCGCTGCAGGCGGAAAGATCCGACGACGCGCGAGCCAAGTTTCGAGATTTACGTCCACGCACTTGACCGGACTACAAGGGGTCGACCCACGTAGACTGGCCGAAACGATGATCTCGCCAGATCACCGCCACTCACTTCCTGAATCCTACGTGCGGCACCTTACCGGGTCGAGTCTCCAATCCGTCAAGCAGGTACACGACACCCTAAGCGCCCTGGGCCTGGGACCTCGGAAGGAGCTATACAAGGAAGCGAATCAACTTCAAACTCTTTTCGAAGCGCGCAATCAGATCGCGCACGAACTTGATCTGAAGGCTCCCGGGCCGCCCGGGTGATCGAGGACGCCGGGAACGTAAGATTACAGATTCTAAGAATCTGTGCCATAGAGGACTAAATTTCGCGCAGCACGTCGTCAAATGCCATAACCGATGAGTTAGGCGCCGACGACGGAAAAGGCTAGCCCACGTCACGAGCGCTCTAATGAGCATCGATAGCTTGTCGAAGATTGCGGGCACCTTCGGGAACTGACGAAATATCGATCAGGTGCGCACGCTCGTTAAGAAGCCGCAAGACAGGCTCGATCTTGGCGTCTTCTCCCTGCGGCAGTTGCGCCAGCGCAATAAAGCTCCGGGAGACCTTGGTCTTTTCTGCCATCTCTGCGCGCCACGTGAAGTCATGAACGTCTCGGCTGGCGATACGCTCCCCCTGGGTTAGGTTTATTCGATCCATGAGATGGCGCTGACCATTAACGTATCCATAAGAGAAATCGACGGGCGCGAGCACGTCGCCATACTTTATAGTGAACGAGTACGGCGTCGGAGTTATGCCGGCAAACTTGAATACCTCTTTAACACGGTCCTCTAGCCCATCGTGCGCCTTAGCGCTCGGCTCTTCGACATAGTCCTCATAAAGCTGCGCGACCGCATCTCCAGGAGCGACCTTGTCGAACAGGGTGACAGCGATCTCAATGAAGAAGTTCACTGGGCGCCGCGAATATAAAGTTGCTGCCTGCTCCACCCGACCGTCACCGATCGCATGCAGATAGTAATTTACCCAGCTCTCGTATATGTCGCGCGGCATACTTCCTATCCGACCTGGACGGATTCTTCCGTTCAGTTCCGATCCAACAACACGATGCGCAACTTCCACGCGGCCTTCGGATTCGCGGTAGGCGATGAGTCCAACATTCCGAGGTTCTCGGCGGGCGACATCTGGCATGTGCTTGAGCACGTAGACGAAGGTCGTCATGTCAGCCTCCCTTCCTCGGCGGGATCCTGCGGCGCCCTACCTGCTTCCTCCCGTGGGTCATCCTTCGGCACCTGTACTAACGATCGTATGTTGTCAGCTCGGTACGACAAGGTCCGACGTAGACGGTCCCGCTCCAGGCCCGTTACCAGGTTTCGGCGTCGGGCTTCCTCCAGTTGTCCCACGACAGCCGCGCGCGGCACAGCTTGAAGCCCAGCGATGGCCTGCTTGAGGTGCTCCGAGGATGGCATGGCCTCGCGCTCGATGACTGAGCCGTGGACCTTCTGCCGTCGCGCTGCGTACAGCTTGCCCGACCGATCTTCGGTTGCACGAGCGAACAGCGCCTGGTCATGATCAATGAGCCATGCGTCGCCGCTGGAGTCACACATGACGTTCTCATCATGTCGGTCGCTGTTGAGGATCCACGTGTCGAAGACGATCATCCGCGCCCTCATGATTCCCGGTATGAGGTGCAGCTGGGCCGGAGTGGGCGGCGGAAGGTAGTAGTTGCCTCGACGGATGACACCACATATCCATAGATCTTCGCCGTCGGGACCTGTCCACACGTCGCCCGCCGGGACAGGCACCGCCATCAGCATCGCGAGCCGGTTCGCAATGAACTCATTTGCTACGACGTTTGGATGTTCGGCGCTGTTGCGCTTAACCAGGACAGATGCAGTACCCCAGGACGCACCTGTCTGCCCAGACCCGACCAGTGGCCCGACCTCGGACACACTCATGCCGACTCTGGGAGCCACCCCGATGCCTCCCGCATCGTCCGTCATGCCACGTTATGGCCTAATGAAGATCAAGCCGCGATGCGACATCATCGCGCACCCGAGTGAATGGCTGCAAGGCGAACAACGCGCCCGTCAAACCCAAGGGTGCGGGTACGAGCGACCCGGGGCAGTCAGCACACCAACAGGAAGGTGTGTGACGGCAACGATGTGCTGCTGGACGCCGTCTTCGGCACCTGGGACCGCGACGACCACAGCGACCACGTCTCGTTCGGCTGCCGCATCGGCCCGGTCCCCGGCCAGCCCGGCCCGGCCGTCCAGCTGATGCCGGCCGCCGCCTCGTTTGACGCCGTGGCACTGTTCGGCCAGAGGCTGTCGCCCGCGCAGGCCCAGCAGCACCCTCGTCTCGACGACTTCCGCGAGCTGGTCCAGCACGTGCTCAGCACCAACACCGTCATCGCCCAGCACCTCGCGACGCCGCCCCGTCACGCCTGACGCAGGAAGGGCTCGACGACGGCGGCGAGGTCGCGCCAGTGGGTCATCGCGAGCGAGTGGTCGGCGCCGGGGATGACGACGTCCGAGGCGGCCGGGAGCCACTCGAGCACCTGGGCCCGGGCCTCGGCGAACCAGGGGCCACTCGCCGCGCCGCCGACCAGCAGCACCGGGCACCGCACCCGCGCGGCATCGCCGGGACCGAACGGCCACGCCAGCAGCGCCGGCAGGTCGGTGTCGAAGAACGTCGCGGCGTCGCGGTCCATCTGGGCCGCTGAGCCGGGCACGCTCCGCTCCGCGTCGGACCGCCACGACGGCCCGATCACCAGCGTCAGGAACTCGTCCAGCGCCCCGTGCGCCCCGTGCAGGCGGCGGGTCCGGACGAGTCGCCGGTTCGCGGCGCGGAAGTCCGGCGCCGACGGCGCGTGCACTGGCGGCGGCTCCACGACCACGAGGCTGCGCACGCACGACGACGAGTCCGCGGCCAGCTGCAGCGCGACCGCGGCGCTGTAGGAGACGCCGACGACGTGGGCACGCGGGATCCCCAGGACGTGCAGCAGCCGGGCGCAGTCGGCGGCGTCGCGGCGGACGGAGCCCGGCCCGGACGCCGGGCTGCTACGCCCGTAGCCGCGACGGTGGTAGAGCACCGTCCGGAACGACCCGCGCAGCGCGCCGGCCAGCGGCTGCAGCTCGTCCGCCGTCAGCGCCGTCTGCACGAGCACGACCGGCTCGCCGGCGCCCTCGTCGCGGACCGCCAGCGTCGCGTCCCCCACGTCGACCAGGCGCATCGTCACCACCCGCCGTCATCGTCCCACCTCGGTTGACAGGCAGCCGAATGGCTGCCTATTCTCGAAATGCAGCCAGAAGGCTGCCTATCCAGCGAAGAGGACCGATGGACGACGACGTGTTCAGGGCGCTGGCGGACCCGAGCCGGCGCGCGCTCCTGGACAGCCTGAACCGCGACAACGGGCAGACGCTGCGCCAGCTGTGCGCCGGGCTCGACATGGCCCGCCAGTCGGTCAGCAAGCACCTCGCCGTCCTCGAGGCCGCCGGCCTGGTGACGACACAGAGGCACGGCCGCGAGAAGCACCACTTCCTCAACGCCGAGCCGATCAACGCCATCGCCGACCGCTGGATCAGCCGCTACCACCGCGGGCGCGTCCAAGCGCTCGCCGACCTGAAGACGGCACTGGAGGCCACCCAGATGAGCGACACCGAGTTCACCTACACCACGTACATCAGGACGACGCCCGAGCAGCTCTGGACGGCGCTCACCGACAAGGCGTTCACCCGCCGCTACTGGGGCGTCGAGTTCGACACCGACTGGGCCGAGGGCTCCCCGATGGTCTGGCACGAGGCCGGCGCGACGATCGCCGACGACGAGCACCAGCGGGTGCTGGAGTCCGATCCGTATCGCCGGCTCTCCTACACCTGGCACACCTTCACCCCGGAGTTCGCGGCCGCTCACGACTTCGACCCGGCCGAGGTCGCGCAGTGGGCGAAGGAACAGCGCTCCAAGGTCACGTTCGACCTCGAGCCGATGGGCGCTCTGGTCCGGCTGACCGTGACGCACGACGGCTTCCAGCCCGGCAGCCAGGTCCTGCGGGACGTCAGCCGCGGCTGGCCGGAGCTGATCGCCAGCCTGAAGACGCTGATGGAGACCGGCGAGCCGCTGCCCTCCAGCGCGTGACCCGCGGCGCCGCCTTGTGTTCCGCCGCCGCGACGAGCATGATGCGCCCCGATGACCGAAGTGATGACCGAGCCGAAGCACGTCAGCATCGTGCAGCTCAGCCAAGCGGCGCTGACGGCGCTCGCCGCCGGTGACGTCGTGGCGGCCAACCAGGAGTCACCCGTGGAGCTGACGCCGTACTGCGCGGGGCCGCAGTGGACCAGCGTGTGGCGGCTGCGCAGCGAGCAGGTCGCCACCGATCCCGCGAGCGCCGCCTGGATCACCGGCATCGTCTGGGACGACGAACGCCGGCTCGCCGTCGGGCGCGCCGGGTTCCACGGCCCGCCCGACGGCGACGGGCGGGTCGAGGTCGGCTATGCCATCGACCCCGCCCACCGCCGCCGCGGGTACGCGCGAGCCGCGCTGGAGCTCATGCTCGACCGCGCCGCCCACGACCCGCGGGTGCGCGTCATCCGGGCCACCGTCAGCCCCACGAACCTGGCCTCGCGCAACCTCGTCCAGCAGTACGGGTTCGTCGAGGTCGGCGAGCAGTGGGACGACGAAGACGGCCTGGAGACGATCTACGAGCTCACGGGTGACGAGGCACGTACATGATGATCGCGACGCCGGCGATGCAGATCAGCGCGCCGATCACGTCGTAGCGGTCCGGCCGGAAACCGTCGGCGACCATCGCCCAGATCAGCGAGCCGGCGACGAACACCCCGCCGTACGCGGCCAGCACCCGGCCGAAGTTCGGGTCCGGCTGCAGCGTCGCGACGAACCCGTAGAGTCCGAGCGCGACGACGCCCAGGCCGGTCCAGAGCAGGCCACGATGCTCGCGCACGCCCTGCCAGACCAGCCAGGCGCCGCCGATCTCGGCGACGGCGGCGAGCAGGAACAACGCGACGGAACGGGCGACGGTCACGGCGGCCAGCCTAGGCAGCCGGAGTCTGTCGGTGCCGGTCCGTAGGCTGCCGCCATGCCGATGCAACTGATCAACCCGCCCGGGCTGCCGCAGCCGCCGACCTACTCGCAGGTCGTCGTGGCCACCGGCGCACGCCACGTCGTCGTCTCGGGTCAGGTCCCGTGCGACGCCGACGGCGAGCTGGTCGGCGCCGGTGACCTCGCCCAGCAGACCGAGCAGGCGCTGCGCAACGTCGCGACGGCGCTCGCGGCGGCCGGCGCGACCTTCGCCGACGTCGTCCGGCTCGGCATCTACGTGGCCGGCTACGACGAGACCAGCCTGGAACGCATCCGCGCCGGCCTCCTGGCCGCCTCCGACGTCGTCGTCCGCCCGGACGGCCCGCCGGCGGCGACGCTGATCGGCGTCGCGGCGCTGGCGTTCCCCGGTCAGCTGATCGAGATCGAGGCGACCGCCGTCCTGCCCTGACCGGCGTTAGAGTGTGCGCAGAGGCCGGTGCAGCCCGCCGCTTGCGCCCGCGAGGGTACGGTGAATCGCACCTCCAGCACACCTCGGCGCGATCCCCCGATCACCCGGTGGACACGGCCGGCAACGCAAGCACCGGATCCGGTCGTCCACCATGATCATGGAGGATCGACATGCGCACGTTCCGCGACGCCAAGACCATGGCGAAGACGCTCCGCACCGAACTGGGCGCCCGCCGCGGCGTCGAGCTGACGCACGGCGAGTGTCTCGAGATCGTCGCCCGCCAGTTCGGCTTCGACGACTGGAACGTCCTGGCCGCGAAGACGGCCGAGCTGGCGACCATCGACGGCGACGGGTCGGCGGGTGCGTGGGGCGCCCGCACCTCGACCATCCCCGTCCTGCGCGTCTTCTCCGTGGAGAAGGCGCGCGAGTTCTACGTCGACTTCCTGGGCTTCGTCCTCGACTTCGGCGGGCCGAGCAGCGGCGGCGACTCGCCGTTCTACGGGCAGGTCTCCCGCGGCCGCACCACGCTGCAGCTCACCGAGGCCGAGTACGACCCCTATCCCGGCGCGACCGTCTTCATCTGGCTCGACGGCGTGCACGACCTGCACCGCGAGCTGAACGAGCGCCGTCAGACGGTGAAGGTGTGGGGTCCCGCGGTGTGGACACCGGCGCCGGAGGAGACGCCGTTCGGCACGGTGATGACGATCGCCGACCCGTTCGGCAACGCGCTGCGGTTCACCGAGCCGACGGACCCGAAGGAACGGGCCGCGCTGCCGCGGTGGTCACCGGCCGTCGGCTGACCAGGCCTCGCCGGTGATGCGCTCGTACATCTCGATGTACACGGCGCGGGTCCGCTCCACGATCTCGTCGGGGACGGCGGGACCGGGCGGCGTCTTGTCCCAGGTGCCGAGGTCCTGCGCCCAGTCGCGCACCACCTGCTTGTCGTAGGAGACCTGGCGGCGGCCCGGCGCCCACTGGCTCGCCTGCCAGAACCGGGACGAGTCGGGGGTGATGACCTCGTCGGCCAGGATCACCGTCCCGTCGGGGGTCCGGCCGAACTCGACCTTGGTGTCCACCAGGAGCACGCCGCGCTCCTCCATCAGCCCGGCCGCGCGCCGGTACAGCCGCAGCGTCGTGTCGCGCAGCTCGGCCGCCAGGGGCGAGCCGACGAGCTCGGCCACCTCGGCGTAGGTCATCGGCTCGTCGTGGCCCAGCTCGGGCGGGGTCTTCGTGGTCGGGGTGAAGATCGGCTCGGGCAGCCGCGACCCCTCGACCAGGCCGGCGGGCAGGTCCACCCCCGACACCGAGGAGGACTCCTGGTAGGACGTCCAGCCGGACCCGGCGAGGTATCCCCGCGCGACGCACTCGACCGGGACGATGTCGACCTGACGGCAGCGGATGGCCCGGCCGCGCCATTCGTCCGGCACGTCCTCGGCGGAGATGACGTGGTTCGGCACGATGTCGGCGAGCTGGTCGAACCACCAGAGCGAGAGCGACGTCAGCACCTTCCCCTTGCCCGGGATCGGAGTCGGCAGCACCACGTCGTAGACGGAGACGCGGTCCGACGCCACGAGGATCACCTCGCCCGGCCGGTCGGAGTAGACGTCGCGGACCTTGCCCTTGTGAAGTAGCTGCACGGCGCCGTTCTAGCACAGCCGGAACCGGGACCACCCGTGCGGTGTAGGAACGGGTAGGACGACGAACGGGGCCGGATCCATCGCCGACGAGACCGAGCAGGACGCCATCCACCGGGTGCGCGCCGGAGAGATCGACGCGTACGGGGTCCTCGTGCGCCTGCACGCCGCCGACGCGCGCCGGCTCGCCGTCCTCGCCGGCGCCGGGCCGGACGCCGACGACGTCGTCCAGATCGCGTTCGTCAAGGCCTACCGGACCATCGGGACGTTCCGCGACGGCGCGCCGTTCCGGCCGTGGCTGCTGCGGATCGTCCTCAACGAGGCCCGCAACGCCACCCGGGCGGCCCGCCGGTACCGCGCGGCCACGGATCGCTCGTTCCTGCTCGAGGTGGTCACGGCGGACGTGACGGCCGGCGACCCGGCGACGACGGCGCTGTCGGAGGAGCGACGGACCGAGCTGCTGGCCGCGCTGAGGACGCTGTCCGAGCCGCAGCGCCAGGTCGTCGTCTGCCGGTACCTGCTCGACCTGGACGAGGAGGAGACGGCGACGGTGCTCGGCTGGCCGCGCGGCACGGTCAAGTCGCGGCTGCACCGGGCGCTGCGCCGGCTGCGGACCCAGCTGGCGCCCGCACAGGCCCAGGAGGTGGACCATGGATGACGCCCTCGATCGTGAGCTGCGTGCCCTCGGCCGCTCGCTCACCGGCGCGATCGACGACGACGCGCCCGCACCGGCCACCGTCGCGACGGTGGTCCTGGATCGGCTGCACGCACCCGAGCCCACGCGGACGAGGCCGGCGTTGGCCCGGCGGATCGCCGTCGTCGCGGCCGCGGTGCTGATCGCGCTGGGGCTGACGCCGCCGGTGCGGGCCGCCGTCGGCGAATGGCTCGGCATCGGCGCGGTCGCCGTCCGGCCCGGCCCCTCGCAGCCCTCGGCGGCCCCGCCACCGGCGGCGACGCCCGGCCTCTCGCTCGACGCGGCCGCACGGCTGACCGGGCTCACCCCGGTCGTGCCGCCCGTGCTCGGCCGGCCCAACGGCGTCGAGGTGTCCGACGACCACCGGATCCTGTCGCTGACCTGGGGATCGGGCGACGAGACGATCCGGCTGGACCAGTTCACCGACGAGCTCGCGCCGGTCTACCTCAAGACGTCGATGCTCGGCTTCACCTCGTTCCGGCTCACCGTCGCCGATCACGAGGCGTGGTGGTTCAGCACCGCGCACGACCTCGTGCTGCTGGCGCCGGACGGCACCGAGCGGACGCAGCGGATCGCCGGCCCGACGCTGGTGTGGCTCGACGACGATGTCACGTTCCGGCTGGAGGGCACCGGCCTCGCCCAGGCCGCCCGGATCGCCGAGTCGGCACTGGGAACCGGCTGAGCCAGGCCGGTGTAGTCGAGGTAACGCCCACCGACCAGCTGGAGCCCTGATGCGCATCTCCCGCGCGGCCGCCGCCGTGCTCGCCCTCGGCGCCCTCCTGTTCACCGCGACGCCCGTCTCGGCCGGCGGACCCACCAGCGTCCTGCTGGTCTCGCCGTCCACCGGCCGGACCGCCTCGTTGTACGCGACGGACGAGGCCTATACGACGCTGATGACGCAGCTCGGCGCCGACCAGGCAGCGGCACCGGACAGCCGGGCGGCGCCACCGCACATCGGCGGCGACCAGCTCGTCGTCACCTGGATGGTCCACGACGTGCAGCCGTGGCGGGTCGACCGCATCGCCTTCGACGACGCCGGACTGCCCGAGTGGGTGCACACCACGCACGCGATGGGCGCCGGGCCGATCGCGTTCGACGACGGTGGCGTCCGGCACCGGCCGGCCGACGCTGAGGCGCTCGCCGCCGTCCTGACCGACCTGGGCCTCACGGGACGGACCGGGCCGCGGCCGGCCGGGGAGGACCGGCGCGAGGCGACGGTCGCGGCTGGCGGCGCGCAGGCGGCGGCCGTGGCCGGAGCGGCGGGGAGTGCGGACCCGCCGGACGACGGCGCGCTCGACGCGGCGACGTGGGCGCTGCCGGCGGTGGCCGGCGGGATCCTGGCGGGCGTGCTCGGCGACCGGTGGCTGCGCCGGCGCCGCGCCCGGGCGGACGACGGCGGACGCTGGCAGCTGGTGGACGTGCCCGGCCCGCAGGCGTGACGACGGCCTCAGCCGGCGGCGCGGGCCTCGGCGGCTGCGAGGCAGCGCAGCAGGAACGCCCGCTCCGCCTCGTTGCCGCACAGCTCGATCGCCCGCCGGTAGGCGGCGGCCGCCTCCACCGGCCGGCCCAGCCGGTCCAGCAGCCGGCCACGGGCGGCGTGCAGCGGATGGAACCGGTCCAGCACCTCACCGGCCGCCAGCTCGTCCACCAGCGCCAGTCCGGCCGCCGGCCCGTGCGCCATGGCGATCGCCACGGCCCGGTTGAGCTCCACGATCGGTGACGGTGCGGTCGCCCGCAGCACGTCGTAGAGGCCGACGATCTGGGCCCAGTCGGTCTCGGCGGCCGACGGGGCCTCGTCGTGGACGGCGGCGATGGCGGCCTGCAGGGCGTACGCGCCGGGTGGCCGGTGCCGCAGCGCCGCCAGCAGCAGCGTCCGGCCCTCGGCGATCTCGGCCGCGTCCCAGCGGGACCGGTCCTGGTCCTCCAGGAGCACCAGGTCGCCGTTGGCGTCGACGCGGGCCTCGCGGCGGGCGTCGACGAGCAGCAGCAGCGCGAGCAGCCCGGTCACCTCGGCCTCGGCCGGCAGCAGCCGGTGCAGGATGCGGGCCAGCCGGATCGCCTCGTCGGCCAGCTCCGGCCGGACCAGCGCGGGACCGTTGCTGGCCGCGTACGCCTCGGTGAAGACGACGTAGACGACGCTGAGCACGGCCGGCAGCCGCCCGGGCAGCTCGGTCGCGGACGGGACGCGGTACGGGATGCCGGCCGCGGCGATCTTCTGCTTGGCCCGCACCAGGCGCTGCGCCATCGTCCCTTCCGGCACCAGGAACGCCCGCGCCACCTGCGCCGTCGACAGCCCGGCGAGGTAGCGCAGCGTCAGCGCGATCCGTGCCTCGGCGCTCAGCGCCGGGTGGCAGCAGGTGAAGAACAGCCGCAGCCGGTCGTCCCCGATGACGTCCGGGCCGGCGCCCTCGGCGGGCGCGGCCAGCCGGGCCACCTCGTCCCGTTCCGCCTCGACCTTCAGCACGGCCAGCTTGGCCGCGTAGGTCTGGCGCCGGCGCAGGATGTCGACGGCCCGGCGGCGCGCGGTCGTCAGCAGCCAGGCGCCGGGCCGGTCCGGCACGCCGTCGACCGGCCAGCGCTCGACGGCGGCCGCGACGGCGTCGGCGGCCACCTCCTCGGCCAGGTCGAAGTCGCCGACCCAGCGCACGAGCGTGGCGAGCAGCCGACCCCACTCCTCGCGGAAGACCGCCTCGGCAGGACCGGCCGCCCACCCGCTCATCGCGTCAGCCCTGGTCGAACACCGTGATCGGGCGGATCTCCATGGACCCGTACTTGGCGCCCGGGCACCTGGCCGCCCAGTCCAGCGCGCTGTCGAGGTCGGGCACGTCGATGAGGTAGTAGCCGCCCAGAACCTCGCGGGTCTCCGCGAACGGCCCGTCGGTGACCACCCGCTCGCCGCCCTTCAGCCGCACGGTCGTGGCCGTGTTGACCGGTTCCAGCGCATTGCCGTCGACGTACACGCCGGCCTTGCGGACGTCCTCGGTGTAGGCGAACCACTCGGCCATCTCGGCCTCGAGCTGGTCCTGCGGCGGAGCCTCGGTGCGCGGCTCGCCGTAGATGAGGAGCAGGTACTGCATCTCGATCCCCCTTCGTGGGTCGCGGGCGGCCCAGCGCCGCCCTCATCATGACGACGAACGACGACTGCCCTCATATACAACACCCGCGGGCCGGTGTCGGGGGACGCCTCGGGCGTCAGTCGGCGACCGGACGGAACTCCGCCAGCCGGTCCTTGTACGGCGACTGCTCGGTCGCCGTCATCCAGTGCGGATGCGACACGTAGACCACCTCGCTCTCCTCCTCGGCGCGGTAGACCAGGTCGGTGCCGGCGCGCAGGTAGATCACCTCGCCGACGCCGGCGCTGACGACCACGCCGCCACTCTCGACGCTGTAGCGGCCCTTCGTGACGATGAGCGCCTCGTCGTAGGAGACGGTCCAGGGGTTGGACTCCCCCGCGCCGTAGCGGGCGAAGCCGACGGTCATGGCGGCGTCGTGGCGTGCGTCGATCGCGTCGGCCAGCCGCAGGTCCTGATCGAAGCGGCGGAACCACTCGAGGTCGTCGTCGCTGGTCACCTTCGACACACCGGGCATGTCGCACTCCTTTTCTGTAGTGGTCGATACACAATAATAGACTAGCGATCGATACAGAAAGGGGGCGGCCGCCGATGGGACGTGGGCGACCACGCGGCTTCGACCGCGACGAGGCGCTGGACCGCGCCATGCGGCTGTTCTGGACCCGCGGCTACCAGGACACCTCGATCGCCGACCTCACCGACGCGCTGGGCATCGGCTCGCCCAGCCTGTACGCGGCGTTCGGCTCCAAGGCGGCGCTGTTCTGCGCGGCGGCCGACCGCTACCAGGAGAGCGACGGCGGCCGGCCCGGCATCGCGCTGCTGGCGGCGCCGACGGCGCGGGCCGGCGTCGAGGCGCTGCTGCGCGAGAACGTCGCGCTGTTCACCCACCGCGGCGGACCCCGTGGCTGCCTGCTCACCCGGGCGACCCTGAGCTGCCCGCCGGACGACGCGACGGTGGTCGCGTACCTGGAGCGCAGCCGGCGCGAGCGGCTGACGGCGCTGCGCACCCGGCTCAAGGCCGCCGCGGCGGCCGGCGAGCCGCTGCCGTCCGACGACGTCGACACGCTGGCGCAGCACTACGACGCGCAGGTGCAGGGCCTCGCGGTCCGGGCGCTGGAGGGCGCGACGAGGCCGGTGCTGCAGCGCACGGTCGACCTCACGATGGCGGGGTGGGACGCGCTGGCGGCACGGTGACCACGCCGGTCACTGCATCCGCGGGTCCTCGGTGGGGTCGGCATACCTGGGCGGGCAGCCCTCGTCGGCCGCGTCGTCGCGCAGCTCGTAGTGCCAGGGCTCGTTCTCGTAGATCTGGCACAGGCCGTACTCGGCGCCGTGCTCGGACAGCCACGCGGTGGCGGCCTCCGGCCCGAGGTCGACCGCGTCGCCCGACACGTGCAGCGAGGTGTCCGGCGTGGAGACCCAGCGGGCCGCCTCCTCCTCCGAGCCGTACTCGGCGACGGCCTCGCGCAGCAGCTGCTCCTGGTACTCCGGCGAGCGCCAGCCGCTGTTGACGACGAACTCGACGCCGTCGTCCGCGGCGTCGGACGCGGCCTCGTGCAGCGCGTCGAGCAGATCGCCGTCGAGGTTGGCCACGCCCGGCAGCCAGTCGTCGAACACCGTCGCGCCGTCGGGCATGGCGCCGTCCGCCTCGCCGAGCGCCGCCGCCGGCCGGTCCGGGCCGCGGCCCTCCACCGGCGGTTCCCGGCCGGCCTCGACCTCGGTGACGGCGGGTGCGGGGTCGTCGTGCGGCGCGTCGCGAGGTGCGGTCGCCGGGGGCGACGAGGACGCCTGTGACTGGTAGACGGCGGCGCCGGCGATCGCCGCGGCGAGGACGACGACGGCGGCGACGACGTTCGCTCCGGGCCGGCGGGCCGCCGTCCGTGCTGGTCGGCTGTAGGACATGGTCCCAGTCAAGGCAGCGCGATGTTGCCGGGCCGTACGCGGTTTTCCATACGCCGCCGATATGGTCCGGCTCGTACCATCGGGACGTATGCGCGTGCTGATCGTCGAGGACGAGCCCTTCCTGGCCGAGGCCATCCGCGATGGCCTGCGCCTGGAGGCGATCGCCGCCGACCTCGCCGGCGACGGCGACACCGCCCTGGAGCTACTGGCCGTCAACGCCTACGACATCGCCGTCCTCGACCGCGACATCCCCGGCCCGTCCGGCGACGAGATCGCCAAGCGCATCGTCGCCTCCGGCAGCGGCATGCCGATCCTCATGCTCACCGCCGCCAGCCGGCTCGACGACAAGGCCTCCGGGTTCGAGCTCGGCGCCGACGACTACCTCACCAAGCCGTTCGAGCTGCGCGAGTTGGTGCTGCGGCTGCGGGCCCTGGATCGCCGGCGCGCCCACAGCCGGCCGCCGGTGCGCGAGGTCGCAGGCCTGCGGCTGGACCCGTTCCGGCGCGAGGTCTACCGCGACGGCCGCTACGTCGCGCTCACCCGCAAGCAGTTCGCCGTGCTCGAGGTGCTCGTCGCGGCCGAGGGCGGCGTCATCAGCGCCGAGGAGCTGCTGGAACGGGCCTGGGACGAGAACGCCGACCCGTTCACCAACGCCGTGCGCATCACCGTCTCGGCGCTGCGCAAACGCCTCGGCGAGCCGTGGATCATCGCCACCGTCCCCGGCGTCGGCTACCGCATCGTCACCGGGGCCGAGCATGAATAGAGCGCCCGGTATGAGCGTCCGCCTCAAGCTGACGCTCAGCTACGCCGGCGTCGTCGTGGTCGTGGGCGCCCTGCTGCTCGCCGTCGTGTGGGTGTTCCTGCTGCGCTACGTGCCCGACCAGGTCTACTTCCGCCCCGGCCCGTTCATGCCCAGCCGGTCGGACCTGCAGCGCGCGTTCCTGCCGAAGGCCGCCCTCGCGCTGGCGTTCCTGCTGGCCTTCGGCCTCGTCGGCGGCTGGCTGCTGGCCGGGCGCATGCTCATGCCGCTGACCCGCATCACCGGCGCCACCCGCCGCGCCGCGGCCGGCTCGCTCTCGCACCGGATCCGGCTGCCCGGGCGCAACGACGAGTTCCGCGAGCTGGCCGACGCGTTCGACGGGATGCTCGCGCGGCTCGAGGCGCACGTCGGCGAGCAGCGCCGGTTCGCCGCCAACGCCTCGCACGAGCTGCGCACGCCGCTCGCCGTCACCCAGATCCTGCTCGACGTCGCCCGCAACGACCCCGATCACGACTCCGGCCAGCTGGTCGAGCGCCTGCACGCCGTCAACGGCCGGGCGATCGACCTCACCGAGGCGTTGCTGCTGCTCAGCCTCACCGAGCAGCGGTCGTTCAGCCGCGAGGACGTCGACCTGTCGCTGATCGCGGAGGAGGCCACCGAGACGCTGCTGCCCGTCGCGGAGAAGCGTGGCCTCACGATCGAGACCGGCGGCGACCCGGCCCCCACGGTCGGCTCGCACGCGCTGCTGCTGCAGCTGACGACCAACCTCGTGCAGAACGCGATCGTCCACAACCTGCCCGACGAGGGCACCGTCTGGGTGACGACCGGCGCGCCGGCCGGGATCGTGACGCTCACCGTCGAGAACACCGGCAAGGAGCTCGACCCGGTGCTGGTCGCCACGCTGGTGGAGCCGTTCCAGCGCGGCGAACGCGTCCGCACCGACCACGCGGGCGTCGGCCTGGGCCTGGCCATCGTCAACAGCATCGCCCAGGCCCACGACGGCACGCTCACCGTCGAGCCCCGTCCCGGCGGCGGCCTGCGCGTCACGGTGCGGTTGCCGGGTACGCGCGAGTGATCCCCCGCTAACCCGGTAGAAACCGGGACATAACGACCGGCCCCAAGACTGCCTCTGCGCCCGGCATCCCCCGCCCGGGCGGACAAGGAGGCCAGTCGTGACCATCCCCGCCGGTACACCCCAGGCACACACCAGGCGCAGCTTCCTCACCCGCGTCGGCGCCGTCGGCGGCGCGGCGACGCTGTACGGCAGCATGGAGGCGCTCGGTCTGTTCGCCACCCCGGCCGCCGCGTCCGACTTCGCCCCGCCGCGCGCGGCCGACCTCCCCGACGCCGCCCGGTCCCGCGGCACGAAGGTCGTCATCCTCGGCGCCGGGACGGCCGGGCTCGCCGCGGCGTACGAGCTGGGCAAGGCCGGCTACGACTGCGTCGTGCTGGAGGCACGGGACCGGCCCGGCGGCCGGGCCAAGACGATCCGCCGCGGCGACCGCCTGACCGACACCGACGGCGTCAGCCAGACCTGCCGCTTCGACGACGGCCTCTACTTCAACGCCGGCCCCGCTCGCATCCCGAACCACCACGTGACGCTGGACTACTGCCGCGAGCTCGGCGTCGCGATCGAGGCGCTGGTCAACGCGAACGCGGAGAGCCTCTACTACCACGAGAACACGAGCAGCACCGACTACGGCGAGCTGGCCAACACGCCCGTCACGCACCGCCAGGCCAAGGCCGACGTGTACGGCTATGTCTCGGAGCTGCTCGCCCAGGCCGCCGACCAGGGCGCACTGGACTCCGTCCTCAGCGCCGACGACGCCGAGCGGGTCATCGAGCTGGCCGCCAGCCTGGGCGGGCTGACCGGCGGCACGTATGCCGGCAACAGCCGCCGCGGCTACGTCGACGCGCCGGGCGCCGGGCACGACGCGGGCGTCGTCGGGACGCCACCGTCGATGTCGGCGATCCTGCAGAGCCGGTTCGGCACCCGGTTCGCGTTCGAGTTCGGCTTCGACCAGGCGATGATGATGTGGCAGCCGGTCGGCGGCATGGACCGCATCTCCGCGGCGCTGGCGGCCGCGATCGGCGGCAAGCGGCGCATCACCTACAACGCGCCGGTCACGCAGATCACCAACCTGCCCGACGGCGTGCGCGTCAGCTACCGCCTCAACGGCCGGACCCGCACGGTCGACGCCGACTACTGCATCGCCACCATCCCGCCGATGGTGCTCAAGTCGATCCCGACGAACTTCTCGACGGCGACGAAGGACGCGCTCGCCGTCCCGACCGGGGCTAACACCGGGAAGATCGGCCTGCAGTACGGCCGGCGCTGGTGGGAGGAGGACGACAAGATCTTCGGCGGCATCACCGCGACGAACATGGACATCTCCGGGATCTGGTACCCGTCGTCGGGCTTCCTCGGCCCCAAGGGCGTCGTCGTCGGCTACTACTCCGGCTCCTACACCGACCTCCCGGTCGCCGACCGCGAGACGCGCGCCGTCGACCAGGGCGTGAAGATCCACGGCGCGAAGTACCGCGACGAGCTGGAGACCTCCATCTCCGTCGCCTGGCCGAAGGAGCCGTACAGCCTCGGCGGCTGGGTGAACTGGCCGGGCGGACGGGGAGCGGCCTACGACCACCTGCTCCAGCCGGACGGGCGGACCTACTTCGCCGGCGACCACCTCAGCTACCTCATCGCCTGGCAGGCCGGCGCGTTCGAGTCCGCACGCCAGGTCGTCACCGCCCTGCACCAGCGCGTCGCCGCGACCGCGGCCTGACCCAGGAGGTTCGGACTATGCGCAAGCCCACCCGCCGGATGGCCGTCGTCGCCGCCGTGTCCAGTCTCGCCACGCTCGCCATCACCGGCAGCGTCGTCGCCGTCACCGGCATCGGCGCGCCCCGGCCACAGGAGGTCCGGTACAACCTGGCCGCCCCGGCCGAGGCGCCGGACCCGTTCATCGCCAGCGGCGTCGCCGTCGGCAACCAGGTGCCGCTCTACTTCTCCAGCGGCGTCGGGCCGTCGGCACTCAACACCGCCGCACCGGCCGGGACGCCGGAGCGCTACATCGACCCGGCCCAGTTCCCCGGCGGCGTGCTGCCCGCAGGGGTCACCGTCACCGAGGCGCAGGGCATGAACGCGATGGCCCGGATCCAGGAGAACCTCACGTCACAGGGGCTCACGCTGGCCGACATCATCAGCATGCGGATCTACCTCGAGGCCCCGCCCGGCGCCACGCGCGCGGACTACAACGGCTGGAACCGCGCCTACCGCAAGTGGGTGGCCAACGTGAATCGGGTGACCGGGGAGGTCATCCCGGCCTACGCGCCGGTCTCGTTCGCCAACGCCACCCGCCCGTCGCGCACCAACCTCGAGGTCGACACGCTGCCGGTCGGTGGCTGGCTGGTCGAGATCGAAGTGGTCGCGGCCTACAAGCGGTAGGTTGCGGGCCGCCCACCAGGCGTTCTCCCGCTCCGCTGGGCATGCATGCCTGGTAGAGCGGGAGAACGCTCAGTGATGTGCCCACACTCCCCCGTCAACAGCGGCTACAGCGTCCGCCACAACAGCAGCAGGGCGCGGTCGTCGGCGTCGGAGGAGGCGACGGCGTTGATGAGCTTCTGCGCGCCGCCGTGGAAGCCATGCGCCACGAGGCGCTCGGCCTCGCCCTGCAGCTTGTCGATGCCGTCGGACAGGTCCCGGCGCGGCGCCTCGACCAGCCCGTCGGTGTAGAGCATGAGCGCGTCGCCGGGGCGCATGCGCCCGGTGACCGGCTCGTAGTGCTTCTGCTCGTAGACGCCGAGCAGGCCACCCTCGGTGTCGAGGGTGGCCCAGCGGCCGGAGCCGGCGTGGAAGTGGATCGCCGGCGGGTGTCCGGCGGAGCGCACCTGGTACTCGCCGGTGGTGAGGTCGACGACGAGGTGGACGGCGGTGGCGAACCCCTCGGGCCAGCGTTGTCGCAGCAGGTAGGCGTTGGCGGCGGGCAGGAACTGGTCGGCCGGCAGCGAGCCGAGCAGCCCGCCGAACGCGCCGGACAGCAGCAGCGCCCGGGTCCCGGCGTTGTGCCCCTTGCCGGACACGTCCACCAGCGCCAGCTCCAGCACCCGCCCGTCAGTGGAACGGGAGGCGACGGCGAAGTCGCCGGAGAAGCTGGACCGCTCGGCGGCGTGGTGCTTGAGGTCGATCTGCCAGCCACGGCCCAGCGGCGGCATCCGGCCCTGCGCGGCCAGCCGGTCGCGCAGGTCGACGAGCATCGACTCGCCCATCGTGCCCTGCAGCCCGAGCCGGGCCCGGGACCGGGCCAACCCCAGCGAGACCACCGCGGTGATGCCGACGACGACGGTGACGGCGGCGAAGGTCTGGCCGCCGCCGATGACGACGCCGCCGGCGACCAGGCAGAACCCGACCGCGCCGACCAGCCAGGCCAGCGCCCGCGGCGGCACGAACAGCCCGCCGAACAGCAGCGGCAGCACCAGCGCGATGGCCGGCACGATCGACTCCCACTGCACCATCGACAGCCCGAGCAGCAGCGTGGCCGCCAGCAGCATTGCCATCACCACGGGTTCGCGGATCAGGCGACGCGTCAGGGCATTGGCCGGACGCCCACCGAAGAACGCCCCGGCAAGCCCGAGCAGGCCAGCCGATCGGGTCGTCACACGAGGACCCTAGCGGCAAAAAGAGCGTGGGAGGAAGATCACACAGAATTGCAGGCCATGGCGCGTCAATGCTGGCAGTTCGGGCACCAGAACAGGTTCCTGGCGGCCGTTCTTCCGGCCGCGACAGGGGTACCGCAGACCAGGCACGGCTGCCCCGAGCGCCGGTAGACGTACACCTCGCCGCCGTGGTCGTCGACCCGTGGCGGACGGCCCATCGCCTCCGGCTCGTGCTCCGGCCGGACGGTGTCGATGCGGCCGCTCCGCACGCCCTGCTCCATCAGGCCCACGAGGTCGGCCCAGATCGACCGCAGCACCGGTTCCGGCACGGACGCGCCGGGACGAGCGGGGTCGATCCCGGCCCGGAACAGCGCCTCCGCGCGGTACACGTTGCCGACCCCGGCGACGACCGCCTGGTCCATCAGCAGGACGCCGATCGGCGCCCGGCTGCGGCCGATCCGCTGCAGCGCCGGCCCGGGGTCGTCGCCGCGAAGCGGGTCCGGCCCGAGCCGCGCCGCGACGGCGGCCACCTCGGCGTCGCCGACGACCTCGCAGCGGGTCGGCCCGCGCAGGTCGGCGTGGGCGCCGGGAACACGAAGCCGCATCCGCACCTCGCCGCGCACCGGCCCCTCCGGAGCGGGCCGGTCGAGCACGTCGAACTTCCCGTACAGCCCGAGGTGCACGTGCACCCACCGCCGCCCGGCGAATCCGATGAACAGGTGCTTCCCATACGCCTGCGCGCCGGACAGGACGGACCCCGAGACGACGGCGGCGCCGGCCGCGAACCGGCCCTGCGGGCTGGACACGTCCACCGTCCGCCCGCCGAACACGAGCGACAGCTCGCCGGCCAGCCGGTGGATCGTGTGGCCCTCGGGCACTACCGTCCTTCCTGTGAACGATCGCGAGAAGGGCGTGCGCAAGCTCGACCAGGTCGACCGGCGCTCCCAGGTCGGCGTCTCGCGGGCGCTGCGGGCGCGGGACGTGTCCCGGCCGGCCGCGGCCGAGCTCGACGCGGCGCTGGAGCGGATCGGGAAGACGCCGCTGCCGCCGCGGGCTAGTCGACCGGCGCAGGCAGCGGAGGAAGCTCGCCGTCCGCCTCGTACCGGCTGAGCATCGCGATCCGCCGGGCGTGCCGCTCGCTGCCGGAGAACGAGGTCTCCAGGAACGTCCGCACGAACGTCGCGATGTCCTCGAACGGGTGCATCCGCGCGCCGACGGCCAGCACCCGGGCGTCGTTGTGCTCGCGGGCCAGCCGCGCGGTCTCCTCGGACCAGGCCAGCGCGGACCGGATCCCCTTCACCTTGTTCGCGGCCATCTGCTCGCCGTTGCCGGAGCCGCCGATCACGACGCCGAGGCTGCCCTCGTCGGCCACGACGCCCTCGCCCGCCCGCAGGCAGAACGTCGGGTAGTCGTCGAACTCGTCGTAGACGAACGGGCCGTGGTCGACGACCTCGTGGCCGCCGTCGCGGAGCAGCTCGACGAGGCGGTTCTTGACCTCGTACCCGGCATGGTCGGAGCCGACGTGGACGCGCATGGGCGCGATTCTGCCGTACGTCAGTCGAAGATCGGGTCCCGGGTCCGCGTCCGCTTCAGCTCGAAGAAGCCGTCGTAGGAGGCCAGCGCCCGCACGCCGTCCCACACGCGGCCGGCCTCGTCGCCCTTCGGCGCCGGCGACATGACCGGGCCGAAGAACGCGTAGCCCTCGACCGCGATGACCGGAGTGCCGACCTCGGTGCCGACCTGGTCCATACCAGCGTGGTGGCTCTTCCTGAGCGCCGCGTCGAACTCGTCGGTGTCGGCGTACGCGGCCAGCGAGGCGGGCAGCCCGACCTCGTCCAGCGCGGCGGCGATGACCTCCTGCCGGTCGGTCTCGCCGCCCAGGTGGAACCGGGTGCCCAGCGCGTCGTAGAGCGGCTTCACCCACTGCTCGCCGTGCAGTTCGCGGGCCGCGGTGACGACCCGCACCGGGCCCCAGCTGTCCGCCATGAGCTGGTTGTACTCCTCGCCGAGGTCGCGCTCGGCGTTGAGGTACGACAGCGACATGACGTGCCACGTCACCTCGATCGGCCGGACCCGCTCGACCTCCATGATCCAGCGGGACGCCATCCACGCCCACGGGCAGATCGGGTCGAACCAGAAGTCCACGGCGGTGGTCTCGCTCATGTGCTGCCCTTCATCACGATTGACGTGTCAACAAGGTCTCGATGTGGCCAACCTCGCGGCGGCACGCCCGATTCCCACCGCCTTCACCGACATGACGGGGCACGATCTGCCAGGATCGGGCCATGCCTGGCACGAACCTGACCCGCGACGAGGCACGCGAACGCGCATCCGTCGTCGACCCCTCGTCGGTGAAGTACACCGTCGCCCTGGACCTCACCGGCGGCGAGTCCACGTTCGGATCGACGACGACGGCGACGTTCTCGGCCACCGAGGGCGCCGAGACCTGGCTCGACCTCATCGCGCCGGCCGTGCACGAGGTGGTGCTCAACGGCGCCACGCTCGACCCGGCCGAGGTGTACGACGGCGCCAGGGTCCGGCTGGCCGGCCTGGCCGCCGAGAACGAGGTCAAGGTCGTCGCCGACGCGGCCTACATGCACACCGGCGAGGGCCTGCACCGGTTCGTCGACCCGGTCGACGACGAGGTCTACCTCTACTCGCAGTTCGAGGTGCCCGACGCCCGCCGCGTGTACGCGTGCTTCGAGCAGCCCGACCTCAAGGCCGAGGTGACGTTCGTCGTCGACGCGCCGTCGCACTGGGAGGTCGTGTCGAACTCGCCGGGCAAGCGCGGCCGCACGAACAACGGCAAGCGGCGCTGGACGTTCGAGCCGACGCCGAAGCTGTCGACCTACGTGACGGCGATCGTGGCCGGGCCGTACCACGTCGAGCGCTCGGAGCACGTCGGCAAGGAGAAGACGATCCCGCTGGCGCTGTACTGCCGAAAGTCGCTGGCCGAGCACCTCGACGCCGACGAGCTGTTCGACGTCACCAGCCGCGGCTTCGCGTTCTTCGAGGACGTGTTCGGGCTGGCGTACCCGTTCGCCAAGTACGACCAGCTGTTCGTGCCGGAGTTCAACGCCGGCGCCATGGAGAACGCCGGCGCCGTCACCCACCACGAGGACTACGTCTTCCGCAGCCGCGTCACCGACGCCGCCTACGAGCGCCGGGCCGAGACGATCCTGCACGAGATGGCGCACATGTGGTTCGGCGACCTCGTGACGATGCGCTGGTGGGACGACCTGTGGCTGAACGAGTCGTTCGCCACCTGGGCATCGGTGCTGTCGCTGACCGAGGCGACCCGCTGGACCGACGGCTGGACGACGTTCGCCGTCACCGAGAAGCTGTGGGCGCTGCGCCAGGACCAGCTGCCGTCCACCCACCCGATCTCCGCGGACATCCGCGACCTCGAGGACGTCGAGGTCAACTTCGACGGCATCACCTACGCCAAGGGCGCCAGCGTGCTCAAGCAGCTGGTCGCGTGGGTGGGGCGGGACGAGTTCCTGGCCGGAGTGCGGGCCTACTTCGCCGAGCACGCGTGGGGCAACACGTCGCTCACCGACCTCTTCGGCCACCTGGAGCAGACCAGCGGCCGCGACCTGTCGGCGTGGAACGAGCAGTGGCTGCGTACCGCCGGCGTCAACACGCTGCAGCCGGTGGTCACCGTCGACAGCGCCGGCGCGTACACGTCGGTCGTCATCGAGCAGTCCGCGGCGCCGGAGCACCCGACGATCCGCTCCCACCGGGCCGCGATCGGGCTCTACGACTACGACGACGACGGCGCGCTGGTGCGGCGGGAGCGGATCGAGCTGGACATCGACGGCCCGCGCACCGAGGTCGCGGAGCTGCGCGGCGTGACGCAGCCGGACCTGCTGCTGGTCAACGACGACGACCTCACGTTCGCGAAGGTGCGGCTGGACGACCGCTCGCTGGCGACGGTGGTGCGCTCGATCGGCGCACTGGATCCCCTGCCGCGGGCGCTGTGCTGGACCGCCGCCACCGACATGCTCCGCGACGCCGAGATGTCGGCCAGCTCGTTCGTCGAGCTGGTGCTCGGCGGCATCGAGGGCGAGACGTCGATGGGCGTGGTGCAGCACGTGCTGGCCTCCGCCCGCGCGGCGATCGAGCTGTACGCCTGGCCGGCCAACCGGACGGTGCTGTCCTCGCGCTGGGCGGCGGCGCTGCGCCAGCTGGCCGGGTCGGCCGAGGCCGGCAGCGACCATCAGCTCGCCTTCACCCGGGCCTGGGTCGCGGCCGCGGCCAGCGACGAGCACGTCGCGGAGATCGCGGCGCTGCTCGACGGCGACGAGGAGCTGCTGCCCGGGCTGGTCGTCGACACGGACCTGCGCTGGACCCTGCTGCAGCGGCTGGTCGTGCTGGGCGCGGCCGGTGAGGACGCCGTCGACGCCGAGCTGGAGCGCGACAGCACCGCGACCGGGCAGCGGCACGCCGCGCTCGCCCGTGCCGCGGTCCCGACGTACGCGGCGAAGGCGGCCGCCTGGCAGGCCGTCGTCGAGTCCGACGAGCTGCCGAACGCGCTGCTGACGGCGACGGTGCGCGGGTTCGCCCACCCGGAGCAGCGCGAGCTGGTGCGTCCGTACGTCCAGCCGTACCTCGACGCGGTCCCGCGGCTGTGGGCGGAGCGGACCAGCGAGAGCGCCCAGGCGATCATCGTCGGGCTGTTCCCGCGGCTGCTCGCCGACGCCGCCACCGCCGCGACGGTGCGGGAGTGGCTGGCCGGCGCCGAGCTGCCCGACGCCGCCCGCCGGCTGGTCGTCGAGGGCCTGGCCGACCTGGACCGGGCGCTGCGGGCGCAGGAGCGGGACCGCCAGGCTGGATGACGGGATTCATCTACGATGTAGATGACGATTCCGAGCCAATTGGGGGAGCACCGACGTGCCACGTGAAGCAGTCCGCGAGTCCGCCGGCGGCACCCAGAGCGTCGAGCGGGCGCTCTCGCTGCTGTCCGCGTTCACCGAGGAGCATCCGGAGCGGCGCATCTCCGAGCTGGTGGCCACCACCGGGCTCGGCCAGTCGACGGTGTCGCGGCTGGTCGGCGCGCTGGTCAACCTCGGCTACCTGACCCACCACGGGCGCAGCGGGCTGTACGGCATCGGCCCGCGGGTGATCACGCTGGCGGGCATCGGGCTGAACCAGTCGCCGGTGCACCAGCAGTCCCGTCAGCTCGCGCAGAACCTCGCGGCCTCGCTGGGTCTCGGCGTCAACGTCGCCGAGCGGCACGACGCCAGCCTGTTCTACCTGTGCCACTTCGAGGGCGCCAACGCGCCGCGGCCGTCCACGCTGATCGGCCGCGGCGGCCCACTGCACGCCACCGCCATGGGGAAGGCGCTGGTCAGCGAGCTGGAGCCGACCGGTCTCCGCGACCTCATCGGCGTCGAGTACGCGCGCTACACCCCGCACACGATCACGTCCTACGACGAGCTGGCCGGCGCGCTGCAGGAGGTCCGCTCGCGCGGGTACGCCACCGAGCTGGAGGAGCTGGCGTTCGGCCGGGCCTGCGTCGCCGCGCCGATCCGGGACCGGTCCGGCCAGGTCGTCGCGGCCCTGTCGGTGTCCGGCCCGCTGTCGGCGATGAACCTGCCGGCCCGGCAGGACGAGCTCGCGATGATCGCCATCGAGCACGCCGACCAGATCTCCTCCAGCCTCGGCTACCACGCCACGGTGACCGCGCTCCCCGGCTGAGATCGTCCGCCGGGGAACGCGGGCCGCCGCGGTCAGAGCCGGCGGAACCGGGCGCCGCTGAGCCGCGTGTAACCGTTGCCGGCGTCGCGGACCTCGATGCGCACGTGGCCCTCCATGCCGGCGGCGAACTCGAACCGGCCGAGCTCACGCCAGCTGCGCGGCTGCTCCTGCTGGTTGACGACGAACTCGGTCTCGCCGCCCGCGTGCCTGACCACGTAGTTGGCCGCGGTCGAGGTCTCGTGGTTCGACGGGTACCAGACGTCGACGGCGTAGGTGCCGGCCGCGGGCAGGTCGGGAGTCCACGTCGCCGTGCCGCCGGTGACGCCCTCGGGGCTGTACCGCGAGGCGGCGCCGTCGGCACCGGCCAGGCCGCTGATCAGCCAGCTGCCGGTCTGGTCGTAGCGCGGCGGGTAGTCGTTGTTGGTGCTGGTGACGATGTCCGGGTCCTCGACCCGCAGGCTGATCGTCACCTTCGGCTTGCCGTCGAGGTTGGCCGACACGAAGTGGGTCTGCTCGGTGGGGATCGTCGGCCGTGTGGTGGCCCGCACGACGTGCTCGAGCTCGGTGCGCGGCGGCACCTCGACCTCGAACGTCGTCTCGCTGAACGACCAGTGGAACTGGCCGGTGACCGTCACCGTCCGGGTCACCGGCACCGGGCCGCGGTTGAGCACCGCGATGCGCAGGTCGATGGAGCCGCCCGGCTCCGGCACCACGGCCGGCGACGGCGTGATCGCGGTGAGCCGCACGGGGTCGACCAGCTCCACGGTCACCGGTTCCAGGTCCGCCGAGCCGCCGGACCACGACGCCGTCGCGGCCAGCGGGTGCGGCACCGCGAGCGCCGCGTCGGCGGGCACCGTCACGGTGAACGTCCCGGTCGCCGACGCACCTGCGGCGACGGCGTCAGGGACCGGCTGCGACGGGGTCGCCGTCCAGCCGGCCGGCGCGGTCAGCGCCACCGACAGGCCCGAGAGCCCCGCGACCGCCGTCAGCCGCACCCGCACCGTCACCTCGTCCGACGGCGACGCGGTGGCCGGGGCGGCAAGCGAGCCGAACGCCGCCGCCCCGCCGGCCGCGACCCCGGTGAGCGACGACGGCAGCCGCAGCGTGCGCCGCTGCGACGTCGCCGACGGCGTGCGCACCTCGTAGCCGAACGTGTCGGTCAGCGCGGTCAGCGGTACCGTCCACTCGTTCGGGTACGGCTTGTCCGCGATGACCTGCTCGGGCCCGTCGTTCACCCAGTACGCCAGCGTCGCGGCCTCGACGGAGTCGCTCTGCACGTAGGCGTCGGCGGCCGAGCGGTCCGGCCGGACCAGCAGCATGCCGCGGGTCAGGCCGCCCTCGGCGCCGGGCAGCGCGTCGTCGAACGAGTAGCTGACCGCGCCGCGATCCTCCGCCGACGGCAGCCAGTGCCACGGCGCGGGCCGCCCGGCGCCACGGACGACGACGACCGTGATGCCGCGCGCGGACACCGTCACCGGCAGCTTCCCGTCGGCCAGGCGGTAGTGCTTCCACCGTCCGTTGTCGCGCAGCACCTGCACCTCGTAGCGCTTGCGCGGGTCGATGCCGGTGAGCTCCTGGTCGAACGTCACCGTCGCGGCCACCTCGGCGTCGCGGGAGTTCGTCAGCGACAAGTACAGCGAGTCGTTGCCGACGCCGGTCAGCCAGTTCAGCTGCGGGTGGTCCACGCCGACGATGCCCTCGGGCAGGTACGGCCAGACGCCGTCCTCACCGAAGAAGGTGCCCGGCTCGTGGCCGTAGGTGCTGAACTTGAAGAAGACGAAGTCGCACTCGAACTGCTTCGGGAAGCTGATGCGCCCGTCCGAGCGCACGTAGTGCTCGCTGAACAGGTAGTCCAGGGTGAGCCCGAGCTGCGCCGGCGCGTGGTGGAAGTAGATGCAGCTCTCGCCGGGCGGGCCGGTCAGCGGGAAGTCCGGCTTCAGGTGGTGCGCGCTGAACTGGCGGTTGTAGTAGCCCGGGTAGTTCGTCCAGCGGCCGATCACCAGGTTGTGCGCGAAGTCGACGAGGAACTCGTCGCCGGCCTCGTGCGCCAGCCGGAGCAGGAACGGCGCCCAGATCGGGTTCATCACCATGCCGCCACCGGGGTGCGGCTTCGGCTCCTGGATGCGGTACGTGATCAGCTGCTCGATCGTCTGCCCGGTCGTCGACACGTACCAGGCCGGCACCTCCTCCGGCTCGATGTCGTCGAGCGGGTAGTCGGGCAGGAGGTGGCCGTTCCAGTCATCGAACTGCATGTCGATCATGTACGGGACGGGCGCCAGCACAGTGCCGTCGGGCACCGGCCGGACCATCGTCTGGGTGACGAACCGCTGCGCCTCGCGGTAGGCCGCGTCGAGGAAGTCGCGCTCGCCGGTCAGCTCGTACATGACGAACAGCTCCAGCCAGTGCTTGGAGTAGGAGAAGACGAACACGCCGTCGCCCTGGTTGTTCGAGTACGGCGTCATGACCTGGTCGCGCAGGTACCGCCGGGCCAGCGCCTCGGCCTCGGCCAGCCAGCCCTCGTCGCCGGTCAGCACGTAGGCCTGCAGGGCGTTGTTCCACGGCGTGCGGGTGTCGCGGAACGGCGGGGCCTTGATGGTGTCGAGCGCCAGCCGGTGCAGCGCGGCGTTCTGGCCGCGGGTCTGCCGGTACAGCGGGACCAGCGTGTTCGCGTCGACGGCGACGCCGCCCAGGCCGTAGACGGTGGCGGAGGAGTCGTTGTAGACGTCGCGGCCGATGATCGGCGTGTGCCCGTGGTTGCGCCGCGAGACGTGGTACTCCATCATCTGCCGGGCCCGGCGGTCGTAGAAGTCACCGGCCCGGTCCGGCGGCGAGAGCAGGTAGTTCGCCGACAGCAGCACGCCCGCGACAGAGGTCCGCACGGCTTGGTCGTTCTCGGAGTCGGCGAACCCCTTGGCCCGGTTCCACCACCCGGAGAACGACGGCACGAACGTCTCGCTGTCGTCGCCGTCGGGCTCGATGCCGACCAGGTTCATGATGTTGAACGCCGTCTGCGTCAGCGACGTGTCATAGACGTTCTCGCGGTAGGCGGTGAAGCCGTACTCGCCGCGGCACAGGGCGACGTAGGCGTCGTAGAGCAGGCCGTCGTGCGCCTGGACGCCGAACGCGTAGCCCAGGCTCTGGCCCGGCTCGAGCAGCGACCGGTCGCCGGCCTGCGGCGCGTAGGCGACCGGCTGCACGTGCGCCTCGTCGTTGAGCAGGCTCATCCCGAACGGCTGGCGGTACGGGCCGAGGTCGCGCTCGTGCTCGTAGGCGATGACGTCGCTGGGGATGAAGAGGCCGGACGTGACGGTCCGGCCGGCGATGGTGCGCTGCACCAGGCTCATCGGCGCGAACAGCTCCCAGCTGCTCAGCGACTCCGGGCTGCCGATGACCCGGGCGTGCTGGCGGATGCCGCACAGCACCTCCTCGGCGTCCTCGGCGGTGCAGGTGTCCAGGCTCTGGTAGCCGACGACGAAGTGGCCGGCCTGCCGCGCGGTGACGGTGTAGTGGAGCTCGGGGTGCTCGCGGCCCAGCGACCAGCGCACGGTGAGGTCGTAGACGCCGGGATCGGTGCTGGTCAGCTCGACGGTCCGCGGGCCGAGCTGGCGGAATCCGTCGAAGGCGACCCAGTGCGGCGTGGCGGAACTGTAGTAGTAGCGCGGGCTCGGCCGTTCGGTACCGGTCAGCACGACCCACTGCTCGTCGAACCGGCGCTCCGGGTCGGTGACGGCGACCCAGCCGGAGTCGGTGCGCAGCTCGAGGTCGCGGACGTAGCTTCGCCCGCCGTCCCAGGTGGCCTCGTGGAACGTCACCCGATAGTGGTCGTTGGAGAGCTGGGCGACCTGCCGGAACGCGAGGTTCGGCTTCTCGGTGCGGCGCAACGCGTCGGCGAGGGTGGCCGAGGCGGCGCCGGCCGGCGCGGCGTGTGCCGGCCGTCCGAAGGCTCCCAGCACCGGCGGCAAGACCGCCGCGCCGACGAGCATGCCCATGACGGCACGCCGCGAGAGCATGGTGGGAGGAGACTCCTGCAATGTGACTTCATCGTCCATAATATGAGTGTTGTATGGTTTCAACCGCTGCGTCAATAGTCGTGGAAAACGCTGTCCGCCGCCTTCGTCGCTGGAAGAGGACGCCCTCATGCTCGAGTTGCCGCCGCCTGACCCTGCCCGCTCGCCGCGTACCGGCTGGACGCGGACGCACTGGGAGGCGGTGGCCGATCACCTGCTGCTGGCGCTGCGTCCGTATGCCTCGCCCAGGCACGCGCTGATCTCCCTGCCCGGGCCGGCCGGCGCCAGCGGCCGGTGGAGCGACGGGCTGGAGGCGTTCGCCCGCAGCATGCTGCTGGCCGGGTTCCGCGTCGGCGGCGCCGGCGGCGCCGACCCGCACGGGTTCGCCGACTGGTACGCCGAAGGGCTCGCCGCCGGCACCGACCCGTCGTCGCCGGAGCGCTGGCCCCGCTTCGGCGAGCGCGGCCAGGCCAAGGTCGAGGCGGCGTCGATCGCGATCGCGCTGCACGAGACCCGTCCCTGGCTCTGGGACCGGCTGCCCGAGCGCACGCGCGAGACCGTCGTCGCGTGGATGGGCGAGATCCTCGGGACGTTCGCGCACACGAACAACTGGGTCTGGTTCCAGAACGTCGTCGAGGCGTTCCTGCGCTCGGCCGGCGGGCCGTGGCGGCAGGACGAGATCGACCGGAACCTGGCCGTCCACGAGGGGTTCTACGCCGGCGACGGCTGGTACTCCGACGGCGGCACGCGGCCGGACGGCCTGCGGCACTTCGACTACTACAGCGGCTGGGCGCTGCACGTGTACCCGCTGTGGTTCCACCGCATCGCCGGGACGCAGGCGCCGGCGTCGTACCGGGAGCGGCTGGTGCGTTACCTGGAGGACGCGCAGCACTTCGTCGCGCCGTCAGGTGCGCCGCTGCTGCAGGGGCGGTCGCTGACCTACCGGTGGGCGATGCTCGGCCCGTTCTGGACCGGCGCGCTGTTCGACGCGACGCCGCTGCCGCCGGGACGAACCCGGCGGCTGGCCAGCGGAGTGCTGCGCTGGTTCGTGTCGCAGGGAGCGGCGGACGAGGACGGGCTCCAGCCGATCGGATGGCGGGGCGCGTTCGCGCCGATCCGGCAGTTGTACACCGGCGCCGGGTCGCCGTACTGGTCCAGCAAGGGCTTCGCCGGGCTGCTGCTGCCGGCGGAGCACCCGGTGTGGACGGCGCCTGAGGAGCCGCTCGCGGTGGAGACCGCTGACGTGTCGGTGCTGCTGCCGGCGCCGGCCTGGCTGCTCTCGGGCACCACCGCCGACGGGATCGTCCGGCTGGTCAACCACGGCAGCGACCACATCTACGGCCCTAGGGTCGCCGACGACATCGCGTTCTACGCACGGCACGGCTACGCCACGCATGCGGCGCCGTCGCTGCACCGGGACGGTGTGGCACACCCGGGGGAATCGCACGTGGCGCTGCTGGACGCCGCCGGGCGGCCGAGCCACCGCAGCCCGATCCGGCGGCTGGCGCTCGATGCGCCGGACGGGGCCGTTCTCGCGTCGCGGTCGCGCGCACACTGGCGCGAAGCCGGCGAGCCGACCGTCGGCGACGGCGACGCGTTCCGCACCGGCCCCTGGCTGACGACGGCGTCGGTGCTGCGCGGCGCGCTGGAGGTGCGGCTGGCCCGGCTGGACCCGGTCACGCTCGCCGACGACCCGGACGAGGTGTGGGTGGCCGACGCCGGGCCGTGGGTGCTGCGGTTCGGCGGCTGGTCCATCGCCTCCGACGCGGCGCCGCCCGAGAGCGCCGCGAGTGGCCGCGTGGTGGCCGGCCAGGGCCTGACCAGCCTCGTCATCGGCCTCGGCGACGTCTCGTCCACCGGCAGTGTGGTGTCGGACGGCGCGCATCCGCTGGGCCGGTGGTCGGCCTGGCCCTGGGCCGCGACCGCCGAGCCGGCGGAGCACGGCCGCCTCTACGCCGCCGTCGTCGTGCTCTCCGCCGACCCCGACGCGCTCGCCGCGGCACCGTCCGTGGCCGTCACCACCGACGGCGACGCCGTCACCGTCACCTGGCCGGACGCCACGACGACCAGCCTCACCCTCCCCGCGCCGGGACCGGACGAGAGGCTCACCCTCGGCACCTGGTGAACCACCGAGAGCGGGTTTGAACGTTGGCCGGCACGTTTGCCGTCCCCCTGCTGCCCGATCCTCTTGGCCGGGACGGGGGAGTCTGGCACGCCGCAACGCCAGCGGCCCACGTTCGGGCCATCACCGGCCCACGCGTGCCCGGTTCGCGGCGTTTGCCGGACTGTGGATGCCCATGATCATCAATGATCCGGTACACCACTACGCTGACCCGCGCTCCACCAGGCCACATTCGTGCTGGTGCACGGGTCATCGTGATGATGGCTCCCGAATCACCGGAAGCTCCCACATCGTGGACGCCGCACCGCCACCGACGGCCACGCAGCACAACGGCCCACGGATCAACCTGCATCACCCGGACACGCCTATAGGAGCCACGCCTTAGCGACGTACGGAAGCGGCGCTGACCGCGGGAATGACCTGCTCGGCGAACGTGCGCAGCTGGCCCGGAGGACCGCCGAAGACGAGAACGTCGGCGCGGTGCTCCGTGGCCAGCACGCTCAGCTCGTCGATCCACTGCGACACCGGGCCGGCGAGGTAGCCCTCCGAGACGCCGTCGGTGATCGTGCCGCCGACGTTGAACACACGCCTCACCGCGGCGGGGTCGCGTCCGGCCGCCAGCGCGGCGCCGTCGACCCGCTCGTTCAGCTCCGGCAGCCTGCGCAGCACATCGGCGTTGATCGACGGGACCCAGCCGTCGGCCAGCCGGCCGGTCAAGGCGAGCGCACGAGGTCCGTAGGCGCCGACCCAGATGCCCAGGTCACGCCTCGGAATCGGGCCGGAGTGCACGCCGCGCAGATGGTAGTGCGACCCCTCGAACCGCAGTCCGCGCTCGCCGCTCCACAGGAGCCGGATCACCTCGATCGCCTCGCCGAGCGCGGCCAGCGCCTCCCCCGGCGTCCGGCGCTCGCCGCCGTAGCCCTCGATCGCGTCCCAGAACGCGCCGGCGCCCAGCCCCAGCTCGAACCGGCCGCCGGACAGCACGTCCAGCGATGCCGCGGTCTTGGCGAGCACGCCGGGCGGGCGCAGCGGCAGGCAGGCGACGTCGGGGAAGACCCGCAGCGTGGACGTCGCGGTGAGGATGGCGCTGGACAGCGCGATCGTGTCCACGAATCGGCGCTGGTACGGGTGGTCCTGGATGCCGACGTACTGGAACCCGAGAGTCTCGGCCAGCTGCGCGGTCTGCACCAGCGGCTGGGATGCGTCCGGGACGAGGAAGTGGCCGAAGCTCACCACGCCGGCGGCCGCCGATCCCGCCACGGCCGGGCCGCCTCCAGCTGCGCGGCCAACGACAGCAGCGTCTCCTCGGCGCCGTGCCGGCCACCCAGCATGACGCCGACCGGCAGCTCCACCCCGTCGGCCGGCGCCGTCTCCAGCGGCAGGCTGATCGCCGGCCAGCCGGTGAGGTTCCAGACGCTGGTCCACGGCGTGAACGCCATCTGCCGGGCGAAGTCGCCGGCCGGGTCGGCGTCGTCGCGCTGGGAGCCGACCGGCGCCGGCAGCTGCGCCAGCGTCGGCGAGAGGATGACGTCGTAGGCGGCCCAGGTGGCGGCGGCCTCGCGGGTCGTCGTCTGGATCAGGCCGAGCGCCGACGCGTACTCCAGAGCGCTGATCGAGCGGCCCTTCTCGCGCAGCCAGCGGGTCAGCGGCAGCAGCAGGTCCTCGTGCTCCGGCGGGATCGGCGCGCTCAGCGCCAGCACCGACCAGACTGACTCGAAGGAGTCCCAGCGCTCGGCCGTGAACGGCACCGGCGCCGGCTCGACCTGGTGCCCGAGCTCCTCCAGCAGCCGGGCGGTCCGGACGGCGGCGGCGAGGCACGCCTCGTCGACGGGCGCGCCGTCGACGATGACCGGGGTGGTCAGCAGGCCGACGCGCAGGCGGCCGGGGTCGCGCTCGCAGGCGTCCAGGAACGTCGTCCGCGGCGGGGCGAGCACGTAGAGATCGCCCGGCCACTGGTGCGACAGCACGTCCAGCAGCGCCGCGGTGTCGCGGACGTCGCGGGTGAGCACGCCGTTGGAGGCCAGGCCGGCGCCCTCGGGACGGTACGGGCCGGGACTGACGCGGCCGCGGGTCGGCTTCAGCCCGACCAGCCCGCAGGCGCTGGCCGGGATGCGGATCGAGCCGCCGCCGTCGCTGCCGTGCGCGATCGGCGCGATGCCGGCCGCGACCGCCGCCGCGGAGCCGCCACTGGAGCCGCCGGCCGACCGCGACGTGTCCCAGGGGGTGCGGGCCGGCGGCGCGATGTCGGGCTCGGTGTAGGGCGGCAGCCCGAACTCCGGCGTGTTCGTCTTGCCGATCATCAGCGTGCCGGCCTGGCGCAGCAGCGTGACGACGCCGTCGTCGGCGGGCGCGACGAAGTCGCCGAGCGCCGCGCTGCCGGACCGGAACGGCACGCCGGCCACCATCGCGAGGTCCTTGACCGGGCATGGCACGCCGAGGAACGGCGGCAGCTCGTCGCCGGTCCGGGTGTCGCGGAGCAGGACCTCCGCCTCCGCGGCCTGCTCGCGGGCCAGCTCCGGGGTCGGGGTGACGAACGCGCCGATGGACGGGTCCAGCCGCTCGGCCCGGTCCAGCGCGTGGTCGGCCACCTCGGACGGCGACACCTCGCGGTTGCGGACCGCCGCGGCCAGCTCCAGGCCGGTCAGCTCATGGATCTCGCTCACGCCTCGACCCTACGGCGCCCGGCCGCCCGTCGCTCACGATCTTGACTGACGTTGTCACAGCCAGCGGTTATGGTGACTTTCACAGGCATGATCCGACGAGTTCATCGGAGGCGGCGATGAGCGACGACGGCCGGCGGTCCGGCATGCGGCCCAGTGGGCCGCCGGGCGGCTTCAACGACCCCGACCCGCCCGCGGCCACGGGCCTGCGGCAGCGCTGGTCCGGGCCGTCCGCCGCGACGACACCGCGGCCGCTGCGGCACCGCCGCCGCGCCGACCTGTCCACCCTGGCGTCGCTGGTGCTGGCGCTGCCGTGGTTCCTGTTCAGCCTGACGGTGGTCGGCATGGTCGGCCTGGGCATCGGCGCGCTGGTCGGCAACACCACCGTGGTGCCCATCGTGTGCATGGTGCTGTGGCTGCTCAGTGGCGTGCTGATCTTCTACCGGCCGGTCGAGGTCGGGGTGGCCCGGTTCTTCCTGCGGGCCCGCCGTCCGACGCCGAGCGAGCGCGACCGGCTGCAGCAGGCCTGGCACGAGGTCATGCAGTCCGCGGGCCGCGACGGCCGCAAGTACCAGCTGTTCATCGAGGACAGCGACGCGCTGAACGCGTACGCGGCGTCCGGGCACATCGTCACCGTCACCCGCAAGACGCTCGAGGCGATGCCGCACCACCACCTGGCGGCGGTGCTGGCGCACGAGCTGGGCCACCACCTCGGCGGCCACCCGTGGAGCAACCTGCTGGCCTACTGGTACTCCGTGCCGGCCCGGCTGCTCACCAGGGCGCTGCGGCTGGTGCTGCGGCTGGTCGTCGCGCTGTTCTCCATGGTCTTCGCCGTGGTGGCGCGGATGCCGGGGCTGGCGTCGTTCATCGCCCGGGTGATCACCTGGTCGCTGATCCTGTTCGTGGTGTTCTTCGTGACGGTGCTCATGTGGGCGGCGGTGCAGTCCGGCCAGACGTGGGCGCCGCCGACGGTCGCGCTGGTGGTGCTGACGCCGCTGATCCTGCCCTGGCTGGCCCGGCGCAGCGAGTACCGCGCCGACCGCATCGCCGCCAACCTCGGCTACGGCCACGCGCTGATCGAGGTGTTCGAGGACTGGCTGCGCCAGGGCATGGACGACGACCGGCGCACGTTCGTGCTGCGGGCCCGGCTGTTCAGCACCCATCCGGCGCTGGCGGCGCGGATCAAGAGACTCGACGCCTACCTGCGGAAGAACGCGTAGGAGAACCCATGCCGATCCGACGACGCCGCCGCGGCGAGACCCCCTGGGACGTGCTGCGCGACGCCCATCCCGACGCCGCCGTGGCGATGGACCGGCTGGTCCAGGACGGCCGGCTGTCCGACGTCGACACCGCCCGCATCGCCGGCGCGCTGGACGCCCGCGCCGGAGACGACGCGGCGCTGGCCCAGCTGGCCGACGAGATCGTGCGCTATGGCCCGGCCGCGCTGGCGCACCCGTCGGCGCTGCACGACCTGCCGGTGCCGCGGCTGGCCCGGCACAACCTCGCCGCCGGCCAGGTCCGCCTCGGCCGCACCGTCCAGGACTCGCACGCCGACACCGTCATCGCACAGGACTTCGGCATCGACCACGACGTCCTGCGCACATCGCTGCTGGTCATCGGGCCGCCGGGGTCGGGCAAGACGCGCGGGTTCGCGCTGCCGATCGTCGAGCACCTGTCGCTGTCGGCGCTGGCCGGGCAGGCCAGCGTCGTGGTCGTCGACCCCAAGGGCAACGACTTCGCGCACGAGGGCTGGTTCGACGTCACCATCGACCCGCTGAACCCGACCACCGGGTTCGACCTCTACGGCGGCACCCAGCACCCCGACACCGCCGCCGACCGGCTGGCCAGCGCGATGCTGCCGCCGTACGTCACCGACGACATGGCCTACTTCATGGACGGCTCGCGCAACGCGCTGTACGCGTGCCTGGCGCCGTTCCACCTGGCCTTCGGCCGGTGGCCGAAGATCCGCGAGATGCTGGCGCTGCTGCGCTCCGAGCAGGGCATGACCGACCAGGTGAAGGGCAACCTACGCGGGCCGGAGGGCAAGGAGGCCAAGGCGCTGCTCGACAGCCGCCGCGACCAGCTGGCCCGCAACGCCGACCCGGCCGCGTCGCTGGTCGAACGGTTCCAGCTGCTGGCCCGGCCGCGGCTGATGGACCTGTTCGACCGCGACAACACGTTCCGCATGCACGACATCAACCGGCCGACGCGGGTGCGGGTGTCGCTGCCCGAGGCGGAGTTCCCCGACGCGACGCGCATCCTGGCCCGGCTGGTGGTGTCGCAGTTCGTGCAGGTCACGTCCGCCCCGGACACCAACCGCGGCATCTTCAAGGCGCTGGCCATCGACGAGGCCGGCCGCTTCGTCGACGACTACGTGGCCCGCGGCGTGCAGAAGCTGCGCTCCAACAACGCCGGGCTGATCCTGCTGGCGCAGACCATCAGCGACTTCCCGCTGCAGGTCCGGGCCACGGTGTTCGGCTCGGTCGGCTGCAAGGCGGTGTTCGGCGGCATCGACCCGGTCGACGCGAAGGTGTTCTCCGAGTGGTTCGGAGACCACTGGGTGTCCGAGATCAGCTACAGCCAGGGCGAGGCCACCGGGCTGGCCCGCACCACCGGCAGCTCCCGCGACAACCGCGGCGGCTGGAACCGGACCGAGGGCGAGACCCGCAACTGGGGCGTCAACAAGGGCACCAACCTGCGTCGGGTCGAGCGGCCGCGGTGGACGGTGTCCGACATCGTCACCCGCATCCCGGCCGGCCACTGCGTCGTCGCGCTGTCCCGCTCCGACGGCACCCGCACCGGCCCGACGCTGGTCAACCTGCGCGCCTGAGCGACGCCACGGCCCTGCGCCGCTCGGGCGGAGTGGCACTCCGGCACGGCACGGCCCGCGGCCCATCGCGCACGCGGCGGACCGCCGGACACCCGCGGAACCGGCGAATGCCCGGGGTTCCGGCCGAGACCCGCGGTTCCGGCGGACACCCGGGGTTCCGGCGAACACCCGCGGAACCGACGCATGCCCGGGGCTCCGGCGAACACCCGCGGAACCGACGCATGCCCGGGGTTCCCGCGGACACCCGCGGAACCGGCGGATACCCGGGGATCCGGCGGACACCAGCTCTGGCGTCCCGGCATTCGCCGGTCTCGCGGGCATCCGCCGATCTCGCGGGCATCCGCCCGCCTCGGGGGCATCCGGGGCCCCGGGGGCATCCGCCGCCCTCGCGGGTATCCGCCGGCCTCGGGGGCATCCGGGGCCCCGGGGGCATCCGCCGCCCTCGGGGGCATCCGCCGGCCTCGCGGGCATCCGCCGGCCTCGCGGGCATCCGCCGGCCTCGCGGGCATCCGCCGATCTCGCGGGCATCCGCCGGCCTCCCAGGCATCCGCCGGCCTCCCAGGCATCCGCCGATCTCGCGGGCATCCGCCGGCCTCCCAGGCATCCGCCGGCCTCGCGGGCATCCGCCGGTCTCGCGGTTGGGCGGGTAGCGCGGGCAGCCGTCGCGGGCGGCGCCAAGGGGCGGGCGGCGGTCGGCTATAGTTCGATCCGTGATCGCGGTCCGTCGGTATCGGTATTTTGCGCAGGCTCCGGGTGGAGCCGGGCGCTCGATGCGCTGACCGACGAACCACCCGGAGCCAGCTGGGCAGAGACGTCTCGTCTCTGCCCTTCGTCATGAGACGGGCCGGCTCGCTGGCGATCCGACGGGACGTCCCGCTCGTTGCAGAGGAGACGTAGCACCCATGTCCGAGCCCCAGTCCCCCACCGGCGACCTGCGCGTCACCGGGTTCCAGCCGCTCATCCCGCCGGCGCGGATGCTGGCCGAGCTGCCGATGGACGAGGAGCACGCCGCGCTGGTCCGCGACAGCCGGGCCGACGTCCGCCGCATCATGGCCGGCGAGGACGACCGCCTGCTGGTCGTCGTCGGACCGTGCTCGGTGCACGACCCGGTGGCGGCGCTCGACTACGCCCGGCGCCTGAAGCCGGTCGCCGACGAGCTGCGCGACGACCTCGCCATCGTCATGCGGGTGTACTTCGAGAAGCCGCGGACGACGGTCGGCTGGAAGGGCCTGATCAACGACCCCGGGCTGGACGGGACGTTCGACGTGCAGCGGGGGCTGCGGATCGCCCGCGAGCTGCTGTTCGAGGTGCTCGGCGCCGGGCTGCCGGTCGGCTGCGAGTTCCTCGAGCCGATCAGCCCGCAGTACATCGCCGACACGGTGTCGTGGGGCGCCATCGGGGCGCGCACGCCGGAGAGCCAGGTGCACCGTCAGCTGGCCTCCGGCCTGTCGATGCCGGTCGGCTTCAAGAACGCCACCAGCGGCGACGTCCAGGCGGCCATCGACGGCTGCACGGCGGCCGCGCACGGGCACGTGTTCTTCGGCGTCGACCACGACGGCCGCGCGGCCGCCGTCAGCACCGCCGGCAACCCCGACTGCCACGTCATCCTGCGCGGCGGCAGCGCCGGCCCGAACTACGGCCCGGACCACGTCGGCGACGCACTCGCGCTGCTGCACAAGGCGCAGCTGCCCGAGCGGCTGGTCATCGACGCCAGCCACGGCAACAGCGGCAAGGACCACGAGCGGCAGGCCGTCGTCACCCGCGAGATCGCGGCGCAGATCGCGGCCGGTCAGCGCGGCATCGCCGGCGTCATGCTGGAGAGCTTCCTGGTCGCCGGCCGGCAGGACATCGGCGCGACGCCGCTGGTCTACGGCCAGAGCGTCACCGACGCCTGCATGAGCTGGGACACGACGGCAGACCTGCTCAGCGAGCTGGCGGCGGCGGTTCGAGCGCGCGCTGGACGGTGATCGTCGCCAGCAGCGCGGGCAGGGCGGGAAAGAAGAGCGGGACGGCGGCCGGCGTCGTGAGCCAGCCGCCCACCGCCAACCCCATCACCAGGGCCGCGACGGCGACCGTCACCAGCGGCCGCCGCCACGCCACCTCGGCCGTGACCTGCCACGACCGCAGCACCGGCAGGTCCACGTGCGCCACGACGGCGGGCAGCTGCAGCAGCGTCGCCAGGTACCCCGCGGCCAGCACCGCCATCCCGGCCACGAACGGCGTCGACCGGGCCAGCAGCAGGTAGAAGACCACGACCCACACGGTGAGGATCGGCACGCCGAGCACGACCTGCGACGACCGCAGCGACGAACGCCAGGCGGCCCAGAAGTCGCGCCACAGCCGCGGCGACCGGTCCAGCAGGTACGCCCGCAGGACGCTGTACAGCGCGGCCGTGGCCGGCGCCAGCCCGAACAGCACCAGCCCGGCCAGCACGCCGAGCAGCCACAGCAGGTTGAGGGCGGCCAGCCGCACGGGCCAGTCGAGATACCCGTACAGCCGGCCGAACCGCCCGCCGACCTCGATGTCCGCCATGGTCCTCCCGAGCGTCACAGGTCCAACGCGGCCAGGATGTCATCCAGCAGCGCCCGGCCGCCCGCGTCCAGCGGTTTGGCCGGCAGCCGGACGGTCGCGTGCTCGATGATGCCGCGGCGCACCAGCACCTCCTTGTGCACCGCCCACGCGATGCCCTGCTGCAGCCCGTGCACGATCAGCGGCAACAGCCGGGTGAACGCCGCCCGCGCACCCACCCGGTCGCCGCCCTGCCACGCCGCCAGGACCGGCGCGAGCAGGTCGGGGAACTCGCAGGCAGGCATCGTGCCGATCGACCCGCGGGCGTACTCGTCCAGCACGAACTGCGCGTTCGCCCCGCCCAGCACGGCGAACCGGTCGCCCTCGTCGGCGACGGCGTCCGCGACGGCGCCGACCTTGGGCACCGTCGGCGCCGCCTCGACCTTGACCGACGTGACGCCGTCGAGCTTGCTCAGCTCGACGATCAGCGCCGGCGACATCGCGACTCCGGTGACGCCGGGCGCGTCCTGCACCATCACCTCGGTGCCGGCGTCGACAGCGAACTCGCCGATCAGGCCGTAGAACTCGACCAGCTGGTCCGGTCCCGGCTTCACCATGAACGGCGGCAGCACCATGAGCGCGTCGGCGCCGCCGGTCGCCGCCTCGCGGGCCTGCTCCAGCGCCGTCACCGACGACGTCCCGTTCACGCCGGCGACGACCGGCACGGCGCCGGCGACGACCGCGCGCACGTCGGCGAGGATCTGCTGCCGCTCGTCCGACGTCAGCGCGAACCCCTCGCTGGCCATCCCGAACACGGCGACGCCGTCGACGCCGGAGCCGAGCTGGAACTCGGCCAGCCGCCGCAGTCCCGGCCGGTCCAGCGCGCCGTCTGTGCGGAAGGGGGTGGCCAGGATCGGGACCAGGCCGTGGACGGTGTGGGTCATACGGTTCGACTCTCCTCGGCGATCGTGCGGACGGCGTCCTCGTCGACGTCGACCCCGAGACCGGGGCCGGCGGGCAGCGCGATGCGGGCCGGGCCGGCGGCCAGCGGCGTGCGCAGGATCCGCTGCCCGACGTCGGTGGACAGCGGCTGGTACTCGAACACCTCCAGCAGTTCGACGGCGGCGGCGACGTGCAGCCCGGCGGCCAGCGCGACCGCCAGGCCGGTGGAGTGATGCGGCGCGACGGGCACGTGCCGGGCCGCGGCCAGCTCGGCGATCACCATCGCCTCGGTGATGCCGGTGCGCCCGACGTCGGGCTGGGCGATGGCCAGTGCGCCGGCCTCGAGCCACTGCCGGAACTCGTAGCGATGCCGCAGCGCCTCACCGGCCGCGATCGGCACCGGTGACCGGCCGGCCAGCTCGGCGTGACCACCGAGATCCTCCGGCGCGAGCGGTGCCTCCAGGAACCAGCCGGACCGCCGCGCCAGCCCGTCGGCCAGCCGCAACGCCTCGGTGAGCGAGTAGGCCCAGTGCGCGTCGACGGCCACCCGCAGCGCCGGCGCGGCACTGCGGACCGCGTCGACGGTGGCGAGGTCGGCGTCGACGCCGTACCCGAGGTGCAGCTTGACGGCGGTCGCGCCGCGGCCGGCGAGGTCGCGGGCCAGTTCGGCGCGGGCCGCGTCGGACGGCCGGGGCAGCCCGGACACGTAGGCCGGCACCTCGCTGCGGAACGCGCCGCCGAGCAGGTCGGCGACGGGGCGTCCGGCCAGCTTGCCGGCGAGGTCCCACAGCGCGATGTCGACGGCGGCCAGCGCGTCGGCCTGGTGCCCGGCGAGGTGGCCACGCTCGCGCATGAGGTCGCGCAGCCGGGACCACGCCGGCCGCGGCCGGGTCGCGTCCATGCCGCGCAGCGCCGGCGCGAGCAGCAGGTCGACGATGGAGCCGGGCACCTCGGGAGCCACCGGCGCCAGCGCCTCGCCCCAGCCGGCGGCGCCGTCGTCGGCGGTCACCTTGACCAGCAGCGTCTCGAACCGCCCGGAGTACAGGCTGCGCCACGGCTCGCGCACGGTGTAGCCGGGGCCGATCGTGCTGCCGTCGCGCAGCACCCCCAGATAGGCGTCGTCAGCGGCGACCTTCAGGATGAAGGTCTCCACATCACGAATCACCATCAGGTATCCGGGGAGGGGTTGACGTCATGCAACATATGCGTAACTCTCCCACATAGTGCACGCAACCTTCAATATCAGGAGTGACGGTGGCAACGGAGCCGAGCACGAACCAGAGCGTCGAGAAGGCGGCGAGCGTTCTCGCGGCCTTCCTCGACGGGCGCGCGCTGCGGGTCTCCGACGTCGCGAAGCATGCCGGGCTGGGCCAGTCGACGGCGTCGCGGCTGCTCACCACGCTGGAGTCGCTGGAGTACGTCGAGCGGGACCCGGTCAGCGGCCTCTACCGGCTCGGCCCCGCGCTGCTGACGCTGGCCGGCGTCGCGATCAACCAGCACCCGGTGCACCGCGAGGCCCGGCCGGCCGCACAGATCCTGGCCGGGACGCTGGGCCTCGGCGTCAACGTCGCCGTCCGGCACGGCTCGTCGCTGTTCTACCTGTGCAACTTCGAGGGCCGGCTGGCGCCGAAGTCGTTCACGCTGATGGGCCAGCGCAACCCGCTGCACGCCACCGGCATCGGCAAGTGCCTGCTGCTCGCGCTCACCCCGGCACAACGCCGGGAGCTCGTTCCCGACCTGCACCGCTACACACCGCGCACGATCTGCGACCACGACGAGCTCGACTCCGTGCTCGACCTGGTCGCGCAGCGCGGCTACGCCACCGAGGTGGAGGAGCTGGCCCTGGGACGCTCGTGCGTCGCGGCGCCGATCCTCGGCCAGTCCCGCGACATCGTGGCCGCGCTGTCGATCTCCGGCCCGCTCTCCGCGCTGGGACTCGCCGACGGCGACCCCGAGCTGGCCAGCACCGTCATCGAGGTGGCCGACTCCATCAGCGTCGGCCTCGGCTACCTCGGCCCTCGGCACGCCCCGGCGACCCGGCCCTGACCCCCCACGTTCACCGACAAAGGAGTCCGCGAGAATCATGTCTCGAACCCGACGCACGCTGCGCTGGGCGGCCGCCGCAACGGCCGTCGCCCTGACGGCCACCGGCTGCAACCTCGTCGGCAGCGGCGAGGACGACAGCGGCAACGACGACGCCTCCGGCGAGAACGTCACCATCACCGTCGCGCTGGTGCCCGACCCGCCCGGCGCCAGCGAGTTCTACCGGGCCCAGTTCGACCAGTTCGAGGAGGACAACCCGGGCATCACCGTCGAGGTCCTCGAGAACCCCTCGGACCAGCAGCTCAACGCCGTCGAGCTGATGTTCCAGCAGGGCGACCCGCCGGACGTGTTCCGCGCGCAGGCCGACGGCTTCGACCGGATGTACGAGCGCGGCTGGGTGCACTCGCTGGAGGAGTTCGTCACCGACGAGTTCATCGACCGGTTCCCCGAGGGCACGATGAACCCGTCGACGTCCGGCCTGCACCGCGACGGTGAGCTGTACACGCTGCCCCTGGTCTCCGGGAAGTGGGACGTCCGCGTCCTCGTGTACAACGAGACGGTGCTGAGCGAGAACGGCTACGACGCCCCGCCGGAGACGTGGGGCGAGCTGGAGGAGATGGCCCGCACCATCACCGCGAACGGCGGCGGCTCGGTGTTCGGCTACGCGCCGACGTCCGGCAAGGCCGGCGCCGTCGAGATCCTCGCCCAGACCGCGACGCCGTACTCAGTGGTCCAGGACGGCATCGACTTCAGCACGGGGCAGCCGGCCACGGCGTCGCCGGGCATGGTCGAGGCGGTCGAGCTGCACCGCCGCATGCAGGCCGACGGCGTCATGGTGCCGGGCTGGGAGAGCTGGGACGGCGCCCGGGCGTTCACCGAGTTCGCCGCCGGGACCATGGCCATGTACCCGACCGCGCCCTGGCACATCGCCGAGATCCGCAAGCTCAACCCGGAGATCGAGATGGGCATCGCGCCGCTGCCGGTGCCCGACGACGGACGCGTCGCGTTCACTCCGACGAAGCAGTCCTTCCAGCCGATCTGGTCGATGTCGTCGGAGACCGAGCACCCGGAGGAGGCGTGGGCGGTCATGGACTTCCTCGCCTCCGAGGACTTCAACCGCGCCTACTACGAGCAGTTCGGCTCCTTCACCGCGATCGAGAGCGCGTGGGAGGACCAGGCGCGGGAGAACGAGGACCAGGCGGCGATCCTCTCGGCGGCCGAGGAGACCATGCGGGTGGTGCCGAACCCGATGCTGCTCAGTGAGGGCGGCGGCGAGCTCCTGCGGGCCCGCGCTCAGCGTCCGGAGCTCAAGCACACCGACGCCGCGGTCGACGCGATCATCAACAACAAGCCGTTCCTGCCGATCGCCCAGGCCCTGGACCAGCAGATCCAGGCGTTCCTCGACGAGACGCTGGCCGAGCTCAGCGGCACCGCGACGATCGAGGACATCACGTTCCCCGACTGGGATCCGCTCGAGAACTACACCCCGGAGCAGTAGTCCATGGCTTCGTTGCTCGCACCCGCCCGGCGGCCACGCGCCGCCGGGCGGCCCCGGGCCGCACGCTGGCGCCGGCACGCCTGGAGCTACGCGTTCCTGATCCCCGGGATCCTGCTGTTCGGCGGCTTCTCGCTGTGGCCGCTCATCGCCAGCTGGTGGTACGCGTTCTTCGACTGGGACGGTGTCGGCGCGCCCTCGAACTGGATCGGGTTCGACAACTTCCGCGAGGTGCTCGGCTCCGGTGCGTTCTGGGACGCCTTCTGGCACTCGTTCCTGTTCTCCTTCGCCGCGCTGGTGATCGAGCTGCCGCTGGCGCTGGTGCTGGCGATCCTGCTGAACAACGCCTGGCTGCGTGGCCGCAACGTGTACCGGCTGGCGCTGTTCCTGCCGGTGGTCACGACGACGGCGGTCATCGGCATCGTGTTCGCGATCCTGCTGGACCCGATCCGCGGCGTGGTGAACACGGCGCTGACCGACCTCGGGCTGGTCGGCTCGGCGGTGAACTTCCTCGGCGACACGACGACGGCGCTGCCGACGCTGATCGGCATCGACGTCTGGAAGGGCTTCGGCATCACGCTGATCTACTGGCTGGCGGCGTTGCAGACGATTCCGAAGGACATCCACGAGGCGGCCCTGATCGACGGCGCCAACTCGCGGCAGTCGCTGCGCTTCGTCGTGCTGCCCATGCTGGTGCCGCTGGCGATCGTCATCCTGCTGCTGGTGTTCCAGCGCAGCCTGAACACGTTCGACCTGGTACAGGCCACCACGCAGGGCGGGCCGAACTACGCGACCGACGTGGTGCCGACCTACATCTACCGGTTCGCGTTCGACCCGTTCCTGCAGGCGCCGCGGTACGGCTTCGCCTGCGCGGCCGGCGCCGTCTTCGGCCTGATGACCCTGCTGATCACGCTGCTGCAGGCGCCACTGCTGCGCGGCCGGTACAAGGCGGGAGCGACATGAGCACCACAGAACTCCTCCGCGAGACCCCGGCGCCGGTCACCCCGGCCGGTCCCGACCGGCGCAACCGCTGGTGGCGGCACCGGCGCAAGCTGTGGCACCTGTTCCTGATCCCGTTCTGCCTGCTGTGGGTCTACCCGTTCATCTGGATGATCTCGGCGGCGTTCAAGTCGCAGGGCGAGATGCTGCTCGGCGGCCTGTCGCTGATCCCGGACGAGTGGACGTTCGGCAACTTCGAGCGGGCCTGGACGACGGCCAAGTTCGGCGACTACACGATCAACACGATCACCTTCTCGGTCGCCGTGGTGCTGCTGGTGCTGATCGCGTCGTCGACGATGGGCTACGCGCTGTCCAAGCCGGACCTGCCGGGCAAGAAGGTGATCATCGGCGTCCTCGTCGTCACCATGTTCATCCCGCACAGCTACACGATCATCCCGGTGTTCCTGCTGATCAACGACCTGGGTCTGAACAACGGCCTGCTCGGCGCCGCGCTCGCCCAGGCCGGCCCCGGCCTGGTCGTGCCGATCCTGCTGTTCATGGGGTTCTTCGCCGGCATCCCCCGGGACCTGGAGGACGCCGCCCGGGTGGACGGCGCCGGGTACGTCCGGACCTTCGCCCGGGTGCTGCTGCCGCTGGCCCGGCCGGTGATCGGCACGGTCGCGCTGATGAACTTCGTCTTCGCCTGGAACGCGTTCTTCGTGCCGCTCGTGTTCACGCTCGGCGCGCCGGAGCTGCGCACGCTCGGCGTCGGCATGTTCAGCTTCTTCGGCCAGGAGGGCACCGACTGGACCGGGCTGGCGGCGGGCGCGTGCATCAGCACCATCCCGATCGTCATCGTCTTCCTGTTCCTGCAGCGCACGTTCGTCGAAGGCATCGCCGGCGCGGTCAAGAGCTGACTCCCTCACACGGAAGGTCTGGCCCATGCACGAGGTACCCCCGGCGGAAGCCTGCCCGAATCCGAGCCTGTCCCGCCGCACGGCGATCCGGCTGCTGCTCGGCGCGGCCGTCCTGCCACCGGTGGTGAACGCGTTCGGGCTGCCGTCCGCGGCCGCCACCAACCCGGCCGCGGACGGCCAGCCGCCACTGCCGGACGCGCTGCGCCGGCTGCCGATGCCGAACCTGACGACCGAGCCGGTGGCGACGATCGCCGGCGATCGGCACCGGGTGACGTTCCACCGGGCCAGCTGGGACGGCGGCCACACCTACGTCCGCGACCTCGAGGTCCGCACGTCCGGCGGCTGGCTGCCCGTCACCGACGCCGGCGCCCGGTTCGACGAGCAGTGGATCGTGCTGACCGGCGACGACGGGAATCCCACCGACTACTACACGTCGATGACGCCCCGTTGGGTGGCCTTCGACTCGCTCGCCCAGGTCGACGAGCGGACCGTCGAGCTGCGCAGCACCCCGCCGGGCGGCTACGACCTCACCGTCCGCTGGTCGCTGGCCGGCGCCAACCCGGAACTGCAGTGGACGCTGACCGCGGGCGAGGCCGGCCACTACGTCGTCGGCTACCAGTCGGTCGACGCGGTGACCCCGGACGAGGTCGACGAGGTGCTCTGCGGATCCTGGCAGCACGCCCGGGTGATCGGCGGGGCCCAGTCGCTGGGCGCGTGGGAGCTGTTCGCGCCGATGTCGCTGACGCAGCGCCGCGTCGGCGAGCATGACGTGACGCTGGGCGTCTACACCCCCGGTGAGGTGCTGCTGTTCGAGCACGAGCGCGAGCCCGGGCCGGACGGCCAGCCGTTCGGGATGAGCCTGCGCAACGACGACCGCGATGTGCAGCCGGTGGTGTTCGCGCCGCAGGCCGGCCGTCGCTCGCCGCTGGCCGCCGGCGAGAGCCGCGGGTACGCGTTCGGGCTCTACGCCGGCGCCGGCACCGTCTACCAGGCCTACACCGACCTCGTCCGCCATGAGTACGGCTACACCGACTACCGCCGCAACGTCTACGAGACGTCGCTGACCGACACCGTCCACAACCTCATCGACCTGGTGCTGGTCGAGCCGGACGGCGACGACGGCGAGTCGTTCGTGCTGTCGTTCAGCGGCTGGTGGAACCGCGCCAAGGGCTTCGTCGACATCGAGAACGACCAGGCGGTGCGCACGCCGATCGCCGGTGTCCTGCTGTCGGCGTACCACCTGACCGGCGCCGCCGGGCTGTACGAGCGGCGGGCCCGGCCGCTGGTGGAGTACCACCTGTCGCGCGCCGGCCACGGCAGCACGCCGGTGAAGGGCGCGCCGGTGTACGGCAACCCCGACCTCTACCGCATCGGCCGCATCCCCGGCGACGCGTCCACCCTGGTGCCGCTGTACGAGCAGACCCGTGGGCAGAACGCCGGCCTGCACGCGCTGGCCAGGCAGCTGATCCGGCAGCGGCCCGGCCGCGACGCCCGCACCCCGATGAGCACCCCGCTGCAGGCCTACGTCCTCACTGGCAACGAGGCCTACCTGGCCGAGGCCCGGGCCGAGGCGCGACGGCTCATCCGCGACCAGATCATGCGGCCGTACACGAAGAACGCCGCCGAGAACGAGTTCGGCTACCACTACGTCAAGGCGTGGACCGAGCTGCTGGTGCTGTTCGAGCTGACCGGCGAGCAGGAGTTCCTCGACGGCTCGTACCGCGAGGCGCAGCGCTACCTCGGCGTGATGAACGTGCGGCCGGTCCCGGACACCACGGTCACGGTGCCGAACCAGCCGTTCATCGACAACCAGATCGACTGGTGGAAGACCCCGCTGCTGCCCGACTACCCGCAGACGACGGTGCCGAGCGAGGAGGTGCCGGCGTGGATGGTGTCGTCGTCCGGCATCACGTTCGAGCAGCTGTCGACGTTCAAGACCTCCGCGGGCGCGGTGAACCCGGGCGGCGGCTTCACCTGGATCCCGGCATGGGCGCCGTTCTTCCTGCGCCTCGCCCACCACACCGGCGACGACCTGTTCCGCGACGTCGCGCACAACCTGGTGGTCGGCCGGTTCACCAACTACCCCGGCTACTACAACCGCCAGTTCAGCGTCGCCCACATGAAGCCGGACTTCCCGTACCAGGGCCCGCCCGGAGCCGGTGCCATCTACTTCCATCACATCCCGGCCCAGCTCGGCCTGGCCCTGGACTACCTGATCACCGAGCACCAGACCCGGTCCGGCGGTGAGATCGACTTCCCGCGCCAGTTCGAGACCAACTACGTGTTCTTCAAGTTCGCGACCTACGGACACGCGCCCGGCACCTTCCACGGCGAGGACGGCGTCTGGCCGTACTTCCCGAAGGGACTCGTGGTCCTCGACAACCCGCAGGTCAACTGGCTGACGGCGGTCGGGAACGGCAGTCTCTACGTCAGCCTGACGAACGAGAGCGAGACCGCCGAGCGGGTCACCGTCGACGTCGCCACGGCCGGCACCGGGCTGGCCCGCCGGGCCGGCAACCGGGTCGAGGTGCTCAGCGGCTCCGGGCGCGCCGTGTCGGCGCTGCGCCCGGAATCCCTGAGCGGTTCCGGGCGCACCGTGTCGGCGCTGCGCCCGGAATCCCTGAGCGGTTCCGGGCGCACCGTGTCGGCGCTGCGCGGCGGGCAGTTCACCACGACGGTGCCGGCCAAGGGGCACGCGGCGCTGGTGGTGCGTGACGTCGACATCGACGTGCCGTGGCACTGGAGCAGCGATGCGCGCGACCTCTCGCCGGACAGCCACCACGAGGAGTATCTCGACCCAGCCGCGAACGACGGCCTGGTGCGGGCGGTGCTGCTGGTCCGGCCGGACCGCTCCGGCTACGACGCCTACGTGCAGGCCGACGTCGAGGAGCCGGCCACCGCGCAGCTGACCTACGCGATCGGCGACGGGCCGGCGCAGCCGGCGCCGGCCAAGGTGTTCCCGTACGAGTGGACGATCCCGGTCGACGACCTGAGCACGCCGTTCACGTACCAGGTCGGCTCCGGGTCGCGGACGACGGCCGGGCACACGCTGCGGCTGCCGGTCGCCGTGACCGGCGTGCTGCCGGCCGGCGCCGCGGCCGCTGGTGAGCTGTCCGCGGCGCCGGACACCACGCCGGGCGACGTCGTGCCGGTCCGGGCCCGGGTGCGGGCCGGCTCGGCCGCCCTGGCCGGCGCCGCGGTGGCGCTGACGGTGCCGTCCGGGTGGACGGCTTCGGCCGTGGGCGACGTGCCGGCGACGGTGCCGGCCGGCGGCCACGCCGACTGGACGTTCGACGTCACCGCGCCGGCGTCCGCGAGCGGCACCGTCGCGCTGGCCGCGACCGCGACGTGGACCGGTGGCAGCGTCGCCCTGACGCCGGCCCCCGTCGAGGTGCTGACGCCGCTGAAACTGCCCGCGCTGACCGCCGTGCCGGCGGAGCTGGCCGCGCCCGGCGACGCCACCGAGCTGACCGTCGCCGTGCTGAACGTCGGGCCGCTGCCGCGGTCGGGCACGCTGCGGGTGACGGTGCCGGCCGGCTGGCACGCCTCGCCCGCGGAGGTCGGCTTCGACGTGCCAGGACGCGAGGAGCGCGAGTACACCGTCACGGTCACGTCGGCCGCGGGCGCCGCGCCCGGCACCGCGCACCGCGTCACCGTCGCCGCTGACGGGGCGGCGGACCAGGCGGTCACCGTCCGGGTCGCCGGTACGGAAATCATCGTCGACAACGCCGACGAGTGGCCGCGATACGTCGAGACCGGCTGGTGGCTGCCCAGCACGCTGGCCGGCTGGAACCGCACCGCGACCCGGTTCAGCGAGGAGGGGCGGCTCGGCGGCACCGCTACCTGGACCCCGGTGCTGCCCGCCGACGGCGCCTACGACGTCGCGGTCTGGTACCCGACGAACCCGGCCACCACGCAGGCGGCCGTCTACGTCGTCCACCATGCCGACGGCGAGGAGGAGATCGTCGTCGACCAGCAGCAGGACGCCAACGGCTGGCGGACGCTGGGCCGGTACCGGTTCACGGCCGGCACGAGCGGGTTCGTGCGCATCGAGGTCCGCAATCCCGGCTTCCACCGGGTCGACGCGGCTCGGTTCCAGCCCGTCGACGCGGCCGGACTGCTGCCGGTGCTGTCCGGCTTGACGGCTGCGGACGTCGCGGCGCCCGGCGGCGCCACGACGCTGACGGCGACGTTGCGCGCCCAGGACGGCACCCCGGCGCGCGGAGCCGCGCGGCTGGCCACCCCGGCCGGCTGGACCGTCACGCCGGCCGAGATCCCGGTCGACCTGGCCGGCGGCGCCACGATGACCCTGGAGTTCGCGCTGACCGCGCCGACCGGCGCCGTCGCCGGGACGCTGCACGAGCTCGCGCTGTCGGCGGCCGGGGCCTCGGCCGCCATCGCCGTCGCCGTCGGGACGCCCGACCCCGCTGCCGCCGTCGTCGTCGACGACGAGGACGCCGGGTACGCCGAGACCAGCGGCTGGAGCGCCAGCAGCCTGACCGGACACGACGGCAGCCGGTCGCGGTTCGCCGGCGGCACGTCGGGCGCCATCGCCACCTGGACCCCGGCGCCGGCGGCGGCCGGCCGGTACCGGGTCAGCGTCTGGTACCCGACCAATGCGACCACCACCCGGGCGGCCGTCTACACCGTCGTGACGGCTGGCGGCGAGCAGACCGTCGTCGTCGACCAGCAGGACAGTGGCGCCACCTGGCGGCCACTGGGCATCGTGGACCTGGACCCCGCGACCGCGGCGGTCCGGCTGACCGCGCAGAACAGCGGGCATCATCGTGCCGATGCGGCCCGGTTCGAGCCCGTCGTGCCCGCGCAGTGAGATCGGAGAGCATGTGAAGAGCATGGAGATCGCCGCGGTCGAGGCGTTGCCGCTCCGGCTGGGGCTGGACGGCACGCCCGACCGCGGCGGCCCGGACTACCGGACGCCGCACGACCGGCCGACCATCTACTCGCCCAGCCGCGAGACGGTGTTCGTCCGGATCGAGACGACGGACGGTCTGGTCGGCTGGGGCGAGGCGCTGGTGCCGGTCGGGCCGCGAGTGGCCGCGGCGATCGTCGAGGACCTGCTGACGCCGGCGCTGCTCGGCGCCGACGCGGCGGACGTGCGGCCGCTGCGGTTCCGGCTCGGCGAGCTGATGCGCGAGCGCGGCCACCTCGGCGGGCACCAGGCCGACGCGCTGGCCGCCGTCGACATCGCCCTGTGGGACCTGCTCGGTCAGGCCACCGGGCTGTCGGTGGCGGCGCTGCTCGGCGGGGCGTTCCGGCGGCGGATCCCCAGCTATCTCACGTCTGTGGGCACGGCGACGACGGCGGCGCTGTTCGAGCGGCACTGGTCGGAGGGGGTGCGGCGGTTCAAGCTGCACCTGGGGCCGGACGTCGACGAGGCGCTCGCCGTGTTCGACGCGGCCCGGGCGGTGCTGCCCGACGCCGCGTTCGCCGTCGACGTGCACTGCCGGCTCGACGGCGTGTCCGGGCTGCGGCTGGCCCGCGAACTGGCCACGCGTGGGGCCTGGTTCCTGGAGTCGGCGCTGCCGGCGGAGCACGCCCGCGGGTATGCCGCGCTGGCGGCCGCCGCGGACCTGCCGATCGCGGCCGGCGAGGCGCACCGGCATCGCCACGACGTGGCCGACTGGCTGGCGATCGACGCGCTGGACCTCTACCAGCCGGACATCGGCCGGACCGGGATCACCGAGGGCTCGGCGATCGCGACGCTGGTCAACGCGGCGTACCGGCCGATCCTGCCGCACCACTCGGCCGCGCTCGGCCTGGCACTGGCGGCCGGGCTGCACGTCGCGGCCGCCGCGGACAACGCGCCGTTCTTCGAGTACTCGCCCGAGACGGTGTCGTTGGCGAACGCGGTGCTGGCCGAGCCGATCGTCGCCGAGGCCGACGCCTACCTGCTGCCCGACGGGCCCGGGCTGGGCGTCGTCGTCGACGAGGAGAAGGTCCGGGCCGCCGTCGTCGCCCGCTGACCGCCCCCGCCCCCGGCCCCATGATCATCAATGATCCAACCACCCAGCAGGGGTTGGATCATTGATGATCATGGGGCGGTGAGGATCTGTGCTCCGTCCGGCGTGATCGCGATGGTGTGCTCGCTGTGCGCCGTCCGCGACCCGTCGGCGGAGCGGATCGTCCAGCCGTCCGGGTCGTAGACGATGCGGCTGGTGCCGGCGGCGAACCACGGCTCGACGGCGAACGTCAGGCCGGGGCGCAGTGGGAAGCCGCGGTGCGGGCGGCCGATGTTGGGCACCGACAGGCCGCCCTCGTGCATCGTCCGGCCGACGCTGTGGCCGCCGAACTCCGCGTTCGGGGTGTAGCCGTGGGCCCGGGCCACCTCGGCGATCGCGAACGAGACGTCGCCGAGCCGGTTCCCCGGCCGGGCCGCGGCGATGCCGGCGTCCAGCGCCTCCTCGGTGGCCTTGATCAGCCGCACGTCTTCGTCCCGCGGCGTGCCGGCGATGACGCTGATCGCGCTGTCGCCGACCCACCCGTCCAGCTCGACGGCGAGGTCCAGGCTGAGCAGGTCGCCGTCGCGCAGCTTGACGTCGTAGGGCAGGCCGTGCAGCACCGCGTCGTTGAGCGACAGGCAGATCACGTTGCGGAACGGGCCGTTGCCGAACGCCGGCGCGTAGTCCCAGTAGCAGGACACCCCGCCGCCGGCCGCGATCAGCTCGCGGGCGCGCTGCTCGATCTCGAGCAGGTTCGTCCCGGGGCGGACCATCGGTCGCAGCTCCCCCAGGATCCCCGCGACGAGACGCCCGGCCGCGCGCATCCTCGCGATCTCGGCCTCGGTCTTCAGTTCGATCATTCGCGCACCTCCGGTATTATCATACCGGAGGCAGGAACCTGGATCTCAGCTCGGGGCGGGCGAACGCCGCCGGACTGGCGATCGTGAGGCCGCCGTCGACCGGCAGCGCCACTCCAGTGACGAACGAGGCGCCGTCGCCGGCGAGGAAGTGCACCACCTCGGCGACCTCAGCCGGGCGGCCGGTCCGGTGCAGCGGGTAGCCCTCGGCCAGGCCCGGCCGGTCGTCCGCGTCGGTGGTGATCAGGCCGGGCACGACGGCGTTGACGCGGATGCCGCGCGGCCCGAGGTCCAGCGCCAGCTGTCGGACCAGACCCTCCAGCCCGGCCTTCGCCGCGGCATAGGCGGGCAGCCAGGGCGAGGCGACCCGTCCGTTGACCGACGAGACCGCGACGATCGCCGAGCGCCTCCCGAGGTGCGGCACGCCCTGCTTGCAGACCTGGAACGCGGTGGTCATGACGGCGTCGAGGGCGCCGTGCCACTGCGCGTCGGTGGTCTCAGTGAGGGGCGCGGTGGGCTGCAGCGCCGCCGCCGGCACGATCACGTCCAGCCGGCCGGCCAGCTCCACCGTCGCGTCGACGACCTGCCGGGCGCCGGCCGCGGTGGCACAGTCCGCCTCCAGATGCAGGGCGAGCGACGGGTGCTCCAGCGGCTGTCTGCTGACGCCGACGACAGTGTCGCCGCCGGCGGCGAACCGGTCGGCGATGGCGCGGCCGATCTCAGACGACGCACCGATGAGCAGCACCCCGCGTCCGGGCACCCCGGCCTCCTTCATTCTGCACAGCTAGTGCATCATCAGAATGACACTATCACCATATGGATGGGATCAATGAGGATCACCGAGGTGGAACCGCTGGTCATCGCCACCGGCACCGGGACGTACCTGCTGGTCGTCGTGCACACGGACGAGGGCCTGCACGGCCTCGGCGAGGTGGGGATGCGGTCGCGGCCGAATGCGGTGCTGGGCGCGCTCACCGACTTCGCCGCGCTCGCCGTCGGCGCTGAGGCCCACCGCATCGAGGAGTTGTCGCAGCTGTTCCTGCGCGGCGGCTTCTTCCCCGCCGTCGGCGACGTGGCGGCCGCCGCCGCGGCGATCGACCTGGCGCTGTGGGACCTGCGCGGCAAGACGCTCGGCGTCCCCGTGCACGAGTTGCTCGGCGGCGCCGTCCGCGAGCACGTCCCGGCCTATGTGCACGTGCGCGGCGCCGGCCTCGCGTCGTACGTCGAGCATGGGCGGGAGCTGGTCGAGCAGGGCTGGCGGCACCTGCGGATCGGGCTGCAGCCGGCCGCCGAGCCGGTGCTGGAGCCGCGGGCGACGCTGCGCGACAACATCGCCGTCTTCCACGGCCTGCGCGATGCCCTCGGCGACGACGTCGAGCTGCTGGTCGACGTGCACACGCGGCTGGACCCGGCCGAGGCGGCGGTGTTCTGCCGCGAGATCGAGCCGGCCCGCCCGTACTTCGTCGAGGATCCGCTGCGGGCGGAGAACCTGGACTCGTACCGGACGCTGCGCGCCCGGACCGGCGTGCCGCTGGCGGCCGGCGAGCAGCTGACGACGGTGTGGGAGTTCCGGCCACTGCTGGACGGCGAGCTGGTCGACCATGCGCGGATCGATCTGGCCAACACCGGGCTCACGCAGGGCCGCAAGATCGCCGCCATCGCCGAGGCGCACCACATCCAGGTGGCGACGCACAACCCGCTCGGCCCGGTCTGCACGGCGGCGTCGGCGCACCTCAACCTCGCGTTGCCGAACGTCAGCGTGCAGGAGCAGGGTCACCCGCACGGCTGGGACGGCGACCCCCTGGTGCAGGCCGGCCCGGTGGTCGCCGCCGGCGCCGTCCGGCCGGGCGACGGGCCCGGATTCGGGGTCGAGATCGACCTGGCGGCGGCGCGCCGGGCGGCCACCGGCGACCTGGGGCCGCCACCCCGCTACCGTCGTCCGGACGGATCGCTGACGAACTGGTGAGGTTTCCATGACCACTGTGCTCGTGACCGGCGCCGCCGGCAGGGTCGCCGGGATGCTGCGGCCCGGCCTGGACGGCCTCTCCCTCCGCGTCGTCGACACCCGGCCGGTCACCGGCTGGGACGGCGCGGACGTCGTGCTCGGCGACCTGGCCGACCCCGGCTTCGCGGCGGCCGCCCTCGACGGGATGGACGCGGTCGTGCACCTGGCCGCGAACCCGAACGCCGACGCGGCGTGGCCGCACCTGCGCGGCCCGAACGTCGACGCCGTCGTGACGTTGCTGGACGCGGCGCGCGCGGCCGGAGTGCCGAAGGTCGTGCTGGCCAGCTCGGTGCACGCGATGGGCGGCTACCCGGTCGACGGTCTGAGCGGGGATGGCGTGGGCGGCCTCGCCAACGGCGCGCTGATCGATCCGGACTGGCCGGCGCGCCCGTGCTGCACCTACGGCGCCACGAAGGCGTTCGCCGAGGCCTACGGCCGCACCGTCGCCGACGACGGCGGCCCGGCGGTGCTGTGCCTGCGCCTGGGCGCCGTCCTCCCGCACCCCACCGACACCGGCAATCTGCGCGTCTGGCTCTCCCCCGGCGACCTCCAACGGCTGATCCGGGCCGCGCTGGCGGCGGAGCTCCGCTACGGCTGCTACTTCGGCGTGTCGGCGAACACCCATGGCGTGTTCTCCTACGCCAACGCGATGGGCTACCGGCCCGAGTCGGACTCGGCGATCTACGCGGCCGATGTCCCGGTCGGCGACGGCGGCGTGTGCCGCTGGCGCGCCGCGCCCCTCGCCGTCTGACCGCCCATCAGGCGTCGAACGGCAGCAGCCGATAAGCGGTTGCGGGCCCGCCCAGCAGCGGGCGGACCGCACGGAAGTTGCGTTGGTCGGTCGTCAGGATGTCGTGCGTCTGATGCTCGAACGCCACGACCATCACGGACGCGTCAGTCAGCCCGAGCTGAAACTCGCCGTGCCGGGCGGCGACATCGGCTGCTGACACGAACATGGCATGGCTGAACGTCGCCACCACGGTGGTTTCAGCGAGTTCGGCCATGATGGCCGCCCGCGCGCGTTCGCCGAGCCGGACCAGTGCCAGGTGATCGAGCTCGGCGAGGACGAGCGGCGGCACGATCGGCTTGGCAGCGACGGTCCGGAGGTAGCTGACGACCGCATCATGATGCTGGTCGTCGCGGTCGAACGCCGCGTACAGCGCACCGGTGTCGGCGATCAACGTCACGATTCGCCGAAGCCAGACTCCGTCAGGACCTCGTCCGTGCGCGTCGAGGTGTCGCTGTGGCCACTGGCGAACATGCCGAACCGGAGATCCTTGATCGTCCGGCTGCTGCCATGCAGCGTCCGCGCCAGCGAGTCGCGGACGATATCGGCCTCACTGCGCCCCTCGAGTCGTGCCCTCGCCTCGAGCTCGCGTTTCAGCTCCTCGGGGAGGTAGATCGTCGTGCGCACCATGGCCCCAGTATGCCATACACGTATGGCAGAGCTCTGGCCCAGCGTGCGTGGCCGGCCAGGAAGCCGCTACGAGGCGGCAGTGTCGAGAAGGCCGTCGCGGTGGGCGATGGCGGCCGCCTCGCCGCGGCCGGACGCGCCGAGCTTGGCCAGGATGTTCGACACGTGCACGCTGGCGGTCTTGGCGCTGATGAACAGCTCCTCGCCGATCTCACGGTTGCTGCGGCCGGCGGCGACCAGGCGGAGCACCTCGTGCTCGCGCACGGTCAGCCCGGAGCCGTTCCCGGACCCGGACGCGGCCGACGGCACGCCCGACACCAGCGGCAGCTGCGCCCGCCGGGAGAACGCGTCGATCCAGCCGCGGAACAGCGCCGCACCCAGCGCGTCGGCCGCGGCGGCGCCCTGCCGGAGCGTGTCGAGGGCACGGTCGCGCTCGCCCGCCTCGACCAGCGCCTCGCCGAGTCGCAACGCGGCGTACGGCACCAGGTGCACCGGCCCTTCGGCCGCCCGCAGCGCGGCCAGCGCCCGATCCCATGCCGCGACGGTGCGGTCGGCTCCGGACGGCCCGTCCACGACGGCCATGGCCGGCCCGGGCCCGGCCGAGCCGGCAAGCCGCACGCCGGCCGCGTCCGTTCCCGGCACACCGACTCCGGCCAATTCGGCGCCGTCGGGACCCAGCATCGAGACGTCCACCAAGCCGGCGCCGGCCAGCTCGGCGTCGGCGAGCACGGTCCAGACGGTGACGGGCCAGCCGTGGGCGGCCCGCCGGACCAGGGCCCGCAGCCAGTCCCCGTCCGGGCCGAAGCCGGCCACACTTCCCGCCGCCCGGATCCGCGCACCCAGCGCCTGCGCCCCGGCGAAGGCCAGCGGCAGGTCGTAGCCCGGCACCGTCGCGCCCGAGTGGTTCCCGGCCTCCGCGACCACCGCCGCCCAGGCCCGCTCGACGTCGCCTTGGGCGAACGCGACATCCGCCTCGAGGCGGGCGACCAGGCGGCTGTCCTGCGGCAGCACCACCCGCCGGGTCATGCCGGTGCGCAACCGCTCGACCGCCGCGGCCGCCGCGTCGACGTCGCCGCGCCAGAGGGCGAGCCAGGCCTGCAGGCCGATCATGTGCCGCTCGTGGTTGGGCGGCGGCACCAGCTCCAGGCCGCGCTCGATCATCCGCTCGGCCCGCTCCCAGTCGCCCAGCGCCAGCATCGGCTCGGCCGCGTTGCCGGCGAGCACCACTCCGGACGTGCGCTTGCGGCCGAGCTTGCGGGCGTGCTCATAGCCCTCGGTGGCGACGTCGACGGACTCGCGGTGCCGGCCGAGCAGCGTGTACGCGTCGGACAGGTTGACGTAGTAGCGGTGCAGATGGTCGGGTTCGGCGACGGCGGCCGGGCCGGCCCGGCGCAGCTCGGTGAGGGCCCGCTCCGCGTCGCCCATGTGCATCCAGGCGCTGCCGCGGGTGATCTGCGCCGACGCGACGACGCGGTCCAGTCCGACGACGGTGGCGATGCGCTCGGCCTCGTCGGCGGCCTCGAGCGACTCGTCGAACCGCCAGTCGAGCATGAGCATGGTGGCCAGCCAGTCCAGCGCCTCGGCCCGCTGCACCGACGGCTCGGCCGGGATCAGCTCGCGCGCCTCCATCAGCGCCTCGATCGCCCCGGACCGGCCCAGCCGGTTCTTCACGATGCCCAAGTGCGCCAGCAGCCAGCCGGCCCGGGCCGGGTCGGTGGCCCGGTCGACCAGCCGTAGCCCCTCCTTGACCAGCGACAGCGTCCGTTCGAACTCGGCCGCCGCGTATGCCTCGGTGGCGGCCCGGATCAGCACGTCCAGGCGGTCGCGCCCGGCCACCCGCTCCGGCTCGGCCACCTGGTCCCACAGCTCCAGCGCCCGCTCCAGCAGCTGCTGCGCGGTGGCGTGCGCGTAGCTGCGGACCAGCTCGTCGGCCGCGGTGAGCGACCAGGCGAAGGCCCGCTCGACGTCGTGGGCGGAGTACCAGTGGTGCGCCACCTCGGCCGCCGTGGGGGTGTTCGGCATCAGCTCGGGGTGCTCCTCCAGCGCCCGCGCGTAGCGCGCGTGCATGCGGGCGTGCTCGCCGGGGAGCATGTCCTCGTGCAGGGCCTCGCGCAGCAGCGCGTGCCGGAACGCGTACCCGTCGCCGTCGACGACGATGACGCCGGCCGAGACCGCCTCGCGCAGCGGCGTCTCCAGCGGGCCGGTCCACTCCTGGGCGACGAGCTCGAGCACGGCGTGCTCGACCCGGTTGCCGGCCGCCGACATGAGCCGCAGCAGCCGCTGGGTCTCCTCCGACAGCGGCTCGACCCGGACGAGCAGCAGATCGCGCAGCGACCCGGGCAGGTCGCCGCAGTCGTCGGCGTGGGCCAGCTCCTCGACGAAGAACGGGATGCCCTCGCTGCGCCGCACGATGCGATCGACGTGGGACCGCTCGGGCGGCTGGCCCAGCAGCTCGCGCAGCTGCAGAACCACCTCGTCGGCGTCGAGCCGGGGCAGGTCGATGCGCCGCACCTGGCGCAGCCGGTCCAGCTCGGCCAGCACCGGCCGGAGCGGATGGCCGCGGTGCAGCTCGTCGGTGCGGTAGGTGGCCAGGATCATCAGCTGCGCGTCGCGGACCCCGCGCACGACGAAGCGCAGCAGGTCGCGGGTGGGGCTGTCGGCCCACTGCAGGTCCTCGAGCAGCACCACCAGCGGCCGGTCGGCGGCGACCCGCTCGAACAGCGACGTGACCACCTCGTACAGCCGGCCGCGGCTCTCCGGCCCGGCCGCCGGGGCGACGCCGAGCTCGGGCACCAGCCCGGCCAGCACGTCGCCGCCGGGGCCGGCCAGCTCCAGCAGCCGATCGGCGCCGAACTCGGCCTGCAGCCCGCGCAACGCGCCGACGAGCGGCGCGAACGCCGGGCCCTCGCCGTCGAGCGGCACGGACTGGCCGACCACGGCACGCGCGCCGTCGCTGGCCACCTCGGCCGCGAACTCCTCGGTCAACCGGGTCTTCCCGATACCCGCCTCGCCCCCGACGAGGACGGTGACCGGCTCGCCGGCCCGCGCGATGGCATAGGCCTCCCGCAGGTCGGCGAGCTGCCGCTCCCTGCCGATGAGGCCCGCGCTGCGGGTGACGTGAACGACCACGTCATTCATCCTGCCACCCGCCACCGACAGCCCCATCTGACTTTTTCCTCCCAGCAGAGTTGTCCTCCAGCAGATCCCGGCCCCGCTCAGGCCGGCCGGGCCCGGTGCGCCCGCGCGCGGGCCTTCTCGGTGGTCCGGCTCTTCGCCGCGGTCAGCGCCAGCCGGATCAGGCTGTCCCTGCGCGCCTCGGCCTGCAGCTCCCGCGACCTCTGGTCGTGCACGATCGATGCCGCGTAGTCCCCGTGAATGCTCATGGTGCTCGGCTCCTCGCCTACTCGTTCTCTCTGTCATCGAGCATGGTGCTGAGGCGCCGTGTGACACATCGGGAGACTGCCGCATTGTGGCCGGTCGGCAGCGTCTAAGGCGGCCTGGGACGGCGTCTAAGGTGCCCCTGAGGGTCCACCGGACGGTGGACACCGTGTCCCACCGGGCGGTGCTCGTCACCAGGGCGGACGGCGCGGCATCGTGGAGCCATGACCGCATCCACCGCCATCCGCGTCCGCGGACTGCGCAGGGCCTACGCCGGCGTCCCCGCCGTCGACGGCCTCGACCTCGACGTCGAGCAGGGTGAGGTGTTCGCTCTCCTCGGCCCGAACGGCGCCGGCAAGACCACCACCGTCGAGATCCTCGAGGGCTTCCGCCGACGCGACGCCGGCGAGGTCAGCGTCCTCGGCGTCGACCCGGCTCGCCCGGGCGCCGGCTGGCGGGCCCGCATCGGCATCGTGCTGCAGAGCTCTGGCGGCCACGACGAGCTGACCGTCCAGGAGCTCGTCCACCACTTCGCCGGCTACTACCCCGACGCCCGCGACCCCGACGAGGTGATCGCGGCCGTCGGGCTGGACGAGAAGCGCGCCACCCGCGCGCGGCACCTCTCCGGCGGCCAGCGCCGCCGGCTCGACGTCGCGCTGGGCATCCTCGGCAACCCGGCGCTGCTCTTCCTCGACGAGCCGACCACCGGGTTCGACCCGGAGGCGCGGCGCGAGTTCTGGGCGCTGATCAGGTCGCTGGCCGGCGGCGGCACCACGATCATCCTCACCACCCACTACCTCGACGAGGCCGAGCACCTGGCCGGCCGGGTCGGCGTCATCACCGGCGGCCGCATCGTCGCCCTCGGCAGCCCGGCCACGCTGGGCGGACGCGACCACGACCGGGCCATCGTGGGATGGACGGAGGACGGCCGGCAGCACACCGAGCGGACCGCGGAGCCGACCGCGTTCGTGACCGCGCTGGCGCACCGGCTGGGCGGCGAGGTGCCCGGCCTCACCGTCAGCCGGCCCACCCTGGAGGACGTCTACCTGCGGCTCATCGACGAGCCATCCCAAGCCGTGGAGGTCATGCCGTGAGCACCGTCGTGAGCCCGGCCCGGATCGCGCGCTCGCGTACCACGCTGGAGATCAAGAGCTACTTCCGCGAGCGCGACTCCGTCATCTTCTCGTTCCTCTTCCCGATCATCATGCTCGGCCTGTTCTCGGTGGTCTTCGGCGGCGATGACGACACGTTCAGCGACGCCCCGGGCGGCGGCATCGACTTCGCCCGCTACTTCCTCCCAGGAATGCTCGCCTCGGGAATCATGCTGGTCAGCTTTCAGACGCTGGCGATCGGCCTGGCCATCGAGCGGGAGGACGGAACGCTCAAGCGGCTGCGCGGCACGCCCATGCCACCGGTGGCGTACTTCCTCGGCAAGGTCGGCATGATCCTCGTCGTGGGCCTCGCCCAGATCGCGCTGCTGCTGGCGGTGGCCGCGCTCGCGTTCGGCGTCGAGCTGCCCACAGACCCCGCGAAGTGGCTCACGTTCGCCTGGTGCTATGTCCTCGGGACCGCCGGCGGCACGGTGCTCGGCATCGCGTACTCGTCGGTGCCGCGGTCGGCCAAGAGCGCGTCCGCGGTCGTCGTCGGGCCGCTGATCGTGCTGCAGTTCATCTCCGGCGTGTTCTTCGTCTTCAACGACCTGCCAAGCTGGCTGCAGAACATCGCATCCGTGTTCCCGCTGAAGTGGCTGGCGCAAGGCATGCGTTCGGTGTTCCTGCCCGACCGCTTCGAACAGGTGGAGGTGTCCGGATCATGGCAGCACGGCCAGACGGTGCTGATCCTGTCGCTGTGGCTGATCGTGGGCCTGGTGATCTGCGTACGGAGGTTCCGATGGCAGCGCCGGGACGACGGCTGAGCCCGGACGCCGTTCACCCGCGAAGCAGCCTGGACGACCTGGACGCCTTCTGGCAGCGCACCACGGTCGGCTGGCACACGGTCTACCTCGGGCTACTCGGCGTACTCGCGCTGATCATCGGCAGCTCGGACGACCGGACCGGCGGCGAACGGCTCGCCGGCCTGCTGGTCGTGGCGGCCATGGTGATCATCTATCTGCTGGTGGGCCGGCGGCTGCTGGGCCGCGACGACAACAGCCTGCCGGCGCTGGTTCAGCTGACCTCCAGCTGGGGGTGCTTGTACGCCCTGCTCGGCATGGGCATCGACGCGCACTTCCTGCTGTTCGCGCTGATCCCGCACATCTGGGTCTACCTGTCCACGCGCTGGGCGGTCGGCGCGACGTTCGTCTTCATCGCCGGCGTCGCCGTCGTCGAGGTCGGCCGGGCCGGCTGGTCCTCCGCCGCCGCCGTGGACGCGCTCCCCCAGTGGGCCGTCAACACCGGGCTCTCCCTGTTGCTGGGGCTGTTCATCACGGGCGTCTTCGTCCAGGCGGAGAAGCGGGCCGGACTGATCGACGAGCTGGAGCGCACGCGCACCGAGCTGGCCCAGCTGGAGCACTCCCGCGGCGTGCTGGCCGAGCGGGAGCGGCTCTCGCACGAGATCCACGACACGCTGGCACAGGGCTTCACCAGCATCCTCACGCTGGCGCAGGCGATCGAGGTGGTGCTCGACCGCGACCTCGACGCGGCCCGGGACCGGCTGGGGCTGCTGGAGCGGACCGCCCGCGACAACCTCGCCGAGGCGCGGGCGCTGGTCAGCTCGCTCGCGCCGGTCAGCCTGCAGGACGCGACGCTGCCGGAGGCGATCGAGCGGATCGCCGCCCGGTTCGCCGACGAGACCGGGCTGGAGGTCGACCTGCAGGTCGACGGCGCCGGCCCGTCGCTGCCGGCGAACGTCGAGGTGGTGCTGCTGCGCACCGTCCAGGAGGCGTTGACGAACGTCCGCAAGCACGCCGGCGCCCATCGGGTCGTCGTCGCGCTGCGGTACCGGGGCGGACCGGCCGGCGGCGCCACCGTCGCCGTCGTCGACGACGGCCGCGGCTTCCACCCGGGCGCCGCGACGCTGGACGGCTACGGGCTGCGCGGCATGCGGGCGCGCGTGGAGCAGGTCGGCGGGCTGCTGGAGATCGTCAGCGCGCCGGGCGCAGGCACCACCGTCCGCGCGACCGTCGGGGCGGCGGCACTCCCTCAGCGCTGAAACGCCCAGGTCACCATCAGCGGGAACTCGGCCTGCCAGAACGGGTCGCCGTGGTCGCCGGCCCGCTCGGCCAGGACGACGTCGGCGCCGGCCTCGCGCAGCGCGTCCGCCCATCGGGTCGCGTTCTCCAGGAACCACGGCTCCTGCGTCCCGGCGACGAGATACGTGCGCGGCGGCGGGCTCGGCAGCACGGCGGGCGGGCGGAAGCCGCCGCCCGGCGACGCGCAGAGGACCGCACCGTAGACGTCCGGGTGGCGAAGGCCCATGGCGAGGGCGAGCTCGGCACCGGCGGACACGCCGCACACCGCGGTGCGGCCGGCCGGCAGGGCGACACCGAAACGGGACCGCACCCAGCCGCGGACCTCCTCGACGAAGAACCGCTCGTGTGCCGCGAAGCGTTCCTCGTCGAAGGACGGCGAGTACTCGCCGATCCGGACCATCTCGTCCGGGTCGTCCGTCCGGTGAGCGCCGACGATCATGGTGGGCGGCACGCCGGCCGCCTCCAGATGCCGGCCCCACGGTGAGATCAGCTGACCGTCGCCGGCGAACACGACCGCTTCCGGCGGGTCCGGCGGCACATATACGGTGACCTGCCGCCCGCCGTCGTAGTCGAAGGTCTCGGTGACCAGTTCGCCCACCACGTCAGGGTAGCGTGGGCGGCCGTGACGACGTTGCGGCTGCTGCTGGTCGACGACCACCCGGTCGTGCGGACCGGGCTGGCCGGCATGCTCGGCGCCGAGGACGACCTCGAGGTCGTCGGGGAGGCCGGCGACGGCGAGGAGGCGCTGGTGCTGGCCCGCCGGCTGCGCCCGGACGTCATCCTGATGGACCTGCGGATGCCGCGGCTGGACGGGGCGGAGGCGACGGCGCGCATCCTGGCCGAGCTGCCCGGCGTCCGGATCCTGGTGCTCACGACGTACGACACCGACTCCGACATCGTCCGCGCGGTCGAGGCCGGCGCCACCGGCTACCTGCTGAAGGACACGCCGCGGGTGGAGCTGGCGGCGGCCGTGCGGGCGGCGCACCGCGGCGAGACGATCCTCGCGCCGCCGGTGGCCGCGCGGCTGGTGCACCGCATGCGGACGCCGTCGGTGCCGCCGCTGACGCCGCGGGAGCGCGAGGTGCTGGCCGCCGTCGCGACCGGGCGGTCGAACGCCGAGATCGGGCGCGTGCTGCACATCGGCGAGGCGACGGTGAAGACGCATCTGCTGCGGGTCTTCGCCAAGCTCGGCGTCGACGACCGGACGGCCGCGGTGACGACGGCGTACGCGCTGGGCATCCTCGCGCCGCCGGGGCGGTCCCCGGCCGAGTGAGCCGTCCCGGCCATACTGTGGGCATGCCTGCAACTCGGACGCGGGTGTCCCGGCTGGCGCTGCGGCCCACGATCGGCATCGACATCGGCGGCACCAAGGTGGCCGCCGGCGTCGTCGACGTCGAGGGCGCCATCATCGAGCGCACGCGCCGCGAGACGCCGAGCAAGAGCAAGAGCCCGCGCGACGTCGAGGACACCATCGCCGACGTCGTCGCCGAGCTGACCGCGCGCCACCACGTGCTGGCGGTCGGCATCGGCGCCGCCGGCTTCGTCGACGGCACGCAGTCGTCGGTGCTGTTCGCGCCGCACCTGGCCTGGCGCAACGAACCGCTGCGCGACGCCGTCCAGCGGCGCATCGGGCTGCCGGTGGTCGTCGACAACGACGCCAACGCCGCGCTGTGGGCGGAGTGCCGGTTCGGCGCCGCGCGGGGCGAGTCACACGTCGTCTGCGTGAACCTCGGCACCGGCATCGGCGGCGGCGTCGTCCTCGACGGTGTGCTGCACCGCGGCCGGTTCGGCGTCGCCGGCGAGTTCGGGCACATGATCGTCGTGCCGGGCGGGCACCGGTGCGAGTGCGGCAACCGCGGCTGCTGGGAGCAGTACGCCAGCGGCAACGTGCTGGTCCGCGAGGCGCGCGAGCTGGTGCTGAACGGCTCGCCGGTCGCCTACCGGATCGCCGAGACCTGCGAGGGCGACCCGGCCCGCATCACCGGCCCGATGATCAGCGCGCTGGCCGCGCAGGGCGACCCCGCGGCGCTGGAGCTGCTGGAGGACATCGGCCACTGGCTCGGCGTCGGACTGGCCAACCTGGCCGCGGCGTTCGACCCCGGCCTGTTCGTCATCGGCGGCGGCGTCTCCGACGTCGGCGACCTGCTGCTGGATCCGGCCCGGACGACGTTCCGGCGCACGCTGACCGGTCGCGGCTTCCGCCCCGAGGCCAAGGTCGTGCGGGCGTCGCTGGGCAACGACGCCGGCCTCATCGGCGCCGCCGACCTGGCCCGGCGCGAGCGCGGCCGCCGCCGCGACCGCGCCAAGCTGGTGACGACGCGGCTGCTGCTGCCGCGACTGCGCGAGGCGACCGGCAACGGCACGCCGGTCCAGCGCCGCACGCGTCGTGCGGGCGGCACCGGCACCGCCATCGACCCGGTGATCGGCCTGCGGCGGCGTCAGTAGGCGCCTGCTGTCGTTGGTTGACAGGGCTGCGGCCGACGTCCGCCGCCTCCCGGCCCACGCGTGCCCGTTCTGCGACGTTTGCCGGGCTGTGGATGCCCATGATCATCAACCTTTTGGTCTCCCCCTAGGCGTTCTCCCGCTCTACCACCCATGCATGCCTAGGGGTGTGGGAGTACGCCTGGTGGGCGGCCCGGGACAGGCCAGCGAACCCCGATGAAGCGCGAACACAGCGCCGGAGCCCTCAACGGGCGTCGCCACACTCCCCCCGTCCCCTGATAGCTGCCCGTTCTTGGCCGCGGGACCGCGGGTCAAGTACGCGGCCCCCAACCACAACGCAACAGCCACCAGCCAGCCGCCGCGGACTTGAGGCGCGGTTGCGCGGCCAAGAGAATCGGGCAGCAGGGGGACGGCCAACGGTCGCAGCCCTCTCGGGCCAACTGCAGCAACCCCCGGCGTCAGTAGGTGTAGAAGCCGCGCCCGGTCTTGCGGCCGTGCTCGCCGGCGTCGACCATGCGGCGCAGCAGCTCCGGCGGGAAGAACTTCGGGTCGGCGGTCTCGTCCCAGATGTTCGACGTGGCGTGGTGCAGGACGTCGACGCCGGTGAGGTCGGTGGTGGCCAGCGGTCCCATCGCGTGACCGAAGCCGAGCTTGCAGGCGGTGTCGATGTCATCGGCCGACGCGACGCCGGACTCGTACAGCTTCACCGCCTCGACGACGAGCGCGCTGATCAGCCGGGTGGTGACGAACCCGGCCACGTCGCGGTTGACGACGATGCAGGTCTTGCCGGCGGACTCGGCGAACTCACGGGCGGCCGCCAGCGTCGCGTCGGACGTGTGCAGGCCGCGGACCAGCTCGCACAGCGCCATCATCGGCACCGGCGAGAAGAAGTGGGTGCCGACGACCGACTCCGGCCGCTGGGTGGCCGCGGCGATCTTGGTGATCGGGATCGCGCTGGTGTTGGTGGCGAGGACGGCGCCATCGCGGCAGATGCGGTCCAGCTGCGTGAACAGCTCCCGCTTCACGTCGACGTTCTCGAAGACGGCCTCCACGACGATGTCGGCGGTCGCGACGGCGTCGAGGTCGGTCGTCGTGGTGAGGCGGGCCAGCGCGGCGTCGCGCTCGTCCTCGGTGAGCCTGCCCTTCTCGACGAACTTGGCCGTGCTGGCCTCGATGGCGGCCCGCCCGCGCGCGACGGCGTCGTCGGACAGGTCGCGCAGCACGACGTCCCAGCCGCCGGACGCCGCCACCTGGGCGATCCCCGCTCCCATCAGGCCGGCTCCGACGACGGCCACACTGCGTCCCATGCTCTACCTTCCCGCGGGTTCGTTCGGTTCGCTCTCGGTGCGCAGCGCCGGCTCGATCGGCGCCGGCGTCTCCGCCGACAGCGCGGCGGCGACCAAGTGCTCCCGGCCGCCCCGCCACTGCTCCCACAGGTGCGCGCCGATCATGACGCCGGCCACGTACAGCCAGCCGAGCAGCACGTCGACGACGTAGTGCTCACCGCCGTAGACCAGCGTGAACGCCATCGACAGCGGATAGGCGACGATGACGGCGCGCAGCCACCAGCGCCGCGTCAGCCCCCACAGCGTGACGGCGACCAGCATCGAGAACCCGGCGTGCAGCGACGGCAGCGCGGCCACCTCGTTGGCGCCGCCCTGAGCCTCGGACAGCCAGGCGTTGGCGCTGCGCAGCCCGAGCTCGTTCCAGCCGCGGCCGACCAGCCGGTAGACGGGGTCGTCGATGTCGCCGGTGCGGGCCGAGGCGTACCACGGCGGCGCGGCCGGCAGCAGGACGTACGTGGCCAGGCCGGCGTAGGTGAGCAGCAGCACCCGCCGGATGTAGGACACCCAGTGCGGACGCGACCACAGGTAGAACGCCGCGGCCAGCGCCCACGGCACCACGAAGTGGCTGAAGTACACCAGCGCGGCGCCGACGTCCCACCAGCGCACCGTCGACTCGAACAACTGCTCCTGCAGCCAGACCGTCGGCACGGTGCCGCCGAACAGCCAGCGCTCGAGGTCGACCACGCCGCTGACCTGCAGCGGCATGCCCAGCGTGTCGGCGATGCCGCGGGTGTGGTCGTAGATGATCAGCGCGATCAGCAGCGGCAGCCAGTCGAGGAACGTGCGCACGTGCTCGCGCCACGGCCGGCCGATCTTGATCGCGATCATCCCGGCGATGATCCAGCCGGTCTGCCCGATGCGGTCCATCGGAATGCCCTCGGTGGCCGAGTAGACCAGCAGCACGACCAGGAAGAGCGCGAAGCAGGCCCGTCCCGGCGTCACCCACCCCCGCAGCCGATCCCCCGGCGTGAGGGCTGCCTCCGCCGGTTCAGTCATCGAAGTGGTCCGGATCGGGCTCGCGGACCACGTCGGCGCCCAGGGACTGCAGCTGGCCGACGAAGTCGGGGTAGCCGCGGTCGATGTGGTGGACGGCGGACACCGTCGTCTCGCCCTCGGCCAGCAGCCCGGCCAGCACGAGACCGGCCCCGGCCCGGATGTCAGTGGCGACGACGGGCGCGCCGGAGAGCACCGGCCGGCCGCGGACGACGGCGTGGTGGCCGTCGATGCGCACCTCGGCGCCGAGCCGGACCAACTCGTTGACGAACATGAACCGCGCCTCGTACACGTTCTCGGTGATCATCGCGGTGCCCTCGGCGACCGCGTCGAGCGCGACGATCATCGGCTGCAGGTCGGTCGGGAAGCCCGGGTACGGGAGCGTGACGACGTCGATGGCGCGCGGCCGCCCGGACATCGCCACCCGCAGCCCGGACGGACCGGACTCGACGGTGGCGCCGGCGGCGGCCAGCTTGTCGAGCACGATCTCGAGGTGCTCGGCGCGGCCGTTGGGGATGGTGATGTCGCCGCGGGTCATGACGGCCGCCACACCCCAGCTGCCGGTGACGATGCGGTCCGGGATGGTGGTGTGCTCGGTCGGGTTCATCGAGTCCACGCCCTCGACCCGCAGCGTCGACGTGCCGGCGCCGTCGATCTTGGCGCCCATGTCGCTGAGCATCCGGCAGATGTCGACGATCTCCGGCTCGCGCGCGACGTTGTCGATGACGGTGGTGCCCTTGGCCAGCACCGCGGCCATGAGGATGTTCTCGGTGGCGCCGACGCTGGGGAAGTCGAGCCAGATGCTGGTGCCGCGCAGCCCCTGCGGCGCCCGGGCCACGACGAAGCCGTGCTCGATCTCGACCTGCGCGCCGAGCTTCGCCAGCCCGGTCATGTGCATGTCCAGCCCGCGCGAGCCGATCGCGTCGCCGCCGGGCAGCGCCACGTTCGCGGCGCCGCAGCGGGCCACCAGCGGGCCGAGCACGCAGATCGACGCGCGCAGCCGGCGCACCAGGTGGTAGGGCGCCTCGTGGTCGATCTTCGCCGGCACGTCGATGGCGACGGTGCCGCCCTCGCGGTGCACGTCGGCGCCGAGCTGACGCAGCAGCTCGCCCATGTAGTCGACGTCGGTGATGGCGGGGACGTCGTGCAGGACGGTGCGGCCTTCGGCCAGCAGCGCCGCCGCCATCAACTTCAGTGCGCTGTTCTTCGCGCCGCTGACCCGGACCTCGCCCCGCAGGGAGCTCCCCCCGGTGACCCGAAATCTCTCCACGCCCGCTGAACCCTTTCGCCGTTCCGATGAACGGTACGCCCCGAAGGCGTCACCCGGCGAACTGCCCCCCGGGGGGCGCCGCCTCCAGCCAGGTGACGAACGCGGTGGCGGCGGCCTCGGTCATCGAGACCTCGACATCGGCCCCGCCGGACTTGCAGACGAGCACGACGTGCCCGGCCGGGAGCTCGTAACTCTCCTCGGCGTCGGGCTGGCGGCGCCCGTCGACGACCAGCTCGCCGCGCCGGAACGTCCGCCTGGGCCACGTCGTGAAGCTGAACGTGCGGAACCACTCCAGCGTGTCCTCGCGGTAGCGCCCGATGCCGAACGCCCAGCCGCCGGACCAGCCCTCGTGGCTGTCGCCGCGCACGCACATGTCGAAGCCACCGTCACGCTGCAGAATGCCCCGGCGGACGTACAGGGCAAGGAGGACCAGCACAGCGGCGAGCGCGAGCGCACCCAGCACCAGCAGGGTCCACGACACCAGCGCCACCGATCACCTCCCCCGAGTGTGATACCGATGTTCTCAGATCTATCGGCTCGCCGCGACGTCGAGCCTCGCCTGCGCCCATCGCGCCGCGCCGTCGCCGTCCTCGCCGAGCGCGTCCAGGTCGGCCTGAGCAGCGGCGACGTCGATCTCGTCGGCCAGCTCGGCCTGTTCGGCCAGGATCGCGATCTGGTTCTCCGACACCGACAGGAACCCGCCGGACACGGCCACGACCACGGTCTCGCCGCCGGTTCCGCGCACGGTCACGGCACCGGCCACCAGCAGGCCCAGCACCGGCTCGTGACCGGGCATGATGCCGATCTCGCCCTCCGGCGTGCGCGCGATGACGATCGAGGCCTCGCCCGACCACACCTTGCGGTCGGCGGCGACCACCTCGACGTTCAGATCTTCGGCCACGATCTCTCCTTCTCTCCCCGTGACCGACGCGGGAGCCGCATCCCCGAGGGGAACGGCTCCCGGTCGATCACCGCGGTGTGCCGGCCTCAGGAGGCGAGCTCGCGCGCCTTCTTCTCGGCGTCCTCGATGTTGCCGACGTAGCTGAACGCCTGCTCGGGCAGGTGGTCGTACTCGCCCTTGGTGATGGCGTCGAACGACTCCAGCGACTCCGACAGCGGGACGAACACGCCCGGCTGGCCGGTGAACGACTCGGCCACGAACATGTTCTGCGACAGGAACCGCTGCAGCCGGCGGGCCCGGTTGACCGTGACCCGGTCCTCCTCGGACAGCTCGTCGACACCGAGGATGGCGATGATGTCCTGCAGCTCCTTGTACTTCTGCAGGATCTCCTTCACCCGGGTCGCGATGCGGTAGTGGTCCTCGCCGAGGTACGCGGCGTCGAGGATCCGGCTGGACGAGTCCAGCGGGTCCACGGCCGGGTAGATGCCCAGCTGCGAGATGGGCCGCGACAGAACCGTCCGGGCGTCGAGGTGCGCGAACGCGGTGTGCGGCGCCGGGTCGGTGATGTCGTCGGCCGGGACGTAGATGGCCTGCATCGACGTGATGGAGTGACCACGCGTCGAGGTGATGCGCTCCTGCAGCTCGCCCATCTCGTCGGCCAGCGTCGGCTGGTAACCGACGGCCGACGGCATCCGGCCCAGCAGCGTGGAGACCTCGGAGCCGGCCTGGGTGAACCGGAAGATGTTGTCGATGAACAGCAGCACGTCCTGCTTCTGGACGTCGCGGAAGTACTCGGCCATCGTCAGCGCCGACAGCGCGACCCGCATACGGGTGCCCGGCGGCTCGTCCATCTGGCCGAACACCAGCGCGGTGTCCTTGAGGACGTTGGCCTCGCCCATCTCGACCCAGAGGTCGTTGCCCTCACGGGTGCGCTCGCCGACGCCGGCGAACACCGAGGTGCCACCGAAGTTCCGCGCGACTCGGGTGATCATCTCCTGGATGAGCACCGTCTTGCCGACACCGGCGCCACCGAAGAGGCCGATCTTCCCACCCTGGATGTACGGGGTGAGGAGGTCGAGCACCTTGATGCCGGTCTCCAGCATCGTGGTGCTGCCCTCGAGGTCGGCGAACGGCGGCGGGTCGCGGTGGATCTCCCAGCGCTCGCTGACCTCGATGTTGGACTCGTCGGTGTCCAGCGGCTTGCCGAGGGCGTTGAACACGTGGCCCTTGACGCCGTCGCCGACCGGCACCGAGATGCCCTTGCCGGTGTCGCGGACGACGGCGCCGCGGGTGAGGCCGTCGGTCGGCTGCATCGAGATGGCCTTCACCAGGCCGTCGCCGATGTGCTGCTCGACCTCGAGCGTCAGCGTGCGGTCGCCGCCGGCCTCGGCGGCCAGCTTCACGTCGACCTCGAGCGCGTTGTAGATGCCGGGCATGTGGCCGCCGCCGAACTCGACGTCGACGACCGGTCCGATGACCCGGACCACCCGGCCGGTGGCGACGGCGGTCTCTTCAACCGTGGCAGTCATGATTACTCGCTCCCTGCGGCCGCCAGCGCGTCCGCGCCGCCGACGATCTCGCTGATTTCCTGGGTGATCTCGGCCTGGCGTGCCGAGTTGGACTGGCGGGTGAGCGTCTCCTGCAGCTCACCGGCGTTGTCCGTGGCGTTCTTCATGGCCCGGCGCCGGGCCGCCCACTCCGACGCGGCCGCGTCGAGCAGCGCCGTGTAGACGAGGTTGCCGGCGTACTGCGGCAGCAGCGCGTCCAGGACCTCGTCGGCCGACGGCTCGAACTCGTAGAGCGGCAGCACGTCGGTGCGCGCCGCGGCGGCGGAGCCGCCGGACGAGCCGCCGTTGCCGGACCGGACGGCGCCGGCCTCGGCGCGGTGGACCTCTTCGGGCACGTCCTCGACCATGATCGGGAACAGCCGCCGGGCCCGGACCTCCTGCGTGACCATGTTGCGGAAGTGCGTCGACACGATGTGGATCTCGTCGACGCCGCCCTCCTCGGCCGGGGTGTTGATCGCGTCGAGCAGGTCGTCGGCGATCTTGCGTGCGTCGGCGTAGGACGGCTTGCCGGTGAAGTCCACGTAGCTGCCGCCGAACTCGCGGCCGCGGAACGTGAACCAGCTGACGCCCTTCTTGCCGACGACGTACGGCACGACCTCCTGGCCCTGCTCACGCAGCAGGCCGGCCAGCGCCTCGCTCTGCCGGATGACGTTGGCGGAGTAGGCGCCGGCGAAGCCGCCGTCGCTGGTGACGACCAGGATGGCCGACCGGCGCGGCTCCTCGACGCCCTCCAGCAGCGGGTTGTCCAGCCGGGCCCGCTCGGCCGCGGCCTCCATGGCCCGCACCAGCGCCTGGCTGTAGGGCCGCGCCGCCTCGGCGAACTGCTGCGCCCTGGCGATCCGCGAGGTCGCGATCAGCTCCTGGGCGCGGGTGATCTTCTTGATCGAGTCGACGGAGCGGATGCGCTGCCTCAGCTCGCGAAGTTGTGCTCCCATGCGGGCGACCTCCCTTCAGTGCCTCGGTTCGACGTGACGGTCACGGGTCACTCGCCCGCGTCGGGACGAGCGGCCTCCTGGATGGCCTCACGGTCGCGCTTGCGCCGCCGCAGCACCGTCAGGTCCTCCTCGCCCTCGCCCAGAGCGGAGACGGGCTCGTCCTTGACCAGCGGCTGGCCGGAGACGGTGACGTAGCTCTGCTTGAAGTCGTCGATCGCCTGCTCGAGCGTCTTGATGTCGTCGTCGGACAGCTTGCCGCTGGACTCGATGCTCTCCAGGACGGCGGACTGCTCGCGGGTGACGGTGTCGAGGAACTCGCCCTCGAACCGGCGGATGTCCTCGACCGGGACGTCGTCGAGCTTGCCGGTGGTGCCCGACCAGATCGAGACGACCTCGCGGCCGACCGACAGCGGCGCCGACTGCGGCTGCTTGAGCAGCTCGGTGAGCCGCACGCCGCGCTCCAGCTGCGCCTTGCTGGCCGGGTCGAGGTCGGAGGCGAACGCGGCGAAGGCCTTCAGCTCGTTGTACTGCGCGAGGTCGAGGCGCAGCGTGCCGGCGACGGACTTCATCGCCTTGATCTGCGCGTCGCCACCGACGCGGGACACCGAGATGCCGACGTTGATGGCCGGGCGCACACCGGAGTGGAACAGGTCCGACTCGAGGAAGCACTGGCCGTCGGTGATGGAGATGACGTTGGTCGGGATGAACGCCGAGACGTCGTTGGCCTTGGTCTCGATGATCGGCAGGCCGGTCATCGAGCCGCCGCCGAGGTCGTCGGAGAGCTTCGCGCAGCGCTCGAGCAGCCGCGAGTGCAGATAGAAGACGTCACCGGGGTACGCCTCGCGGCCCGGCGGGCGGCGCAGCAGCAGCGACACCGCGCGGTAGGCCTCCGCCTGCTTGGACAGGTCGTCGAAGACGATGAGGACGTGGTAGCCCTGGTACATCCAGTGCTGGCCGATGGCCGAGCCGGTGTAGGGCGACAGGTACTTGAAGCCCGCGGCGTCGGACGCGGGGGCCGCGACGATGGTCGTGTACTCCAGCGCGCCGGCCTCGTCCAGCTGCTGCCGGATGCCCGCGATCGTGGAGCCCTTCTGGCCGGTGGCGACGTAGATGCAGCGGACCTGCTTGTTCTTGTCGCCGCTCTTCCAGTTGTCCAGCTGGTTGAGGATGGTGTCGACGGCGACCGTGGTCTTGCCGGTCTGCCGGTCACCGATGATCAGCTGGCGCTGGCCGCGGCCGATCGGGGTCATGGCGTCGATGGCCTTGATGCCGGTCTGCAGCGGCTCGGCGACCTTCTGCCGCTGAACGACCGACGGCGCCTGCAGCTCCAGCGCGCGACGGGTCTCGGCCTTGATCTCGCCGAGGCCGTCGAGCGGGGCGCCCAGCGGGTCGACGACCCGGCCGAGGAACGCGTCGCCGACGGGCACCGACAGCACCTCGCCGGTGCGGCGGACCGTCTGGCCCTCCTCGATGCCGGCGTAGTCGCCCAGGACGACGACACCGATCTCTCGCACGTCGAGGTTCAGCGCCAGGCCGAGGGTCCCGTCCTCGAACTCCAGCAGCTCGTTGGCCATGGCCGAGGGCAGGCCCTCGACCCGGGCGATCCCGTCGCCGGCGATGGTGACGTGGCCGACCTCTTCGCGGACGGCGGCCGCCGGCTGGTAGGACTCGACGAAGGCGTCGAGCGCCTCGCGAATCTCCTCGGGACGGATAGTCAGCTCCGCCATCGTTGCTCCTGCTCTCTATCGTTCTCGAACGGTGGTCTCAAGACTGTGGGTGCCGTCAGCCCGCGACGAGTTGCCGGCGGGCGGCGTCCAGGCGGCTGGTGACGGTGCCGTCCACGACCTCGTCGCCGAGCTCGACCCTGATGCCGCCGACGACGTCAGGCTCGACGACGATGTTCAGCAGGACCGCGCCGCCGGCTCGGACCGCCAGCGCCCGCTCCAGCCGGTCGCGGTGCTCGGCGGCCAGCGGTGCGGCGACGTGGACGACGGCCACCCGGCGCTCGCGCAGCCGGGCGGCGAAGTCGGCCACCCGGGCCAGCTCCGCTTCCAGGCTACGTGCCCGGCGGTCGAGGACCGCGTGCTCGACCAGCGCCACGGTCTCCGGCGCGGCCTTGTCCTGCAGCAGCGTACGGACCAGCTGCCGCCGTGCGTCGGCGGGAGCGGCCCGATCGATCAGCGCCGAGCGCAGGTCGCGGTTGGCGCGCACGACCAGCCCGAACCGGAAGATCTCCGCCTCGACGGTATCGAGGTTGCCGGCCGACCGGGCGGCGAGGAGCACCGCCTGGATGCCGAACTCCTCGGCCGCTGAGGTGAGGTCGCGCGGGTTGGCCCAGCGCTCCCGGACGGCCGCCGCGAGGACGTCCGCCGCGGCCGGCTCGAGGCGGCCGTCGGCCAGCCGGCGCAGCAGCGCCTCGCGGTCGTCGGGCGTCCGCCCCGTGTCGGTGAGCGCGCGGCGCACCGACGGACGGGAGTCGAGCAGGTTCGCGAACGCGAACAGGGCGTCGCCCACCGCCGACGCGCGGCCGGCGGCGTTGTCGACGATGCCCTCGAACCGCGAGCGCAGCTCGGTGCTGGTCTCGGCCATGCTCACGCGTCCCTCGGACCCGCGGCGTCGGAGGCCTGGGCGGTCTCGAGGTCGGCCAGGAACCGCTCGACGACACGGCGGGACCGGTCGTCGTCCTGCAGCGACTCGCCGACCACCTTGCCGGCCAGCGTGGTCGCCAGCGAGCCGACCTCGCCGCGCAGCTCGCGCAGGACCTGCTCGCGCTCGGCCTGCAGCTGCGCCTCGGCCCGGGCCGCGACCCGCTTGGCCTCGGCCTCGGCCTCCTCGCGCGCCTGCGCGACGATGGCCGCACCCTGCTGCTTGGCGTCCTCGCGGATGCGAGCCGCCTCGCTGCGGGCGTCGGCCAGCTGAGCGCGGTACTCCTCGAGCAGCTGGTTGGCCTCGGCCTGCGCCTGCTCGGCCTTCTCGGCACCGCCCTGGATGGCGGCGGCCCGCTCCGCGTAGGTCCGCTCGAAGATCGGGTAGACCTTGGCGCGGAGGAAGAAGAACAGCAGCGCGAAGGCAACCAGACCGACGATCAGCTCGGAGGTGTGCGGCAGCAACGGATCGGGGCCGTCCTCCGCCGCGATCACTGCGATCGGTGCCATCGAGAGAGCCATGATCAGATGGCGAACGCGAGGCCGATGGCGATGATGAACAGCGCCTCGGCGAGCGCGAAGCCGAGGATCGCGATGCCCTGGAGGACGCTGCGCGCCTCCGGCTGGCGGGCCACGCCGTTGATGTAGGCGGCAAAGATCAGACCGATGCCGACGCCCGGGCCGATGGCCGCGAGGCCGAGACCGACCATGTTGAGCGAGCCTTCCATCTTTCTTCCTCTCCTTATTTGTGAAGCTCAGTGCTCGTGGGACAGAGCGCCGCCGATGTAAATGGCGGAGAGCAGGACGAAAACGTAAGCCTGGAGGATCTGGACGAATGCCTCGAAGAAAGTCAGCACGATGCTGAACAGAATCGAGACGCTACCGGCGGCGACGCCGACCAGTCCCTGGTATTCGAAGATCAGGTACTCGCCGCCGAGAATCGTCAACAACAGCACCAGGTGACCGGCGAACATGTTGAACGTGAGACGGAGAGTGAGCGTGAAGGGCCGCACGATGAAGGTGGAGAAGAACTCCAGCGGAGCCAGCAGCGGGTAGATCGCCTTCGGCACACCGGGCGGGAACATCATGTTCTTGAAGTAGCCGCCGAAGCCCTGCCGCTTGATGCCGACGTAGTTGTAGATCACCCACGAGATCAGCGCGAGGAACAGCGGGATCGCGATCTTCGAGGTGGCCGGCAGCTGAAGCACCGGGATGATGCCCGAGATGTTCAGCACGGCGATGAAGGCGAACAGCGTCACGAGATAGGGCACGTACTTGATGCCCTCGCGGCCGATGGCGTCGCGCGCGATTCCGTCGCGGACGAATCCGTAGACGGACTCGCCGGCGAACTGCAGCTTGCCGGGAACGAGCGTGCTACGCCGGGCGGCGAAGTAGAAGAAGGCGCCGACGGCGATGGTGCCGAGCACGATGACAAGCATCGGCTTGGTGAAGAACGTACCCTCGCCGAAGAGCGGCGGGAATTCGAAGTCGGCCGGCCCGGGACTGTGGAATCCCGACTCGGCCACGATCCGAGTGCTCACGTGGTCCTTTCTTCAGCGCGCTCGCGACACGCCCGACGAGGAGGGCCAGGTCAGGGCTTACCGTATCTGACCCATACCAGGTACAGAGCGGCGCCCATCCCTACCAGGAGCCCCAGTACGAGGAACACGCGGCTGTTGAGCCACTCGGAGACGAGCCAGCCGACGCCACCCCATACTGCTACTCCGGACACGACCAGTGCGAAGGCATCCCACGCACCGTTCTGATCCTGCCGACGTACGTCTTGGGGATCGTCCGGACTCATGGCGCCTCGAATACTACTGGGTGCCCTTGCGGGTAACGAAATCGGGTCCCACTAAGCGCCGGGGACGCTGTCGAGACGAAGGTCATTCCGGGCCGCCGGCCGGCACCGCGGGCCGGTCGCCGCGGCTGTTCTCGCGGAACATCGTCACCGCGTAGGTGAGCGTGTAGACCAGCGCGCAGGCCATCAGCGACAGCCCCAGCCAGCGCTCGTTCAGGCCGTCGATGCCGGTCAGCACGCCGAGCGCGATGAAGATCAGCGCCAGCCGCAGCGAGTACGTCACGATCAGCACGCCGGCGCCGGCCAGGCCGCTGGCCGGCAACAACCTGGTCAGCAGGACGGGCAGCGCGCCGGTGGCGAAGAACGCCACGACCAGCACGGCGGCGACGACGGCCGACCACAGCGCGGCGCTGCCGGCGGCGAGCGCGGCGGCCACGGCGCAGCCGGCTCCGACGGCGAGCGTGGCCAGCAGCGCGGGGCGTGCGGCGGCGGCCGGACTGCGCCGGCGCGGGAGCGGGGAAACGGGTGCGTTCATGGCGCCATCAGCCTACCTGCCTGGCCCGACGTGCCATTTCTCACACCGCGGAGGGCTGCTGCTGCCCGCGCCGGAACAGCCGGCGCGGGTGGCCGGTGGTGAACGCGATCATCACGACGACGGCGAGCGCCAGCAGCACGTAGGTGGTCCAGCCGCCGACCAGCGCGACGACGACCAGACCACCGGAGACCAGTGCCGCCCACACCCACATGATCGCGACCGCCCGCCACTGCGAGTGGCCGATCTCCAGCAGCCGGTGGTGCAGGTGCATCTTGTCCGGCGCGAACGGCGACTTGCCGGCCCGGGTGCGTCTGACCACGGCCAGCATCATGTCGAGGAACGGCAGCAGGATCACCGCCAGCGGCAGCACCAGCGGCAGCAGCGTGAGCAGGAAGCTGGAGGTGTCGACGTCCTGGCTGGGCAGCCGGCCGGTGAGGCTGATGGACCCGGCGGCCAGCAGCAGGCCGATCAGCATCGCGCCGGAGTCGCCCATGAAGATCTTCGCCGGGTGCGCGTTGTGCGGCAGCAGGCCGGCGCAGATGCCGACCACGACCACCGAGACCAGCGCCGACGTCGTCATGTAGGAGCTGTTGTTGTTCTCCACCGACAGCAGGTAGGCGTAGGCGAAGAAGGCCGCGGCGCCGATGCCGACGACGCCGGCGGCCAGCCCGTCCAGCCCGTCGACGAAGTTGACCGCGTTGGACGCGCCGACCACCAGCACGACCGTCATGATCGCGCCCTGGGTCTGGTCGAGCACGAACGTGCCGCCGGGCAGCGGCAGGTAGAGCAGCTGCACACCCAGCGCCACCAGCAGCCCGGCCGCCACGACCTGGCCGGCGAACTTGGCCAGCGCGGAGAGGTCCCAGATGTCGTCGGCGACGCCGATGAGGCAGATGACGACCGCGGCGAGGATCAGCGCCCACGCGTCGCTGGACTCGGTGAACACGTCGCGCATGCGGGGCAGGTAGCTGGCCACCAGCATCGCGACCAGCATGCCGGTGAGCATGGCGATGCCCCCCAGCCGCGGCACCGGCTCGCGGTGGACGTCACGGTCGCGCGTCGGCGGGACCGCGCCGACCCAGTACGCGAACCGGCCGGCCAGCCCCACCACCAGGTACGTGACCGAAGCCGCGATGAAGAAGGTCAGGAGATACTCGCGCACCGGCGGTTCGCTTCCTTACGCTTCCGGGCCCTGCAGCTCTGGGACGACGGATTGCAGGTCGGCCAGGCCGAGGGCGCCCTGCCGGAGGACCCGCGGGACCGGGCCGGAGACGTCGACGATCGTCGACGGCGTGTCGCTACCGGTGTCGCCGGCCTCCAGGTAGACGGCGACGGAGTCGCCGAGCTGGTCGCGGGCGTCGTGCGCGGACCGGGCCGGCGGCCGGCCGGTGACGTTGGCGCTGCTGACCGCCAGCGGACCGGTCGTCTTCAGCACCTCGACGGCGACCTCGTGGTCCGGCATCCGGACCGCGACGGTGCCGCCGGTGTCGCCGAGGTCCCAGCGCAGCGACGGCTGCTGCCGGCAGACCACCGTCAGCCCGCCCGGCCAGAACGCCTCGACCAGCGCGTCGATGGTCTTGTCGGTGACGGCGACGCCGGCCAGCGTGGCGGGCGAGCCGACCAGCACCGGCACCGGCATGTCCCGGCCGCGTCCCTTGGCCTGCAGCAACGCCGCCACAGCCTCGGGTGTGAACGCGTCGGCGCCGATGCCGTAGACGGTGTCGGTGGGCAGCACGATGAGCTTGCCGTTGCGGATGGCGCGGGCCGCGGCGGCGACGCCGCGTTGCCGCTTGGTCTCGTCGGAACAGTCGTACAGCGGGCTCACGCGGACATCATCCCGCACGACGGGCGGTGACGTACCGCGGGCGGCCGGCCAGATCGAGATGATCCGCGACCTCCGTCCACGAACCGTGCCGCCGGAACACCTCCGGGGCGGCCTCGCCCTGAACGTCGGCGTGCTCGGCGACCAGCAGGCCACCGGGCCGCAGCAGCGCCGCGCCGACGCCGGCGAGCACTCGCATCGCGTCCAGGCCGTCGGCGCCGGACCACAGCGCGGCCGGCGGGTCGTACTCGGCCACCTCGGGGTCGCGGATGGTGGCGTCGGCCGGGATGTACGGCGGGTTCGCCGCGACGATGTCGACCTGCCCGAGCAGCATCGACAGGCTCCGCTGCGTCACCTGGGCGACGTCGTCGCGGTGCACGATGACGGAGTTGCCGGCGGCGTTGCGGCGCAGCCAGGCGACGGCGTCGTCCTCGCGCTCGACGGCGTGCACCATGACCGGGCGCACCTCGGTGGCGACGGAGATCGCGATCGCGCCGGAGCCGGCGAACAGGTCGACGACGACCGGCACCCGGCCCGCGGCGACCACGGCCTTGGCCTCGTCGACGGCGGCGCCGGCGGTCAGCTCGGTCTCCGGCCGCGGGATGAACACCCCCGGCCCCACCTGCAGCGTCAGGTGCCGGAACGGGGCCCGGCCGGTGAGGTGCTGCAGCGGCTCGCGGCCGGCCCGGCGGCGGACCAGCTCCTCGAACCGCGTCGCGAACGTGCCGTCCGGCTCCGGCTGGGCCAGCAGCGCGCCCCGCTCCACCCCGAGCACGTGCGCGGCCAGCGCCTCCGCGTCGTGCCGCGGCGACGGCACCTCGGCGGCGGCCAGCCGTCCGGTGGCTTCGCGCAGCTGCTCACGCAGCGTCATGGTCCGTCGCCCTCCGCGGTGGCCGCGAGCGCCGCCTCGGCGTCCGCGTCGACCAGCGACTGGACGACGGGGCCGAGATCGCCGTCGATGACGTCGTTCAGGTTGTAGGCCTTGTAGCCCGTGCGGTGGTCGGAGATGCGGTTCTCGGGGAAGTTGTAGGTGCGGACCCGCTCGGACCGGTCGACGGTGCGCACCTGGCTGCGGCGCGCGTCCGACGCCTCCCGCTCGGCCTCCTCCTGCGCCGCCGCGAGCAGCCGGGCGCGCAGGATGCGCATGGCCTGCTCCTTGTTCTGCAGCTGGCTCTTCTCGTTCTGGCAGGAGACGACGATGCCGGTCGGCAGGTGCGTGATACGCACCGCGGAGTCGGTCGTGTTGACGCTCTGCCCGCCCGGCCCAGAGGAGCGGAACACGTCGATGCGCAGGTCGTTCGGGTTGATCTCGACCTCGGCCTCGTCCTCGGCCTCCGGCAGCACCAGCACGCCGGCGGCCGACGTGTGAATGCGGCCCTGGCTCTCCGTGACGGGGACCCGCTGCACACGGTGCACGCCGCCCTCGTACTTGAGCCGGGCGTACGGGGCCATGCCCGGCTCGGGCGTGCCGCGCGCCTTCACCGCGACGGAGACGTCCTTGTAGCCGCCCAGGTCGGACTCCTCGGCGTCGAGCACCTGGGTGCTCCAGCCGGACTGCTCGGCGAAGCGCAGGTACATGCGCAGCAGGTCGCCGGCGAACAGCGCGGACTCCGCGCCGCCCTCTCCCGCCTTGATCTCCAGGATCACGTCGCGGTCGTCGTTGGGATCGCGAGGCAGCAGCATCATCCGCAGCCGGTCCATCAGCGCGGCCTGCCGGGCCTCCAGCTCGGCCGCCTCGGCGGCGAACGCCGGGTCGTCGGCGGCCAGCTCCAGCGCGGCGGCGCGGTCGTCGCCGGTCTGCCGCCAGTCGGCGTACGCCTTGACGATCGCGGACAGCTCGGCGTAGCGCCGGCCCAGCCGCTTGGCCAGCCCCGGGTCGCTGTGCACGGACGGGTCGGCCAGCCGCTGCTCCAGCTCGGCGTGCTCGGACACCAGCGCCTCGACGCCTTCGAACATGCTGACCCCCTCTCCCCCGACGACACACAAAGGGAGCGGGGCGCGCGAGAACCTCTCGCACGCCCCGCCCCGGAAGAACTACTTCGCGTCGGCCTTCTTCTTGCCGTACCGCGACTCGAACCGCGCGACCCGGCCGCCCGTGTCGAGGATCTTCTGCTTGCCCGTGTAGAACGGGTGGCAGGCCGAGCAGACGTCGGCGTGGATGACGCCGTTGGACGCCGTGCTCCGGGTGGTGAACGTGTTGCCACAGGTGCAGGTGACCGTGGTCTCCACGTAGGCCGGGTGGATGTCGGACTTCATGTGCGTGCACTCCTGGTGTTCGAGGACCGCCGGGTCGGCGCGACGGGTGTCGGGCCGTGAACCGGAGCCAGCAGATCAGTATTCCAGGTGCGGCCCGCTCCGGCCAAACCCGCTTCTGCTTCTCGTCGGTGTGAGGGGCTGCGAACGTTGGCCGTCCCCCTGCTGCCCATTCTCTTGGCCGCGGAACCGCGCCTCAAGTCCGCGGCCTCTGGCTGCCTGCGGTGGCCTGTGGCTGGGGGCCGCGTACTTGACCCGCGGCCCCGCGGCCTAAGAACGGGCAGCTATCAGGGGGACGGGAGGAGTGTGGCGACGCCCGTCGGGGCACGGCGACGTCCGTTGGGGTCCGGCGCCGGGTTCGCGGGTGGTTCGGGTCCTCTGGCCTCTCCCGGCGGCCGGTGGGCCGGATCGATGTGACGTTGGTGTCGCTGGGCGTCCACGTGGTGGGATTTCGCGGCGTTTTCCGGGCCGCCCACCAGGCGTACTCCCGCTCTGCCAGGCATGCATGGGTGGTAGAGCGGGAGAACGCCTAGCGACGCCCCGGATCATTGATGATCATCGCTGTCCACAGCCCAGCAAACGTCGCGAAACGGACACGCGCTGGCGAGTGAGGCGCGAACGTCGGCCGGAACGGCCGCGAACGCGAACCGTAGAAGGCCCGAACGTGGACCAGGCGCCGGCGAACGTGGGCCGCCGCCGTTGCGGCGTGCCCACACTCCCCCCGTCCCCCTGATAGCTGCCCGTTCTTGGCCCCGGTCGCGCGGGTCAAGTACGCGGCCCGGAACCACAGACCACACCAGCCACAGAGGCCGCGGACTTGAGGCGCGCGAGCGGGGCCAAGAGAATGGGCAGGAGGGGACGGCCAACGGTCGCACCCCCTCAAGCCAACTGCACCAGACGGCGAACGCCCCGACCGCTCGGAGCGAGCGATCGGGGCGTCCAGGTAGCAGCAGACGTCAGTCGGCGTCCTTGGAGCCGTTCCCGCCGCCGGCGGGGGTCGTCTTCTGGACCGTGAGCATGAACTCGGCGTTGCTCTTGGTCTTCTTGAGCCGGTCCAGCAGCAGCTCGATGGCCTGCTGCGGGTCGAGCGCGGACAGCACGCGGCGCAGCTGCCACATGATGGCCAGCTCCTCGCGCGACACCAGGATCTCCTCGCGCCGGGTGCTCGACGCGTCGACGTCGATGGCGGGGAAGAGACGCTTGTCGGCGAGGTCGCGACGCAGCCGCAGCTCCATGTTGCCGGTGCCCTTGAACTCCTCGAAGATGACCTCGTCCATCTTGGACCCGGTCTCCACCAGCGCGGTGGCGAGGATGGTCAGCGAGCCGCCGTTCTCGATGTTGCGCGCGGCGCCGAAGAACCGCTTCGGCGGGTAGAGCGCGCTGGAGTCGACGCCACCGGACAGGATACGGCCGCTGGCCGGCGCGGCCAGGTTGTAGGCGCGGCCCAGGCGGGTGATGCCGTCGAGCAGGATGACGACGTCGTGGCCCAGCTCGACCAGCCGCTTGGCCCGCTCGATCGCGAGCTCGGCGACCATCGTGTGGTCGACCGGCGGACGGTCGAACGTCGACGCGATGACCTCGCCCTTGACGGTGCGCTGGAAGTCGGTGACCTCCTCGGGCCGCTCGTCGACCAGCACCACCATGAGGTGCGTCTCGGGGTTGTTCTGCGTGATCGCGTGCGCCAGCGCCTGCATGATCAGCGTCTTGCCGGCCTTCGGCGGCGACACGATCAGACCGCGCTGGCCCTTGCCGATCGGCGCGATCAGGTCGATGATCCGGGTCGCCATGTTGGTGGCGTCGGTCTCCAGGCGCAGCCGGTCCTGCGGGTACAGCGGGGTCAGCCGGGAGAACTCCGGGCGCTGCCTGGCCGCCTCGGGGTCGGCGCCGTTGATGGTGTCGACCCGGACCAGCGCGTTGAACTTCTGCTGCTTCTCGCCCTCGCGCGGCTGCCGGACGGCGCCGGTGACGGCGTCGCCCTTGCGCAGGCCGTAGCGGCGGACCATGGCCAGCGAGACGTACACGTCGTTCGGGCCGGGCAGGTAGCCCGACGTGCGCACGAACGCGTAGTTGTCGAGGATGTCGAGGATGCCGGCGACCGGGATGAGGACGTCGTCCTCGGAGACGGTCGGCTCCTCGATCCGCTCGCGGCCACCGCCGCTGCGGCGGTCGCGGTCGCGGTCGTTCCGGTCGCCGCGCTCGTTGCGGTCGTTGCGGTCGTTGCGGTCGCGATTGCTGCCGCGACGGTCGCGCCGGCGCCGGCGGGACCGGCGGTCGTCGTCATCGTCCTGGGCGTCGTCGCGGCCACCGCCCTGCCGGCCGCCGTCCGCGTCCTGGCGAGACTGGTCCTGACGGGCGTCGTCGCGGCGACGGCCACCGTCGCGGTCGCCCTGACGGTCCTGCCGGTCGCCGTCGGCGTCCTGGCGGGACTGGTCCTGGCGAGCGTCGTCGCGGCGACGGCCACCGTCGCGGTCGCCCTGACGGTCCTGCCGCTCGCCGTCGCGGTCGTCCTGACGGTCTTGCCGCTCACCGTCGCGGCCGCCCTGGCGGTCGTTCCGGCGGTCGCCGTCGCGGCCGCTCTGCCGGCTGCGGCGGTTGTCGGTCCGCTCGCGGCGCTCGCCCTGCTCGTCGTCGGCGGCGGGCACCGCCTGCTCCGCGGGCGCCTCGACGGGCGCGGCGGCGGCCGGCGCCTCGACGACGGGGGCCTCGGCGGCCGGCGTCTCGGCGGAGATCACGACCTCGTCGGGACGGGCCTCGGCGGCGGCCTGCGGGCGCTCGACGCGGCGGCGGCCGCGCCCACCCGTGGCGGCCGGGGCGGCGACGGCCTGCGGCGCGGTCTCGACCGGAAGTGTGTCAGCGGCGGGAGCCGGCGCCGAGCCGCCGGACTGAGCCGCCTTGATGGCCTCGACCAGCTCGCCCTTGCGCATGCGGCCGGTGCCCTTCAGCCCGAGGCCGCCGGCGAGCTGCTGCAGCTCAGCCAGGACCATGCCCTCGAGGCCGGCAGCGCGGCGGCGCGCGGGGCGCTTCGCCGCGGTGGCGTCGGACGACGCCGGAGCGTCCGGCGTCCCAGTGACGCCGGGGATCTCGGTATTAGTCACTCAGGGTCCTTCCCTGGACCGGCATCGGATCAGACAAGCCGATGCATCGAACACCTCGGGTGGCTCCCGAGGAAAGGCACGACGCGAACTGGATGGGCCGCCCCTCCGGCGGGAGCCGCGTGAGCGAAACCCGGGGAAGTGGCGAAGACCATGACCTTTGGTGACGAACGTCACCGCCATGGGATACCGACCAGCAGAACGTCGGTGCACAGCGAGAGTAGCACGCCGTCAGCCGTTTGACCCACCCCCATCCGCACCGGTCACACCGTGGCGTAGTCCACAACGACGCCCCGCGTGTCCACTTGCAACGGGCGGACGTCCCACCCCTGTGCAAGCTCGCGGATCCGGGCGGTTCCGGCGCCGGCGCCAAGCACCAGCACGGTCGGCCCGGCGCCCGACACGACGGCCGCCATCCCCTCCGCTCGCAGCGCTGTGACCAGCTCGAACGTCGCAGGCATGGCGGGCTCGCGGTAGTGCTGGTGCAGGCGGTCGGCGGTCGCGTCGAGCAGCAGGTCCGGGCGATGGCCGAGCGCGTGCACGAGCAGCGCGGCACGGCCGGCGTTCGCGGCGGCGTCGGCGTGCGGGACGGTGTCAGGGAGCAGGCCGCGGGCCTTCTCGGTCGACACCTCGAACGACGGGATGCAGACGACCGGCGCGACGTCGGGGTGGACGTCGACGCGGGTCGCGCGCGCCGCGCCGGCGTCGTCGCGCCAGGCCACCGTGAGCCCGCCGAGCAGGCAGGCGGCGACGTTGTCCGGGTGGCCCTCGATCCGGTCGGCCGTCGCGAGCGCGTCGTCGTGCGTCGTCAGGCCGGTCAGCGCGCGGGCGGCGACGACGCCGGCCACGATCGCGGCGGCCGACGAGCCCAGCCCGCGGCCGTGCGGCAGCGCGTTGCGGCAGCGCAGCGTGAGCGCCGACGGCTGCTCGCCGCCCAGCTCCGCGAACGTCGCCCGCAGCGAGCGCACCACGAGGTGCCGCTCGTCGCGAGGCACCGTCGCGGCGCCCTCGCCCTCGACCGTCACCTCGACCGGCGTCGACCGCCCGCCGAACCGCGCCGTCACCTCGACCTCGTCGTGCAGGTCCAGCGCGAGGCCGAGCGCGTCGAACCCGGGACCGAGGTTGGCGCTGGTCGCGGGCGTGCGGACCCGGACGGACGCCGCCGACGCCGTCACGCCAGGCCCAGGGCCTTCGCGGCGGCGCCGGCCTCGGCCGGCACGACGTAGGGGCGGATCTCGCCGTAGTAGGCGCTGGCGGTGTCGACGTCCTTCAGCCCGTGCCCGGTGACGGTGACGACGATGCGCTGGCCGGGATCGAGGCGCCCGGTGCGGCTGTAGTGCAGGAGACCCGCCACCCCGGCCGCCGACGCCGGCTCGACGAACAGCCCCTCGCGGCCGGACAGCTCCTGCTGCGCGGCGAGGATCTGCTCGTCGGTGACGGCGTCGATCAGGCCGCCGGAGTCGTCGCGGGCGGCGATGGCGAAGTCCCACGACGCCGGGTTGCCGATGCGGATCGCGCTGGCCACCGTCTCCGGCGCGGACACCGGGCCGCCGTGCACGAACGGCGCGGCGCCGGCGGCCTGGAAGCCCCACATGCGCGGGCGCTGCCGGGCCGGGCCGTCGGCGGCGTACTCCTGGTAGCCCAGCCAGTAGGCGGAGATGTTGCCGGCGTTGCCGACCGGCAGCACGTGCAGGTCCGGCGCGTCGCCGAGGTCGTCGACCACCTCGAACGCGGCCGTCTTCTGCCCGGCCAGCCGGTACGGGTTCACCGAGTTGACCAGCGCGACCGGGTAGGTCTCGGCCAGCTCGCGGGCCAGCCGGAGGCAGTCGTCGAAGTTGCCCTGCACCGACGCGATGACGCCGCCGTGCACGACCGCCTGGGCCAGCTTCGGGCCGCTGATCTTGCCGTCGGGCAGCAGCACGACCGGGCGCATGCCGGCCCGGACGGCGTACGCGGCGGCGGACGCGCTGGTGTTGCCGGTGGACGCGCAGACGACCGCCTCGGCGCCCTCCTCTGCGGCCTTGGAGATGGCCACCGTCATGCCGCGGTCCTTGAACGAGCCGGTCGGGTTGACGCCCTCGACCTTGAGGTACACCTCGCACGACGTCTGCTCGGACAGCCAGGGCGCCGGCACCAGCGGCGTGCCGCCCTCGCGCAGCGTCACCACCGGCGTGGCCGCGCTGACCGGCAATCGGTCGCGGTACTCCTCGATCACACCACGCCACAGCCGAGACTTCGTCACGACAGCCATGGTCACTCGCCTTCCACCCGCATCACCGACAGGACAGCACGAACGGTATCGAGTCGCGTCAGCCCGTCGACCGTCGCGGCCAGCGCGTCGTCGGTCGCGTGGTGCGTGACGATCACCAGCTCGGCGTCGTCGGGGCCCTCGGCGCGCTGCCGGACGGTCTCGATGGACACGTCATGCTCGGCGAACACCGCGGCGACCGATGCCAGCACGCCCGGCCGGTCGTCGACGTCGAGGCTGATGTGGTACCGCGTGACCGTCTCGCCCATCGGACGGACCGGCCGGTCGGCGTACCAGGAGCCGCGCGGCCCGACGGCGTCGCCGAGCCGGTTGCGGGCCGCCGTCACCAGGTCGCCGAGGACGGCGCTCGCGGTCGGGACGCCGCCGGCGCCGGGGCCGTAGAACATCAGCCGGCCGGCCGCCTCGGCTTCGACGAACACGGCGTTGTAGGCGCCGCGGACGCTGGCCAGCGGATGCGTGCGCGGCAGCATCGCCGGGTGGACGCGCACGCCGACGCCCGCGCCGTCCGCCGACAGCTCGCAGATCGCCAGCAGCTTGACCACGGCGTTCATCGCCTTCGCCGACGCGACGTCGGCCGAGGTGACGTCGGCGATGCCCTCGCGGTGCACGTCGGCGGCGACGACCGGCGAGTGGAACGCGATGGCGGCGAGGATCGCGGCCTTCGCGGCGGCGTCGAAGCCCTCGATGTCGGCGGTCGGGTCGGCCTCGGCGTACCCGAGCGACTGGGCCTCCTCCAGCGCCTCGGCGAAGCTGCTGCCCTCGCTGTCCATGCGGTCGAGGATGTAGTTGGTGGTGCCGTTGACGATGCCGAGCACACGCTTGATGCGGTCGCCGGCCAGCGACTCACGCAGCGGCCGCAGCAGCGGGATCGCGCCGGCGACGGCGGCCTCGTAGTAGAGGTCGACGCCGTGCTTCTCGGCGGCGGTGTGCAGCGTGACGCCGTCCTCGGCGAGCAGCGCCTTGTTCGCCGTCACGACGGAGGCGCCGCGCTCCATGGCGGCCAGCAGCAGCCCGCGGGCCGGCTCGATGCCGCCGATCACCTCGACGACCAGGTCGACATCGTCGCGCTCGACCAGCGCGCGGGCGTCGGTCGTGAACAGCGCGGGGTCGACGCCGGTGATGGACCGGTCGCGGCCGATGCGGCGCACGGCGATGCCGGCCAGCTCCAGCCGGGCGCCGGCCCGGGCCGCGAGGTCGTCGGCGTGCTCGTGCAGGAGGCGGGCGACCTCCGTGCCGACCACACCGCATCCGAGCAGTGCCACGCGCAGGCTGGCCATCAGTCCCCCTCCTTCTTCACCCCGGTACGTACGAGCACCAGTCTCCGGGAGGTCCGGACGATCTCGCGCCGTCTATCCATGATGCGAGACATCCGTCTCACCATTCGCGGGTCCACCGCAAGACCTGCGCCGTCAGTCGAGGCAGAACTCGTTGCCCTCGATGTCCTGCATCACGAGGCACGACTCGTTCTCCTCATCGGCCAGCAGCAACTGGTAGCGGGTGGCGCCGAGCGGGATCAGCCGCGCGCACTCGGCCTCGAGCGCGGCGAGGCGCTCCTCGCCGACCAGCCCCGTGCCGACACGGACGTCGAGGTGCACCCGGTTCTTGACGACCTTGCCCTCGGGAACGCGCTGGAAGTACAGGCGCGGGCCGACCCCGTCGGGGTCGACGGCGGCGTTCTTGTCGTCCGGCGGCGTGACGTAGCCCAGCACCTCGCACCAGAAGGCGGCCACGCGCTCGGGCTCCGCGCAGTCGAAGGTGACCTGGAACTGCTTCACCGATGTCATCGGTCCACCTTAGGACGCCCCGTATCATTCGGCGCGTGAGCGTGCTGCGGGTCACCACCGGCGGGGTGACGCAGCACTTCCCGCCGTCGGCCGGCGAGGTCCGGATTGGGCGGGCGGCCGGCGCGAACGTCGTCGTGCCGGAGTCCAGGGTCTCGCGGCGGCATCTGGTCGTGTCGTACGACGGCGGCTGGGTCGCGCGCGACGAGGGCAGCGCGGGCGGCACCTGGCGCGACGGCGCACAGGTCGGCGAGGTGGTGGTCGACGGCGACGTGGAGCTGACCCTGGGCGGTCCGTCCGGGCCGGCGGTGACGCTGGCCGCGTCGGGAGCGCCTGGCGCCGAGCCGCCACCTCCGGCGTCGACGATCCGGGTGGGCCGCGCGCCGGACAACGACATCGTCATCGACGACCTGCTGACCGCCCGCTACCACGCGCGGCTCACCCCGAACGACGGCGGCTGGTTCCTGGAGGACCTGGACAAGCACCACCAGACGTTCGTCCGCGGCGCCGACGTCGAGACCGCGCAGCTGCGCGAGGGCGACGTCGTCACGTTCGGCAAGGTCCGCTACGTCGTGACCGCCGACGGCGTGCTGCCGGTGCCGGACTCGCCGTCCAGCGGCGGGCTGGACGTGACCGACGTGCACTACGCGCTGCCCGGCGGCAAGGTGCTGACGGCGGGCGTCTCGCTGGACGTCGCGGGGCCGCGGCTGGTCGCGCTGATCGGGCCGTCGGGCTCGGGGAAGTCGACGCTGCTGCGGCTGATCAGCGGCGAGCTGGAGCCGTCGCAGGGCACCGTGCGCTACCAGGGCATCGACCCGCACCGCCAGCAGGAGGAGGTGCACGGCCGGATCGGCGTCGTGCCGCAGCACACCATCGCGCACGCCCAACTGACCGCGCGCAAGGCGCTGCAGTACGCCGCCGAGCTGCGGCTCTCGCAGGACACGACGGCGGCCGAGCGCCGGCAGCGGATCGACGACGTGCTGCGCGAGCTGTCGCTGACCGACCACGCCGGCACCCAGGTGCGGCGGCTCTCCGGCGGGCAGCAACGCCGGCTGGCGATCGCGTTCGAGCTGCTCACGCGGCCGTCGCTGCTGATCCTGGACGAGCCCACCGCCGGGCTGGACCCGGCGCTGGTGCGGCAGATCATGACCGGGCTGCGCGAGCTGGCCGACGGCGGCCGGCAGGTCATCGTCACCACGCACGACCTCGCCCACCTCGACCGCTGTGACGACGTCCTGATCATGCTGCCCGGAGGGCGGGTCGAGTACTTCGGCCCGCCGGACGGGGTCGCGGCGCACTTCGGCACGGCCGACTGGGCCGACATCTTCGAGCGCCTGAACGCGGCCGAGCCGCCGCCTCCCCCGCCGTCGCCGTCCGTCTCGTCCGCCGACGTGCGCGCCTGGCTGGACCGGCTGAACCCGCTGACCCTGCTCGACCGCATGAGCGGCTTCGGCCGCCCGCCGACGGCCCCGGCGATCGTCGGCCCGCAGGCCATCGACCAGCGCCGGCGGCGAGAGCAGGCCTGGGTGCTGGCCCGCCGTCAGCTCCGGCTGATCTGGGCCGACCGCGGTTATGCCGGGTTCCTGCTGGCGCTGCCGATGGTGCTGGCGCTGCTGACGTTCGCGATCCCGGACGAGACCGGGCTGGGCGCCCCGATCAGCCCGCGCAGCACCGAGGCCATGCGGCTGCTGGTCGTCCTCGTCGTCGGCGCGGCGTTCATGGGCATGGCGGCGACCGTCCGCGACCTCGTCGCCGAGCGGCTCATCTACCGGCACGAACGCGCCGCCGGCCTGATGCCCGACGCCTACCTGGCGGCGAAGGTCGCGGTCTTCTCCGCCGTCGTGCTGGTGCAGACGCTGATCCTGCTGCGGCTGGTGTTCTGGTTCCGGGCCGGCCCGGAGGACGGCGTGCTGTTCGGCACCGGGAAGGTCGAGGTCGGCATCGCCCTGGCCGCGACGGCGATCGTGTCGGCGCTGCTCGGGCTGCTGATCTCGGCCCTGGTGGCGACGCCGGAGCAGACCATGCCGCCGCTGGTCGTCGCGATCATGGCGCAGCTGGTGCTGTGCGGCGGGCTGATCGAGGTGACCGGCCAGGCGGTTGTGTCGCAGCTGTCGTGGCTGGTGCCCGCCCGCTGGGGCTACGCCGCCGCGGCCTCGACGGTGGACGTCACCGACCTGGTCCCGAACGCCCCCGACGACGTGCTGTGGAGCCACAACCCGGCCGCCTGGCTGGGCGCGCTGCTGGCGCTGGCGGCGCTGGGGACGGCGTACGCCTGGCTGGCCCGCCGCCGGCTCCGCGCCACCTGAGAGCGTCAGAGCCAGCCGTTGCCCTCGGCCACCCGCACCGCCTCGACGCGGTTGCGGGTGCCGGTCTTGCCGATCGCGCTGGACAGGTAGTTCCGCACCGTCCCCTCGGACAGGTACAGCCGGGCGGCGACGTCGGCGACGCTGGAGCCGTCGCGGGACGCGCGCAGCACGTCGGCCTCACGTGGGGTGAGCGGCGACGGGCCGGCGGCCAGCGACTCGACCGCCAGCGCCGGGTCGACGACGCGCAGGCCGGCGTGGACGCGGCGGATCGCGTCGGCCAGCTGCTCGGCCGGGCTGTCCTTGACGACGAAGCCGGCGGCGCCCGCCTCGATGGCCCGGCGCAGGTAGCCGGGCCGGCCGAACGTCGTCACGACCAGCACCCGGCAGGCCGGCAGCTGCTCGCGCAGGACGGCCGTCGCGGCGATGCCGTCCAGGCCGGGCATCTCGACGTCGAGCAGCGCGACGTCCGGACGGTGCGCCAGCGCGGCGGCGACCACCTCGTCGCCGCGGGCCACCTCCGCGACCACCTCGAGATCGGTTTCCAGCGACAGCAGCGCCGCCAGCGCACCGCGGACCAGAGCCTGGTCGTCGGCGAGCAGCAACCGGATCACGACACCATTCTCGCGGTCACCGTCCACCCGCCGCCGGACGGCCCGGCCCGCAGCGTCCCGCCGGCCGCCTCGACCCGCTCCCGCAGCCCGACCAGCCCTGACGACGCCGGCCCGGGACGGGTGCCGTCGGCGCCGTCGTTCCACACCTCGATGAAGTCCGGGCCGACGGCGACCCGCGCGTGCGTGGCCCGGCTGTGCCGGACGACGTTGGTGACGGCCTCGCGCAGCACCCAGCCGAACAGCTCGCGCCGTCCGGCCGGCACGTCGTCGACGGCGCCGGGCAGCTCGGCCGTGACGCCGGCCGCCTCGAGCACCGTCGCCGCCCGGACCAGCTCCGAGGTCAGCGTGACGTCGCGGTAGCCGGCGACGGTGCCGCGGACGTCCTTCAGCGCGTCGCGCAGCAGGCCCTCGACCTCGCGCAGCTCGGACCGGGCGCGGTCGTCGTCGGCGCCGACCATCCGGCGGGCCAGCTGCGCCTTGACGGTCGCGGCGGTGAGGCTGTGGCCGACGACGTCGTGCAGGTCGCGGGCGAAGCGCAGCCGCTCCTGCTCCACCGCCATCGACGCGATCTGCTCCTGCGCCCGGGTCAGCTCGCGGTTGGTGGTGCGCAGCCGGAAGATCGAGTCGGTCGCCCAGGCCGACCCGAGGATCGCCACCAGGAACCAGACGTTCACCTCCCAGTCCAGCCCCAGCGACCACGGGACGGCCAGGACGGCGACGCAGATGCTGCCGATGGTGGCCCACGCCTCGCGGCGCGGCATGACCACGAGCGCGATCTGGCTCAGCGCGAACCAGACGACCACGCCGTTCTGGCCCGCGAACCCGACGACCAGGGCGCCCAGCACACACAGCGCCGCGAAGCCGAACCGCCCGACCGCGCACGGGGGCAGCTCGCCGCGCCGCCGGGCCATGGCGGCCCGGGTGAAGACGTAGTAGAACGCCGCGAGGAACCCGGCCAGCACGGCGTAGCCGAGGATCTCCCAGCCCAGCGAGTCCTGCCGCTGATGGACACCGAAGGCGGTCGGGGTCAGGATGACCGTCCACACCAGGGCGACGACCAGCGGCATCCGCCGCTCGCCGTCGCGGGCGACGGGCGTCGCCGTCGGGACCGTCGATTCGGGCATCGTCGCCAAGGTAGCGCCCATCGTCATCGCTCCGCCCGGCCGTAGCGCCAGCGGACCAGCGCCGCGAGCCCGAGCGTCCACGCCGCCAGCGTCAGTACCGCCCGCAGGACGTCGACGGACTCGCCGAACGGCGCCTGCGCGAGCGCGTCGATCCAGTACGACGGGTACCACTGCGCGACCGCCTCCATGCCGCTGGGCAGCTGGTCGATCGGCACGAACACCCCACCGAGGAACGCGCTGCCCAAAAGCACGACCATCCCCCGCGGCTGCGCCGAGCCGGCCGAGCCGACCTGGCCGAGCAGCACCCCGGCCAGCGCGAACGGGATGCTGCCCAGCCACAGCAACGCGAGCGACTCGCCCATCGCCGGCAGGTCCGCGCCGCCGCCCTGCATCGCGAGCCCGACGGCGAACACCAGCGTCACGGCCAGCATGCCGAGCACCAGCGCGACCGTGCTCTTGGTCAGCGCGTACGACAGCGGCCGCAACGGCGACAGCCGCAGCTGCCGGGTCCAGCCGGAGTGCCGCTCGAGCGAGACCCGGCCACCGGCGGAGATCGTCGCGGCCAGCCCGGCGAACACGCCCATCATCACCATCAGCTCCGTCGTGGCGCCGGTGTCGTCGCCCCACATCGCGTTGTACAGCACGAACAGACCGGTCGGCAGGCCGGCGGTGAGCACCAGCGCGGCGCGGTCGCGCAGCAGCCGGCGGATCTCCAGCACCGTGTACGTGGCGTTCATCGCGCCGTCCCCTCCGTGATCGACAGGAACGCCTCTTCCAGGCCGGCGCCGGTCACCTCGATGTCGCGTGCCCGCGGCGAGTGCTCGAGCAGCGTGCGCAGGACGGTGTCGGCGTCGGTGGTGCTGATCCGCACGCCCTCGCCGTCGACGGTGACGCCGTCGGCTCCGAACAGGGCGTGGACGGCGGCCGCGTCCAGGTCTGGCACGGTGGCCCGGACGGTGCGGACGGCGACGACGGACTTGACGTGCCGCGGCGTGCCGTCGGCGACGACGCGTCCGTCGTGCAGGAGGACGACGCGGTCGGCGAACCCGTCCGCCTCGTCCAGCTGGTGGGTGGCGAACAGCACGGTCCGGCCGGCGGCGACGAACCGGCGCATGGCGGCCCAGAACTCGCGCCGGGCGGCGACGTCCATCGCGACCGTCGGCTCGTCGAGGACGAGGAGGTCCGGGTCCGGGACCAGCGCGAGCGCGAACCGGACCCGCTGGGTCTGCCCGCCGGACAGGTCGGTCGCGCGGCGGCGCGCGAGGTCGGCGATGCCGGCCCGGTCCAGCGCCTCGGCGACCGGCAGCGGGTGCCGGTGGACTGCCGCGAACAGCGCGGCCAGTTCGCCGACGGTGGCGTCGGCGAGCATGGCGCCGTCCTGCAGCATCGCGCCGGCCAGGCCGGCGTCGACCGCCTCGCGCGGGGTGCGGCCGAAGACGGCGACCGTGCCGGCGTCGGGGCGGCTCAGCCCGAGGATGAGGTCGGCGAGGGTGGACTTGCCGGCGCCGTTCGGTCCGAGCAGCGCGACGATCTCACCGGGCGCGACCTCCAGGTCGACGCCGTCGACGGCCCTGGTCGAGCCGTAGGACTTGCGCAGCCCGGCCAACCGGACCGCGTGCGGGGTGTCTGTCATGCCTCCAGCGTGCGGCGGCGGCGGCCGGTGCGGACGTCACCGCCGTCCGGTCCTGGCCATGACAGTTGTCATGCCTGGTCGGCCAGCTCCACGGGTCGGGCGATGACGTCGACCATGGCGCCGTTGCGGAACGTGGTGATCGGCAGCGGCACGTCGATCGCGTCGGCGAACATGCGCCGCTGCAGCGCCTGTGCGTCGTCCACGGGCTGGCCGCCCACCGTCACGACCAGGTCGCCGACGCGCAGGCCGGCGACGTCGGCCGGGCTGTTCGGCTCGACGTGGACGATGCGGACGCCCTGGGCGCGGCCGATCCGCTCGGCCAGGCCTGGCGGGACCGGGGCCGGCGCCGTCGCGACACCGAGGAAGGCCCGGCGCACCCGGCCGTCGCGCAGCAGCGTGCTGACGATGCGGTTCGTGGTCGCGTTGATCGGCACCGCGAGGCCGAGCCCCACCCCGGCGACGGCGGTGTTGATGCCGACGACCCGCGCGTGCGCGTCGGCCAGCGCGCCGCCGGAGTTGCCCGGGTTCAGCGCGGCGTCGGTCTGGATGACGTCCTCGATGATGCGCACCGTGCGGCCGCTCTGCGCCGGCATCGACCGGCCCAGCGCGCTGACCACGCCCGCCGTCACCGAGCCGGACAGCCCCAGCGGGCTGCCGACGGCGACCACGAGCTGTCCGACGGTCAGCTCGTCGGCGTCGCCCAGCGTGGCCGGCGGCGGGGTGTCGCCGTCGGCGCGGACGACGGCGAGGTCGGAGAGCCGGTCCCGGCCGATCACCGTGTACCCGACCTCGGTGCCGTCGGCGAACGCCGCCGTCCCCCGGCTGGACGCGCCCACGACGTGCGCGTTCGTCAGCAGGAACCCGTCGCCGGTGAACACCACCGCCGACCCCGTCCCGACGATGCCGGTACGACCACGCCGTTCCCCCTGCACGGCCAGGCTCGCGACGGACGGCAGCAGCGTCCGCGCCACCCCGGTGACCACCTGCGAATACGCGTCGAGCTCGTCGGCCACGGCGCACCTCCCAGCTACGAAGATGCACGGTCAACGCCGGGCGCAGGCCCCGCTACTCCCGTGTCCGCCCTGGGCGGACATCGACGGCAGGATGGGCGCATGGACCCGCGCTTCCACGACCTCGCCGACGACAGGCGAGCCGCCTACGCCCGCGGCGCCGCCGTGCGCGACTCGATGCCCAAGACGGCGTGGAAGCTGGCCGAGCGGGAGGCGTTCCGCGACCGCCTGCTGGCCGCCGGGGCACAGACGTTGATCGAGATCGGCGCCGGCACCGGCCAGGACGCGCTGTTCTTCCGGGACAGCGGGCTGGCGGTCGTCGCGACCGACCTGACGGCGGAGATGGTCGCGGCCTGCGCCGCGAAGGGCCTCGACGCGCGGCTCATGGACGTGCTCGCGCCGGACCTGCCGCCGGAGTCGTTCGATGCGGCGTACTCGCTGAACTGCCTGCTGCACGTGCCGGACGCCGACCTGCCCACCGCACTGGCCGCGATCCGCGGGCTGCTGCGGCCGGGCGGCCTGTTCTTCCTCGGCGTCTACGGTGGCGACGGCACGGCGGGCGTCCTGGACGGCGACAGCCACGACCCGCCGCGGTTCTTCTGCTGGCGCACCGGCGCCCAGCTGCTGGCCGCCGTCGAACCGTGGTTCGACGTCGTCGACCGGCATGAGGTCGACGCCGGCGGGCGGCCGTTTCATGCGCTCACCCTGCGCCGATGATCTTGGAACGGCCGGGCGCACGTCGGCCCAGCGGGAAGGCTGGGCCGGGTGCGATCGAGGAGGACTCGCCGGCCGCCTGGTCGGGGCGGCGCCGATACGACGATGTCTCCGCCGATCGTGGAGTCTTGCTACCCGCTCACCCCCTGGGCGAGCAGGACCGCCAGGCACACCATCAGGCCGAGTGCCAGACCGGCGACCTGATACTGCCCTGGCGGGCTCACCAGCCACCTGCGCAGGCGGGCTGGCGCGCGTTGCGTCCGATACCGGTCGACCACTGCCATGACCCTTCTGACCAGGGCTCCCAGTGGTATGACCGCTGCTACGGCCGACCGGGAGCCAGTTGCTGGCGGTCCCGGCCGGGACTCCAGATATTGAGTTGTGCCCATATGGTCGGCGCGTATCGACAACCAGTCAACCCCGGAGTTACGCTCGATTTCGCGCCGGGTGAGGTGCTGCTACACCAACGATCCCGGCCGCGGCGGGTCGCGGCGCGCCTGTTCGACCACCAGGAGTGCCGCGCCGCGGCTCAGCCGACGTCGAGGGCCAGCAGGTCGTCCTCGGTCTCCCGGCGCATGATCAGCCGAGCCTCCCCGGCGCGGACGGCGACGACGGCCGGCCGCGGCTGGTGGTTGTAGTTGCTGGCCATGCTGCGGCAGTAGGCGCCGGTCCCGGGGACGGCGATCAGGTCGCCGGCCACGACGTCGCCGGGCAGGAACTCGTCCTTGACGACGATGTCGCCGCTCTCGCAGTGCTTGCCGACGACCCGCGACAGCACCGGCGCGGCCGCCGAGGCGCGCGAGGCCAGCGTGCACGAGTAGTCGGCGTCGTAGAGGGCGGTGCGGATGTTGTCGCTCATGCCGCCGTCGACGGCCACGTACCGTCGCGACGCGCCGCCGTCGAGCGGTACCGACTTGACCGTGCCGACCTCGTACAGCGTGAACGTCGACGGGCCGGCGATGGCGCGGCCGGGCTCGACGCTCAGCCGCGGGACGGCCAGGCCGTAGCCCGCGCACTCGTGCGCGATGATCTCGGCCAGCCCGGCAGCCAGGACGTCCGGCGGCTGGGGGTCGTCCTGGCTGGTGTAGGCGATGCCGAAGCCGCCGCCGAGGTCCAGCTCGGGCAGCTCCAGGTGGTGCTCGTCGCGGACGGCGGCCTGCAGGCCCAGCACGCGCCGGGCCGCGACCTCGAAGCCGGCGGTGTCGTAGATCTGCGACCCGATGTGCGAGTGCAGGCCGAGCAGCCGCAGCGACGGCTGCTTCAGCACGGCCCGCACCGCCTCGGCGGCCTCGCCGGAGGCGATGGAGAAGCCGAACTTCTGGTCCTCGTGCGCGGTCGCGATGTACTCGTGCGTGTGCGCCTCGACGCCTACCTTCGTGCGGACGAGGACGGACGCGCGCACGCCGCGCGCCGCGGCCAGCGCCGCCAGCCGGTCGATCTCCTCGAACGAGTCGACGATGATGCGGCCGACGCCGGCATCGAGGGCCCGGGTCAGCTCGGCCGGCGACTTGTTGTTGCCGTGCAGCCCGATCCGCTCCGCCGGGAACCCGGCCCGCAGCGCGACGGCCAGCTCGCCCCCGGAGCAGACGTCGAGGTTCAGACCCTCCTCGGCCACCCAGCGGGCGGTCGCGACGGACAGGAACGCCTTGCCGGCGTAGTAGACGTCCGCGTCGGCGAACGCGGCCCGGAACGCCCGCGCCCGGGACCGGAAGTCGTCCTCGTCGACGACGTAGAGCGGGGTGCCGAACTCCGCGGCGAGGTCACGCACCGCGACACCGCCGACCCGCAGCCCTCCGTCGTCGCCGCGCTCGACACCGGCGGACCACAGGCCCGGGTAGAGCGCGTTGACGTCGTCGGGCTCGCGCAGCCAGGACGGGCCGCGGTGACCGGCCTCCGCGTGCAGGGCGCCGGCTTCGTGTGCGCGCATGGTTACATCCGATCCGGTGCGTCGACGCCGAGCAGGCCCAGCCCGTTGGCGACGACGACCTTGGTCGCCTCGACCAACCAGAGCCGGGCGCGGTGCACGTCGGTGGCCTCCTCGTCACCGACCGGCAGGATCCGGCAGGCGTCGTAGAACTTGTGGAAGTTGGAGGCGGTGTCCTCCAAGTACCGGGCGATCCGGTGCGGCTCACGCAGCTCGGCGGCCGTGGCGACGACCCGCGGGAACTCGGCCAGCGCCGCCAGCAGCAGCGACTCGCGCTCGTGATCGAGCAGCTCCGGGCGCAGCTCACCCTTGTCGATGCCCAGCTCGGCGGCGTTGCGCTGGAGCGAGGCCAGCCGCGAGTGCGCGTACTGCACGTAGTAGACGGGATTCTCGGGCGCGTGCTTGGTGATCTGCGCGACGTCGAGCGTGAGCGGGGATTCGGCCGGGTAGCGGCACAGCGAGTACCGCAGCGCGTCGACGCCGGCCGCCTCGACCACCTGGCCGAGCGTCAGCATCGTCCCGGCCCGCTTGGACAGCCGCAGCTCCTGGCCGTCCTGCACGATCTTCACCAGCTGGCCGATCGGGATCTCGATGTTCTTGTCCGGGTCGTCGCCCGCGCACGCGGCCAGCGCCTTGAGCCGGCCGATGTAGCCGTGGTGGTCGGCGCCGAGCAGGTAGACGCAGACGTCGAAGCCGCGCTCGCGCTTGTCGACGTAGTAGGCGGCGTCGGCGGCGAAGTACGTGTACTCGCCGTTGCCGCGCCGCAGCACCCGGTCCTTGTCGTCGCCGAAGTCGGTGGTGCGCATCCACAGCGCGCCGTCGGCCTCGAACAGGTGGCCCTGGTGCCGCAGCACGTCCAGCGCGTGCTCGACCCGGCCGTTCTCGTGCAGGCTGCGCTCGGAGTACCAGACGTCGAAGTGGGTGCGGAACTCGTCGAGCTGGGACTGCTGCTCGGCCAGCTGCAGCCGGTAGCCCTCCTCGCGGAAGACGACGAGCTGCTCGTCGCGCGGCCGCTCCAGCAGGTCCGGGTGCTCCTTGACGATGGCCGTGGCGAGCTCGTTGACGTACTCGCCGTGGTAGCCGTCCTCCGGCACCGCCTCGCCGTGCGCCCGGGCCATGATGGACGCGCCGAACTTGTCCATCTGGGCGCCGCGGTCGTTGATGTAGAACTCGCGGGTGACGGCGGCGCCGGCGGCCTCCAGCACCCGGGCCAGCGCGTCGCCGACGGCGGCCCAGCGGACGTGGCCGAGGTGCAGCGGGCCGGTCGGGTTGGCCGAGATGAACTCGACGTTCATGGTCGTGCCGGCGAGCGCCTCGCCACGGCCGTAGGCCTGCCCCGCCTCGACGACGGTGCGGGCCAGTTCGCCCTGCGCCGCGGCCGACACGGTGATGTTGAGGAAGCCCGGACCGGCGATGTCCACGCCGTCGACGCCGTCGACGCCGCGCAGCCGGGCGGCCAGCAGCTCGGCCAGCGCCCTCGGGTTGGTGCCCGCCTTCTTCGCCAGCTGCAGCGCGACGTTCGTGGCGTAGTCGCCGTGGTCGCGGTTGCGCGGTCGCTCGACGGTCACCTGGCTGGGCACGCCGTCGGGCAGGGCCAGTTCACCTGCGTCGACGGCGGCGGTGAGGACGTCACGTACCGCGGCGGAGAGCTGTTCTGGGGTCACCGGCCAAGCGTAGCCATTTCGCCGTCCGGGATCCTCCCGGTATCGGCGGCCAGCCCCGACAGCAGGTCGTCGAGCGACAGGCCGAGTACGTCGGCGACCGCCACGACGGTGAAGAAGGCCGGTGTCGGGATGCGGCCGCGCTCGATCTTGCGCAGCGTCTCCGGCGAGATCCCGGCCCGCGTCGCGACGTCGACGATGCTGCGCCCGGCCCGCGCCGACCGCAGCGCCAGGCCCAGCCGCTCACCGCGTTCGCGCTCGGACAGGGTCAGCGGGACTCGCACCATGACAGTGATACTAATACCGGTGCCAGACGTAGCCGATGGTCGCGGCGCCCTCGACTTTGGTCCGATGCGCCGCCCGCCTGCCGCCCGCGAGGCTCGTCACCGTGGCGACGACTCAGCAGGCCGGACCGGCCGGACCCACCGCCACCACCGAGCGCGCGCTCGGCCCGGACCTGGCGCGCGGCTTCATGCTGCTGTTCATCGCGCTGGCCAACTCGCACTACTTCCTGCGCGGCGACACCGTGCGCGGCGGCTACCCGATGGACGGGTCGTGGCTGGACTCCGCGGTCACCTGGCTGATCGCCACGTTCGTCGACGGCCGGGCGTTCCCGATGTTCGGGCTGCTGTTCGGGTACGGCGTCGCGCACATCGCCCGGCGCAACGAGGCGCTCGGCCCGCGCGGTGTGCGGCGGCTGCTGTGGCGCCGCGCCCTGGTGCTGATCGTCGTCGGCTTCCTGCACGCGATGCTGCTCTTCGTCGGCGACATCCTGGCCGCGTACGGCGTGCTGCTGCTCCTCGGCGCCTGGACGGTGCGCTGGCGCGGCCGCTGGCTGCTCGTGCTGGCGGCGGCGTTCTTCGCACTCACCGTGTTGCCGTCCGCCGATTCGTTGTCGATCTCGGCCGACCCGCCGGACGCGTCGATGCTGCCGCCGGACCTCGTCACGATGGTCACCGAGCGGATCCAGGTGCACCCGTGGGTCGCGCTGGGCGGGCCGATCGGCTTCGCCGCGCCGTTCCTCGTCGGGCTGGTCGCCGGCCGGGCCCGGGTGCTGGAGCGGCCGGAGCGGTACCGGCGGCTGCTCACCGTCACCGCCGCCGGCGGCATCGCGATCGCGGTGCTGGGCGCGCAGCCGGTGGCGCTGATGCTGGCCGGCGTGACGGACGTGCCGAGCGCGGCGACGCTGGAGCTGATCGGGCCGCTGCACGACGGGTCCGGCGTGCTCGGCGGGTTCGGCTACGCCGCGCTGATCACGCTGGTGGCGACCCGGTTCGCCGCACGGCCCGGGCCGGTCGTCGAGGCGATCCGGGCCACCGGGCAGCGCTCGATGACCTGCTACCTCATGCAGTCGGTGGTGTGGGCGGCGGCGTTCACGCCGTTCCTGCTGGACCTGTCCGGCATCCTCTCCGTCGCCGCGACGGCGCTGCTGGCCACCGCGACCTGGCTGGCCACCGTCGTCGCCGCCGACCGGATGCGGCGGGCCGGCCGGCGCGGTCCGTTCGAGGTGCTGGTCCGCCGGGTCGCCTACGGACGACGGCGGTAGCTCAGCGCTCCAGGTGGGCCGCGAGGTTCGCCAGCGACGAGCCCATGCCGGCGGCGTGGTCCGCGGCGGAGATGCCGCCGGGCACGTCGTCGGCGCGGATGTCCACCCGCGTGCCGCCGTCGACCGGCGTCAACGCCCAGGTCATCGTCATGGTGCCGGCGAAGGCGGGGTCGTCGGAGACGAAGTCGGTGGCCGTCACCACCCGCACGCCGGGAACGAGCTCGACGAAGCGGGTCTCGACGACGTCCGAGCCGTCCGTCGTCTTGCCCGGCGCGTCGGCGGCGTCGTCGTAGGTCAGGACCAGCCGGTAGGAGCCGCCCGGCCGCGCGTCGAACCGCTCGAACCGGCCGCTCATGCCCTCCGGCGGCAGCCACGCCACCAGCGCGTCCGGGTCGACGAGCGCGGCGTAGACCCGCTCGGCGGGAGCGGCGATCACTCGGGCGGCGGTGTCGGTCCGTGTCATGACGCCATCCTGGCTCACTCGCCGGTCCAGCCGTCGATGCGTTCGCGGATCAGGTCCGCGTGGCCGTTGTGCCGCGCGTACTCGCCGACCAGCTTCTGCAGGTTCCACCGCAGGCTGCGGCGGTCGCCGGGGCGCCGGCGTCGAAGTCCCACTCCGGGCCGTCGTCGGTGTAGTCGCCCCACACGAACTGCAGCGGTACGGCCGGTCCCAGCGCCCAGGACGCGTAGACCCGCTCCATCTCGGTCAGGTGCCGGACCAGGCCGAGCAGCGAGAGTCGCGACGGCGGGACGGATCGGGTGGCGAGCTGCTCGGCGTCGAGCCCGGCGCAATTCGCCCGCAGCGCGTCGCGATGAAACGCCAGCCAGCCCAGCAGGATGCTCCGCTCGTCGCCATCGGCCGGCTCGGACACGCGGTCAGCCATCGGCTCACGCTAACAGGCGCTGCCGCTGGTGGCCCGGGTCCGCGTCACCGTCCGGCACTGACGAGGCTCGACGACGGGCGGGGATGTCGCGTAGCGTCTCGGCGGCAGGACAAGGAGGGGCAAAAGGGATGGCCGTCTGCGGCGAATGCGGAAACCGCGTCTCTGAGCTGGCTCGGGAATGTGGGCGCTGCCGTGCCCCGATCGGCGTCGCGTCCGCACCGCCCCGCGTCGTCATGGCC
>NZ_POTW01000070.1 GCF_003236295.1 Jiangella anatolica
GCGGCGGCCTGCCCGGCGGCGGCCAGCGAGGCGCGCAGTGCTTCGACGTACTGGGTGAGCTCCATGACGCCATCCTGGCGTCATGATGGCGTCACGTCAAGCGTCATCGTGACGCCGCCTTGACGGCAGGCAGCGTCACGCGACGCCACGAATGGCGTCACGTGACGTCAGAAGGTCAGGAACCGCGCTTGACGGCGGCGAGCAGCAGCTGGGCGACGTCGAGGACCTCGACGCCTTCGCCGCGGCCGTCGGCCTGCGCCTCGGTGAGGCCGTCGGAGAGCATGACCCGGCAGAACGGGCAGCCCACCGCGATGGCTTCGGCGCCGGTGTCGAGTGCCTCGGTGGTGCGGGCGGTGTTGATGCGGGTGCCGATGCGTTCTTCCATCCACATGCGGGCGCCGCCGGCGCCGCAGCAGAAGGAGTTCTGCTGGTTGCGTGGCATCTCACGCAGCTCGACCCCCGGCAGCGCACCGACCAGCTCCCGCGGCGGCGTGTAGACCTGGTTGTGCCGGCCGAGGTAGCAGGGGTCGTGGTAGGTGACCGCCCGGCCGGCGATCTGGGCGTCGCCGGCGGGCGCGACGGGGGTCAGCCGGCCCTCCCGCACGAGGCGGTTCAGCAGCTGGGTGTGGTGCACCACCTCCAGCTCCAGCCCGAGCTGGGCGTACTCGTTCTTGATCGTGTTGAAGCAGTGCGCGCAGGTCGACACCACGCGCACGGCTCCGGACTCGCGCAGCACGTCGATGTTCTGCGCCGCCAGCTGCTGATAGAGGAACTCGTTGCCCGAGCGGCGGGCCGGGTCGCCGGTGCAGGTCTCCCCGTCACCCAGGACCGCGAACGACACCCCGGCGGTGTGCAGGAGTTCCGCGACGGCCTGGGTGGTCTTCTTCGCCCGGTCCTCGAACGCGCCCGCGCAGCCGACCCAGAACAGCCACTCCACCTGATCCAGCGAGTCGACCTCGACACCGACCCGCGGCACCTCGAACGACAGCCCCGCGGCCCAGTCCATCCGCTTGGAGGCGTTGACGCCCCACGGGTTGCCGGCCTTCTCCAGGTTCTTGAACAACCCGTTCAACTCGCTGGGGAACTCGGACTCGATCAGCGTCTGGTAGCGGCGCAGGTCCAGGATGTGGTCGACGTGCTCGATGTCGACCGGGCACTGGTCCACGCACGCCCCGCACGTCGTGCACGACCACAACACGTCCGGGTCGATCACTCCGCCCGCTTCCACGTCGCCCACGAGCGGCCGCTCGGTCTCGGCGTGGGCCGACGCCGGCGCGGTGTCGGGGTCGAGCAGGTACGGCGCCTTCGCGTACGCGTGGTCGCGCAGCGCGGTCACGAACAGCTTCGGCGACAGCGGCTTCTCGGTGTTCCACGCCGGGCACTGCGACTGACACCGCCCGCACTCCGTACACGTGGAGAAATCGAGCAGGCCCTTCCAGGAGAAGTCCTCGACCTTCCCCACACCCAGCGACGCGTCGTCGGGCAGGTCGTCCAGCGCCTCGAAGTCCACCGGCGCGCCGTTCACCATCAGCGGCTTCGCCGCCCCCAGCGCCGGCCCCCCCTCGGGGTCGCGCTTGAACCAGATGTTGAAGAACGCCAGGCCGCGGTGCCACGCCACGCCCATCGTCAGGTTCCAGGCGATGACGGTGAAGAACAGCCACGACACGGTGATCTTCAGCGCCGCGACCACGTGCACCGTCAGCTCGGCGTCCGGCGTGGCGACCGAGTCGAACCAGGAGCCGATGAACGCCGTCAACGGGAAGTGCCACACATCCCCGTGCCCGTACAGCCGGTACTCCAGCCCACGCAGCACCAGGATGCTCACCGCGATCGTCGCGATCGTGAACTCCACGTAGTACGCCTGCCAGAAGTTCGACCCGAAGAACCGCGACCGCCGGCCCAGCCGCCGTGGATGCGACCGCTGCCGGATCACCGTCAGCACCACGATGCCGATCAACGTCAGCCACGCGATCGCCTCGGTCGCCCACTCGAACGGGATCCAGTGCCCGATCAGCGGCAACGCGAAGTACGCGTCGAACAACTGCCCATACGCCGTCACCAGCGTGAAGAACAACGCGAAGAACCCGACCATCACGAACCAGTGCGCCGCGGCCACCACCGGGCGCTTGGCCATCTTCGTGTGCCCGAGGAACTCGCGCACCAGCTGCCGGGTCCGCCCCGACGGGTTCCCCTTCCGGCCCGGCTCCGGCCCGCCCAGCCGGATCACCCGCACCATCCGGACCACCGCGTCGGTGAACACCACCAACGCCAGCACCGACACGCCCAGCGCGACGACCACGGCAACGTACTGCATGCGGGCTCGGCCTCCTTGCCGGTGGGACGGTTCTCGCGTACTAGATTACTCGCCAGTAACCGCTACTCGATCGGGGTCCGGTGGAAGCTCAGGTACGACCGGCTGGGCGTCGGGCCACGCTGGCCCTGGTAGCGCGAGCCGTGCCGCTCCGACCCGTACGGCTCGTCGGCCGGCGACGAGAGCTGGAAGAAGCACAGCTGGCCGATCTTCATGCCCGGCCACAGCTTGATCGGCAACGTCGCGACGTTGGACAGCTCGAGCGTGACGTGCCCGGTGAAGCCCGGGTCGATGAACCCGGCCGTGGAGTGCGTCAGCAGGCCGAGCCGGCCCAGGCTGGACTTCCCCTCCAGCCGCGCCGCGACGTCGTCGCCCAGCGTCACCGTCTCGTAGGTGGAGGCCAGCACGAACTCGCCGGGGTGCAGCACGAACGGCTCACCGCCGTGCGGCTCGACCATGCGGGTGAGGTCGGGCTGCTCCTCGGCCGGGTCGATGTGCGGGTAGCGGTGGTTCTCGAACACGCGGAAGTACCGGTCGAGCCGGACGTCGATGCTCGACGGTTGGATCATCTCCGGGTCGAACGGGTCGAGCGTGACCCGCTTCGACTCGACGGCAGCTCGGATGTCGCGGTCGGAGAGCAGCATGTGGGGACACTACCGACCGAGCCGATGGCACGGCACCCGGACTCCGGGGACTTGCAGATCGCTGGAGTTAGCAGCAGAATGCATGCATGACTTCGATCACGATTCGCGACGTCCCCGAAGAGACCAGGGACGAGCTGGCGGCGAGGGCCGCTCGCAGCGGACGGTCGTTGCAGGAGTACGTCCGGCTGCAGCTGATGGAGCTCGTACGCCGGCCCGAGCCTCATGACCTGCTCGCCTCCGTTCGTGAGCGCAAGCGAGCCACTGGCTCCAGGCTCAGCGCGACCGAGATCCTCTCTGACCGAGACGCCGATCGGCGGTGACGATCGTCGTCGACGCCGGCCTCGTCGTGTCCGCGCTGGTGGACAGCGGCCCGGAAGGCACCTGGGCGGAGGACCTGCTCACGGACCGGCCGCTGGCGGCGCCTCACCTGATGCCGGTCGAGGCCGCCAGCATCCTGCGCCGTGCCGCGCTCGCCGGCGCCATCAGCGACGACACCGCCTCTATGGCCTACACCGACCTGCAGGCGCTGCGGGTCGAGTTGTTCCCTCTCGCCCCGTTCGCGGGCCGCATCTGGGACCTGCGCGGCAACGTCACGTCGTACGACGCCTGGTACGTGGCGCTGGCCGAACACCTGGACTGCCCGCTCGCGACGCTGGACACCAAGCTCGCCGCGGCGCCCGGCCCACGGTGCTCCTTCACCACGCCCGGCGCAAGCGCTCAGCCGTCCGGGGGCTGACGGCGGTAGGCCAGCGGTGCGCGCCATCGGTTCCGGACGGCGAGGGCCCGCAGCGCGAACGTCACGACGCTGGCCGCGACCCCCGTCCACACCGACAGCGCGTCCACCCACCACAGCACGGCGACGGCGGCCGCGCCGGCCATCGCGGGCAGCGCGTAGATGTCGTCGTCGCGGAACACCGACGGCACCTCGCGTGCCACGACGTCGCGCAGCAGGCCGCCACCGACCGCCGACGTCACCCCGAGCAGCACCGCCGACACCGCCGGCACGCCCGCGGCCAGCGCCTTCTCCGTGCCGGTGACGCAGAACAGGCCGAGCCCGGCCGCGTCGAACAGCAGCAGCGTGCGCCGGAACCGCGAGACGTGCGGGAAGAACAGGTAGACGACGGCGGCGGCGAGCACCACGGGCAGCAGGTACACCGGGTGCTCGAGCGCCGCCGGCCGGACCCCGATGATCAGGTCCCGGATCACCCCGCCGCCGAGCCCGGTCGCCCCGGCCAGCAGCGCGCTCGCGACGATGTCGAATCCCTTGCGGGCCGCCAGCAGGGCGCCGGTGACCGCGAAGAAGAACACTCCCACGAGGTCGAGCGCGAGCTGGGTCCGCTCCGCGAAGATCTCCACCGCACCAGCATCGGGCCTCCGGCGCCCCGAGCGCAGCTACCCGGTGCGCAACGCGGTGATCGGCTCGACGGCGGCCGCTCGCCAGGCCGGGTACGCGCCGGCGACCAGCCCGATCAGCCCGCCGAGGAACGGGGCCACCAGCGCCAGCCGGACGTCCAGCAACGGCGTCCAGTCCCGCACCACCGACACCCCGATCGTCGCCAGCACCCCGATCGTCGACCCGATCAGCCCGCCGAGGAACCCGACGATCCCGCTCTCGACCAGGAACTGGCCGGCCACGTGCGTCCGGCCGGCCCCGACCGCGCGGCGCAGCCCGATCTCCGAGACCCGCTCCAGCACGGACAGCAGCGTGACGTTCGCGATGCCCAGGCCGCCGACCAGCAGCGACAGCCCGCCGAGCGCCAGGAACAGTCCGTTCACGTCGGCCGACACGCTGTCGCGCAGGGCGCCCGGAGGGGGCGGCGCGGTCACGTCGAGCAGGTCGGGGTTGTTCGGGTCGACGGCGATCGGCGCCTGCTCGCCGATCAGCTGCGCCGCGCCGAGGTCGGTCCGGATCTCCACCGTCTGCGGCGCCTGCAGGCCGTAGAGCTCGCGCGCCGTCGTCATCGGCATGATCACCGAGTCCTGCAGTTCCGACCGGTAGTCGACGGCGTCCAGGATCCCGATCACGGTGAACGCGCGGTCGCCGATGAAGATCGACGGCTGCGAGTCCACCCGGTTGATGCCCAGCCGGTCCGCGGCGTACCGGCCCAGGACGACGACGGCGTCGCCACGCGCGTCGTGCCCCTCGTCGAAGAACCGGCCGCCGGACAGCCTCCCGCCGAGCGCCTCGAACAGGCCCGCCGACGCGGCCGCGACCGGCACCGTCTGCTCCTGCGTCCCGTACGGCACGCCGCGCACCGGATCCTGGCCCACGTCGACGGTGGCGAACGTGCCGGCCGACGCGACGCCGGCCAGCCGTTCCAGCCGTTCGGGCGCGTCCCACGGCAACTGCGTCAGCGCCATCTCGCCGTCCGGGCCGTCGGCCTCGCCCGGCTCGACGGTGACCCGGGTCGCCGCGACCTCGTCGAACCGGTCGGAGATCTGCCCGGCCGCCGTCTGGCCGAGCCCGATCGTCGCCACCAGCGCGGCGATGCCGAGCACGGTGCCCAGCGTGGTCAACGCGAGTCGCGACGGCCGGGCGGCCACTCCGGCGAGGGCCTCGGCCAGCAGATCGCGCAGCGTCATCCGGCGACCGCGCCGGGTCGGCCGCAGCCGCCCGCCCGCTCGTCGCCGCCGGAATCCGGGCACGCGCAGCCTCGGCCGGCGCAGCCGTCCCAGCCCTGGCGGCCGCCAGCGCCTCATGCGACCACCCCGGCCGTCGCGACGTCTGACATGACCCCGTCGACGATGCGGACCCGCCGCTGTGCCCGCGCGCTGACGCCGTCGTCGTGCGTGATGACGGCGAGCGTGAGGCCCTCGGCGTGCAGTTCGTCGAAGAGGTCGAGCACCGATGCGGCGTTGCCCGAGTCCAGGTTGCCGGTCGGCTCGTCGGCCAGTAGCAGGCTGGGCCGCGCGACCAGGGCACGGGCGATCGCGACCCGCTGCCGCTCGCCGCCGGACAGTGTGAGCGGGTCGAAGTCGAGGCGATGCCCCAGCCCGACCCGCTCCAGCGTCTCCCGGGCCCGCTCGGTCCGCTGCCGCCGCGGGGTGCGCTGATAGAGCATCGCCAGCTCCACGTTCTCCAGCACGGTGCGGTGCGGCAGCAGGTGGAAGGCCTGGAACACGAAACCGATCCGCTCGCCGCGCACCCGGGTCCGGCGCCGCTCGGACAGCGTGCTCACGTCGACGCCGTCGAGCAGGTAGGTCCCGTGCGACGGCCGGTCCAGCAGCCCGAGCAGGTGCAGCAACGTGGACTTGCCCGAGCCGGACGGCCCGATGATCGACAGGTACTCCCCCTCGCCGATGCTGAGGTCGACGTCGCGCACGGCCTCGACCCGCGGCGGCCCGGCGAAGACGCGGCCGATCCCAATCATCTCGACCACCGGCGGCGTCACTCCTCGCCCCCGTCGCTCTCCTCGTCGTCGGCGTCGCCGACGACCACCAGGTCGCCCGCCGCGAGGCTGCCGTCGACGGCCGTGACCTGGGCGTAGCCCTGCGCGGTCAGGCCGACCTCGACCTCGACCAGCTCGGCGACGCCGTCGCGCATGACCTCGACCCGGGACTCGCCGCCCGGTCCGGCGGTGAGCGCCGCCAGCGGCACCGCGAGCACCTCGCCGTCGGTGCTCTCGATCGGCACGGTGATGCGGACGTTCTGCCCGCGCAGCGCCTCGGACTGCTCCGGCGTCAGCTCGCCGGGCGCGATGGTCACGTCGTAACCGGTGGCGCCCTCGCCGGTGGCCTCCTCGATCGCGGTGATCGTGCCCGGCACCTGCTCGCCGTCGGGCGTCTCGATGGACACCGCCTGGTCGACGGCCAGCAGGTCGAAGTCGGCGTCGTCCACGTTCGCCGTCACCACCAGCGACGCGCCGCTGACGGTCATGACGGCGCCGTCGACCTGGCCACCGCGGCGGACGTTCACCTCGTCGACGCGGCGCGGCAGGCTCGCGATAAACACGACCTCCGATGCCGGCAGCGGAGTGCCGGCGGCGAACGCGGCCTCGTCGCGAGCGGTCTGCGCCTCGGCGAGCTGCTCCTCGGCGTCGTCCAGGGCGTCCTGCAGCGCGTCGGTGTCGACCGGGGCACCCTCTGGCGTGTCGCCGGCCCCGTCCTCGGCCTCTTCGAGCGCCTCCTCGGCATCCTCGACCGCGTCCTCGGCCTGGTCGACCTGGTCGTTGGCCGCGTCCAGCTCCGACTGCGCCTGCGGGTCCGGCTCCGGCGGCTCGTAGCCGATCCGCTCGAACAGCTCCGCGACGGCGTTGCCCGTCGAGGACGTGTACTCGTCGTCGACCTCGCCCGGATCCAGCCCGAGCCGGTCCAGCACCGCCTCCAGCTGGGCGACGTCCGGCCCGCTCATGCCCGGCCGCAGCGACCGGTACATCGGCAGCTCGCCGGCCAGCGCGATCAGCGGCCGCCCCACGATCTCCAGCAGCGCCGCACCCTCGGCGATCTCCGCGCCGACCGCCGGGACCTGCCCGGTCACGATCGGCGGCGTCTCCAGCCCGCCGGTCTCCGGCGTGACGGCGACGGCGCCGGCCGCCGTCACGTCCCCGCGGGTCACGACCTCGCTCTCCAGCGTGCGCAACTCAACGGGGACCGTGACCTCGGAGGCCTCGGGGGCGGCCGTCCGCGCGATGGCGTCGGCGGGCGAGGTGATGCGGGTGCCGGCGTAGATGCCGGCACCCAGGGCGATGACGGCAGTGCCGCCGACGATGAGCAGGGTCCGGCTGCGGGACCGGCTCACCCGACGCCACCGGCGTTACCCGCCGGGCCCTCCGCCATCGCGTCGCGATAGCGCTCCAGCTCGTCCCGGTGCTGCTCGACGAACTCCTCCTCGAAGCCCCACGCGACCTCGCGCCGGACCTCGCCGAACCCGTCCTGCTCGCACTCGTAGTCGGCGGTCGCGACAGCGATCTCGTACTCCTGCAACTCGGCCAAGGCCGCCTCGTCGATCTCGGGCAGCTCGCCGCCCTCGCCGCCGATGCTGACGCTCGGCTCGTCCTCCTCCGGCGCGTCGGTGGGCGCCTCGTCGTCCCAGCCGTACAGCTCGCTGAGCCGGTCCATGACCGCCGACTCGGGGTCGTCGGGACCCTCGAACTCGCTGTAGCCGGCCTCGGCCATGCAGGCGGCCCATTCCTCGGCCGCCTCGGTGATGCGCGGGTCGCTCTCGATCCGCTGCCGCAGCGCGTCGAGGTCCTCGAACAGGCCCTCGAACTCGCTCATGTCCGGCCCCATCATCATGCCGTCGTCCTCGCCGTAGACCTCGGCGCGGGCCTCGCCGTGGCAACCCTGCTGCAGCGGTGCCTGCGGCGCGCCGGACGCGCCCTCCTGCGGCGAGATCGCCACGCCGCCGCCACCGTCGGCCACCTCGACGCCATCGCCCCAGAGCACGCGGTAGTACTCCTCCAGCGCGCCCTCGGACAGGCCGTCGCGGATCTCCTGGTTCGGGTCGACCCATTCCTGTTCCTTCTCCGGGTTCATGAGCGTCGTGTATCCGTAGCCGTACTCGCGGGCGAACTCGTCCGGCGGCAACGCGTACGCCTCGGCGAACGGGTCCTCGCCGGTGTCGCCGGCCATCGGGTCGACCGGGATGTACTCGAAGCCGGCCTCCTCCATGCAGGCGGCGACCAGCTCCTCGACCTGGCGCAGCTTCTGGCGCTCGTCCTCGTCCATCTCGGCGGCGGAGACGGCCATCGTCACGGCCCCGCCGCTGATGAGGCCGGAGTTCTCCCCCAGGTACTCCTCCAGCGGGCTCAGCTCCTCGCCGTCGCCCGACTGGTCCGCGGAGTCGCCGTTCGTCCCGTCGTTCTGGCCGTCGCCACCGTCGTCGTCGCCGCAGCCGGCCAGGGCCAGCCCGGCGACGCACGCGAATGCCAGCAGCCGGGCCCGTGCACGCCAATTCGTCATGGCAGAAGGGTGCGAAGTGGGCTGTGAAGAACCTGTGAAGGAGCCGTCAGATCCGCGCTCTTCATAGCTTCCTGACAGGTTCCTGCCACACTCGAATGTCATGGGAGCCCGGATCCTCGTGGCCGAGGACGACGTCAAACAGGCCGAGCTCGTCCGCCGCTACCTCGAGCGCGAGGGTCACGCCGTCGTCATCACGCACGACGGACGGACGGCGCTGGACGAGGCGCGGCGGCGCCGGCCTGACCTGCTCGTGCTCGACATCATGATGCCACGGGTCGACGGTCTGGACGTCTGCCGGATCCTGCGGCAGGAGTCCGACACCCCGATCATCATGCTGACCGCGCGGTCCACCGAGGACGACCTGCTGCTCGGCCTGGACCTCGGCGCCGACGACTACCTCACCAAGCCGTACAGCCCGCGCGAGCTGGTGGCCCGGGTCCGCAGCATCCTGCGCCGGGCGGACCGGCACCGGGCGCCCGACTCCCGGCTGCGCATCGGCGAGCTGGTGGTCGACACGGGCCGGCACCAGGTGTTCGTCGACGACCGCGAGATCGACGTGACGCCGGCGGAGTTCAAGATCCTGGCCTGTCTCGCGGCCGAGCCGGGCCGGGTGTTCCCGCGGCAGAAGCTGCTGGAGGAGGCGTTCGGCTTCGACCACTACGCGCTGGACCGCACGGTCGACGTCCACGTCATGAACCTGCGCCGCAAGATCGAGGCCGATCCGGCGGCGCCCGCCTTCCTGCTGACGGTGTACGGCGTCGGCTACAAGATGGCTGACCGACCGGGGGTCCGCGATGCGTCGTAACCTGTTCGTCCGGCTGCTGGTGCTGTTCCTCGGCGTCGCGGTCATCTCCATCGCGGCGACCGCCTGGATCACCACCCAGAGCACCAGCCAGCGGCTGCGTGGCGAGTTCGAGCGGAGCCTCGAGGCCGACAACACCGTCTACCAGACACTGATCGCTTACGCGCAGAGCCACGACTCGTGGTCCGGCGTCGGCGCCATGGTCGACGACCTCGCGGCGATGACGGGCAACCGGGTCGCGCTGACCGACGCCGACGGCGACATCCTGGCCGACTCGGCCACCTCAGATGCCGGCGACTCGCCGCCGCTGCCGTCCACGCCGATCGCCGAGGTCGACCCGATGGCTCCGTTGGCGGTCATGGCCGGCGGCGTCGCGGTGGCCGCCGCGTCGTCCACCGTCGACACGTGGATGCTCGAGGGCGAGGCGGAGGCCGGGGCCGGCGGCTCCGCGGCGCCGCCGGCCAGCCCCACGCCGACCGGCGCCACGACGCCGGCTCCGCTGAAGGAGACGGCGCCGCCCGGGGAGACGGTCACCATGCTGACCGACGAGATGACCATCGTCGGCTCCGTCGGGCTGGAGGCAGCGGGGCCGGTCTGGCGCTTGACCGCGGCGGAGACGGCGAACCGCGAGCGGCTCGTCGTCGCGGCCAACGAGTGCCTGACGCAGGCCGGGGCCGACGAGCTGCTGGTCGGTCCCGACGGGAACGTCCTGCGGACCTACGTCGAGACGAGCGACGGGCCGGACCCGACGGCGCCGGCCACCGAGGCCCCGGTCGACGTGACCACGCAGCAGTGTGTGCCGCCGGAGTTGTTGAAGCCGAGCGAGGCCAGCATCGCCCTCAACAGCGAGCAGGTGCGGCTGACCCAGGAGTGCCTCAGCGCCGCCGGCATCGAGGCCGACCCCATTCAGACCGAGAACGGCCTGCTCCAGCTCCGGGTCGCGAACGACGATCCGGCCATGCAGGGCATCGTGGCTGACTGCGACGCCACGGCGTACGAGCAGGCGATCGAGCCGTACCTCGCCGATCCGGCGCTGCTGTACGTCGGCTCGACCGACCGGTTCAACGCGTTCTCCGGCGGCGGCTGGGTGCGCACGGCGCTCACCGGGCTCGGCGTGCTGGCCGCCGCCACGGGCGTCACCGTCCTCGCCGGGCGGCGGCTGTCGCACCCGATCCGCACCCTCACCGAGGCGGCCCAGCGGATGGCGTCGGGCGGACGCGGCGCACGGGTCCGTGTCACCGGCCGCGACGAGGTCGCCCAGCTGGGGCACGCCTTCAACGCGATGGCGTCGTCGATCGAGCAGAACGAGCGCCAGCGCAAGGCGATGGTCAGCGACATCGCGCATGAGCTGCGCACGCCGCTGGCGAACGTCCGCGGCTACCTCGAGGCGGCCGAGGACGGCGTCGTCCCGCTGGACCCGCAGCTGGTGTCGTCGCTGCTGGAGGAGTCCGCGCTGCTGCAGCGGCTGATCGACGACCTGCAGGACCTCGCCCTCGCCGACGCCGGCATGCTGCGCATCCACCGCGAGACCATCGACGTCGCCGACCTCGCCCGCCAGGTGGTCGCCGCCCACCAGCCGTCAGCCTCGGCGTCGTCGGTCGAGCTGGTCGTCGCCGCCCCGCCGTCCGTCCCCGCCGACGCCGATCCCGTGCGGCTGCGGCAGGCGCTGGGCAACCTGGTCGCCAACGCCGTCCAGTACTCCGGTTCCGGCAGCACCGTCCTGGTCAGGCTCTCCCACGACATCATCACCGACGACGTCGTGCTCGCCGTCCGCGACGACGGGCCGGGGATCGAGCGCGAGCACCTGGAGCACCTGTTCGACCGCTTCTACCGCACCGACACGTCGCGGACCCGGGCCACCGGCGGCAGCGGACTCGGGCTGGCGATCACCAAGCACCTGGTGGAGGCGCACGGCGGCACGGTGACGGTGTCGAGCATGGTCGGCGCCGGGTCGACGTTCACGATCCGGCTGCCGGCGCAGGCGCCCGAACCGGCCGAAGCGGGTGCCGCCTCGTCAGCCTCGCCGGCCCGGGGGTGAGGTATGCTCGGCGTCGTGCCGCCTCTGAGGGCGGCACACGCGGGTGTAGTTCAATGGTAGAACTCCAGCTTCCCAAGCTGATAACGCGGGTTCGATTCCCGTCACCCGCTCCACTCATGAGGACGCGCCTGCTCGAAGCCCTCGCTCGCGTCAATCGGCGTCACTCGTGGTCGCACAACGACGCCTACGCGCCCTTCGTGCTCTACCACGCCTGGCGCGGACGACGCGCCGGCGCCGTCACGGCCCTCGACATCGGCTGCGGCACTGGCGGATTGCTTCGCCGGCTCGCGCGCGTCCTGCCGGAGGTCACCGGGATCGAGCCCGACCCCGGCACGGCGAAGAAGGCGGCCGCGTCCACGAGGGACCTTTCCAACGTCACGGTCGTTCAATCGGCCTTCCCCACCAGCGAGCACGCTCGCTTCGACGTCGTCTCGATGGTCGCCGTGCTCCATCACCTCCCCCTGCACCAAGGCATTCGCGCGGCACAAGAGGTCGTAGCCCCAGGTGGCAGGCTGATCATCGTCGGCTGCCACCGCGACGAGCCACGCTCGGGGTGGTGGCTCGAACTCGTCTCGGTGCTGCTGAACCAGCTCATCGGTCTGGTCCTCCACCCGCGGCGCGCCTCTGAACTCCCCGAGAACATGACGGCGCCCGTGGCGGCACCGGCCGACTCATACACAGAGATCAGGGCGGACGTGCACGCATCGCTTCCCGGCGTCAAGGTTCGCCGCGGCCTCTTCTGGACGTACACCGCCGTCTGGCTCGCACCGCCGAGCTGACCTCGGCGCTCACACCTCGACGAAGAGGGTGATCGTCACGACGTCGCCGACGTGGAGGTCCTCGCCGCGGCGGACGACGTCCTTGAGGGGGACGACGTAGCCGCCGTCCTTCGGGAACAGCGACGTGGTCCAATCGGTGCCGCCGATGCGGGCCCGGACGGGGATCATCCCCCAGCCGTACGAGACCATCGCCGCGGCCTCGGCCAGCTCCGCGCTCTCGTCGGCCGGCACCGTCACGAAGTGGAACGGCGCCGGGCCGCGCCAGTGCCAGATCTCACCGGTGAACTCCAGTTCCACGACCGCGAGCCTAGACGGCTTGCAGCGGCTGGCCGCTCACGTGCGTCACGATCAGCTCCGGGACCTCGTCGGCGGAACCACCACGTGCGGGGAAGTCGAACACGCCGAGCATCAGCTGCATCGGATAGTCCGGCGCCTGGTGCACCACGCGGACGACCCGGCCGTCGACGCTGAAGGTGACGCGGCCGGGCCGCCAGTCGACGCCGTAGAGGTGGAACTCGGCGACGTCCAGGTCCAGCCAGGGCGCCTCGAAGTCCTCGCGCAGCAGCGGGTCGCGGAACGCGTGCACGCCCATGCCGACGTCGTGCGCCGCCGAGCCGAACACCTCCATGACGCAGATCTCGCCGGACCGCTCCGGCCGGTCCTCGATGCCGGACAGCCAGAACGCCACCATCGACCGCTCGGAGACGACCCCGCGCAACCGGGCCTCGAACCGTCCATAGGTCGGCGTGTAGCCCCAGAACGGCGGCTGCTCCTCGCGCACCGTCAGCCCCGGCACGAACGGCTGCTGCCCGACGGTGCCGCCCACCGGCCCGGAGAACGCGCCGGTCTGCACCGCCGACACCCGCAGCGGCGGCTCGTGCCGGTCGGCGCACCACATCCCCTGCGACGGCGGGATCCACAGCCGCAGCTCGCCGCCGGACACGGAGTACGTCGCGGCCGACTCGGCGCGGGAGCTCCAGTGCGAGAGGTAATAAGGAAACCAGAGACCGGTGTCCAGATCGTCGCCGTCGAACCGTTCGTCCACGTACGTGGCCATGCCCGGATCGTAGCCGTGGTTAGGGTGGGCGGATGCGTTTCGGTGTCCTCGGCCCAGTGACCGTCTGGACCGACGACGGCGAGCAGGTCACGGTGCCGGGAGCGAAGGTGCGGGCGCTGCTCGCCGTCCTGCTGGCGCACCGGGGCCGGACGGTGCCGGCGGACCGGCTGGTCGAGGACGTGTGGGGCGACGACGTGCCGGGGAGCCCGGCCGCCGCGCTGCAGGTGCGGGTCTCGCAGCTGCGCAAGGCGCTCGACGACGCCGAGACGGGGGCCCGCGAGCTGGTCGTCTCCCGGGCGCCCGGCTACGCGCTGGAGACCGACGCCGTCGACGTCGCGCGGTTCGACGAGCTGGTCGAACAGGCCGCCGGCGCGGATCCACGGCGGAGCCGGGACCTGCTGACGCAGGCGCTGGCGCTGTGGCGCGGCCCGGCGCTGGCCGACTTCGCCGACCATGAGTTCGCCCGCACCGTCACCGCCGGCTGGGAGGAGCGCCGGCTGGCCGCCGTCGAGCTGCTGGCGCAGGCCCGGCTGGACCTCGGCGAGCACACCGTCCTGGCCGCGGAGCTCGCCGGCCCCGTCGCCGACCACCCGTTCCGGGAGCGGCTGCGCGCGATCCACCTGCACGCGCTCTACCGGGCCGGGCGGCAGCAGGAGGCGCTGGCCGGCTACGAGGAGTTCCGCCGCGGTCTCGCCGACGAACTGGGGCTGGATCCGGGGCCGGAGCTGACCGCGCTGCACCAGGCGATCCTCGAGCAGGACCCGCGGCTGAGCCCGTCGCAACGCGCCACCAACCTGCCCGCCCCGGCGCCGCTGATCGGCCGCGACGACGCCGTCGGCGAGCTACGCGAGCTGCTGGGCAAGGAGCGCCTCGTGACGCTGACCGGGCCGGGCGGCGTCGGCAAGACCCGGCTGGCGACGACGGCGGCGCACCCACTGGCCGGCGACTACGACGACGGCGGCTGGCTGGTCGAGCTGGCCGCGCTGGAGCGACCGCAGCCCAAGCGCGCCGTCGACGACATCGCCGAGCTGACGATGGCCGTGCTCGGCGTCCGCGACGCCGCCGAGCCGGGCGAGCGGCCGGCGACGCCGGTGGACCGGCTGGCCGAGGCGCTGCGGGACCGGCGGCTCCTGCTCGTGCTGGACAACTGCGAGCACCTCGTCGAGCACGCCGCCGCGCTCGCCGGCCGGCTACTGCGCGACGTGCCGGGCCTGACGGTGCTGGCCACCAGCCGGGAGCCGCTCGGGCTCAGCGGCGAGGTGCTGTGGGAGGTCCCGCCGCTCGACCTGCCCGCCGCGACCGAGCTGTTCGTCGCCCGCGCGGCGACGTCGGCCCGCGGGTTCACGCTCGACGCCGACAGCGGCCCGGTCGTGGCCCAGCTGTGCCGCCGGCTGGACGGCATCCCGCTCGCGCTGGAGCTGGCCGCCACCCGGGTCCGCGCGCTCGGCGTGCACACGCTGCTGGAACGCCTCGACGACCGGTTCCGCGCGCTGGGCAGCGGCCCGCGCGACCGGCCGGCCCGGCAGCGCACGCTGGCCGCGGCGATCGACTGGAGCTGGAACCTGCTGGAGCCGGACGACCAGGTCGTGCTCCGGCGGCTGGCCGTACACGCCGACGGCTGCACGCTGGCCGCCGCGGAGGCCGTCTGCGCCGACGGCGACCTCGACGTGCTGGACTCGCTGGTCCGGCTCGTCGACCGGTCGCTGGTCGTGGTCGACGAGCGGGCCGGCGGACCGCGCTACCGGCTCCTGGAGTCCGTCGCCGCGTACGGCGTCAACCGGCTGCACGAGGCCGGCGAGCACGCCGTCGTCCGCGCCCGGCACACCCGCCACTACACCGGCCTGGCCGAGCGGGCCGACGCGGAGCTGCGCGGTCACGGTCAGGGCGAGTGGCTGCGCACGCTCGACGCGGAGTCGGCCAACCTCCGCGCGGCACTGGACACCGCCGAGCGCCTGGGCGACGCCGAGCTGGCGCTGCGCCTGACCAGCGCGCTGACCTGGTACTGGCTGCTGCGCGGACGGCTCACCGAGGGCCGCCGGGCGCTGGAGACGGCGCTGGCGGTCCCCGGCGACGCGCCGCCCGGCCTCCGCGGCCGGGCGCTGAGCTGGCGCACCGGCATCGGCGTCATGCAGGGCGACCAGGAGGACTGGCTGGAGCGCTGCGAGGCGGCGCTACGTGCGTTCGACGATGCCGGGGACGACGCCGGGCAGGCCCGCGCGGAGTGGTTCCTGTGCCACGCGACGTTCGACCTCGGCGACGCCGCCGTCACCGAGCGGCTGCTCGGCCGGGCGACGGCGGGGTTCGCCGCGACCGGCGACCGCTGGGGCGAGGCGGCCACGCTGATGCTGCGGGCGCGGCTCGCGCACCTGCACGGCGACCCGGCGGCGATGGACGAGGCCGCCTCCGCCTCCGCGCGCATCTTCACCGAGCTCGGCGACGACTGGGGCGTCCTGCAGGCCACCGACTGGCTGATCGGGCAGGCCGACCTCACCGGCGACTACGAGCAGGCGCTGCGGCTGTGCGCCGACGCGCTGCCGCGGGCGGAGGCGCTCGGCCTGTGGGCGGAGGTCGGCGCCGTGCTGTCCTGGCAGGCCTGGATCGGCGTGCAGACCGGCGACCCCGTCGGCGCGCGGGCCCACGCCGAGCGGGCGGTGCGGCTGGCCGCCCAGTACGGCAGCCACGCGGCGCAGGTGTTCGCGACGATCGGGCTGGCCTACGCCGCCCGCCGCAGCGGTGACCTGGACACCGCCGAGGAGCTGCTGACCCGGCTGCTGCGCAGCGCCGAGGAACAGGCCGAGACGGCCGGTATCGCGTTCTACGCGCCGATGGTGCTCAACGAGCTCGGCCTGCTCGCCGCCGACCGCGACGACCCGGCCGCGGCGCTCGCGCTACACCTGCGCGCCCACGACGTCGGCGTCGAGGTGACGGGGGGCCGGGGCTCGACGGCCGCGCTGCTCGGGGCGGCCGCGGCGCTGGCCCTGGCCGGTGCGGCCCACGACGCCGCCGTCGTGCTCGGCGCCGCCGAAGCGACCCGGGAGGCCGACGGCTTCCCGCTGTCGCCGGCCGAGCAGAGCGAGGCGGACCGCGTCGTGGCGCTGGTCCGGTCGGCGCAGGACGAGGCCGCGTTCACAGCCGCCCGTGCGGAGGGCGCCGCGCTCAGCAGCGCGGCCGCCCGGGACTTCGCCGGACGGCCGCGCTAGCTGACGGTGACCTGGGTGCGGATCACTTGGGCGCGTAGACGCCCACGATGATGCCGGAGTCGAACACGGTCTGGTCGACCAGCTTCAGGTGCGCGAGGTCGAGGCCGTCACCCAGCCGGTCGCCGCCACCGGCGATGACCGGGAACGTCCAGAAGTGGTACTCGTCGACGAGCTTGTTCTCCAGCAGCGTGCGGTCGAACTCGCCGGTGCCGTACTTGATGATGTTCTCGCCCGGCTGCTGCTTGAGCGCGGCGACCGCCTCGGCGACGTCGCCCTCGAGGACGGTCGAGTTCCACTCCAGCTCGCCAGTCAGGGTGCGCGACGCCACGTACTTGGGCAGTGCGTTCAGGCGGTCCGCGAACGGGTCGCCGGCCCGCGACAGCCACGCGTCCTTGAAGCCCTCGTAGGTCACCCGGCCGAGCAGCATCGCGTCCGAGCCGTAGACCAGCTTGGCGTTGTAGTCGTTGTGCTGCTCGTCCCAGTACGGCTGGCCCCACACCTGCGGGTCGGAGATGGAGCCGTCGATCGTCGTGAAGGTCGACTCGATGATCTTGCGCATGATGTCCTCCGGTTGTGTCGTCGTTTCTCGATGCCCACCACCATGCCGGTATCGCCTTACGGTTTCCTTCAGGTCCCGCTTCAGCGACCGCACAGGGGGTATGCCAGGAGGCGGAGGTGCAACGCCATGACCACTCACCCCGGCCAGATCGACGTCTGGCTCGACCACCTGCCCGCCGACCGCCGCGACGAGGCCGTTCAGCTCGCCGACCAGGTCCGCGCCGCCGCGCCAGAGCTCGACGAGGCGATCAAGTGGAACCGGCTGACCTTCACGGCAGGCGGCGACTGGCACCACTGGGTGTGTGCCGTCGCCGCGACGAAGCGCGCCGTCAGCCTGTCGTTCCACAAGGGCTCGCTGCTCGACGACCCGGACGGCCTGCTCACGGGCGACGGCCAGTACCTGCGGGGCGTGTCGCACGCGCGGGCCCACGCCGAGCCGGCCGCCGTGGCGGCACTGGTGCGCCAGGCGGTGGCCCGGCAAAAGGACATGCTTCCCGGCTGACGGAACTGACACAATCCGGCCATGCCCGGAGATCTGATCATCGAATCGCGGGACCAGCGGCCGGAACTGGCCGCGTTGGTGGGGCAGCTGCCGCAGCTGTGGCCGACGTTCATGGAGCACGACCCCACGGCCGACCTGTACTACGCCGACGTCCAGCGGAACCATCCGGAGCACGTGCTGATGGCGTACGAGCCGCCGGACACCCCGGTCGCCCTCGCCTACACCGTCCCGTTCGAGTTCGGCGGCACACACCGCGAACAGCTGCCCGACGACGGCTGGGACGGCGTCATCCGCTGGGCGGCGCTCGACCGCGACCGTGGCACCAAGCCCACCCTGGTGTCGGCGCTCGAGATCGTCATCCGGCCCGACCGGCGCGGTCAGGGCCTCGCCGCCGTCATGCTCCAGGCCATGCGCGACAACGTCCGCCGGCTGGGCTTCACCGAGCTGGTCGCGCCGGTGCGGCCGAGCGCGAAGCACCTGGAGCCGCACACGCCGATGAGCGAGTACGCCTACCGCACCCGGCCCGACGGGCTGCCCGCCGACCCGTGGCTACGGGTGCACGCACGGGCCGGCGCGACGATCGTCAAGGTGGCGCCGCGGTCGATGGTCATCACCGGCACGCTGGCCGAGTGGCGCGAGTGGACCGGGCTGCCGTTCGACGCGTCCGGCGACGTCGTCGTCCCGGAGGCGCTGGTCCCGGTGCGCTGCAGCGTCGAGCACGACCACGCGGTGTACGTCGAGCCCAACGTCTGGATGCGCCACCCGCTGGAGTGACGGCGTCAGCGGTCGGCCTGGTGGTACTCCAGGCCGTCACCGGACGGCAGCAGGTACGCCGCCCAGCGTTCGGCCGGTGGGCGGCCGCCCAGCGACCGGGCCGACGTCAGGCCGGCGACCTCGGGACCGATCAGCGCCAGCCGGAACGGCACCGCCGCGTGCACCTCGGCGCCGATGCCGGCCAGCCAGCGGTCCAGCGGCCGCCGCCACAGCAGCGAGTCGCCGCCGCGGAACGGGAACGCCGCGCTGCGCGGCTCGGCCAGGTCCAGCGCGCCCACGGGGATGAAGAACACCAGCCAGTCGGCGCCCGAGCGCTGCCGGACCGCGCGGGCGCCGCACACGACGGTGCGCCGCCGCGGCAGCGCCACCTGCCCGGCCAGCCGGCCGTGCCGCTGCAGGGCGGCCGCGGTGCAGGGCGAGTCGGTCCACGTCCCCGGCTCGGCCCGGACGGCGGCCTGGCAGCCGACGACGCCCGCGGCCTCCCACAGGGCCGTCAGCGCCGCGTCCAGCCGTGCGTCGTCGCGCTCGCCCAGTTCGATGGCCAGCTCGTATGCGCCGCCCAGCCAGAGCGCGTCGTCATGCAGATCGGAAGCGTCGGCCGCCACGTGGATCATCATTCCGGCTGGACGGTCCCGGGGGGACGGTTTCGGACAACTCGGGCCACCGTCTTGTCGCCGGCGCGTCCTCGGGCCACCGTGAGGCCATGTCCGCATCCGTGCTCTTCATGTCCGTGTCCGTCGACGGCTACATCGCCACCCCGGACGACTTCCTCGGCGGCCCCGGGGGTCACCGGCTCCATGACTGGTTCGCGCCCGGCGGCACGTTCGCCGAGGTGACCGGCCCTGCGGCCGACGTGACGGCCGAGATGGGCGGTGGCGGCGCGGTCGTCACCGGGCGGCGCACCGCCGAGCTGATGGACCACTGGGGCGGCACCTCAACGGCAGCCGATCTTCGTCGTCAGCCCTCCAAGCGACCCATCTGCGCTACCGGGTGAGGTACTAGTCGGGCAGCATCGGCATGACGAGGCCCTCGTCCTTGTTCAGCAGCACGGCGCGGGTGACCGCGCGGGTGCCGAACCGGTTGCGCACCTCGTCGACGGTGGCGTCGAGGGTGGCGCCGCCGTGCCGGTCGATCGGCAGCGGCAGCTGCAGCGGGTCGTCGTCCTCGAGGTTGCTCAGCGCGACACCGACCAGCGTCAGCCCGCGCCGTTCGATCGTCGGCGCGACCCCGGCGATGAGATTGCGGACGACGGTGAGCAGCTGGCCCGTGTGCGACGTCGGCTCGGACAGCGTGTGCGAGCGGGTCGCCCGCGTGTAGTCGTCGAAGCGCAGCCGCAGCACGACGGTGCGGCTGACGCGGTGGGCGGCCCGCAGCCGCCGGGTCACCCGGTCGACGATGCCGACGACGACGGCGTCCAGCTCGGCCGGGGTGCGCCGCCAGCTGCCGAGCGCGTGCTGCGACCCGATCGAGTGCCGCCGCTGCCCGACGACGACGCGCCGCGGGTCGCGGCCGATCGCCAGCGCGTGCAGGTGCCGGCCGGCCGCCGGCCCGACGATCGCGACCAGCGACCGCTCGGCCAGCCGGGCGACGTCGCCGACGGTGTAGACGCCGCGCTGGCGCAGCTTGACCGACGTCTTCTCGCCGACGCCCCACAGTCGCTCGATCGGCAGCGGATGCAGGAAGGCCAGCTCCCGGTCCGGCTCGACCACCAGCAGGCCGTCCGGCTTGGCGACCGCGCTGGCCACCTTGGCCAGGAACTTCGTGCGGGCGACGCCGACGGTGATCGGCAGGCCGACCTGGCGCAACACCTCGCGGCGCAGCCGGGCGGCGATCTCGGGCGGCGAGCCGGAGATCTTCGCCAGCCCGCCGACGTCGAGGAACGCCTCGTCGATGGAGAGCCCCTCGACCAGCGGCGTCGTCTGCCGGAACACCTCGAAGACCGCCTCGCTGGCCGCGGAGTAGGCCGACATCCGCGGCGAGACGACGACGGCGTCCGGGCACAGCCGCCGCGCCTGCCGGCCGCCCATCGCCGTCCGCACGCCGCGCGCCTTGGCCTCGTAGCTGGCCGCGAGCACCACGCCCATGCCGACGATGACGGGCTTGCCGCGCAGGTCGGGATCGTCGCGCTGCTCGACCGACGCGTAGAACGCGTCGAGGTCGGCATGCAGGATCGTCGCGCGACTTGCCACGAACACATGTTCGCATCGATTCTCTCACTGGCCAAGACCTCCGACAGCTCATTCGGCCTTGACAAATAGTTTTGTCGGTGACACGCTACTCGGCATGCAGGACGTAGCAGTGATCGAGGACCCCGCCGCGGCGGAGGCGTCCCTGGACCCGATGCGCACCCGGCTGCTGGCGGCGCTCGCCGAGCCGGGCTCGGCCACCATGCTGGCCGCCCGCGTCGGCCTGGCGCGGCAGAAGGTGAACTACCACCTGCGCACGCTGGAGCGGCACGGCCTGGTCGAGCTGGTCGAGGAGCGGCGCAAGGGCAACGTCACCGAGCGGGTGCTGCAGGCGACGGCGGCGTCGTACGTCATCTCGCCGGTCGCGCTCGCGGCCGTGCAGCCCGACCCGGGCCGGTCGCCGGACAAGCTGTCCGCGCGCTGGCTGCTCTCGCTGGCGTCGAAGCTGGTCCGCGACGTGGGCCTGCTCATCACGGCATCGACGAAGGCGCGCCAGCGCGTCGCGACGTTCGCCATCGACGGCGAGGTGCGCTTCGCCTCCGCCGACGACCGCGCCGCGTTCGCCGAGGAGCTGGGCGGCGCCGTCACCGCGCTCGTGGCCAAGTACCACGACGAGAACGCCGCAGGCGGGCGCACGCACCGCGTCATCGTCGCCGTCCACCCGAGCGTCGACACACCGAAGGAGTCCTGATCATGGGTCACCGGTTCGAGTCCGCCGAGCAGGCCGACCTCGACGCCACGCCCGAGCAGGTGTGGGACGCCATCGCGACCGGCCCCGGCATCGAGTCGTGGTTCATGGGCCGGGCCGACGTCGAGCCGGGCCCCGACGGCGCCGTCCGCATCGACTTCGGCGGCTACGCGCCGACGCACGACATCACCGCGTGGGAGCCTGGAAAGCGACTGGCCTACGGCGGCGAGCCCGCGTCCGACGGCCGGTTCGTCGCTTACGAGTTCCTGCTCGAGGGCCGCGACAAGGGCAGCACCACACTGCGCGTCGTCACCAGCGGCTTCCTCCCGGGCGAGGACTGGGCCGACGAGTTCGAGGCGATGTCGCGCGGCCACGAGCTGTTCTTCCGGACGCTGTTCGAGTACGTCACGCACTTCGCCGGCCGCACCGCCACACCGGTCACGGCGTTCGGCCCGCCGGTCGCCGACTGGGAGGACGCCTGGGCCGCGCTGCATGCCGAGCTCGGCGTCACCGCACCCGTCGAGGCCGGCGACGCGGTCCGGCTGCAGGGCGTCGACGGTGTCGTGTACTTCGTCAACGCCGACACGCTCGGCATCCGCACCGCTGACGCGCTGTTCCGGTTCGTCAAGGGGTTCCGCGGCCCGATGGTCGCGTCCCACCACGTCTTCGCCGACGGCGCACACGAGCACACCGAGGCCGCCTGGCAGGCCTGGCTGACCCGCGTCCTCGGCTGATCCCACCCGACAAGGAGAGTTCGCCCATGTCCACCGTCACCTCCGCCGACGGCACCACCATCGCCTACACCAAGGTCGGCTCCGGCCCGCCGCTGATCCTCGTCGACGGCGCCCTGTGCTACCGCGACTTCGGCCCGATGGCCGCACTCGCCGACGCCCTGGCCGCGACGTTCACCGTCTACTTCTACGACCGTCGCGGCCGCGGCGAGAGCGGCGACACCGCGCCGTACGCCGTCGAGCGGGAGGTCGAGGACCTGGAGGCGCTGATCGCCGAGGCCGGCGGCGAGGTGTATCTGTACGGCTGCTCGTCCGGCGCGGCGCTGGCGCTGGAGACGGCGAAGCGGCCGGGCTCCGGCGTCACGAAGCTCGCGCTCTACGAGCTGCCGGCCGTCACCGACGACACCGGGAAGCCGTGGGCGCCGGACCTGCTGGCGCGCACCGACGAACTGGTCGCGGCGGGCCGCCGCAGCGACGTCGTCAAGCTGTTCATGAAGACCGTCGGCACGCCGTCGATCGTCATCGCGATCATGCGGCCCACCAAGGTGTGGAAGAAGCTGTCGGCCGTCGCGCACACGATCCCGAACGACTACCGCGTGCTCGGCGACACCGGCTACGGCAAGCCGTTCCCGGCCGACCGGTGGTCCGCGGTGACGCAGCCGGCGCTGGTCATGGACGGCGGCAAGAGCCCGGAGTACATGCGCAACAGCCAGCGCCGGCTGGCCGAGGTGCTGCCGAACGCGCAGCACCGGACCCTGCCCGGCCAGACCCACATGGTGAAGGCGGCCGCACAGGTCCCGGTGCTGACGGAGTACTTCAGCTCCTGACCACCTCCGCCGTCCGCTCACCCGCGGCCGGAGCCGTCGTCGTCCGCCGGGCCGGCAGCAGCAGCCCGGCGGCGGCGCCGGCGACGGCCAGCAGGCAGGCGCCGGTCAGCGCGGCCGCGAACCCGTCGGTGAACGCCGCCGGCGACTCGTAGCCGCCACGGGCGGCGAACACCGCGACCAGGACGGCGATGCCGAACACGCCGCCCAGCTGGCGCAGCATGGTGTTCGCGCCGGCGGCCTTGCCGATCATGTCCGCGGGCACAGCGCCGACGGCGGAGTTCTGCGTGGCCGGCATCGCCATCGCGATCCCGATGCCGGCGACGACCAACGGCGGAACCATCTCGGCGTAGGCCAGGTCCGGCGCGACGACCAGCGCCAGCCAGCCGAACCCGGCCGCCTGCAGCGCCAGTCCACCGGCCAGGAACGGACGCTCGCCGAACCGGTCGACCAGCGCACCCGCGATCGGCGCCACGATCATGAGGCAGCCCGTCCACGGCATCAGCCGCAGTCCGGCCTGCAGCGGCGAGTGCCCCTGCGCGACCTGCAGGAACTGCGCGATCAGGAACAGCGTCCCGAACAGCGACGCGACCAGCAGGAACCCGGCCCCGTTGGCGGCCGAGAACGCCCGCGACCGGAACAGCCGCATCGGCAGCATCGCGTGCGCCTTCCGCCGTTCCCACCCGACGAACGCCACCAACAGCACCGCGCCGAGCACCAGCGTCGTCACGACCTCGGCGCTGGCCCAGCCCGCTTCGTTGCCGCGGACCAGCCCCCACACCAGACCGAGCGCCGACCCGGTCGCCAGGACCAGCCCGGCGAGGTCCAGCGAGGAGTCCGCGCCGTGGCTCTCCTCGATCCGCGTGAGCGCGAACGGCAGCACGACCAGCCCGAGCGGCACGTTCAGCCAGAAGATCCACTCCCAGGACAGCCCCTCGGTGATCGCGCCGCCCAGCAGCGGGCCGCCGACCACCGACAGGCCGGTCACCCCCATGAAGATGCCCAGCGCCTGGCCGCGGCGCTCGGGCGGGAAGGCGGCGCTGAGCAGCGCGAGCGACAACGGCATCAGCAGCGCGGCGCCGGCGCCCTGCGCGATGCGGGCGACGATCAGCCAGCCGACGCCCGGCGCCAGCGCGCAGGCCGCCGACGCCACGGTGAACGCCACCAGGCCGACGACGAACATGCGGCGGCGGCCGTAGCGGTCACCCAGCGCCGACCCCGTCAGCAGCAGCACCGCCAGGCTGACGTTGTAGGCGTTGACGGTCCATTCCAGTTCCTCCAGCGTGGCGCCGAGATCGTCCCTGATGGTGCTCAGGGCGACCGTGACGATCAGCGTGTCCAGTGCCACCATCAGTGAGGCGATCGAGGTGAGGGCCAGGACCCAGCCCCGGTGCGAGCGCGCGCTCATCACGACTCCTTTCGTCACCCAGGCAGATCCGCGTGCCACCCGGAACTCGTCGCGATGACTTCTCGGCGCGGCGCGGATCAGTACTGGGGAGGACGCTCCAAGGAGGAGGATCGATGACCGTGACGACCGAGGCGCGGGCCGACGAGTTCGCCCGGCAGACCGACCCGTACCGACGGGAGCTGCTGGCGCACTGCTACCGCATGCTCGGCTCGCTGCACGACGCCGAGGACACCGTCCAGGAGACCTACCTGCGGGCGTGGCGCGGCTACGACGGGTTCGAGGGCCGGTCGTCGCTGCGGACCTGGCTGTACACGATCGCGACCCGGGCCTGCCTGCGCGCGCTGGAGACCCGCGGCCGGCGTGCGCTGCCGTCGGGCCTGGCCGGGCCGGGCGGCGACCCGGACGCGCCGCTGGCGCCGCCGCTCACGGACGTGCCCTGGCTGGAGCCGTTCCCGGACGCCGTCGCCGACCCGCTGTCCGGCGACCCCGCCGCGATCGCCGTCGGCCGCGAGAGCACCCGACTGGCGCTGGTCGCGGCGCTGCAGTACCTGCCGGCGCGGCAGCGGGCGGTGCTGATCCTGCGCGACGTGCTGCGCTGGCGGGCCGCCGAGGTGGCCCGGCTGCTGGACACGACGACGACGGCGGTCAACAGCGCACTGCGGCGGGCCCGGGCGCAGCTGGCCGAGTTGAGGGTCGACGGCGTCGACGGCGTCGGGCCGGAGCCGTCCGACGCGGGGCAGCGGGACCTGCTCGACCGCTACGTGGCCGCGTTCGAGCGTGCCGACATCGACGGGCTGGTCCGGCTGCTGGCCCGCGACGCGGTGCTGGAGATGCCGCCGCACGCCACCTGGTTCCGCGGCGCCGAGGCCATCGGCCGGTTCCTGGCCCCGCGGCTCGGCGCACCCGGCGACATGCTGACGCTGCCGACCCGGGCCAACGGGCAACCGGCGCACGCGATGTACAACCGCGGCTTGGACGGCGTGCACCGAGCGCACGGGCTGGTGGTGCTGACGCTGGCCGGCGAGCGGATCGACCGGCTGACGGTGTTCCTGGAGCCGGAGCTGGTCAGGGCGTTCGGTCTGCCCGCCGTCCGAGCTGCCGGCGCCACCAGTTGAGCCACGTGTAGGGACTGAGCGGGTTGCCGCGGTTGCGGCGGGCCTCCTCGGCCGCGGCCCGTGCCTCCGCCGCCGCTCGCTCGGCCGCGGCGGCTCGCTCGGCGCGCACCTGCTGCTCGGCGGCCAGCCGCTCGGCCCGCGCCGTCCGCCACTGCGCGACGACGGTGTCCGGGTCGGCCAGCGCGACCGGGATGTTCGGCCCGGACGGTGCCCGCAGCCACTCCTTGATGCGCTCGTTCAGCTCGTCGACGACCGCGCGGACGGCCTGCTCGGACTGGACGTCGCGGAGCGTCTCGGGCAGCTGGTGGATCTCTTTGCGCAGCCGCAGCGGCGTCGGCAGCAGCGAGTCGATGGACTCGCCCTCGCGGGCCAGCTTCTCGCGGATCCAGCCGTACTCGTCGCCGGGACGGCGCGGCGGCAGCGGCTTGCCGGCCAGCGGGAGGTCGTCGAACTCGCCGCGCGCCTCCGCCTCACGGATCTGCTTGTCGATCCACGACTCGAAGCCCATGCCGGGCGGTTTGCGTTCCGCCATGCCTCATTGTCGCAGGAGCGATTTCTCGAACCAGTGGTGGGCGTAGGGCTCGTCGTTGAACGCGGGCACCTCGGTGTAGCCGGCGGACCGGTACAGCGCGATCGCCTCCGTCAGCGCCGCGTTCGTCTCCAGCCGGACGGCGGGCGCGTGCTGCTCGGCGGCACGGCGCTCCAGCTCGGCCAGAAGGCGGCGGCCGAGTCCCAGCCCGCGGGCCGGCTCGGCGACCCACATGCGCTTCAGGTGCGCGGGCTCGGCGCCGTGGAACAGCAGCACGCCGCACCCCACCGGCGTCGCGTGCAGCATGGCGATCAGGAGCAGGCCGTTCGGTAGGCGCAGGTCGGCCGGATCGGCGCGGATGCCTCGGTCGAGGGAGAACCCCCCGTCGAACCGCGCGTCCAGCTCCGCCGCGTAGGCACGCAGGCAGTGCTGGGCGACCGGGTCGTCCGGGTCGGTCACCGCGAACCGCACGATCGCCGCCGTCAGCAGCCGCTCGACGTCGGCCATCGCCGCGACCAGCCGCTCGCGCTGGCGATCCGGCAGCGTCTGGAGCAGCTCGGCGGCGAGGGCGTTGCTGCGCTCGTCGAGCAGGTCCCGCTCGGCCCGGCCGGCCTCGGTCAGCCGGGCCAGCGTCACCCGCCGGTCGGCCGCGCTGCGCTCCGTCGTCACCAGGCCGGCCGCCTCCAGCGAGCGCAGCAGCCGGCTGACGTAGCCGGAGTCGAGGTCGAGCTCGGTGCGCAGCGACCGCACGTCTCGTCCGTCGCCGATCTCCCACAGCAGCCGCGACTCCCCCACCGGCCGGTCGCGGGCCAGGTACCGATCGTTCAAGACCCCGGCCTGCTGCGTCACGACCCGGTTGAACCGCCGGACCTGCGCCACCATCGTCTCGTCCATTCTCTGACTCTAGTCAGATGATTCGCCTGGCTCTAGAGTCCTGCCATGGCCGAACTGGATCTGAGCGGACGGCGGGCGCTGGTCACCGGCGGCGGCAGCGGCATCGGCGCCGCTGTGGCCCGGCGGCTCGGTGCGGCCGGCGCGCGCGTCATCGTCGCCGACATCGACGGCGAACGGGCGGCGTCGGTGGCCGCCGACTGCGCGAGCGGCGAACCCTGGCAGGTGGACCTCGCCGACACCGCCGAGTTGGCGTCCGTCGAGCTCGATGTCGACGTCCTCGTCAACAACGCCGGCATCCAGCACGTCGCACGGCTGGAGGAGTTCCCGCCGGACCGGTTCGCGTTCATGCTGCGGCTCATGCTGGAGGCGCCGTTCCTGCTGATCCGGGCCGCGCTGCCGCGGATGTACGCGCGCTCATGGGGCCGGATCGTCAACGTGTCCAGCGCACACGGCGTGCGGGCCAGTCCGTTCAAGTCCGCCTACGTCACGGCCAAGCACGGCCTGGAGGGGCTGTCGAAGGTGACGGCACTGGAGGGCGCGCCGCACGGGGTGACGTCGAACTGCGTCAACCCCGGCTACGTGCGCACGCCGTTGGTGGAGGCGCAGATCGCGGACCAGGCGCGGGTGCACGGCCTGCCCGAGGACCGCGTCGTCAGCGAGATCCTGCTGGCCAACGAGGCGATCAAGCGGCTGATCGAGCCGGACGAGGTCGCCGAGGCGGTCGCCTACCTGACGAGCCCGGCCGCGCAGTCGATCACCGGCACCGACCTCCTCCTCGACGGCGGCTGGTCCGCACGCTAGACCGACGTGCCGGCGGCGCAGGTGTCAGCGCGAAAGGACCGGCAGGCTGCGTGCGAGCGCACGCTGATCGGCTCGGGCCTGGGACAGGACCGCACGGAATGCGCCGTCCCGGTTCTGGTCGAGGTTGAGCGGCAGGGTGAGGCGGCCGATCAGCTCGCTCTCGAGCAGCCAGGGCGACGCTGTCGGCAGCCAGCAGACACGAGCGTGCCGTCCGATCCACTCCGAGAGCACCTGCTCACCGTCGCTGAACGTCATGCAACGTCCCCTTGCTCTCCGGCCGGCTCGGCGAGATACCCACGTACAGCAGCGCCTCGGACGCCAGTGCATGGCAGCCCTCCACGGGCACGCCGGGCGGCGCCTCGTCGAAGTACCAGGCGTACACGCCCGCCTGCCGAGGCACCGGGGACGGCCCGCGTGAGCACGTCGTCGCGGGAGTAGAGCCGCTCGGGCTCCAGCAGGAACCCGAGGTCGTCCTGGTCGGCACTCAAGACGGCCCGCTAGACCGACGTGCCGATGGCGTAGGCGATGAGGCGAACAGCCTGCGGCTCGAACAGGACGGTGTAGTGGTTGACGCCGCCGGCGGGGATGACGCGGACCGTCGGAGGCAGGTCGGCCGCGGCGATGCGCTCGGCGTCGAGCAGGCCCTGCGGCTCGTCCAGGAGCCCGCGCGCCGCGTAGAGCAGCGTCGCCGGGACGGTGCCGTCGCGCAGCGAGCGCAGCACGGTGGGGTCGGCCAGCAGGTCGGCGCCGTCGGCGCGGACGGCGTCGAGCACGCACGACGAGCGGCGCTCGCCGTCGGGGCCGACGAGGTCGTGGCGCAGGTACGCCGTCAGCAGGTCGCCGTACGAGGCGTCCAGGCCGGGGCCGATGGCGGGGTGCTCGCGCCAGAAGTCCAGGTACGCCGCCTCGTCGGCGAACGTCATGCCCAGCCGCGTCATCGCCGGGCCGAGCACCTGCTCCAGCGCCTCGTCGATGTCGCCTGGCGGCGCCGGGAAGCCGACGCCGCCGTCGACCAGGACCAGCGACGACACGCGGTCCGGGTGCAGGTACGCCGTCAGCGCCGCGGCGTAGGCGCCCATCGAGTGGCCCAGCAGGATCACCGACTCCACCCGGGCCGCGTCGAGCACGGCGACGACGTCGGCGGCGTGCGCGGCCAGCCCCCACGGCCCGCGGATGGACCGGCTGTCGGCGCGGCCGCGCAGGTCCGGCGCGAGCAGCCGGACCTCGCCGTCCAGCGCCGCCGCGACGGCGCCGAAGGCCAGCGCGTTCGCGGTGATCCCATGCAGCGCCATGACGACGGGCGCGCCCGGCCGGCCGCGGCCCAGCTCGTGCACCGCGAGCGTCCCCCCGTCGACCGCGACCCCCAGCGTCATCGGCCGTCCAGCCCGTCGACCAGCGCCGCGACGAACTCGTCCGGCTTCTCGATGTGCGGGCTGTGCGCGGTGTCGTCCATGACGGTCTCGGTGCTGACGCCGCCGGCGGCGCGGTAGGCGTCGAGGACGGCGCGGGTCTGCGCGACCATCGGCTGCGCCGGCGCGACGTCGTCGCCCGGCCAGCCCGGTACGGCGCCGATCGAGCCGAGGTAGGCGAGGTCGAACAGCGACGTGTCGGAGACGATGACGTCGTCGGAGCCGCGGATCCAGTGGATCGGCGGCTTCGGGTCGATGGCGTCCAGCCCGTCCAGCCGCAGGTGCGTCGGCGCCATCGTGTTGAGCACGCCGCGCGTGCCGGGGCCGACGCCGGGCCAGGCGTCGGCGGGCACGGAGTCGCCGGGGTAGTGGTCGTCGCCGACGGCCGTCGTCAGCATCGACTCGACGTAGGCGTCGGCGTGCTCGGGCACGAACGGCGGCTTCACGTACGACGACAGCATGACCTGACGGGGCGACAGCGGACCGTCGTCGCCGCGGTCGCCGTCGCGCAGGCGGGCCACGAACTCGGGGTTGGCCGCGCCACCGCCGGAGCCGGCCGCCGACGGGTCGGCCAGCGCGCCGGCCGCGCCGCGGGTGCCGCCGAACCCGTACGGCGACACCGGGTTGACCAGCGTGACCGACCGGTACCGGGCCGGCGCGTCCAGGATCAGCTGCAGCACGACCGCGCCGCCCATGCTCCAGCCGACCAGGTGCGCGTCGTCCAGCCCGAGCAGCTCGAGCAGCCCGGCGACGTCGTCGGCGTAGTCTCGGACCCCGCCCGTCGCGTCGACCGGCAGCGTCTCGGTGCCGCCGAAGCCGCGCAGGTCGACCGCGACCGGCCGGAACCGGTCCGGCAGCCGGAGCATCGCCGGCTGCCAGAACACGCTGGACGACACGTTGCCGTGCACGAACACCACCGGCTCCCCGGAGTCGCGGTCCTCCAGGGTGAGTGTGTTGACGGTGAGCCGCGGCGTCGCGTGACGGTGCTCCGTCACCCCCGGCATGAGCATGGATGTCATAGCCCCCTCCTCAGGCCAGATCATGCCCTACGTCCGGGTTGATCGCCCGGGGCCATTACTCGGTGGGAAAGTGCAGCCCGATCTGCCGGCGGATCTCGTCGAGCGTCTCCATGATCGCGACCGTCTCGTCCAGCGGCATGACGTCGCTCTCGGTGGCGCCTTCGCGCAGCAGCCGGCCGACCTCGACCGCCTGGTGACGCAGCCCGCCGCCGACACGCGGCTGCTCGAACCGCTCCGGCTGCGACGACGTCGGCCGCAGCAGCGAGAACGAGGTCGGCGCGTACCAGACGTCGTCGATCTCCAGCCGCGCCTGGGTGCCGGTGATGACCGCCCGGTTCGCCGTCCGCGCTCGCAATGTCGTGGTGACGACGGCGTGCGCGCCGCTCGCATAGGTGAAGACGGCCGACGTCTGCGCGTCGACGCCGGCCGGGGTGAGCGTCCCGGCCGCACTGACGCCGTCGGGGCGGCCCAGCACGTACGACGTCAGCGACACCGGGTAGATGCCGAGGTCGAGCAGCGCGCCGCCGCCGAGGTCGAGGCGCTGCAGCCGATGCGCCGCGTCGGCCGGGATGGCCTGCCCGTGGTCGGCGACGACCGTCGTGATCTCACCGAGCACGCCGGAGCGCAGCAGCTGGTCGATGCGGCGGAAGTGCGGCAGGAACCGGGTCCACATCGCCTCCATCAGGAACAGCCCGCGCTCGCGCGCCAGCGCGACGAGGTCGCGGGCCTCCGCGCCGGTGACGGTGAACGGCTTCTCGCACAGCACCGGCTTGCCGGCCTCCAGCGCCAGCCGGACGTTCGCGGCGTGCGCCGTCTGGGGTGTCGCCACGTAGACCACGTCGACGTCGGGGTCGTCGACGAGCTTCTCGTAGGAGCCGTACGCCCGTGGGACGCCGAGCCGGCCGGCGAAGCCGCTCGCGCTCTCGTCGCTGCGCGACCCGACGGCGACCACCTCGGCGTCGTCGACCAGCTGCAGGTCACGAGCGAACGATGCGGCGATGCCGCCGGTGCCCATGATGCCCCACCGGATCATGCGTCTCCCCTCAGCGATACCCCGTGACGTCGGCGGGCCTGCCGGCGTCCTGGACCTCGACGAGGTACCGCCAGGCGTCCGGCCGGCTCCCGTCGACGTCGGTGAAACCATAGACCTGGGCCAGCTGGCCGCTGGACAGCGACCGCCCGTTCCAGCGCGCGACCTGCGGGTCGGCGGCCAGCGCCGCCACCGCCCGCCCCACGAACGCCGGGGTCTCCGAGATCGCGAAGTGCGGCTCGGACTCGAGGGCGTCGCGCCAGTTCTCCTCGGTGACCCCGTAGTGGCGCAGCATGATCTCCGACCGCAGCCACCCGGGCGTCAGCGCGACCGCCGTCGCTCCGAGCGCCCGCACCTCCTCGGCCTGGGCGAACGCCAACCGCAGCACCGACGTCTTGGCGAGGTCGTAGAAGAACGACACCCGGTAGTGGGTTGCGTTGTACTCGGCGGTCCCGTCCGTCATCTCGACGACCAGCCCGCCCGGCCGCCGGAGCAACAGCGGCAGCGCGAAGTGACTGGTGATGATGTGGGTGTCGACGGCGAGCCGGAGCATCCGCAGCCCCTTCTCCAGCGAGTGCTCCCACAGCTTGTCCGTCCAGCTGAACAGCTGCTCGCCGCCCCAGATGTCGTTGACCAGCACGTCCAGCCGGCCCTGCTCGGCGTCGATGCGCCGCACCAGCGCCCGCACCTGCTCGGGGACCAGGTGGTCGACCTGCACCGGGATGCCGATGCCGCCGGCCGCCGTGACCAGCTCGGCGGTCTCCTCGATTGTCTCCGGCAGGTCCTGCTCGGAGCGCTGCTCCCTGGTCGTGCGAGCGGTGCAGTAGACGGTCGCGCCGGCCGCGCCCAGCTCGACGGCGGTGCCCCGGCCCGCGCCACGGGAGGCGCCGGCGACGAGCGCGACCTTGCCCTGAAGTGTGGTGTCCATGGCGCCACCGTGCGCCCGAGTCACTGACACGCAGTGTCAGCGATCCCGTACACCGGGCACCGCCCGCGTGGGCCGAGCGGCGGCGTGATCCGCCGGATGCCGCCCTTGGCACGCCGGGGCGTTCCACAAACCCGACATTCCCGGCGCGCCACGTCGCCCCCAGCGTGCCAAGCACAACGCGGGAACGGGCCGACGTCGGGTGACGCGGATCGTCGCCGGCTGGGCGTCCTCAACCGGAGCCTTACAGGTCGTCCGGGAGCTGGAAGCGGTAGCCGAGGCCGGGCTCGGTGATGAAGTAGCGCGGCGCCGACGGCTCGGGCTCCAGCCGCTGGCGGATCTGCGTCATGAACACCCGCAGGTAGTTCGTCTCTGTCCCGTACGCCGGGCCCCAGACCTCCCGCAGCAGCTGCTCGTACGTCACCAGCCGGCCGCGGTGGCGCACCAGCACCTCGACGATGTGCCACTGGCGGGGCGTGAGGCGGACGGCGGCGCCGTCGCGCAGGACCCGCTTGGCGGCGAAGTCGATGGTGAAGTCCTCCGTCGCCAGGACGGCGTCGCCGTCGGGGAGGACGGCCCGGCGGGTGGCGGCGCGTAGCCGGGCGAACAGCTCGTCCATGCCGAACGGCTTGGTGACGTAGTCGTCGGCGCCGAGGTCGAGCGCCTCGACCTTGGCCGCCTCGGTGCCCCGCCCGGACAGCACGACGATCGGGACGGACGACCAGCCGCGGATGCCGCGGACGACGTCGAGGCCGTCCATGCTGGGCAGCCCGAGGTCGAGGATGACGGCGTCGGGGTGGTTGCGGGCGGCCAGCTGCAGCGCCTGCTCGCCGGTGCCGGCCAGATCGGCGGTGTATCCCCGCGCCTTGAGGTTCAGCGCGAGGGTCTTGCGGATGCCGGCGTCGTCGTCGACCACCAGCACCCGACCTGCCGACTCCATGGCGCCGATCGTAGCCGGGCAGGTCAGACTGGTGTCATGGGACGCGGGCAGCTGCGGATCTACCTGGGCGCCGCGCCGGGCGTCGGGAAGACGTACGCCATGCTCGAGGAGGCGCACCGGCGCCGGGCCCGCGGCACCGACGTCGTGATCGGCGTGGTCGAGCCGCACGGGCGCGCCCGGACGGCGGAGCTGATCGCCGGCCTGGAGGTCGTGCCGCGCCGCACGATGACCTACCGCGGCGCCACGTTCGAGGAGCTGGACGTCGACGCGGTCCTGCGCCGCGACCCGGAGGTCGTGCTGGTCGACGAGCTGGCGCACACGAACGTGCCCGGCTCGCGGAACGCGAAGCGCTGGCAGGACATCGAGGAGCTGCTCGCCGCCGGCATCACGGTGCTGTCGACGGTGAACATCCAGCACCTGGAGTCGCTCAACGACGTTGTCGAGCGGATCGCCGGCGTGCCCCAGCGTGAGACCGTCCCGGACGAGGTGGTGCGCCGGGCCGACCAGGTCGAGCTGGTGGACATGACGCCGGAGGCGCTGCGCCGGCGGATGGCTCACGGCAATGTCTACGCGCCCGAGCAGGTCGACGCGGCGCTGGGGAACTACTTCCGGGTCGGCAACCTGACGGCGCTGCGCGAGCTGGCGCTGCTGTGGCTGGCCGACCAGGTCGACGACCATCTGGACCGGTACCGCGCCGACCACCACATCGACGACACCTGGGAGGCACGCGAACGCGTCGTCGTCGCACTGACCGGCGGCGCCGAGGGCGAGACGCTGATCCGGCGGGCCACCCGCATCGCCGCCCGCGGCAAGGGCGCGGACCTGATGGCCGTGCACGTCCTGCGCAGCGACGGACTGGTCGGCGCCGACCCGACGCTGCTGGCCCGGCAGCGGCTGCTGGTCGAGAGCCTCGGCGGCACCTACCACCAGGTGCTAGGCGACGACGTCCCGGCCGCGCTGATCGAGTTCGCCCGCGGCGTGAACGCCACCCAGCTGGTGCTCGGCGCCAGCCGCCGCGGGCGCCTCGCGCACTTGTTCTCGCGCGGCGTCGCGCTCACGACGATGTCGTTGTCCGGCTCGATGGACGTCCACCTGGTGCCGCACCGGCAGGCCGGCCGCGGCCGGACCGCCGCCCTCGGCAGCCCGCTGTCGCGGCGCCGCCGGCTGGCCGGGTACGCGCTGGCGGTGGTCGGGCTGCCGCTGCTCGTGCTCGCCGTCCGGCTGCCGGGCAGGGACGTGTCGCTGGCGACCGGCGAGCTGTTGCTGCTGGCGATGGTGATCGCGGCGGCGCTGGTCGGCGGCATGTGGCCGGCCCTGCTGGCGGCCGTCGCCGGGTTCGCGCTGCTGAACTGGTTCTTCACCGAGCCGATCCATTCGTTCGAGATCAGCCAGGTCGAGAACATCGTGGCGCTGGCGGTGTTCCTGCTGGTCGCGGCCTCGGTGAGCATCGTCGTCGACACCGCGGCGCGACGCACCCGTGAAGCGGCCCGGGCCAGCGCCGACGCGCAGAGCCTGGCCGCCGTCGCCGGCAGCATGGTCGGCAATCCGCGGCCGCTGATCGGCCTGCTGGAACGGCTGCTGGAGACGTACGGGCTGACGTCGGTGACGCTGCTGGAGCGCGCCGCGGACGCGTCCAGGCTGCCGGGCAGCCAGGAGGACCCGTCCATCTGGTCGGTCGTCGCGTGCGTCGGCGAACGGCCCAGCCTGACCCCGGCCGACGGCGACGTCGAGGTGCCGATCGACGACACGCTCTCACTGGCGCTGCGCGGACCGGCGCTGCCCGCCGAGGACCGCCGGGTGATCGAGGCGTTCGCCGCGCAGGCCGCGCTGGCGCTCCGGCAGGAGCGGCTGACCAGCGAGGCGGCGTCGGCCGGCGTGCTGGCCGAGGCCGATCGGATGCGGACCGCGCTGCTGGCCGCCGTCGGCCACGACCTGCGCACCCCGCTGGCCGCCGCCAAGGCCGCCGTCACCAGCCTGCGCAGCGACGAGGTCCAGTTCGACGACGATGACAGGGCCGAGCTGCTGGAGACCGCGGACGAGTCGCTGGACCGGCTCACCGCGCTGATCACGAACCTGCTCGACCTCAGCCGGCTGCAGGCGGGCGTCCTCGGCGTCTCGCTGCGCCCGACGGCGGCCGAGGGCAGCGTCGCGCGCGCCCTCGACGAGCTCGGCGAGCCGGCGCGGAAGGTGACGGTCGACCTGCCGGCCGGCCTGCCGCGGCTGGCCGCCGACCCGGCGCTGCTGGAGCGGGTGCTGGTCAACGTGATCGGCAACGCGCTGCGGTTCAGCCCGCCGGACCGGCCGCCCGTGGTGACGGCGCGCGCGGACGGCTCCGTGGTCGAGCTGCGCGTCGTCGACCACGGTCCGGGCATCCCGGCACCGCAGCGCGACCGGATGTTCGTCCCGTTCCAGCGGCTCGACGACAGCGGCACCGGCATCGGGCTCGGGCTGGCGCTGTCGCGCGGCCTCACCGAGGCGATGGGCGGCACACTCGTCCCCGAGACGACCGACGACGGCGGTCTCACCATGCGGCTGACCCTCCCGGTCGAGCGCGCCGCCGCGGCGCCGGCTGGCAGAGTGGTGCTCGATGACGCCTCCGATGACACGCGCGGCGACGGCGTTCCTGGCCGCGCTCGACCCTGACCAGCTGGACCGGGCGCACGCGCCGTTCGACGCCGGCGACCGGCGCACGTTCACCTACCTGCCGCGGTCCCGGCCCGGCGTCGCGCTGGGCGACCTGGGCGACGGCGCCCGATCGGCGGCACTGGAGCTGCTGGCCGGCGGGCTGTCGGCGGCCGGTCTGGCCGACGCGCGGGCGATCATCGACCTGGAGACGGTGCTCGGCGCCGTGGAGCGGGCGGCCGGTGTGACGACGTGGCAGCGGCGGCAGCCGGGGCTGTACTGGTTCCGGGTGTACGGGACGCCGGGCGCGGCGACGTGGGGG
>NZ_POTW01000071.1 GCF_003236295.1 Jiangella anatolica
GCGCACCAGGTGTCCATGGATCACTTCCGCGCGGCCCGCGAGCAGCTGCGCGAGCTGGCCCGGGCCGCCGGCGCGGCCCGTCCGGACCAGCTCGGCGACCGCATCATGCTGATCCTCGACGGCCTCTACGTGAGCGGCTCGATCTTCGGGACCAGCGTGACCGATGACGCCGCCGACTTCGCCCGCGAGATCATCGCCGCGGCGACGGCGAGCGTCAAAGCGTGAGCACCTGGCCAGCATCGCGCAGGGCGTCCTGCAGCCGGGAGACGTCGATCGACTGCACCGGCCGGCCGGTCCGGGCCGCGTCGGCCGCGGCCAGCCCGGCGGCGTGGCCGAGCAGCTGGTACTGCACCTCCATCCGCACCGACGCGAACGCCACGTGCGACGCGGACAGGCAGACCGGGACCAGCAGGTTCGTGCAGTCGGCGTAGCGCGGCACCAGCGCCCGGTACGGGATCGGGTACGGCCGCACCGGCACCGACAGGTACCCCTCGGTGAACACCATGCCGACCGGCTGCGGATGCTCGGCCACCCAGCGCCACGTGCGCTGCACCTCGCGGACGTCGATGTGGTACGAGCCCATCGCCACGACGTCGTGCTGCGGCCGCGGCGCGGGCAGCAGGTCGTGCTCGGTCAGCACGTACTCGCCGAGCATACGGCGCGCCTCGCGGACGTAGAGCTGGTGCGGCAGGTGCCCCGTGTCGGCGAACTCGTCCGCCGCGTAGCCCCAGCCCGAGAGCTCCGACCGCACAGACGCGGGCACCGCCGGGTCGTGCGAGAGGAACCAGAGGAAGTCCTGCGCGTGGTGCAGGTGATGCAGCCGGATCCGCTCCCGCTCCGCCGCGTCGGCCGTCGGATACGCCCACGCCGACCCGTCCAGCACGCTCAGCGAGAACGGGCCGATCGAGTTGCCGTCGCACTTGCCGTTCGGCAGGTTCTGCTCCAGCCCGAGCAGCTGCCCGGCCGCCGCCTCGACGCCGTCGCGCCGCCACCGGTCGAAGATGCGCCGCCCCAGCTCCCAGTACGCCTCGTCATACCCGTCCCGGCGCGAGAACGGCACCCGATCCGGCGCGGTCGTGAGGCAGACCCGGTACCCGTACGACATCACGCCACCGTCGCCGCTCCCCACCGGCGCGAGCGGACGGTCGTGCAGCTGCGGCAGCAGGTCGTCGCCGTCGAACGGGGAGATCCAGGGCGGGACGGTGTGCCGGCCGGGCACCAGCTCCTGCCGCCCGGCGTACCGCTCGCCGTACAGCGACCGGTCCTCCCGTCCGACGGCGAACGGGACACCCGCGGCCGCGAGCAGGTCGCCCTCGTACGACGCGTCGACGAACACCGCGCCGGCCAGCGTCGACCCGTCGCCGAGCGTGACCGAGCCGATCGCGCCGTCGACCACCGAGGCCGACGCGAGAGCGGCGCCGAAGCGGACGTCCACCCCGGCCCGCTCCAGCCAGCCCCGGTAGATCGCCTCCGCGACGTGCGGCTCCGGGCCCGCATAGTGGCCGACGGGCACGCCGTACCAGTCGGCGATCGCCCGGCGCAGGTCGCCGGCCATCCCACCCACCACCCGCACGTCGCCGACATCGGTGTAGCCGAGCCCGCCGGACGTCATGCCGCCCACGTGCGACCCCGGCTCCAGCAGCACGACGGACGCGCCGGCCCGGGCGGCCGCGACCGCCGCGCACACCCCGCCCGACGTCGCGCCGTACACCACCACGTCGGTCATGCCCGGTACTCCGCCCACGTCCGCGCGACCAGCGCGAGGTCGTCCGCCGTCAGCTCCTCGCCGGAGTTGTCGATCGACTCCGCGTAGTACAGCGCCGGCACGCCGAGCGACGGCTGCGCCTCGACGTAGGCCCGCCAGGACGCGCGGTCCGGCATCGGCCACTGGTCGGTGTCGACGAGATGTCCGGGCAGCGCCGCGCGGGCCACCGCGTGCCGGAACCGCAGCTGCTCGACGACGGACACCGGCGCGCCGTCGACGTCGCGCTCCAGCACGTCGTTGAGCCGGATCATGTCGCTGACGTCGCCGAACGACGGGTGCGGCGTGTGCGTGACGACCAGCGCGTCCGGCTTGGCCGCCTTCGCCGCGGCGTGCATCGTGGCCAGCAGCGCGTGCAGCGCGGCGATGCCCCACGGCCCGTCGGCGGCGCGCAGCGACTCACCCGACGGCGCCCGCTGGGTGAAGTCGACCTTGAACCCGTCGGCGTCCAGCCCGTCCGGGCCGAGCAGCTCCGTGACGATCCGGGTCAGCCGGGCGCGGTACGCCGGGTTCGCGACGTCGGCGGCGACCGGGCGGCCGGCCGGGTCGGTGACGCACTCGTCCGCCGGCAGCCCGGCCGGGTCCCACGCCTTCCACCACAGCAGCACGCGACGGCCGGCGGCGTGCTGACCGGCGATCCAGCCGCGCAGGTCGGGCCAGTGATCGAGGTCGACCTCGCCGGTCCCGTACGCGGACTGCCAGCGGTCGTCGATGACGATCGTGCCGGGCGCGACGCCGGCCGCGCCGAGCACGCCGAGCAGCTCGTCGTACACGTCCTGCCGGGCCAGGTCCGCCGCCGGCGTCTCCGTGCCGGCGGCGCGGGCGCACTGCGCGCCCCACCCGCAGAAGATCGGCTCGGACCACCATCCGGCTCGTGGCCAAGCGTCCGCCGGGGCCAGCCCGTGCTCGACCAGGTCGGCCCGGTGGTCCGCGAGCGCCTGCCACGGGCTGTCCGCCGGCCGCAGCACCAGCGTCGGCGTGCGGAACGAACCGTCCACCGTGGTGTGCCCCTCGTAGTCCAGCCGCAGCAGGAAGCCGCCGTCCAGCGGGTCGTACCGGACGGCGGTCATGGTCAGCTCGCCGACCGGCGCGCGCAGCGACAGTCCCCACCACGGACCGTCCGGCACGTCGGTCGCGCCCGCCGCGAGCCGGGAACCCAGTGCCCAGCACAGTGGCGGCGGGGAGAAGATCCCGTGCAGCCGGCCAGGCTCCGCGTCGCCGACGACCCCCAGCGACGACGCGGCGGTCGCCGGGCGGACGACGCTCACCGGCTCGGTCGGAGTGGGGCTGAACACCGACGCGAACCGGATCGCCGACCGGAACGTGCCCGCGGCGCCGCTGGCCAGCACCGCCCGGCCGCCGAGCAGCGTGACGTCCGTGAGACGGCCGGCGCCCGACACCGTCGCCCACACCTCGACCGCGTCCGCGGTGCAGCGCACGTGCACCGCCTTGCGCTCCCACAGCGCGCTCGCCGCCTCGACGACGAGCTCCACCGCCTCCTCGGAGCGCGCGACGACGCGGACCGGCTCGATGGCGTACGACTCGTCCCGCCCGCCGGCGACGTCCAGGCTCGCCAGCAGCGACAGCTCGGTCCAGACCCGGCCGTCCGCGTCGCGCAGCACCGCCCGCGGCTGCGCCGGGTGCGGCTTCAGCCGATAGCCGGGGGCCACCACGGTGGTCCCGTCGACGGAAAGGGTCACGCGTCCTCCTCGATCCCGTCCAACCCGCCCGCGGCGACGATGCGGGCGTAGAGCCGGCCGGAGTCCTTCACCGTCCGCCGCCCGGTCGGGTAGTCCACGTGCACCAGCCCGAACCGGGGCCGGTAGCCCAGCGACCACTCGAAGTTGTCCAGCAGCGACCAGTGCAGGTAGCCGCGCACATCGGCGCCGGCCGCCATCGCCTCGCCCATCGCCGCGACGTGCGAGCGCAGGAACGCCTGCCGGCGCACGTCGCGGACCCGTCCGTCGTGCAGCGGCGCGTCGCCGAAGACGCCGCCGTTCTCCGTCACGACCAGCGGGAACGGATAGTCGCGGTGCAGCCGCAGCAGCAGGTCGCGGAACGAGTCCGGCGCGATCTCCCAGCCCTCGTCGGTGCGGGCGACGTCGCCGGACGGGCCGACGACCCGCCAGGGGAACGGCCCCGGTGGCGCGGCCGCCATGACCCGCCGCGTGTAGTAGTTCACGCCGAGGAAGTCGCTGCGGCCGCCGATCGCGTCCTCGTCGCCGTCGCGGATCTCGGTCAGCGGCCGGCCCAGCGCCCGCTCGTAGTGCTCGCGCATGTCGGCGGGGTAGCCGCGGCCGGCCAGCGGGTCGAGGTACCAGCGGTTCACGTAGCCGTCGGAGCCCCGGGCGGCCGCCGCGTCCTCCTCCGACGGCGTCGCGGGGTCGCACGGGAACAGGCTCAGCGCCGCGCCGACCTTGACGCCCCGGTGGGCGCGCAGCACGTCCGCGCCGGCGCCGTGTGCGAGCAGCACGTGGTGACCGGCGGCGACGGACGCGCCGAGGTCGCTCACACCGGGCGCGTGCAGCCCCAGCTGGTAGCCGAGCAGCGCGATGATCCACGGCTCGTTCTGCGTGATCCACCACTCGACCCGGTCGGCCAGCCGGTCCGCGACGGCGGTCGTGAACTCGGCGAACGCGTCGACCGACGACCGCGCGACCCAGCCGCCGTCGCCCATCAGCGCCTGCGGCATGTCCCAGTGGTTCAGCGTCAGCACCGGCGTCACGCCGCGCGCCAGCAGCGCGTCGACGAACCGCTCGTAGTGGTCCAGGCCGCGCGGCTCCACCCGGCCGCGGCCGTCGGGCATGACGCGCGACCAGCCGACGGAGAAGCGGTAGGCGGTCAGCCCCAGCGACGCGATCAACTCGACGTCGTCGGCCCAGCGGCGGTACGAGTCGCAGGCCAGCGAGCCGTCGCCGCCGCCCTCGACCGCGCCCGGCCGCCGAGCGAAGACGTCCCAGACCGACTCGCCCCGGCCGTCGGCGTCCAGGCTGCCCTCGATCTGGTAGGCCGAGGTGGCCGCGCCCCACAGGAACTCCGGCGGGAAGCGGAACGTCATGCATCCTCCAGGACGACGGGTTCGGTGTTCCACGATTCGAGCAGCAACCGGCGGGGGCCGGTGTCGTGCCGCCAGTCGACGGCGAACCGGCGCCGCTCGCCCGGGAGCAGCGGCCGCGGATCGCCGTCGACGAGCGCCCAGCCGGTCGACTCCGGCGGCCGGTCGTCGCTCAGTCGCAGCCCGACAACGGCGGGCCCGGCGAGGTGCGCGACCTCCACCGATTCGCCCCGATGTTCCACGTGGAACGAGATCTTCGCCGGCTCGAGGTCCAGCAGCGGCGTGAGGTCGGTCGCCGTCGAGAGCGGCAGGCACTCCCGGTCGACCAGCGCGCCGCCGGCGTCGGTCCAGGTCAGCTCCGCGAGCACCAGACCGGCCTGGGACGACGCGGTCAGCCGGCCGACTGGCCGGGGCACGCCGACGGGGTCAGCGACCGGCCACCGCTCCTCGGCCACGATCTCGCCGGAGACGGTGAGCAGCCGGGCGGTCACCGTCCCGCCGGCCGCGCGACCCGGCGACGACCACAGCCAGGCCTCGACGTCGATCGGTTCGCCCGCGAAGGCCAGCCGGGAGAGTCGCGCCGTCACCCGATCCGGCGCGAACGCCCGGGCGACCGCGTGGTACGCCGGCTTCGGCTCACCGGCGTGGTCGACGACGGCCGTGCACCACGCGTTCGGGTACGACTCCGCCAGCTGCCACGGCAGCACCATGCTGGCCCGAGGCCAACGTCGCCGGTCCGCCTCGACGGCGTACGCCAGGCCGTTGGCCTGCAGGAACTGGCTCGCTCGCCGGAACGCGTCCGGGCTGTCGAGACGTCCGCCGAAACACTCCTGGACCAGCGCCGCGTTGTTCCACCAGTCGCCGAGGTGCCGGTGGACCGGGTTCTCGCGGCCGACCGGCCAGCGGTCCTCCGGCGGGACCAGCGCCGTCCACAGCCGCCGGTTGGCCATGCCCTCGACGCCGAACTCGGTGTGCGCGAGTGCACTGCCGGAGTTGTAGAGCGCGTAGTGCGCGGTGAGCCCCTGGTGCTCCCACGGGCCGTGCACGTCGTGGCCACCGTCGCGGAAGTGGAAGGACGGCCCGGTCGGCGACGTCGGCAGCCAGGCCCGGCCCGGGTCCAGTCGCTCGACCTCGTCGCGCAGCGCCGTCAGTGCGGGGGAGCGGTCGTCGGCGAGCGGGCCGGCGTCGTCCTCCAGCTCGTTCCCGCCGCCCCACAGCAGCAGCGACGGGTGATGCGTGCGCTCCGGCACGACGGCGGCCGCCTCGGCCCGCAGGTGCTCGACGAACGCCGGGTCCTCCGACGGCGCGCTCTGCATGCCGGAGCTGGACTGGGAGAACTCCTGCCAGACGAACAGCCCGGCCCGGTCGCACGCGGCGTGGAACGACGGCGTCTCCACCAGGCCGCCGCCCCAGACCCGCAGCAGCCGCGCGCCGGAGCGCCGGGCCAGCTCGACCAGGTGCTCGACCTTCGCCTCGGTGATCTCGCCGTACAGCGCGTCGGCCGGCACCCAGTTCCATCCGATCAGCTCGACGCGGCGGCCGTTGACGACGGCCGTGTAGGGCAGCGCATCGGCCGGGGCGCCCTCGTTCGGCGCCTGCACGGCGTGCCGGAATCCGGTCCTGAGCCTGCGCGACGCGTCGTCCGCGCGCACGACCACCTCGTACAGCGGCTGCTCGCCGAGCCCGTTCGGCCACCACAGCGCCGGGTCGGGCACGACGACGGCGCCGGCGAACGCACCGGACGGGCCGACCTCCAGCCGGCCGGCCGCGACCAGGTCACCGTCGCGCCGGACCTCCACCGCGACCGTCGCCGACCCCGTCACGACGCCGGACACGACCACCGTCGCCGACTCCAGGTCCGCCGCGACCACCGGCCGCACCGACAGCGCCTCGACGTGCGCCGTCCCAGTCTCCAGCCGGACGCCGCGCCAGATGCCCTGGTGTACCAGCCGCGGGCAGAAGTCCCAGCCGTAGCCCATGCGCGGCGCGTGCAGCCGGACCCGGTCGGTGCGGCCGACCTGCGGCTCGGTCACCGGCGCCGGTTCGACGACGACCGCCAGCCGATGCGAGCCGCCGCCGGCCACCAGCGACGTCACGTCGAACCGGGCGGACCGGTACAGCCCGCCCACTCGGCCCACCCGCCCCCCGTCGACGAACACCGTCCCGCCCGGGTCGACGCCGTCGAAGCACAGCACGGCCCGGCCGTCCACCGCCGGCGCCATGAACGTCCGCCGGTACACCCACGACCGCGTGCTCACCCACTCCGCCGCCCGCGAGTTCCGCCCCACGTACGGCGACGGCAGCTCGCCGGCCCGGACCAGGTCACCGATCACGGCGCCGGGCACGCGGGCCGGGAGCCAGCCGGGCGCCAGCGCGGCGCCGCCGGCAGCGGCGCCCGCGTTGTTGCGCGCCGTGACCGGCTGGTCCACGTACCACTGCCAGGTGTCGCCGAGCGCCTCCCGCACCGACCACGAGCCACCGAGATCGACCGTCGTCACCCCTTGGTGCCAGTCGTCGCGATGCCCTGGACGAAGTGCCGCTGACCGAGGAAGAACAGGATGATCATCGGGATCGTCGTGATGACGCTCGCCGTGACCACGATCTCCCAGTGCCACTCACCGCCGAAGCCGTACTGGTCCAGCAGCGCCTTCAGCCCGCGCGGCACGGTGAAGTTGTCGCTGTCGCGCAGGTAGATCAACGGTCGCATCAGGTCGGTCCAGGCGGCCTGGAACTCGAAGATCAGCGTGATGATCAGCGCCGGTTTGCACAGCGGCATCGCGATCCGGGTGAAGATCTTCCAGTTGTTCGCGCCGTCGATCTTCGCCGCCTCGAACAACTCCCGTGGCAGCCCGAGGAAGAACTGTCTCAGCAGGAAGATGTAGAACGCGCTGCCGAACAGGTTCTGCGCCCACAGCGGGGTGAGCGTGTCGACCATGCCGAGGCTGTTCCAGATCAGGAACTGCGGGATCATCGTCACCGCGCCGGGCAGCATCATCGTCGCCAGCACGATGCCGAACAGGAAGTTGCGGCCGCGGAACCGGAAGTACGAGAAGCCCCAGGCGACCATCGCGCTGCTCACCGTCACCGTGACCGCGGCGAGTACCGTCACCAGGACGGTGTTCCACAGCCACAGCGCCATCGGCGCCTCGTCCCACACGTTCAGGTAGTTCTCGAACGTGAACGTCTCCGGGATGATCTTGTTGTCGAAGACCTCGCCGCGGGGCTTGAACGACGCGCTGAGCAGCCAGATGAACGGGTAGATGAAGACCAGCGTGGCCAGGATCAGCCCCGTCCAGATCAGCACCTTCGCCGGCGTGATGCGCCGGCGGCGCCGGGCCGGCCTGGGCCGCTTCTCCGGCTCCGGCGCCGCCGCCTCGGAATCGAGCCGCGTCTGCGTCGTCATCGCTGCTCACCCTCGTAGTAGACGAACCGGCGGCTGACCCTGATCTGGATCGCGGTGAAGATCATGATGATCACGAACAGCAGCCAGGCCATGGCCGACGCGTAGCCCATCTCCAGGAACTCGAACGCCTGCCGGAACAGGTAGATCACGTAGAACAGCGCGGCGTCGTTGCTGTACGTGGTGTTGCCGGAGCCGAAGAAGGCCGTGTACGCCTCGGTGAAGGTCTGGAACCCGGCGATGGTGTTCACGATGAAGATGAAGAACAGCGCGCCGCTGATCATCGGAACGGTGATCTTGCGGGTCTGCTGCCACCAGTTGGCGCCGTCGACGCGCGCGGAGTCGTACAGCTCCTGCGGCACGTTGCGCAGCGCCGCCAGCAGGATGATCACCGACGATCCCACCGACCAGAGGCTCATCAGGATCAGGCCGGGCTTCACCCAGTCCGGATCCGTGGTCCAGGCCGGTCCGTCGATGCCGAACCAGCCGAGCACGCCGTTGATCAGCCCGTCCTGCCCGTTGAACAGCAGCAGGAGCAGGATGCCGACGGCCACCGGCGGCGTCATCTTAGGCAGGAAGAACGCGGTGCGGAAGAACCCGGACGCCCGCCCGGCCTTGTCCAGCAGCAGCGCGAGCGCCAGCGACACGATGACGTAGAGCGGCACCTGGATGACGGTGAAGATGAACGTGTTCCACAGCGCCGTGGCGATCTTGGGGTCGCGGAACAGCTCCTCGTAGTTCTCCAGCCCGACGAAGTTGGGACTGTTGATCACGTCGTAGTCGGTCAGCGACAGGTAGCCGCTGTAGATGATCGGCCACGCCGTGAAGATCAGGAACCCGATGATCCACGGGCTGATGAACAGCAGCGCCGCTCTCGTCTCCCGCCGGCGCCCGATGCGGCGCGCCCGGGCCGCTCGGTCGTCACCGAGCGACCCGGGCGCGTGGACCTGCGTGCGGGCCAAGACGTCAGCCCTCTTCCTGATCCCAGGTCGACCACGCCTCGTCCAGTGCCGCCTGCGCCTCCTCCTGCGCCTGCGCGAGCGCCTCGGCCGGCTCCTGCTGACCGTTGAGGACGCGGTTGACGGCGTCCTGCCAGGCGGTCTTGAACTCGGCGTCGGCCGGGTTGGCCGGCAGCGTGAAGGTGGCCTCGTTGGCCTCGTAGGTGGCCGCGACGGCGTCGTCCCACTTCTGCTCGCCGCTCGGCGTCACGAACTGGTCCTGGATCGCCTGGTCGGCCTCGGCGTTGCCCGTGAGCAGGCCGGTGAACGGCTTGCCCTCGGCCTCGCGCAGGTCCACCCGGGCCTGGGCGGCGGCGATCCAGCTGTCGGTCTCGGTCATCGTCTTGATGAACCGGCAGGCCGCCTCCGGGTTCGAGCTGCCCTCCGGGATCGCCCACGCCGAGCCGGACGCGTAGGCCAGCGGCTGGCCCTCACGGTCGCGGACGGTGTCGTAGGCCATCGGGGCGTCCGGCGAGACGTCGTTGACGACGTTGACGTACCACTGCTCCATCGGCATCGCACCCAGCACGTTGGTGGCGAACTGGTTGCCGGCGCCGAAGAAGTCGGCGGAGTCGCGGTAGGCCTTGACGGCGCCGAAGCCGCCCTGGACGTCGTAGATGCCGACGGCCCACTCCAGCGCCTCGAGCACCTTGGGGTCGTCCAGCTGCGCCGTCCGGCCGTCCTCGGAGAGCAGGTCGGCGCCGTTGGCCTTGGCCCACAGCGGCAGGAACTCCGGCAGCTTGCTGTCGAACCCGATCACCGAGAGCGAGCTGCCGTCGCCGACGTACATCGCCTGGGTGGCGGCGGTGGCCGCGTCCCAGTCCGACCCGTTGACGTCGTCGAGCGTCAGCCCGGCCGCGGCCAGCAGGTCCGCGTTGGCCTGGGTGATCTGGACCTGGTTGAACTCCGGGATGCCGTAGACGCTGCCGTCGAAGGTCACCTGGTTCAGTGCCGGCTCGCGGTAGATCGAGGTGTCGATGCCCTCGCCGTCGATGCACTCGTCCAGCGGGATGATCGCGCCGCGGGAGGCGAACGTGCCGATCTGGTCGCGGTTCGCGTACACCAGCTCCGGCGGCTCACCGCTGGCGATGGCGGACAGGAACTGCTGGATGTCGAGGTCGCCCTCGATCAGGCTGACCGCCGCGGGCGCGATGGCCTCGCTGGCCAGGTCGAGCCGGGTCTGGCCGATCTCGTCGGTGGCGCCGAACCCCATGACGTTGAGCTCGCCGCTCAGTTCCGCCTCGGGGTCGTACACGGTGCCGCCACCGCTCTCGTCGTCGGACGAGTCGCTGGTGCCTTCTGCGCAGCCGGTGAACACCAGGCCGGCCGTCAGCGCCAATGCGCTCCACCTGACGGCTGCTGTCTTCATGAACCGTCCTCCACTTTCAGCGGGAGGGCGCCGGAGAACGACGCCCGAACGTCAGCAGCGACGTCCAAAACGGGAGCGTCGCGTCTTCGAGTACGCACCGCCCGGCCCATGCGGGGGACGGCCGGCTCCGCGCCAGGAGACCGGGTCTCGCCCGATGTGGCATCGTTGCCATGTGAGAACGTACCCACACTCGGTACGGTCGTCAACGGGTTCGCCCTAACGAAACGGAAACGCACGGTGTCTTCCCTGGTCATCGTCAGTTTGCGAGGTCGGCGAGACGGCGGGCGGCCAGTTCGGGGGAGCTGAGCACCGTCGCCGCTCCGGCGTCGATACCGTCCGCGGCGGCGGCCATCGACGCCTGCGCCAGCACGACGACGTCGGCGCGCGGCGCCCAAGCGGCGATCGCGGCCGCGACCAGCTCGTCGTGCCGGCCGATCGCGCCGTCCTCGCGCACCCGCCCGGCGCCCTCGACCACGTCGACGTCGACCGTCACGGCGACGCCGGCCTCCTCCGCGCTGCGCTGCAGCAGCCGCCGGGTCGGCCCGGTCGTGGACGCGAGCGTCGCGAGGACGGCGATCCGGCCGCCGTCGCCGGCCAGCTCGACGGCGCGGTCGGCCATTCCCTGGTCCACCCGCAGCACCGTGGCGCCGGTCGCCTCGCGCACCTGCTCGGTCGCCTCACCGAGCGTCGAGCAGGTCACCAGCACGCCGGCCACGCCACGTCCGTGCAGGTGGGCGACGTGTGCCGCCAGCCGGTCGACCAGTTCCGGCGTGATGTCGCCGGCCATCGCCGTCCGCAGCAGCCACGGGTCGACGACGTGGATCAGCTCGACATCCGCCGGGACCGCCGCCGTCACGAGGTCCTGGAACGTCGCCGCCAGCGCGGGGACCGTGTGGACGAGTCCGAGCCTGGTCACTTCTTCTCCCACCACGGTGTCGCCTGCTCGTCGACGACCTCGGTGAGCCGCCGCAGCCGGGGCGCCGACCGCGCCGCCAGCTCCGTCAGCGGGCCACCGACCACGTCGCTCCAGAGCGCCCGGCCGGCCAGGAAGCCGGAAGCGCCGGCGCGGCAGGCGGCCTCGACGGCGGCCGGGAAGCGGTCCTGCGGGACGCCCTGCGAGAGGACGACCCAGGGTCCGGTGACGGCGGCGTCCAGCTCCTGGCAGGCCTCGGCCAGTCCGGCCGGCTCGCCCGCGCCCGGCACCTGCGCCTTGTACAGGCTGGGGCCGAGGACGGACAGCTCGCGGGCGGCCTCGACGATGGCGGCGTTCAGGTCCCAGGCGCCGTTCTCCAGTTCGGCCGGCGTGGCGCGGACCACGGGTTCGAGCACGGACAGCACGCCGCGATCCCTTGCGCGTGCGATGAACTCCCGCGCCAGCTCGACCCGGCGTTCGCGCAGCTCGTCCCGGCGCCAGATGATCAGCAGCTTCACCGCGGCGACGCCGTCCAGGTCGCTGTTCGCGGTGAAGGCCGGGTCGAGCGCGGTCTCCTCGACCGGCCCGCCGTCCTCCTGCGTCAGCGCGTCGACGGCGAGGATCAGGCCGCAGCCGTCCGGCAGCAGCCGCTCGCGCCGCAGCTCGTCGAAGCCGTAGTGCCGGTCGATCAGGAAACCCGAGGCCAGCGGGCCGAGTTCGCGCGCGACCGCCAGCTTGAACTCCGTCAGCACGTCGTCCGGCGGGCGGCCCGCGCCGGCGGCGTCGAACATCGTGCGCAGGCTCTCGCGCTGGTCCATGGCGACCATCGCGAGGCCGCCGCCGGGACGGGCCAGCGCGTCGAGGGTGGGTTCGCTCATGACTCGAGTTTGTTCGAAGTCACACACATTGCGCAAGGAATGTTTGATTCTTGACATTCTCGGTGACGGGGCGGTTGGCTGAACCCGTGCGCTACACCGACGCGCCGCGCCGGCGGGACGAGCTGCTGCGGCGGCTGCGCGCGGCCGGCTACCTGTCCGCGACCCACGCCGCGGCCGATCTCGACGTCTCCGAGATGACCATCCGGCGCGACCTGGGCCAGCTCGAGCTGGACGGGCTGGCGGTGCGCGTGACCGGCGGCGCGCGGCTGCCCGACGGCGACGGCGTCCCGTTCGAGCTGCGCACCGACCGTTCCGCCGCGCAGAAGGCGGCGGTGGCGCGGGCGGTGGCGGCGCTGCTGCCTCCCGATGCGACGGTCGCGCTGGACTCCGGGACGACGGTCGCGCGGCTGGCCGAGCTGCTGCCGGCCGGGCTCACCGTCGTCACGCACTCGGTGCCGGTGCTGACGGCGTGCGCGGCGCGGCCGGATCTGCGGCTGATCGGGCTCGGCGGCGTGTTCAACCCGGCGACGCGGTCGTTCGGCGGACCGGCGGTGGGTCGCGCGCTGGAGGACATCGCCGTCGACCTCGCCGTCCTGTCGGCGACGGCGGTCGGGCCGTCCGGCGTGTTCTGCGCCGACCCCTACGACGCGGAGACGAAGCGGGCCCTCGCGGCGGCGTCGCGTTCGGTCGTGGTCGCGGCGGACGGGTCCAAGCTGGCGGCACGGGCGCCGATCCGGTTCGCGCCCCTCGACGCGGTGTCGACGCTGGTCACGGACTCGTCTGCGGACGATGCCGCCGTGCGGGCGCTGACGGCGGCCGGTCTGCACGTGGACGTGGCGGGCGGATGAGCGGAATGCTCCTCGGCGTCGTCGCCGACGACGTGACCGGCGCCTGCGACCTGGCCGGGGTCGTGACGGCGGCCGGGCTGCCGACGTCGGTGCTGCTCGGCCCGCCGTCGCCGTCGGACGTCCCCGCCGGCGGCGCCGCCTGCGTCGTCGTGGCACTGCGGTCCCGGACGGCGCCGGTGGAGGACGCCGTCGCGGAGTCCGTTCTCGCCGGACGGTGGCTGCTGGCGCACGGCGCGCACCGGCTGTACCAGAAGTACTGCTCGACGTTCGACTCGACGGCGGCGGGAAACATCGGCCCGGTCGCCGACGCGCTGGCAGCGCTCGTGGGCGGCCGCTCCGTCGGCACGCCCGCGACGCCCGCCGTCGGCAGGACCGTCTACCAGGGCCACCTGTTCGTCGACGGGCGGCTGCTGTCGGAGTCGCCGCTGCGCGACCACCCGCTCACCCCGATGACCGACTCCGACCTGGTGCGGCTGCTGTCGGCGCAGACGGAGCGCACGGTCGGGCTGGTGCGCTGGCCGGCCGCCGGAGTGCCCTCGGGCGAGACCGCGGATCACCTGCTACTCGACGCACTCATCGACGCCGACCTCGACCGCCACGCCGCCGCCCTCGCCGCCGGCGACGACCTCCTCGGCGGCGCGTCCGGGCTGGCCGCCGCCCTGGCCCGCCACTGGGCCGCGGGTTCGGGTGGCGCGGTGGCCGATGCGACCACGCCGCCGCCTGTCACCAATAGCCCTGCTGCCACTCGCCCTGCTGCCGGCGCGGCCGCGGCACTACCAGCCGAGTCGGCGAGTGGTCCGGACACCGGATCCGGCGCCGCACGTGGGCAGGTCCCGCCCGGTTCGGGTGGGACCCCACCCTACGGGCGGGCACCGACACTCGACGCCACGTCGACCGGACCGGCGGCCGGGCTCCCGGTCCTGCCGGCGGGCGGCGGCCGCGTGGTGCTGGCGGGCAGCTGCTCAGCGCGGACCAGGGAGCAGATCGCCACGTTCTCGGGCCCGGTCGTCCGACTCGCCGTCGACGACCTCGCCGCGGACGCCGCTCGGGGCGTCGCGGCCGCCGTCGAGGCGACGCTCGCGGCACTGGCCGAGGACCCGGACCGGCCGGTCCTCGTCACCACCTCACTCGCGCCCGACGAGCTGCGCGCGGTCCAGGACCGGCACGGCCGCGACCGGGCCGCCGCGCTGGCCGAGGACGCGCTCGGCGCCGTCGCGCGGGCGGTGGCCGAGGCCGGCGTGCGGCGGTTGATCGTCGCCGGCGGGGAGACGTCCGGGGCGGTGACCAGGGCGCTCGGCGTCCGCCAGGTCCGCGTCGGCGACCAGGTCGCTCCCGGCGTGCCGTGGACCATCAGCACCGGGCCGCGGCCACTGGCGCTGCTGCTGAAGTCGGGCAACTTCGGACCGCCCGACCTGTTCACCACCGCCTGGGAGGTGGGTCCGTGACCGTGGCCGAGGTCGAGTCGCTGGTGGCCGCGTGCCATCGGCTGGCGGCGCTGGGACTGTCGCCGGGCGGGTCGGGCAACGTCAGCGTCCGGGTGGGCGCGCAGGTCTACGTCACGCCGACCGGCGGCGCGCTGAGCCGGGTGACGGCGGCCGACCTGGCGGTGCTGTCGCTCACCGGCGAGCCGCTGTCGGAGGCGAAGCCTTCGAAGGAGTTCCCGCTGCACCTCGCCGCCTACCACGTGCGGCCAGAGGCGCGGGCGATCGTGCACCTGCACTCCGTCCATGCCGTCGCCGTGGCCTGCCTTGACGAGCCGCTGCCGACGCTGACGCCGTACCAGGTGACGCGGCTCGGCCCGCTGCCGCTGGTCCCGTACGCCCCGCCGGGCAGTGCGGCGCTGGCCGAGAACGTCGCCGCCGCGCTGGCCGACCACCATGCGGCGCTGCTGGCCAACCACGGCAGCGTGGTCGCCGCCGGCGCCGTCGACGTGGCCGCGGACCTCGCCGAGGAGCTGGAGTCGGCCGCACAGCTGGCGCTGCTGCTGCGCGGACTGCCCTACCGCAAGCTGCCGGCCGTCAGCGGGCCGCCTGCCACCAGCTGACCGTCGCCGCCATCCCCTCGGCCAGCGGCGTGGGCCGCTGGCCGAACGTCGCCTGGAAGTCGGACGAGTCCAGGACGAACGGGCGGTCGAACTGGTAGCGGGTCTCCTTCAGCTCGCGCATGATCGGGACGGCCAGCCCCATCGCGTCCTGCGCCCAGTACGGCAGCCGCCGGATCCGGGCCGGCGCCGTGCCGGCGAGCGCGGCGGCGTGATCCGCGAGCTCGCGGGCGCTGACCGGCGGCGCCGTCGGGACGTGCCAGGCCCGGCCGTACGCGCGCTCGTCGCTGCCGGCGGTGGCCAGCGCGGCCGCCACGTCGTGGACGTACGTCCAGCTGCGGGCCACGCCGGGATCGTGCAGGTACGTGGCCGGCTTCCCGGCCAGGATCGGCGGGAAGAAACGGTCGCCGACGTGGCCCTGGTCGCGCACGCCCGGCCCGTAGTAGTCCGACGCGCGCAGCTCGGTGACGCGGACCCGCCCCGCCTCGTGCGCCGCCAGCGCGTCGGCCCACATCCGGGCCCGGACCTGGCCCTTCACCCCGCCACCGGTGAGCGGCAGGTCCTCGGTCATCGGCCCGTCGACCGCGCCGTACGGGTAGAGGTTGCCCAGGATCGTCAGCACGGCGCCGGTCGACTCCGCGGCGCCGAGCATCGCAGCGGCCAGCGGCGGCCAGTCCTGCGTCCAGCGGTGGTACTGCGGGTTCGCGCAGTTGTAGAGGACGTCGGCGCCCTTCGTGACCTCGGCCAGGCGGGCCTGGTCCGCGGCGCTCGCGGCGACCTTCGTCACGCCGTCCGGGCCGGAGCCGGACCGGCTGACCACGACGACCTCGTGTCCGCCGGCCAGCAGGCGCTCGGCCAGCAACCGGCCGATCTGCCCCGCTCCGACGATGACGTGCTTGCTCATGATCCGCTCCTCTGTGTCCAGTGCTCCATTTCGAGAGCAATGCTCTCTCTTTGGGTCGACGAAGTCAAGAGCAGTGCTCTCGATTTGGTGCGCCGCTCTGATAGAGTCTCGGCATGAACGCCGGACGGACCGCACGGGAGCGCGCCCGCGCCGAGCTGACCAGGGAGATCGCCGAGATCGCCCGGCGACAGCTGGGCACCGAGGGCGCCGGCGGGCTCAACCTGCGCGCGATCGCCCGCGAGCTGGGCATGGTCTCGTCGGCGATCTACCGGTACTTCCCCAGCCGCGACGACCTGCTGACCGCGCTGATCATCGACGCCTACAACGCCGTCGGCGAGGCGGTCGAGCGGGCCGACGCCGCGTGCGAGCAGGACGACCACGCCGGCCGCTGGCGCGCCGTCTGCCACGCCGTCCGCGACTGGGCGCTCGCGCATCCGCACGAGTACGCGCTGATCTACGGCTCGCCGGTGCCGGGCTACCACGCACCGGCCGATACCGTCGGCCCGGCTGTCCGCGACACCGTGGTCTACGGCCGCATTCTGACCGACGCGCATGCGGCCGGCGCGCTGAACCACCCCGACGGCTTCCCGCCGGCGCCACCGACGTTCGCCACCGACGCCGACCAGATCCGGCAACTGATGCCCGGCCTCCCCGACGACGTCGTCGCGCGCGCCGTCGTGGCCTGGACCGGGCTCTTCGGCTTCCTCAGCTTCGAGCTGTTCGGCCAGTTCGCCAACGTCGTCGAGGACCGCGCGACGCTGTTCGACCACGAGGTCCGCACGCTCGGCCGGCTGATCGGGTTTGACCTCGAGTCCGCTTGAGGTTGCAGCATCGGACGATGCCGTCCTCGCTGTTCAGCCGTCAGTACCTGCCGTTGGCGATCGGCGCGGTCGCGCTGGTGACGCTCGGGGCGTTGGAGAACCGGGCGGTCGGGACGGCACTGCCGACGCTGGTGCGCGAGTTCGACGCCGTCAGCAGCTTCGGATTGGCCACCGCCGCGCCGATCGCGACCTACGTCGTCTCGCTCGCGCTGGCCGGGCTGTGGGCCGACCGGTCCGGCCCGGTGCCGCCACTGCGGGCCGGCGCCGTGATGTTCGCCGTCGCGCAGGTGCTGGTCGGGACGGCCGCGGGAATGCCGCAGGTGATCGCCGGGCGGCTGCTCAGCGGTCTCGCCGAAGGGCTGATCGACGTCGGGATCATGGTGCTGATCGCGCGGGCGCTGCCGGAGGCGCTGCGGCCGCGGATGTTCTCGCTGTTCGCGGCGGCCTGGGTGCTGCCGTCCGTCGTCGGGCCGTTCCTCACCGGGCTCGTCACCGAGTGGATCGGCTGGCGGTGGGTGTTCCTCGGCGCGCTGGCGGTGCTGGCGCCGGTGTGGGTGCTGCTCCGCCCGGCGCTGCGGACGCTGCCGCCGTCGGAGGACGGACCGGCGGAGCCGCACACCGACGCGGCGCGGCGGGCGGTCGTGCCGTGGGCCGTCCTCGCGGCGGCGGTGGTGTTCGGGCTGTCGCTGGCCGGGGAGCAGCTGGCCGGCAACACCGTGCCGGCCGTCGCGGTCGTCGTCGTGGGCGCCGCCGCGGCCGGTCTCGCGGCGGTCCGGCTGCTCCCGCCCGGGACGTTCCGGGCGCGGCGCGGCCTGCCCGCCGTCGTGGCGCAGCGGGCGTTCGCCGCGGCCGCGTACGCGGGCGTGGGCTCGTGGCTGCCGTTGCTGCTCACACTGGTGCACGGGTTCACGGCGACGACGGCCGGCGTCAGCCTGTCCATCACCGGGGTCATGTGGGCGTTCGGCTCGTGGCTGCAGGGCCGTGACCACGGCCGCGCGCCGGAGGTCGTCCTGCGCGCCGGACTGGCCGCGATGACCGCCGGGCTCGCCGTCACGACGCTGCTGGCCTGGCCGGCCCTGCCGCCGGTGGTCGGGCTGCTCGGCTGGGCACTGGCCGGCGTCGGGATGGGGCTGACGTCACCGGTGCTGTCGCTGCTGATCCTGGCCGGGTCGGACCGGACCAACCAGGGCCGCAACGTCAGCGCCGCACAGCTGGCCGGCTCGCTCAGCACGGCGGCGGTGCTCGCGGTCAGCGGTGCGGCGGTCGCCCTGACGTCGCCCGGCCCGGCGACGTTCGCGGGCATCCTCGTGGCCGGCGGCATCGTCGCGCTGGCCGGGCTGCTGACCGCGGGCCGCGTCGTCGACGACCGGCCCGCTACCGTCGGCACGTGGACGTCATAGAGCGGCACCGGCCCCGGACGGTCGCACCAGGACCTCTCCGACCAGCTGGCCGACCGGACGGGTGAGCTGACGCCACTGACGGCGAGCCTGCCGGAGCGGCCGGGGAACCTGGTCGAGCTGGGCGCCGAGGCGCTGGCCGTCGCCGGGCTGCGGGCGCTGCTGGGCGGCGACGTCGCGACGCCGCTGCGGACGGCGGCGCGGGCGCTCGGCGCGGCCGGTGCGCTGCTCGGCGCGGACGCCCCACTGAGCGTCGACCTCGGCGAGCAGGGAGCGGTGACGGTGCCGCCGCCGGCCGCGCGACCCGCCGGGCTGACGCCGCGGACCCTGGTCCAGGCCGCGCATGCGGCGCTGGCCACCCGCGACGCCGTCGCGCTGGAGCTGATCGCGGCGGCGCCGGTCGACCGGACGACCCGCGAGCCGGTGCCGGCGGAGGACGCCGCGTACGGGCTGGCGCACGCACGCGGCCTGCAGGCCCTGCTGCGCGGCGACGCGTCGGGCAACAACCTGCTGCTGGCCGCGCTCCAGGGCTGCACCGGCGCCGAGCCGCACCCGGCCGCCCGCGACTACGCGCTGTTCGTCGTCTCGCCGGAGATCGAGCTGACCCTGCTGCACCTGGCGCCCGACGGGGAGCAGTTCGACCGGGCACTGACCAACGCGCTGACGCTGCACCGTCGCTACTGGACCGAGGTCGAGGCGAATCCCGGCGAGCCGCAGGACGCCGACCCGGCCGGGTTCCTCGCGCTGGGGCCGCTGGCCTGGACCGCGCTGCGGCACGACCACGCCCTGCCGACGGCCGTGCGGTCGGACTATCTTCCGGCGTCGGTCATCGCGGCGCCGTGACGGGCACCACCTGACCCTGCGCCGACCCCTCGACGAGGTCGGCGTAGACCCGGGCCAGCTCGGCCGCCGGCACGCCGGGCTCGGGATCCCAGCCGAACGCCGCCAGCGACTCGCGCACCCAGCCCGGCGCGACCAGGTTGAGCCGCAGCCCGCGGGGCAGCTCCAGCGCCGCGGCCTGGACGAACGCCGCGAGCCCGGCATTGACCAGCGCTCCGAACGACCCGCCCGGCAGCGGCTCGACGAACGTGCCGCCGGTCAGCGTGATCGAGCCGCCGTCGTTCAGCCGGCGCGCCGCCGCCCGGGTCAGCCGGACCTGTCCCAGCAGCTTCCCCGGCAGCCCGGCGGTGAACTCCGCATCGCCGGACTCGACCAGGTCCGCCGTCGGCGCGTTCGCCGCGCAGCACACCACCGCGTCGACGCCGGGCACCGCGTCGAACAGCGCCGTCACCGTCGCCGGGTCGCCGACGTCGACCACGACCGGGCCGCGCCGCGAGGCCGCGACCACCTCGTGCCCGCGTGCGGTCAGCTCCGCGGCCACCGCCGACCCGACGACGCCGCTGGCCCCGATGACCACGATCTTCATCCGTCGCTCCTCCCATGTCCGGAAACGCAACGATCCCGGCCAGGTGAATACCTGACCGGGATCGTCGATGTGTGGTGCGCGAGGGGGGAGTTGAACCCCCACGTCCTTTCGGACACACGGACCTGAACCGTGCGCGTCTGCCTATTCCGCCACCCGCGCGTGCTGCGGCACCAAGGTTAACACGCCTCGGCGGGTGGTCGATTCCACGATCGGGGGCTGTGGATGTCAGCATGGACGGGAAGCACACAGAGAGCCGCCGGAACCAGCCGCCAGCCGTCCTTCGTCACATAAGGTTGCGACGGCCGTTTCCGCACGATCCCGATCCAGGGCGCAACCGCACCACCATGTCGCGCGCCGTTACGATCAGGGTCTTGCCCGCACCGGCGCGAGACGTGGAGGGAGGTACCCGTGGGGGTGTTGCAGCGCTTCGAGCGCCGGCTCGAGAGCATGGTCCAAGGTGCGTTCACCCGGGCGTTCCGCTCCGAGGTGCAGCCCGTCGAGATCGCCGCGGCGATCCAGCGCGAGCTCGACAACAACGCGCAGATCGTCAGCCGCGACCGCTCGCTGGTGCCGAACGACTTCGTCGTCGAGCTGGGGCCGGGCGACTACGACCGGCTCCAGGCCTATATCGGCACGCTGGCCACCGAGCTGGTCGAGCTGGCTCGCGAGCACGCCGAGCTGCAGCACTACGCCTTCACGGGACCGGTCGGGGTCGGGTTCGAGCGGCACGAGGACCTCGGCACCGGCGCCTTCCGCATCCGCAGCGCCGTCCGGGCCGGCGTCGACCGCGGCCAGTCGTTCGCGCCGACGCCCACCACCGAGCGGCAGGCCGACGCGTACCTCATCATCAACGGCACCCAGCACCCGGTGCTGCCGCCCGGCGTCGTGCTGGGCCGCGGCAGCGAGTGCGACCTTCGCATCGACGATCCCGGCGTCTCACGCCGGCATCTGGAGATCCGCGTCTACCAGCAGGGGACGCAGTCCCAGCTGGTCGCCGTCGACCTCGGGTCCACCAACGGGACAGTGGTCGACGGCGCCCGCGTGGGCCAGGCGCCCCTGACCGACGGGTCGCGCGTCGTGATCGGTTCCACCGTGATCGACGTCCGTCGGCGCAGCCCCGGGAGGTGAGCACGTGTCGGAGCTGACGCTCACGGTCATCAAGCTCGGCTTCCTCGCCGTGCTGTGGCTGCTGATCCTCTCCGTGACGTCGGCCATGCGGGCCGACCTGTTCGGCGTCCGGCCGCCCAAGCAGCCGAAGCCGCAGCGCGAGGCGCGCGAGGCGGCCCGGCAGAACCGCCAGCCGCGCGGCGCCAAGGGCACCCCGACCAGGGCGTTCATCGTCGAGGGACCCGACACCGGCAAGTCGGTGGCGCTGGACGGCACGCCGGTCACGTTCGGCCGGGGTGCGGAGTGCACAGTGCCGCTGGCCGACGAGTACGTGTCGACGCAGCACGCCCGGCTGCGGTTCCACGAGAGCCAGTGGTTCGTCGAGGACCTCGGGTCCACCAACGGCACCTACGTCGGCAACCAGCGGCTCACGCGCAGCACACCGGTCACCGCCCGCAGCCGCTTCCGGCTCGGCAAAACCGTCGTCGAGCTGCGGAAGTAGGCCTCGATGCCGTTGACGCTGCGCTACGTCGCGCGCTCCGACGTCGGCCTGGTCCGGGAGGGCAACGAGGACTCCGGCTACGCCGGCCCGTATCTCCTGGCCGTCGCGGACGGCATGGGCGGCCACGCGGCCGGCGAGGTCGCCAGCCAGGCGGCCATCGACGAGCTGGTGCTGACCGAGCGCGACCCCGGCGACGGCGACCCGCTGCTGACGCTGGCCGGCGCGATCGAGTCGGCGAACAAGCGCATCCGTCAGCTCATCGTCGACGACTCCAGCCGCGAGGGCATGGGCACGACGGTCACGGCGCTGCTGTGGACCGGCTCCGCGCTCGGCCTCGGGCACATCGGCGACTCCCGCGCCTACCTGCTGCGCGACGGCGTGATCCGGCAGCTCACCCACGACCACACGTTCGTCCAGTCGCTGGTGGACGAGGGCCGCATCACGCTCGAGGAGGCCGGCGTCCACCCGGCCCGCTCGCTGATCCTCAAGGCGCTGCAGGGTCAGGGCGACGTCGACCCCGACCTGCAGCTGCTCGAGGTCCACCCCGGCGACCGCCTGCTGGTGTGCAGCGACGGCCTCACCGGCGTCGTGTCCGACGCGACGCTGGAGGACACCCTCGGCGCCGTCTCCAGCCTGGACGACGCCGCGGACGAGCTGATCCGGCTGGCGCTGGCCGGCGGCGCCCCCGACAACGTCACGCTGGTGCTGGCCGACATCGTCGAGACCGACACGCCGCGGCAGCCCGACGACACCGCCGAGGCGTTCCTCGTCGGCGGTGTCGCCAGCAACGAGCCCGCTCCGCCGGAGCGGCCGCACCGCCGCCGCCCGGGCGCCGCGTTACGCGCCCTCGTCGGCGCCGAGGAGCACAAGCCGACCGACGAGGACCTCGAGGCGATGCGGTACGCGCCGCAGCCGCCGCGGCGCCGCCGCTGGCTGCGCACCGTCGTCATCGTGGCCGCGGTCGGCGCGATCGCGTGGATCGGGCTCGACCTCGCCAGCAACTGGGTCCGCAACCAGTACTACGTCGGCGACAGCAACGGCCAGGTGGCCATCTACCAGGGCGTCAGCCAGGAGATCGGGCCGATCCGGCTGTCGGAGCTGCACGAGATCCCCGGCGGGCTGCCGGTCGACGCGCTGCCTGACATCTACCGTCAGCAGGTCGCCGACACCATCACCGCCGACGACCTCGACGACGCCGACACGGTGGTCGACCGGCTGCGGCTGGAGGCGTGCCGGGCGCACGAGCGGCTGCCCGGCGGCGAGACGCCGGCGCCCACGGTCACGCCCACCCCCACGCCGACGCCGACGCCGACCCCGTCGGCCACACCTCCGGCCGGCACCGCCGCGCCGCGCAGCGACACGACCACCCCGCCGGCCGAGCCCGGCGAGGACGGCTGGCTCGGCGGCGAGGTCGGCTTCCCCGGCCTGCTCTGTGCGGGGGCGTCATGAGTCTGGACCGCGCCCGAGCCCGGACCGAGCCAACGCCGCCCGAGGCCGTCACCCCACGCCGCGGCCGCGGCACCGAGCTCGTCCTGCTGATCTTCGCCATCGGCATCGCGACGTTCGCCTACGTGAGCGTCGACCTCGGCGCGCTCGGCCGGGTGCCGCCGAACGCCCTGGCCTACCTGGGCGCGCTGTCGGTCGCGACGGCCGTCGCGCACGTCGTCATCCGGATCCGGGCGCCGTACGCCGACCCCGTCATCCTGCCGATCGTCGTCACGCTCTGCGGACTGGGCCTGGCGATGATCCACCGGCTGGACATCGCCGACGGGACGACCCGCGCGAACACCCAGCTCACCTGGATGGCGGTCGGTGTCGCGCTGTTCGTCGGCGTGCTGATCTTCGTCCGCGACCACCGGGTGCTGTCGCGGCTGCCCTACCTCGCCGGGCTGGCCGGCCTGCTGCTGCTCGTGCTGCCGCTGCTGCCGGTCATCGGCCACTCGATCCGCGGTGCCCGCATCTGGATCAACGTCGGACCGATGACGTTCCAGCCGGGCGAGGCCGCGAAGATCATCCTGATCATCGCGTTCGCCGCCTACCTGGTGCAGACCCGCGACGCGCTCGCGCTGGCCGGACGCCGCTTCCTCGGCGTCGACCTGCCGCGGGCCCGCGACCTCGGCCCGATCCTGCTGGTCTGGCTCGGCGCCCTGGGCATCCTGGTGGTGCAGAACGACCTCGGCCCGTCGGTGCTGCTGTTCGGCATCTTCGTGCTGATGATCTACGTCGCCACCGAGCGGATCTCGTGGATCATCCTCGGCCTGCTGCTGATCCTGGCCGGCGGGTTCGCCGCGAACGCCGTCGTCTCGCACGTCGCCGAGCGGATCGACTTCTGGATGGACCCGTTCATCGACCCGCAGGGTCAGGTGGCGCAGTCGCTGTACGGGCTGGCCTACGGCGGCCTGCTGGGCACCGGGCTGGGCCAGGGCCGTCCGGAGCTGACGCCGATCGCGGAGAGCGACTTCATCGGCTCGGCGCTGGGTGAGGAGCTCGGGCTGACCGGGCTGATCGCGATCATCCTGCTGTACGCGCTGCTCGCCTCGCGTGGCCTGCGCTCCGGGCTGCTGCTGCGCGACCCGTTCGGCAAGCTGCTGGCCGCGGGCCTGGCCGCCGGGTTCTTCCTGCAGGTGTTCATCGTGCTCGGCGGCGTCACCAGGCTGATCCCGCTGACCGGCCTGACCACGCCGTTCCTGTCGTTGGGTGGCTCCTCACTGGTGATGAACTGGGTGCTGGTCGCATTGCTGATCCGGCTGTCCGACGCCGCGCGCCGGCCCGCTCCGCCGTCGGCGTCGACGGCCTCCTCGACGAACGACACCGCCGTCACCCAGGTGGTGAGGATCCGATGAACTCCCCGATCCGGCGCATCTCGGCCGGCTGCCTGCTGCTCTGCGTCGCCCTGCTGATCAACGCGACGTACGTGCAGGCGTTCTGGGCCGACGACCTCAATGCGCGCTCGGAGAACCGCCGGGTGCTGCTCGACGAGTACTCGCGCGAGCGTGGCCCGATCCTGCTCGCCGACGACACCCCGATCGCGCAGTCCGTGCCGGTGGACGACGAGTACCAGTTCCTCCGCCAGTATCCGCTGGGGCCCATCTACGCGCCGCTGACCGGCTACTACTCCTACAACTACGGCCGGACGGCGCTGGAGCGGGCGCAGAACGACATCCTGTCCGGCGACGACGACCGGCTGTTCGTCCGCCGGCTGATCGACCTCGTCACCGGCGAGGAGCCGCGCGGTGGCGCCGTCCGCCTGACCATCGACCCGGCCGCCCAGCAGGCCGCGTGGGACGGTCTCACCGATGAGGGCTTCAAGGGCGCCGTCGTCGCGATCGACGTCGAGACCGGCGCGATCCTGGCCATGGTGAGCACACCCTCCTACGACCCCAACCCGATGGCCAGCCACTCGATCGAGGAGCAGACGGCCACCCGCGAGGCGCTGCAGGCCGACGCCAACGAGCCCGACCTCAACCGCGCGATCGCACAGCGGCTGCCACCGGGATCGGTGTTCAAGCTGGTCACGGCCGCCGCGGCGTTGGAGTCCGGCCAGTTCGAGCCGGACACCGAGGTGCCGGGTCCGGCCGAGTACGACGTGCCGCTGTCGACCCGCCCGCTGCCGAACCAGAACGGCCAGGCCTGCGGCGACGGCACCCCGACCTTGACCGAGGCACTGCGGGTCTCGTGCAACACCGCGTTCGCCTACGTCGGCAACGAGATCGGCGACGAGGTGCTGCGCGAGCAGGCCGAGCGGTTCGGCTTCGGCACCCAGCCGCTGACCAACGACGACATGAACGCCGCGACCAGCGTGTTCCCGGCCGAACTGGACGAGGCGCTGCTCGCGTACACGGCGATCGGGCAGTTCGAGGTCGCCGCGACGCCGCTGCAGATGGCCATGGTGTCCGCGGCCATCGCCAACGACGGCGTGCTGATGGAGCCGTACCTGGTCCGCGAGGTCAGCGGTCCGGACCTGGTCAGCCCGATCGAGCGGACCGAGCCGGAGGAGCGCACCCGCGCCGTCTCGCCGGAGACCGCCGAGGAGCTGACGCAGATGATGGTCGACGTCGTCGAGAACGGCACGGGCGAGAACGCCCAGATCGACGGCATCCAGGTCGCCGGCAAGACCGGCACCGCGCAGACCGGCCGCGAGGAGGACCCGCCGTACGCGTGGTTCACGTCGTTCGCGCCGGCCGACGAGCCGCGCGTCGCGGTCGCCGTCGTCATCGAGGAGGCGCCCGACACGGCGCGCGACGACATCGGCGGCGGCCGGCTCGCGGCGCCCATCGCGCGGGAGGTCATGGAGGCGGTGCTGGGGTCGTGACCATCTCCACTGTTCGGGCAGATGCAGCGCCGGGCACCCTGATACGGGTAGCCTGCGCGGGGTTGAGTCGAGAAAGGGCCGCACAATGAACGAGTTGCGACTCCTAGGAGATCGCTACGAGCTGGGCGAGGTGATCGGCCGTGGTGGCATGGCCGAGGTTCGCCGCGGCCGCGACTCCAGGCTGGGCCGCATCGTCGCTCTGAAGATGCTGCGGGTCGACCACGCCAGCGACGCCACGTTCCAGGCCCGGTTCCGCCGCGAGGCGCAGTCGGCCGCGTCGCTCAACCACCGCAACATCGTCGCCGTGTACGACACCGGCGAGGACTACGTCGACGGCCACCGCCTCCCGTACATCGTCATGGAGTACGTCGAGGGCCAGACGCTGCGCGAGATGCTGCAGGAGCAGCAGCGGTTCACGCCCGAGCGGTCGATCGAGATTCTCGTCGCCACGCTGGACGCGCTGGAGTACAGCCACCGGGCCGGCATCGTCCACCGCGACATCAAGCCCGGCAACATCATGATCACCAGCGGCGGCGAGGTGAAGGTCACCGACTTCGGCATCGCCCGGTCGCTGGCCGACACCGGCATGGCGCTCACCCAGACCGCCGCCGTCGTCGGGACCGCGCAGTACATCTCGCCCGAGCAGGCCCGCGGCGAGCAGGCCGACGCCCGCAGCGACCTCTACGCCAGCGGCTGCGTGCTGTACGAGCTGCTCACCGGCCGGCCGCCGTTCATCGGCGAGTCGCTGGTGTCGGTGGCGGTGTCGCACGTGCGCGAGCAGGCCACGCCGCCGTCGGCGCTGGACCCGAACATCACGCCCGAGCTCGACGCGATCGTGATGAAGTCGCTGGCCAAGGACCGGCTGCACCGCTACCAGAGCGCCTACGAGATGCGCACCGACCTGGAGCGGGCCGCCGCCGGCCTGCCGGTGGCGGCGGCCGCGGACACCTCAGCCGCGACCCAGCTGATCGCGAACGCCGCTCCCGCCACCGTCGCCGCCGGCGCACTGCCGCTCGACGACGACACCCCGTACCCCGACGAGTACGAGGACGAGGAGGAGGAGCGCAAGGGCTTCAGCTGGTGGGCCGTCGTGCTCGGCGCGCTGGCGATCCTGGCCATCGCCGGGCTGATCGGCTACCTCGTCTTCAACTCCGGCGGCACGGCGCAGGCGACCGTGCCGAACCTCGTCGGAATGACGCAGCAAGAGGCGCAGACCCGGCTGACCAGCGAGAATCTCGAGGCAGCGATCGAGACCGAGCCGGTCGAGGACGAAGCCCAGATCGGCACTGTGGTCCGTCAGGACCCGGTGCCCTCGACCCAGTTGGACGAGGGCTCGACGGTGACGCTCACCATCGGCGCGGCACCCGACATGGTCCCGGTGCCGTCGGTGGTCGGCCGGCCACTCGAGGAGGCCGAGGCCGCCATCGAGGCCGCGGGCCTCTCGCCAGGCAACCGGACGGCGGCGAACAGCGACCGGCCGGAGGGTGAGGTGATCAGCACCGATCCCGAGGGCAACACCCCGGTCGCGCCGGGAACGACGGTGAACATCGTCTACTCCAGCGGCACCGAGCTGGTGCCGGTGCCCAACCTCGTCGGCGCCACCCAGGCCGAGGCGGAGGCCCGGCTGGAGCAGATCGGCCTGGTGCCGCGGGTCGTGGTCGAGGAGACCGCCGACCAGCCGGACGGCCTGGTGTACGACCAGGACCCGGACGAGGGCGCCGAGCTCGAAGAGGGCGCGACCGTGATCATCTACGTCGCGCAGGCGCCGGAAGAGCCGACCGAGGACCCGACGACCGAGACGCCGACCGACGACCCGACGGAGACCGAGTCACCCGGCACCGAGACCGGCACCGAGACAGGGACGGAAACCGGCACCGAGACGGGGACGGAGACCGGGACCGAAACCGGGGGCGAGGCCGGAGGCGAGGCCGGCGCCGAGGAAGGCGGCGTGCTCGGCAACTAGGAGCCGGCGCAGCCACGATCGTCGACGAGCCGCGCGGTCCACGGGACATCCCGGGCCGCGCGGCTCGCTCCGTTCCGGCGGCGCCTCAGGCAGGGAGGTCGGCGGCCGGGCCGTGCGCGACGACCGGGGCGAGCCCGGCGGACCGTGCGACCGCGCCGTCGTCGCCGCAGACGGCGAGCCAGTTGGCCAGCATCCGGTGGCCGCCCTCGGTGAGCACCGACTCCGGGTGGAACTGGACCCCCTCGACCGCCAGCGACCGGTGCCGCATCGCCATCACGACGCCGCCCGCGGTCCGGGCCGTGACCGCCAGCTCGGCCGGCACGGTGTCCGGCTCGACCGCCAGCGAGTGGTAGCGGGTGGCCGTGAACGGGTCGGGCAGACCGGCCAGCACGCCGGCGCCGTCGTGGTGCACCCGGCTGGTCTTGCCGTGCAGCAGCTCCGGCGCCCGCCCGACGGTGGCGCCGTACGCGACGCCGATCGCCTGCAGCCCGAGGCACACGCCGAAGATCGGGGTGCGCCCGGCCAGCGTGTGGATGAGGTCGATGCAGCCGCCGGCCTTCTCCGGCGTGCCGGGACCGGGCGACAGCAGCACGCCGTCGTACCCGTCGGCCGAGCCGATCTCGTCGTTGCGCCGCACGTCGCACTCGGCGCCGAGCTGGGCGAGGTACTGGACGAGGTTGAAGACGAAGCTGTCGTAGTTGTCGACCACGAGGATGCGCCGGCTCACGACGACTGGCCTCCCTGAACGCTGCCGGTGAAGGCATCCATCTGTAGCTCCTCGTCTTCGACGACCCGGTAGGTCAGCCCGACCCGATCGGCCCAGGCGCGGTACTCGCGCACCTTCGGCTCCGCGTCGAGCGCGTCGCGCATGGCGTCGGCGTCGCCGATCGCGCTGATGGTGTACGGCGGGTAGAAGGTGCGGCCGTTGAGCAGCAGCACCGGGCCCTCGCACTGGACCGTGCTGGTCCAGACGATGCGCTGGTCCATGACGGTGACGGCCTCGGCGCCGCCGGCCCACAGCGCGTTGATGACGCCCTCGAGGTCCTGCTGGTGGACGAGGCGGTCCTCGATGTTGACCTCGGAGTCCTCGCTCAGGTCGTCCGCCTCCGGTGCGTCGTCGAGCGTCACCGTCAGGCCCGGCCCCTCGACCGCGGTGAGCCCGGCGGCCGGCAGCAGCTCCTCGGTGTGCCGGTCGACCTCGGCGGCCTCGCTGTTGCCCTGCCCGGCGGTGAGGTCCTCGACGTCGGAGGAGAGGTCGTCGATGCGCGACTGCAGTTCCTGGACCCGTCGTTCCTCGGTACGGACCAGGTCGGACAGCGCGACGACGTCGCTGCCGCGCAGGTCGTCGCCGTCGGCGGCCTTGGCGCTGGTGACGAGCAGGACACCGCAGCCTGCGAGCACGACGGGGGCGAGGAATCGCCAGACCCGGGTGTTGTCGGACGGCCGGCTGATGGTGTCCACCTCCAAGTGGGACGATCGGAGTGCACGCCGCGATGTGGGCGTCACGCCTGCTGACGACTACGCTAGCCGAGCATCACCGCAACCAGCCAAGACCGAGAGGAACCGACCGTGCCCAAGTCTCGCAGCCGTCGCAAGGACGACGACTACACCCCGCCGGAGCGGAGCGAGCTCAAGGACCCGACGGTCTCCGGTCGCTGGGTCGTCCCCACAATGATCACCTTGCTGCTCGTCGGCCTGGTGTGGATCGTGGTCTATTACCTCGTCGGCGACGACATCCCGATCGTCCAGGACCTCGGCGGCTGGAACCTGTTGATCGGCATGGGCCTGATCACCGGCGGGTTCATGACCGCCACCAAGTGGAAGTGACGGCGCATCCGCACTGACCTGCGGGGACGCGGTTGTCCACAGGTTATTGCACACCTGTGATTACACGCGTGTAATTTTCCCCAGTGGGGATAACTCCTGTGGATAACTGACGACGGCCCCGTTCCGGCAGCGTGCCGGAACGGGGCCGAGGTCGTTCGTGCGTGAGCTAGATGACGGCGATCGTGATCACGGTCATGACCACCACGGCGGCGCTGAGTGAGCCGATCAGCGACCAGATGGCCCGGTTCTCGCGGGGCGCGTAGGCGTACACCGCGGCCAGTGCCGCGCCGATGGCCAGGCCGCCCAGGTGGGCCCGCCAGTCGATGCCCGAGATGGTGAAGCTGAACGCCAGGTTGAGCGCCAGCACCACGAGGATGCTGCGGGTGTCGCCGCCGAGCCGGCGGGCGACCACGAAGAGCGCGCCGAACAGGCCGTAGACCGCGCCCGACGCCCCGATCGAGATGTTGTACGAGTCCGAGACCATGAGCAGCGACGCCGCCGAGCCGCCGAGGGCGGACAGCAGGTACAGCGTCGTGAAGCGGGCCCGGCCGAGCAGCGGTTCCAACTGAGTGCCGAGCATGTACAGCGCCAGCATGTTCAGCGCGATGTGCAGGACGCTCACGTGCATGAACGTCGCCGTGATCAGCCGGTACCACTCGCCGTCGACGATGCCGAACCGGAACGCGTCGTTCGGGTCGCCGAGGACGAGGCCCAGCCGGGCGGCCACCTCGTTGGTGCCGGTGGCTCGGGCGTAGGCCGCGAGGAACGAGTCGCCCCGGGTGCCGATGACCAGACCCGCGACCCAGATGACGACGTTGATGCCGATCAGCGTGAGCGTGATGGCGGTGGCGCCGGCGTCGCGGCGCTGCCCGCCGAGTGCGGTGCGGGCCTGACGCACGCCCTTGCGTCCCTCGGCGACGCACTCCGGGCACTGGTAGCCGACCGGCGCGGCGATCATGCACTCGGGGCAGATCGGCCGCTCACACCGCGAGCAGCGGATGTAGGTCTCGCGGTCGGGGTGACGATAGCAGGTCGGCGGGGCGGCCGAACCGCCACTGGCGGGCGGTCCGGCCGGGCCGCCGGCACTTCCGGTCATGGGAACGCCGGTTCTCTCGGGTCTCAGCCGCCGGTGACGGTGACCGACTCGATGACGACCGGCTCCAGCGGCCGGTCGGTACGGTCGGTGGGCGTGGCGGCGATGGCGTCGACGACGTCGCGGCTGGCCTGGTCGGCCACCTCGCCGAAGATCGTGTGACGGCGGTTCAGGTGCGGCGTCTGGCCGACGGTGATGAAGAACTGCGAGCCGTTGGTGTTCGGGCCGGCGTTGGCCATGGCCAGCAGGTACGGCTTGTTGAACGCCAGCTCCGGGTGGAACTCGTCGGCGAAGTCGTAGCCGGGTCCGCCGCGGCCGTTGCCCAGCGGGTCGCCGCCCTGGATCATGAACCCGGAGATGACGCGGTGGAAGACGGTGCCGTCGTACAGCTTGTCGCTGGTCTTCTCGCCGGTCTCGGGGTTCACCCACTCGCGCTCGCCCTTGGCGAGCTCGACGAAGTTGCGCACCGTCTTCGGCGCGTGGTTCGGCAGCAGGGCCACGGTGATGTCGCCGCGGTTGGTGTGCAGGGTGGCATGAAGCTCGTCGGCCACGGGTATGTCCTCGCTGTTCGGAGTCCTCGATTTTGTTCCATCCTCGCACGCCGTGGCGTATGTCGGCATACGGTCGTTGGTAAGGCATGATCGACGGGGGACTCCAGATACACGGGCCCTGTACGCGATCGGACAAGGGAGGCCCAACGTGAGCAGGCTATTCAGCCGGCGAAAAGGCACCGAGGACACCAAGGTGCGCACGCAAGAGGCTGCGGAACAGGCCCGCCAGGCCGCCCGCGAGGCCGGTCGGCGCGCCCGCGAAGCCGCGACACCGGTGGTCGACTCGGCCCGGGAGCGGCTGACGCCGATGGTCGAGTCGGCGGTGGACAAGGTGGGCCCGAGGGTCAACGCGGCGCGCGAGAAGGTCGGCCCGGCCGCGACCCAGGCGAAGGAGACGCTGCTGCACGACGTCGTGCCTCGGGTCGCCGACTCGCTGGCCGTCGCGGCGGACAAGTTCTCCGAGCGCGCGCACGACCTGTCCGAGCGCACCGCGGCACTCGCGGAGAAGACCGAGAAGGCGCGCAAGCGCAAGCGCCGCCGCCGGTTCGTCGCCGTGCTGGGCGGGTTCGCCGCGGGCGGCGCGGCGCTGGCCGCCGTGGTCCGCCGCCGCGGGCAGTCCGACCAGTGGACCACCTACGACCCGTCGACGGGTCCGTGGGCGCCGGCGCCCGACGCCGCGAAGGAGGCCACGCCGCCCGCGGCGGAGAAGGCGTCTCCGGAGTCCGACGGCGCCGCCGACAAGCCCGCGAAGAAGGCCGCGCCGGCGAAGAAGAGCGCGCCGGCCAAGAAGACCGCGAAGAAGGCGCCGGCGAAGAAGTCGGCCCCCGCGTCGCCGGCCGGCAACAGCAGCCAGGGCACCCTCGACGGCAGCCAGAACTAACCAGCGAGCCGCCCGACGAACCCCGCCGCGCCCAGCCCGCGGTGGCGGTGGATGCCGAGCCGGCCCCAGGCACCCCGCTGAGTTCCCCGGCGGACGCGAAGCCGGCGTTGAGACCAGCGCGTCCGGCCGAAGTGCCCGGAGCGCGCGGTGCTGGTCTCCCGCGCGGACGCGGAGGTGCCCGGAGGATGCGGAGCCGGCCCCGAGCCGACCGGCGGAGGCACTCGGAGGACGCGGCGGAGGATGCGGAGCCGGCCCGAGCAGGCCCGAGGAGGTGCCCGGAGGATGCGGAGCCGGCGTCTAAAGAGCGTTTCGTGGCATGCTTCTCCGCCACGAAACGCGGAGCCGGCGCAGCATCCTCCGGGCACCTCCGCCCCTGAACCGCCGAGCGCATGTGGCGCCGCGTTCTCTGGGCACCTCCGCCCATGACCGCGAACCGGAGCCGGCACCGTGCCCTCCGGCCACCTCCGCGACGGCCGCCGACCAGTGCCGGCGCAGCATCCGCCGCAACGCTCCGGCCAGACAACTCGCTAGGCGGTCTTCGTCACGTCGGCGAGTGTCACCATGTCGGTGAGCACCCGCGCCGCGGCCTGCACCAGCGGAACCGCCAGCAGCGCGCCGGTGCCCTCGCCGAGCCGTAGCCGCAGGTCCAGCAGCGCCGGTTCCCCCAGCCGGTCCGGCAGCGAGCGCCCGCCCGGCTCGGCGGACGTGTGTCCGGCGATGAGGTAGCCGGCGACGTCGGGGCAGAGCGCGACGGCGGCAAGGGCGGCGGCGCCGGTGATGACGCCGTCGACGATGACGGGGATCCGCGCGGCCGCGCCGGCCAGCATGACGCCGACCAGCGCCGCGTGCTCCAGCCCGCCCAGCGACGCCAGCGTCCCCAGTGACCCGCGCGCCTCGACCGACGTGTCTGCGGCGTGCCGGGCCAGGGCGGTCCGGACGATCTCGACCTTGTGCGGCGTGCGCTCATGGTCGAGGTTGGCGCCCTTGCCGGTCACTTCGGCCGGCTCGGCGCCGGTGAACGCGGCGATCAGCGCCGCCGACGCCGTCGTGTTGCCGATGCCGACCTCGCCGGTCACCAGCAGGTCGGCGCCGCCGTCGATCAGCTCCGCCGCCACCCGCGCGCCCGCGCCGATCGCGGCCCGGCACTCCTCGATCGTCATCGCCGGCTCGACGGCCAGGTCGCGGGTGCCGCTGCGCACCCGCTCGTCGTGGACGCCACCGGGCACCGGACCGAGCCGCAGCGTCCCGACGTCGACCACCTCGACCCGCGCGCCGACGGTCCGGGCGATCGCGTTCACGGCCGCGCCACCGGCCGCGACGGTCTCGACCATCGCCGCGGTCACCTCCTGCGGCCAGTCCGACACGCCCTGCGCATGCACGCCGTGGTCGGCCGCGGCCACGACGACGGCCGGCGACGACGGGATCGGCGGCGGGCAGCGACCGGCGATCGCGGCCAGCCGGGCGCCGAGGTCCTCCAGCCGGCCGAGACTGCCCGGCGGCTTGGCCAACCCGGCGTGCCGCTCCAACGCCCGCTCGTACGCCGCGCCGTCGGCCGCGACGACCGCTCCGGCCAGCTCCTCCACCGTGCGCGTCATGCCGGTCCTCCGTTCTCGGTGATGTGCAGAGCGGCGATCAGCCGCTGGTGGGTGGCCCGGTCGCGGACCGCGATCCGCACGGCGCGGTCGTCCAGGCCGGGGAACGTGTCGGCGCGGCGGGCGGCCAGGCCGTGCGCCAGGAGCCGGTCGCGCAGCCCCGGCCGGCCGGACCGGACCAGCACGAAGTTGGCGTGCGCGTCCCACACCTCGAGGCTCCCGACGGCGCGCAGGCCGGCGATCAGCTCGGTCCGCAGCTCCGCGACGGCGGCGGCGCGGCCCCGGCGCTCGTCCTCGGCCGCCGGGGCGGTGAGCGCCTCGATCGCCGTCAGCGCGAGCCGGTTGACGCTCCACGGCTGCCGGCCGTGCCCCAGGGTGCGGATCACGTCGCTCGGCCCGGTGACGTAGCCGACCCGCAGGCCCGCCAGCCCCCACAGCTTGGTCAGACTGCGCACCGCGACGACCCCGGGCAGGTCGCGGTGCCCGGCCACGCCGCCGGCGTCGTCGAGGAACTCCGCGAACGCCTCGTCGACGACGACGATGCGGCCCGGCCGGGTCAGCGCGGCCACGGTCTCGACCGGGTCGACCACGCCGGTCGGGTTGTCCGGCCGGCCGAGCACGACGAGGTCGGCGGCCGCGGGAACGGCGGACGGGTCCAGCCGCCAGTCGCGCGCGGGGTCACGGCGGACGCGGACGACGGTGCTGCCGACGGTCCGCAGCGCCACCTCGGGCTCGGTGAACGACGGGTGCACGCAGGCGGCCAGCCGTGGCCGGAGCACGTGGGCGAGCAGCCAGAACGCCTCCGCCGCGCCGTCGACGAGCAGGCATTCCTCGGCGGGACGACCGTGCCGGGCGGCCGCGGCGGCCCGGGCGGCGCGATCGTCGGGGTAGCCGGCGAGGTCCGGTACCGCGGCGGCGAGCCGCTCGGCCAGCCACGTCGGCGGCCCCGGCTGCACGTTGACCGCGAGGTCGACGGCGCCGGGCGGGACCTGGGTGTCGCCGTGCTCGCGCAGCAGCGGGTCCACGGCCGGTGACGACGTCGCGGTGACGGACCCGGCCGAGGGCGCGGAACCTGCGACCCCACCGGCGGGCGCCCAGTTGAGCGGCAGACCATCCGCGGGCGATTCGCCGAACGGGCCGGGGTCGGCCAAGGGTCCGCCGGCCGGGTCCGGCGCCTCGCCGGGTGGGCCGGCGGCGGGCGCCAGGTCCGGTTCCAGCCGGACGACCCGGCCACCCACGACCAGCAGCGCCTCGTCGGCGACGGCGGACAGCGTCTGCACCGCGCGTCCGTGCACGTCGACGTAGAGGCGCGCGCCGGCGCCGCCGGCGTGCACACCGAGGCCGGGCTGGCCGGCGATGACCAGCACGTCGACGTCCAGGGCGGCGATCGCGCCGGTGAACGCCCGCAGCGCCGCGACCACGCCGTCCTCCGCGCGCGCCCGCAGCGCCGGATCGGGCACCTCGTCGCCGACGAACACGCCGGACGCCTCCAAGGTCTCGGCCAGCCACGTGTCCAACGCGTCGACCAGCACGAACGTCCCGGAACCGGCCTCGGCGACGGCGGCCGCGAGGTCGAACGTCTCCAGCGTGCGCCAGTGCGCCGGCCGGTCGGCGCGATGCCGTTCGACCCGGGCCTTGAACTCCTCGTCCCGCACGACGGCCGGCGCGACGACCACGACGGGACGGCCGCTGGCCTCGGCCCGGCGCGCCGCCAGTCCCGACTTGCCCGACTTCTGCCCGCCCAGCACCAGCGTCAGCCGCCCCCGCGACGCCCCGGACCCACGTTGATCATGGAGAACTCGGGCTTCCGAGCGCTCGGGAAGGCCGGTTTCTCCATGATCAACTTCTACAAAGGGGCGGGGCGGGGTGGTCACAGCAGGTCCTCCCGAGCCAGGGCCACGACGGTGATCGCGACCGCGAGGTTGGTCAGCGCGACCGAGGCGCCGAGCACGTCGCCGGTGACGCCACCGATGCGACGGCGAGCGGCGCGGCGCAGGCCGAGCACCGGCACGACGGCGGCCGCGAGCAGCACCGGAGCCCACCAGCCGGCCGTCAGCACGACGACGACCAGCACGGTCACCGCCGCGACGACGGCGTCCACGAGGCCGATCCGGCCCAGCCGCTGCCCCTGGCCGTCGGCCCGGGCCGGCGGCAGCCAGGCCGCCAGCGCCAGCGGCGCCGCCCGGCCGACGACGTGGCCGGCGAGCAGGATCCGGGC
>NZ_POTW01000072.1 GCF_003236295.1 Jiangella anatolica
GGCGGGCTAGGTGGCGTCGGGACGGAGGAGGCCGCGGACGGCGCGCAGGCCGACGGAGAGGCGGTCGAGGTCGAAGCTGTCGCCCTCGACGATCTCGCGCAGCATCGACTGCGTCCGGGCGACGACGACCTCGTCCTGCGCCGCCCAGGCCTCGACCCGGTCCTGCGGCGACGCCTCCTCGTGCGTGTGCTGGATGACCTGCGCCGTCAGCGACGCCTGGACGGCGTGCAGGTCGTCGCGCAGGGCGGCGCGGGCCATCGTCTGCCAGCGGTCCCGCCGCGGCAGCGCGACGATGCGCTCCAGCAGCCGGCCCAGCTCGAGGAACGCGCCCAGAGTGAAGTGCACCCGGGCGACCTCCAGCAGGTCGGTCCCGGTGGCCAGCGAGTTCTCCACCATGCCCAGCCCGGCGTAGGCCGGCGGCAGCACCGCCACCCGCCCGGCCAGCGGCTCCGGCACCCCGTCGGCCGTCAGCATCTCCAGCCGCTCGTGGTAGAGGTCCAGCTCGCGGCCGGTCAGCACATCGGGCAGCGCGACCAGCAGCCGGGCGATCGGCTCCTCGAAGAACCCGATCTGCCAGGCGATGTCGATCGGCGGCCGCCGGTTGACGGTGAGCCAGCGGGTGGCCCGCTCGGTGATCGTCCGCCCCTCCAGCCGCATCCGGGTCTGGACGTCGAACGGCACGACGTTGTCCTGCTCCTTGATCGCGGCCATCAGGTCCGGGATCTGGAACACGCCGCCGGCGACGGTGTGCGCGCGGGCGAGGTCCTCGACCGTCCCGCCGGTCTCCATGCCCAGCCGGTACGCGAACGTCGTGCCGGCGGTGTTCACCAGCTCGTTGACCACGACGTTGGTGATGATCTCGCGGCGCAGCGGATGGTCGTCGATGACGTCGCCGTACCGGTCGCGCAGCGCGCTCGGGAAGTACGCGTGCAGCGCGGCGCCGAGGTACGGGTCGTCGGGCATGCCGCCGGCCAGCAGCTCCTCGTACATGAGGTTCTTGACGTAGGCGAGGATGACCGACAGCTCCGGGCTGGTCAGGCCCTTGCCGGCGGCCATCCGCTCGGCCAGCTGGCGGTCGGTCGGCAGTGCCTCCAGCGCGCGGTCGAGCTTGCCCTGGCTCTCCAGCTTGGAGAGGTAGGAGCGGTGGACGTGGGCCAGGTTCCCCGCCTGGAGGACGCCGTTGGCCAGCGCGACGTTCTGGCCGTAGTTGTGGGCCAGCACCAGCTCGGCGATCTCGCCGGTCATCTCGGCCAGCAGCTCGTTGCGCTGCTTCTCGGTGAGGTCACCGGAGCGGACCACGCCGTCGAGCAGGATCTTGATGTTGACCTCGTGGTCGGACGTGTCGACGCCGGCGGAGTTGTCGATGGCGTCGGTGTTCACCCGGCCGCCGGCCAGCGCGAACTCGATCCGTCCGCGCTGGGTCAGGCCGAGGTTGCCGCCCTCGCCGATCACCCGCGCCCGCAGGTCGCTCGCGTCGATGCGGATGGCGTCGTTGGCCTTGTCGCCCACCTCGGCGTGCGACTCCGCCGACGCCTTGACGTAGGTGCCGATGCCGCCGTTCCACAGCAGGTCGACGGGGGCGCCGAGGATCGCGTGCATCAGCTCCGGCGGCGTCATCGTCTCGATCGACGCCTCGATGCCCAGCGCCTGCTTGGCCTCGTCGGACAGCTTGATCGTCTTCGCCGTGCGCGGGTAGACGCCGCCGCCCTCGCTGATCAGCTTCGGCTCGTAGTCGTTCCAGCTGGACCGGGGCAGGTCGAAGAGGCGACGGCGCTCGGCGTAGGACTCCGCCGGGTCGGGGTCGGGGTCGATGAAGATGTGCCGGTGGTCGAACGCGGCCACCAGCCGGATGTGCTCGGAGAGCAGCATGCCGTTGCCGAACACGTCGCCGGACATGTCGCCGATGCCGACGACGGTGAAGTCCTCGGCCTGGACGTCGCGGCCGAGCTGGCGGAAGTGCCGCTTCACCGACTCCCAGGCGCCGCGGGCGGTGATGCCCATCGCCTTGTGGTCGTAGCCGGCCGACCCGCCGGACGCGAACGCGTCGCCGAGCCAGAAGCCGTACTCCTTGGAGACATCGTTGGCGATGTCGGAGAACGACGCGGTGCCCTTGTCGGCCGCGACCACCAGGTAGGGGTCGTCGCCGTCGTGCCGGACCACCTGCGGCGGCGGCACGACGCTGCGGTCGGCGGCGCGGTTGTCGGTGATGTCGAGCATCGCCCGGATGAACGTCTTGTAGGACTCCACGCCCTCGGCCAGCCACGCCTCGCGGTCGACGGCCGGGTCGGGCAGCCGCTTGGCGACGAAGCCGCCCTTCGCGCCGACCGGGACGATGACGGAGTTCTTCACCGCCTGCGCCTTGACCAGGCCGAGGATCTCGGTGCGGAAGTCCTCGCGCCGGTCCGACCAGCGCAGCCCGCCGCGGGCGACGGCGCCGAAGCGCAGGTGCACGCCCTCGACCCGGGGCGAGTACACCCAGATCTCGTACATGGGCTTCGGCTCGGGCAGGTCCGGCAGCGACCGTGAGTCCAGCTTGAAGCTGGTGACGATCTGCGGCCCGCCGACGGTGGTGCGGTAGTAGCTGGTCCGCAGCGTCGCGTTGATCAGCCGCAGGAACCCGCGCAGGATGCGGTCCTGGTCGAGGCTGGCGACCTGGTCCAGCGCCTCGTCGATGCGCGCGGTGAGCTGCTCGGCGGCCGCCTGCCGGGCCGCCCGGCCGGTCTCGTCGGCGCCGTAGCGCTCGGGGTCGAACCGGGTCTCGAACAGGTCGATCAGCATCCGCGCCACCTCGACGTGGCCGGACAGCGCCTCCTCCAGGTAGCTCTGGCTGAACGTGCTGCCGGCCTGGCGCTGGTACTTGGCGTACGCGCGCAGGATCGAGGCCTGCCGCCAGGACAGCGCCGCCTGCGGCACCAGCGCGTTGAAGCCGTCGCTCTCCGCGTCGCCGCGCCAGACGGCGGCGAACGCGTCCTGGAACAGCACCTTGAGCCGGTCGGCGTCGGTGGGCCGCAGCCCGCGGTAGCGCAGCCCGAAGTCGTAGATGTAGGCCGTCGACTCGCCGTCGGCGCCGCGCCGGACGATCTCGTACGGACGCTCGTCGACCACCTCGACGCCCATCCGGGACAGGATCGGCAGCACCTGGGTCAGCGAGATCGGCGTGCCGGTGCGGTAGATCTTGAACCGGCGGTCGGTGGCCAGCCCGCCCATCGGCTGGTAGAGGTTCATGCCCAGGCCGTCGGTGGCCGGCAGCTCCTCCAGCCGGCGCACGTCGGCGACCGCCGTCCGGGCCGGGAAGTCGGCCTTGTAGCCCTCGGGGAAGCCCTGCCGGTACCGGCGCAGCAGCTTCGCCGCGCCCTCCTCGCCGACCTGCTCGGCCAGCGCGTCGGACAACTCGTCGCCCCACGAGCGGGTCGCGCCGACCAGCTGCTTCTCCAGCGCCGCGACGTCGATCTCCGGCAGCGACTGGTCGCGCTTCATCCGCACGACGAAGTGCAGCCGGGCCAGCGCGGACTCGCCGACCCGCGCGGTGAAGTCGATGGACTCGCCGCCGGTGGCCGCCAGCAGCGCCCGCTGGATGCGCTCGCGGACGTCGGTGTTGTACCGGTCGCGCGGCAGGTAGACGAGGAACGACAGGTACCGGCCGTAGTCGTCCCGGCGGACGAACATCCGCAGGTGCCGGCGTTCCTGCAGGTGGACGACGGCGAGCGCGGTCGGCAGCAGCTGGTCGACCGGGGTCTGGAACAGCTCGTCGCGCGGGTAGGTCTCGAGCACCTGCAGCAGGTCCTTGCCCGAGTGCCCGGACGGCGCGAAGCCGGCCTGGTCGATGACCTCCTGCACCTTGCGCCGCAGCACCGGGATGCGCAGCACGCTCTCGGTGTAGGCCGCCGACGTGAACAGGCCGAGGAAGCGCCGCTCGCCGACCACCTCGCCGGCCTCGTCGAACATCTTCACGCCGACGTAGTCGAGGTAGGCCGGTCGGTGCACCGTCGCCTTCGAGTTGGCCTTGGTCAGCACCAGGATCTGCTTCTCGCGCGCCTTCGCCCGCACCTCCGGCGGCAGCTTGCCGAACGAGCCGGACAGGTCCTGGTCGGGACGCAGGATGCCCAGGCCGGTGCCGGTGACGGCGCGCAGCACGTCCTCGCCGTCGACCTCGCCGAGCTGGTACTCGCGGTAGCCGAGGAAGGTGAAGTGGTCGTCGGCCAGCCAGCGCAGCAGCTCGCGGGCCTCGTCGGCGTCGGGCTTCTTGATCGACGACGGCGGCGTCGTCAGCTCGTCGGCGATGTCGATGGCGCGCTGGCGCATCCGCGGCCAGTCCTCGACCGCCTCGCGCACGTCGCGCAGCACGTCGCGCAGCAGCCGCTCGATGGCGGCCTGGTCGTCGGGGTCGTCGGTGCGGTCGATCTCGACGTGCATCCACGACTCGACGACGGTGTCGGAGTCGCGGCGCGGGTCGTTCTCGTTGAGGTCGAGCACCTCGACCAGCTGGCCGGTGATGTCGCGGCGGACGACCAGCTGCGGGTGGACGACGAGGCGGATGGCGTGCTCGTGCTCGGCCAGCGCCATCGTCACCGAGTCGACCAGGAACGGCATGTCGTCGATGACGACCTCGACGATCGTGTGCCCGGACGCCCAGCCGTGCTCGTCGATCGTCGGCGTGTAGACGTTGACGACGGCGGTGCCCTGCGGGCGGGTCTGCGCGGAGCGGCGGTGCGAGGCGGCGACGCCGTACACGTCGACGACGTCGCGGTCGACGAGGTCCTCGGCGGTGACGTGCCGGTAGTAGCGGCGCAGGAACGCCTCGTCCTCCTCGCGGCTCCCCCGATCGCCCACCAGCGAGGCCTTCGCGAGGAGCTCGGACTTGGCCTCGTCGAGCCGATTACGCATGATCCACCAACCCCCGGAACTAGACCCCGCACGTCGTTGTACGGGACCTCTCAGAACCTTAGTAGCTCGCCGCCGGGTCCGCTGCTCCGGCATCGCGCACCTTGATCGTTTCACATCGCCGGCCTTGACAACGCCGCCCGGATCCGATTTCGTTTAACACATCGGTTAAGCGAGAGGAGGACGCCCGGATGGCCGGCACCGACCAGCTCAGCGCGGTGTTCGCGGCCCTCGCCGACCCGACCCGGCGGACGATCCTGGCCCAGCTGGCCGAGCGGGAGGCCACGGTCACCGAACTGACCGCGCCGCTGCCCATCTCGATGCCGGCGGTGTCGCGTCACCTGAAGGTGCTCGAGCGTGCCGCGCTGATCTCGCGGACGCGGTCGGGCAAGTGGCGCGGCAGCCGCCTGGAGGGCGCGCCGCTGCGCGAGGCGGCCGACTGGATCGAGCACTACCGGCGGTTCTGGGACACCTCGCTGACCCGCCTCGACGCCCATCTCGCCGCGCTACAAGCCGCGGAGAAGGAGCTCTGAATGGAAGAGGAAGCCCCGCAGCTCTCCGTCACGCGCGTGTTCGACGCGCCGCGCGACCTCGTCTACCGAGCCTTCACCGATCCGGACCAGCTCGGGTCCTGGTGGGGTCCGATCGGCCACTCGCTGCCCCGCGACGAGATCGAGTTCGACGTGCGGCCCGGCGGCTACCAGCGATGGACCGAGGTCTACGCCGGCGAGCCCGGAGGTCGCGTGTACGGCCGCATCGACCTCAGCGACGTCGTCGACGGCCAGCTGCTCGCGGGGGTCTTGAGCGTCACCGGCCGGCTGCCGGGCGGCTTCGAGCCGTTCGAGACGAGACTGCGGATCGAGTTCCACGACGAGCCCGGCGGACGCACGCGACTCGAGATCCGCCAGTGGCTGCCCCCGGGCCTGGCCGCTCCCAGCGACGCCGGCTGGTCCGAGGCGTTCAGCAAGCTGGACCGCGTGCTGGCGGCCGCCCGGGCCGCCGCCACCGATCACCGACCCACGAAGGACTGACGCCATGCGGAAACTGACCTATGCCATGAATGTGACCCTGGACGGCTACGTCGCCGCGCCCGGCGACGACCTCGGCTGGAGTGGGGGCGGCGACGGACCGGACTCGTCGTCGAGCGACGAGCTGTTCCAGTTCTGGTCCGACCGGGTGGCGACGACGGGCCTGGCGCTGTACGGGCGCAAGCTGTGGGAGGCGATGAGCTCCGCCTGGCCGACCGCCGACCAGCGGCCGGGTGCCACGCCGGCGGAGATCGAGTTCGCCGGCCGCTGGCGGGACCTGCCGAAGGTCGTGTTCTCCTCCACGATCGGCACGGTCGACTGGAACGCCCGCCTGGTCACCGGCGACGCGGTCGCCGAGATCACCAGGCTCAAGGCCGGCGATGGCGGCCCCATGGACATCGTCGGCGCCACACTCGCCGCGGCGGCCATGCGGGCCGGGCTGATCGACGAATACCTCCTGGTCACCTATCCGGTCCTGGTGGGCGGCGGCACGCCGTTCTTCACCGCCCTGGACACCTGGGTGAACCTGACCCTGACGGAGACCCGGACGTTTCCCGGCGGCCTGGTGCTGACCAGGTACGAGACCAGGCGCTGAGGGCTCAGAGCCAGGACCGCAGTTCCCAGAGCAGCGGGTAGTAGCGGAAGTCCAGGCGGCTGCGCAGATAGGAGGCTCCGGACGAGCCGCCGGTGCCGGTCTTCGTGCCGATCATCCGCTCGACCATCGTGACGTGCCGGGCCCGCCAGCCGGCGCTGAGCTCGTCGTGCGACATCAGCGCCTCGGCCAGCTCCCACACGTCGCCGTAGCCGCCGCGGTCGTGCGCCGCGATCCGCAGCGACGCGCTGACCTCGTCGTCGGTCCCGGCGGCGAGGTCGTGCGCGCGCATCGCCGCCAGGAACGCGTCCCACAGCGTCGGCTCGTCCAGCCGGCGCCGCAGCCGGGCCGCCTCGGCCTCCGTCAGCCCGCGGAACCGGCGCAGGAACGCCGCGTCCTTCGCGCCGGAGATGAACTCCAGCTCGCGGAACTGCACCGACTGGAAGCCGCTGGCCGGCGCCAGCCGGGCCCGGAACTGGAGGAAGTCCTGCGGCGTCATGGTCTCCAGGACGCCGACCTGTTCGATCAGGATCCGCTCGATCTCGTGCACCCGGTTCAGCAGGTGCCGCGCCCACCACAGGCGATCGTCGAACATCGCCTGCCGGGCCGCCTCCAGCTCGTGCAGCAGCTGCTTGAACCACAGCTCGTAGACCTGGTGGATGGTGATGAACAGCAGCTCGTCGTGAGCGTCGGTCTCCAGCCGCTGCTGGTCGAGCAGCTCGCCGAGACGCAGGTAGGTGCCGTAGCTGAGCCGAGCACCGTCCTCGCCGAAATGGGCGGACGGAGGGCTGATCTCCTGGTCGGGTGTCACGCCGCCAGCGTATGGGTCAGGATGTTGAGCCATGGACCTGAACAGCGAGCTGCGTTTCGACGCCGATCCAGCAGCGGTCTTCGCGATGCTGACCGACAAGGACTACATCGCGGCGAAGACCACGGCCGCCAACGCGATCCGGCACGAGATCTCCGTCAACCGCGACGGCGACCGCGTCACCATCGACCTGCTGCGTGTCATGCCGCCGGACGTCCCGGACTTCGTCCGCCGGTTCGTCGGCGACACCATCGACATCAGGCAGCGCGACATCTGGGGACCGGCGGCGGCGAACGGGTCCCGCGAGGGCAGCATCGCGCTGGAGATGTCCGGCGCGCCGGTCAGGGCGACCGGGTCGATGACGCTGGCCGGCAACGGCTCGGCGTCGACCGTGCTGACGATCAAGGCCGTCCTGAAGGCGTCGGTGCCGCTGGTCGGGGGCAAGATCGAGCAGGCGCTGCACCAGGGTCTGATGCACGCGGTCAAGGTCGAGGAGCGCGTCGGCAACGACTGGCTCGCCGGGCGGCGCTGACGGCGCAGGGCTCCCGCCGGACCCGGTGTTCGTCACCGGGTCCGGCGTACTGGGCCCGGCGTTCATGCTGGTCCGACGACCGGTCGCCCGGCTGTCTCCGGGAGCACCTCAGCGGTGAGTGAGCCGATCCCGTCGGACCGGATCAGCGGCCCGGAACGCCACCGTCGAGCGCGCGCAGCGACACGTTGCGCTCCGCCGCGCCCGCCCGCCGGCCCGGCTGCCGCGGCGCCGGGGCCTCCGCGGCCGGCGCCGGAGCGCTGTCGGCCGACTCGCGCTCCAGCAGCGCCTCCGCCAGCTCCGCCGGCCCCGTCACGGCCATGGCCAGCGCGCGGCCGAGGTCGTCGCGGTCGATGGGCTCCTCGGCGGTGCGGCGCAGCCGGTCGGACAGGTCGATCACCTTGTCGGCCGTGCCGAGCGTCGCCCGCGCCGCCATGAGGTGACCGCGCTGCAGCGGCCGGCCGGCGATCATCAGCGCCAGCGCCTCGGCCGTGTCGCTCCAGTCCGACGCCGGCGCCTGCTCGCCGATGAGGCCGGCGACGCCGGTCATCACCCGGTCGGACGCGGCGACGAGCCGCTCGGCGGTCTCGCTGTCGCTGTCGAGCGAGGCCAGTCGCAGTGCTACCGCGGTGACCAGTGCGCCGTCCGCCGGGCTCCGGCGGGGCTGGGACAGCAGTCGCACCGCTCGTGCGACGTACGGCCTGGTCGACAGCCGGTCATCCATCACGCTTGACACCTCGTGTTCTCATCTCTCGGCTCACCCGTGTGCGGGTACTCGTGCGCGTGCGGCGGCTCGCATGCTCGTCCACCGTAGAAGATTCTGCACCGAACCCGCCTCGTCATTCGTCCCACTGGCCCGACTTCCGCCGAATGGCTGCCGCCCGGCGGCCCCTCGGGTGTGGTTGTCGTAGATATAGAAGTTACCGGCAGCGAAGCGTAGCGCCTTCGTGGTATGGGCGACAGCCTTCCGGCCGCGCGACCATGACGGCGCTGGTCGGGGCGGTGCGGACGTTCAGCCGACGTCAGCCGGCGTCGGCCCAGGACCGGCCCTGCGCCAGCGCGGCCGCCGACGTGCGCATCGAGGTCTCCAGCACGGTCAGCCGCCGGCCGGTGTCCATGACGTTCGCGCCGATGGCGGCGAGGTCCTCAGGTCCCGGCCCGAGAATCGTGACGTCGGTCCCCTCGGCCCGCAGCTTGCCCGCCTCGTGCAGGCAGCGTCGCGTGCACCGGCGGCGCCAGCGACGCTCCAGCCGCGGCAGCAGCGCACGTGGGTGGTCCAGCTCGAACGACACCATCGGCGCGACGACGTAGACCTCGTCCAGGCCGAGCCCGCCGAACAGGTCGACCGACGTGGCCGAGCAGGTGCCGCCGTCGACGTAGCGGTGGCCGCCGATGACGACCGGCGCGAACCAGCCCGGGATCGCGCAGGACGCCATCACGGCCTGCGGCAGCGACGCCCGCGGCTCTCCCGGCCGGCCGAACGGCACCCGGCGGCCGGTCTCGTAGTCCATCGTGACGATCCACACGCCGGGGTGCGGCGACCACCCGGCGTCGGGCCCCGTGACCGCGTCGACCAGGTCGCCGACGCCGTCGAGCGAGCCGCGGCCGACCGGCATCAGCGCCGACAGGACGGCGGTCGGCGGCATCCGGCGCAGCCGGCGGACGTTGCGACGGACCATGGCCGGCGACCCGACGCCGAGCCGCGGCCACTGCGGGTGCGCGCCGCCGGTGGCGGTGTCGTAGTCCCAGACGTGGTCGGCCAGCGGGCCGGCGATCGGGTTGCCGAGCTGATGGTCGCGCAGCTGCCGGGCATCGAGACCGGCGCCCAGCAGCGCGGCCATGACCGAGCCCGCGGACGTGCCGAGGATGTAGTCGAAGGACCGGAGGTCGGCGCCGGTCGACTCTTCGATGGCACTCAGCGCGCCGACCATCCACGCAGCGCCCAGGACTCCACCACCGCCGAGCACCAGGCCCCGTCGCGGTCCCCCATGACGAATGGCCTCCATCTATTAATTCTGCTGTAACAGACCGGTTCGTGCCACGTATGAATGGCCGGAATGTGACCGAACCGTGTTTGCCCGCTCGCCGGAACCGGTCGCCCGTTCGCCTGCAAAGGGCTTCCGGAACTTGCCCGAGTTGCCCGCTCAGCGGGCAAACTGCCCGCCGCTCCAAGGCCGTTGACCCTCGGGGTGCCCGGCGGTTTCGATGCTCGTGACGCCGATGAACTCGCCCACCAGGAGGCCCGATGGCCGTCAGATCCGCGCCGCCGGAACGCGTGAGCCGGGTGCGCCAATTGCCGCTACCGGTCACCGAGCCGCCGTTCGACGACGAGCTCGGCCTGGTCGTGCTCGGCGGCGACCCGCGCGCGTCGGCCGAGCCGCCCGCGCCCGGCACGCCGGTGCAGGGCGTCCTGGCGCTCGAGCTGGAGCCCGACGACGAGTTCGAGGAGTTGCTGCGGCCGATCGGGCTCGGCACGCCGGTGACGGCGGACAGCCTGTGGTTGCGCGATCCCGGGCCGGGCCACGTGCCGGCGGCGCTCCTCCGGGCTCGGCGACCGGATGCGACGGCGGAACACGCCTCCGGTCCGGGCCGGACCAGTGCACGCGGCGGAGCTGCCCGCCTTGCCGGGGTTCCGGGCAACGGACGGACGGCTGACGCCCCGGTGCGGGCCGGGGTCGCCGCCGGCCGACGGGACCGCCCCGGGAGTCCGGCTCACGGCACACACGCCGGAGCCGCCGGTGCGGCTGGCGGCACACCGGCAGTTCGGGCTACGGGCCGTGTGGGCCATCCCGGCACCACGAGTCAGGTCGCCGCGGGCCGCACCAGCAGGCCGACCGGCGAAGCGACCGCGCAGCCCGGTGGCGCCAGCACCACGGGCGAGGTGCGCCGACCAGGCACGAACAGCCCAGCCGGCGGCACCGGATCCACGAGCAACGCTCGTGGCGCGGACCCCGGCCACGAGGGCCACGCCGACACGACCAGCCAGCTCGCCGCGGCCCCAACCACCAGCCCGACCGGCGACGCGACCGCACAACCCGGTGGCGCCGGCACCACGGGCGAGGTGCGCCGACCAGGCGCGACCAGCTCAGCCGGCGGCACCGGATCCACCAGCCGGGCGCGTGGCGCGGACCCCGGCCACGAGGGCCACGCCGACACGACCAGCCAGCTCGCCGCGGACCGCACCAGCAGGCCGACCGGCGACGCGACCGCACAACCCGGTGGCGCCGGCACCACGGGCGAGGTGCGCCGACCAGGCGCGACCAGCTCAGCCGGCGGCACCGGATCCACCAGCCGGGCGCGTGGCGCGGACCCCGGCCACGAGGGCCACGCCGACACGACCAGCCAGCTCGCCGCGGACCGCACCAGCAGGCCGACCGGCGACGCGACCGCACAACCCGGTGGCGCCAGCACCACCAGCGACCTGCGCCGACCAGGCACGAACAGCCCAGCCGGCGACACCGGATCCACCAGCCGGGCGCGTGGCGCGGACCCCGGCCACGAGGGCCACGCCGACACGACCAGCCAGCTCGCCGCGGACCGCACCAGCAGGCCGACCGGCAGTGTGGGTGGATCCAGCATGACCGCGCAACCTGGCGGCGCCAGCACTACGGGCGAGGCGCGCCGACCGGGCGCGACCGGCCAGCCGGGCGGTTCCGAAGCCACGAGGCAGGCGCGCGGCGCCGGCACCACCGGCGACTTGGACCAGCACGGCGGCACCGGCCAGGTGGGCGACCTCCGCTCCGGCCGCCAGGCGGACAGCCGCGCCGGGCAGACCGGAGCGGCCATCACTGACCCACGCGCCGAGGCAGGCCCAGGAGTGCGACGGAGGCCGGGCGAGGCCGGCGGCAGGGGCGGCGGGGCCGACGATCTCCCGGATCCGCGACGGTGGGTGGCGCGGCTGACCCAGTCGGCGATCGAGTGCCTGCACGGCCGCCGGCCGGTCCAGCAGCTGGTCCGCTGGACCGCCGAGCCCGTCTACCGCGACCTCACCCGCCGCGCGAGCACGACGGAGGCGGCGCCGGCCGAACGACCACGGATCAGGTCGCTGCGGGTCTGCCGGGTCACCGCCTCCGTCGCCGAGGCGAGCGTCGTGGTGCAGTTGGGGCGAGCGGCGCGGTCGGTGGCCGTGGCCGTGCGCCTCGAGGTGGACGACGCGCGGTGGGTGTGCACCGCGTTCGACCTCGTGGAGCCCGGCCCGGCGGCGGCGGCGCGTCGCGAAGCCCAAGCGGGTCAGCGAGCGTCCCACGCCTCCTCGAACGCGACCGCATAGCCCGCCTGGCCGTTCGCCGTCGGATGGAAGGAGTCCCGCACGAACGCCGACACGACGTCCCACTGCGGCGAGGCGCTGGCGGTCGTCGGCTCGGTCGCGTCGGTCCAGGAGATCTTCAGGCCGTAGAGCCAGTCGCCGGGGTCGTTGGCGCAGGCCTCGTGACCGTCGAAGACGTCGACGACCTCGTCGGAGGCGGACTCGACGCCGGCGTCGGCCGCCGCCGCGTCGATGACGTCGTTGAGGAGGACGCCGAGGCGGCGCAGCATCAGCCGCTCGGAGTCAGACAACAGCGCGGTCAGCGCCGGGCAGTCGTCGCGGACGGCGGGGTCGGGGACGAGCATCGGGTAGCCGCCGACGATCACCTCGTCGCCGGGCGCGGCCGCCTGGACCGAGTCGTAGAGCTGGACCAGCGGCTGGTGCAGGCTGCCGATCAACGCGGTCAGCTCGGCCTCGCGACGCGTGCACGACAGGAACGAGACCAGGCAGTTGACCAGCTCGTCGGCGAAGCCGGCGTCGTTGCCGCCGACCGTGACGGTGATCAGCCGGTCGCCGGCGCCGGGGATCGCCGCCAGCTGCTGCACCTGCTGCGCCACGTCGGGGATCGCGGCGCCGGAGCAGGCCAGCAGCGTCCGGTCGGTCACGGCGCTGCCGAAGATCAGGTTGTTCCAGGCCTGCGGCGTCCGGTCGCAGTCGTCGAGGTATCCGCCGGCGCCGAGGCCGGACGAGTACGAGTCGCCCAGGGTGATGACGGCCGACGGCGCCTCGACGGCCGTCTCCGCCGTGGACTCCGTCGCCGACGCGTCCGCCGCCGCGCCGAGGGCCGCGCCCACCAGCAGGATGGCCGCCACCCCGAGGGTGACGGCCGTTCTGGTCAAGGAGCGAGTAGGTCGTTCGTGGTGGGTGGTCGAGGTGTGGGTCATGAGCACTGCGCGGCCGGTCACGGCCGCTCCTCCCATCCGCCGTCCGGGGAATGTGACACCCGGCATCACCGGACGTCAACAAGGACGATAGCGGACGGAAGCCGTATGCGGGACAGGTTCCGCGCACCAATGACCGACGGGTGGCGCGGCGGCGTGACTACGCCACCGCACCACCCGTCAGCGGAGGAGCGAAGAGGTCAGTTCGCGGACTGGTCCGAGCTCTGCGACGCGTGCCGCGGGTCGCCGTGGCAGCGCTTGAACTTCTTCCCCGAGCCGCACGGGCACAGCGCGTTGCGCGACACGTTGCTGAAGTCGATCTCGCCATCGGCGGCAGGGGCGGCGTGCGTGCCGCGCTCGCCGTTCGGGCCGGACGCCACGACGGGGCCCGCGCCACCGGCCGCCGCACCACCGGCGGCCGCACCGGCACCAGCCGCACCAGCACCAGCCGCGGAGCCGGCCGCACGGGCCGCCGGGCGGACCTGCTCGACCCGCCGCTGCACGACGCCGTCGCCGTCGACCGTCGGCGCCGTGTACTGCAGCTGCTGCGGCCGCTGCGCCCCGCCAAGGCCCTTGGCCTGCACCACCGGCGCACCGGGCGCCGCGGGCGCGGTGCCGTCGGCCGGCGCCTGCACCTGGACCTCCAGGTTGAAGACCAGGCCGACCGACTCCTCCTTGATCGCGTCCATCATCGCGGCGAACAGGTCGAAGCCCTCGCGCTGGTACTCCACCAGCGGCTGCTTCTGCGCGAACGCCCGCAGGCCGATGCCCTCGCGCAGGTAGTCCATCTCGTAGAGGTGCTCGCGCCACTTGCGGTCCAGCACCGTCAGCAGCACCCGGCGCTCCAGCTCGCGCATGACGTCGGTGCCGAGCTCGGCCTCGCGCCGCTCCAGCGCGGCGTGCGCGTCGTCGACCAGCCGCGCGGTGAGGTCGGCCGAGGTCATCGCGCTGCGGCCACCGGCCTCCTGCTCCAGCTCCTCGACGGTGACGCCGACCGGGTAGAGCGTCTTGAGCGCCGTCCACAACTGGTCGAGGTCCCAGTGCTCGGGGTAGTTGCCGGCCGTGGCGCCCTGCACGTAGGCGGTGACGGCGTCGTCGAGCATGCCGGTGACCTGCTCGTGCAGGTCCTCGCCGTGCAGGACGCGGGCGCGCTCGTCGTAGATGACCATGCGCTGGCGGTTGAGGACGTCGTCGTACTTGAGGACGTCCTTGCGCATCTCGAAGTTCTGCGCCTCGCGCTGGGTCTGCGCGCTCTTGACGGCGTTGCTGACCCGCTTGTGCGAGATCGGGACGTCGTCGGGCTGGTTGAACGTCCGCATGATCATCTCGACCCACTCGCTCTTGAACAACCGCATGAGGTCGTCCTGCAGCGAGAGGTAGAAGCGGGACTCGCCCGGGTCGCCCTGACGGCCGGAGCGGCCGCGCAGCTGGTTGTCGATGCGGCGCGACTCGTGCCGCTCGGTGCCCAGCACGTACAGCCCGCCGAGTGCGCGGACCTCATCGCGCTCGGCCGACACCTGCGCGTCGAGCTTCTCCAGGATCGCGATCTCGGCGGCGTTGTACTCGTCGGCGTCCTCGATCGGGTCCAGCCCGCGCTGCTTCAGCTCGGCCTGCGCCATGAACTCGTGGTTGCCGCCGAGCATGATGTCGGTACCGCGGCCGGCCATGTTGGTGGCGACGGTGACGGCGCCCTTGCGGCCGGCCTGCGCGACGATGGCGGCCTCACGCTCGTGCTGCTTGGCGTTGAGGACCTCGTGCGGGACGCCGCGCTTGCGCAGCAGCTGCGACAGCCGCTCGGACTTCTCGACGCTGGTGGTGCCGACGAGGACCGGCTGGCCCTTCTGGTGCCGCTCGGCGAGGTCCTCGACAACCGCGTCGAACTTGGCCTCCTCGGTGCGGTAGATCTCGTCGTCCTGGTCGAGGCGGGCGAGCGGGCGGTTCGGCGGGATCGGGACGACGCCGAGGTTGTAGATCTTGTCGAACTCGCTGGCCTCGGTCATGGCCGTACCGGTCATGCCGGAGAGCTTGTCGTAGAGGCGGAAGAAGTTCTGCAGGGTGATCGTCGCCAGGGTCTGGTTCTCCTGCTTGATCTCCACCCCTTCCTTCGCCTCGATGGCCTGGTGCATGCCCTCGTTGTAGCGGCGCCCGCCCAGGATGCGGCCGGTGTGCTCGTCGACGATGAGCACCTCGCCGTCCTTGACGACGTACTCCTTGTCGCGCCGGTACAGCTCCTTGGCCTTGATGGAGTTGTTGAGGAACTGGATCAGCGGGGTGTTCGCGCTCTCGTAGAGGTTGTCGATGCCCAGCCAGTCCTCGACCCGCTCGATGCCGGGCTCGAGCACGCCGACGGTGCGCTTCTTCTCGTCGACCTCGTAGTCGGTGTCGCGGCGCAGCCGCTGCGCGACCTTCGAGAACTCGGTGTACCAGCGGGTCGGCTGGTCGGCCGGGCCGGAGATGATCAGCGGCGTGCGCGCCTCGTCGATCAGGATGGAGTCGACCTCGTCGACGATGGCGAAGTTGTGGCCGCGCTGCACCTGGTCCTCGACCCGCTGCGCCATGTTGTCGCGCAGGTAGTCGAAGCCGAACTCGTTGTTCGTGCCATAGGTGATGTCGGCGGCATAGGCCTCGCGGCGCTGGGCCGGCGTGAGGCCGTTGAGGATGACGCCCACCTCGAGGCCGAGGAAGCGGTGGATGCGGCCCATCCACTCCGCGTGGTAGCGGGCCAGGTAGTCGTTGACGGTGACGACGTGCACGCCCTTGCCCGTGAGCGCGTTGAGGTACGACGGGAGCGTGGCGACCAGCGTCTTGCCCTCACCGGTCTTCATCTCGGCGATGTTGCCCAGGTGCAGCGCCGCGCCACCCATGATCTGAACGTCGAAGTGCCGCTGGCCGATGACGCGCTTGGCCGCCTCGCGCACCGTCGCGAACGCCTCCGGCAGCAGCGCGTCCAGCTGCTCGCCGGCCTCCAGGCGGGTGCGGTACTCGGCGGTGACGCCACGCAGCTCGTCGTCGGACATCGAGGTGAAGTCGTCCTCGATGCTGTTCACCATTTTGACGATTCCCTCGAGCTGCTTGATGATCTTGCCCTCACCAGCGCGGAGGATCTTGTCGAGCAGAACAGGCACGCGGGTCAACTCCTATGCAGCGGGCTTGGGCGTTCGTGCGCCCGGTGGCTCCGGGGGAGGTACGGAGGCTCGTCGACCCCATGGTACGTCGGGTCACGGAAAAGATAACGACTCGACCTCGAAGCGCGGCAGCGGGCAGGATGCAAGGCGTGCAACCGTTCGAGCTCCGCGGCGAGCGCCTGCTGCTCGCGGCGCCGGTGGCCGCCGACATCGACCGCATCGCCGAGCTGTGCCAGGACCCGGAGATCCAGCGCTGGACCACGCTGCCGTCGCCGTACACGCACGAGCACGCGAAGCGCTTCGTCGAGGACGTCGTGCCGTCGGGCTGGGCGTCCGAGCAGGACCTCACCTGGGCGATCCGGTCCCGGGAGGACCGCCGCGTCCTGGGCATGATCGGGCTGCACGCCAGGGGCGCCGGCGCCGCGGAGGTCGGCTTCTGGCTGGCCGAGGAGGCGCGCGGACGGCGGCTGGTGTCGCGGGCGGTCCGGCTGGTCGCCGAGTGGGCGTTCGCCGACATCGGCCTCGGCCTCACCCACCTGCACTGGCGGGCGGCGGTCGGCAACTGGGCGTCGCGGCGGGTCGCGTGGGCGTGCGGGTTCCGGGTCGAGGGCAAGGTCCGCGGCGGCGTCGCGCAGCGCGGCGTCCGGCGCGACATGTGGGTCGGGTCGCTGGTCGCCGGCGAGCCGATGCGTCCCGCGTCGCCGTGGCTGGACGTCCCGACGCTGGCCGGCTCGCGGGTCGTGCTGCGCCGGTTCGCTCTGTCCGACACCGATGCCGTCGTCGAGGCCTGCAACGACCCCGTCACGCAGCACTGGCTCGGCGGGCTGCCGTCGCCGTACACGCCGCAGATCGCGCGCGCCTACATCCACGACCGCGAGGAGGAGGCGGCCGCCGGCCGGGGCGTCCACTGGGCGGCGGCGTTACCGGAGGGCGGGCCGGCGATCGGGTCGTTCTCGCTGATGGGCCTGCTGACGCACGACGGCGGCGGCGAGATCGGCTACTGGGTGCACCCGTCGGCGCGCGGCCGAGGGGTCGCGACGGAGGCGGTCGGGCTGATGGTGCGGCACGCGTTCGCGCCGGCGTCGGCGGGCGGACTCGGCCTGCGGCGCCTGGTGATCGCGCACGTGACCGGCAACGACGCGTCGCGCACGGTGATCGAGCGGGCCGGGTTCCGGCCGTACGGCGTGGAGCGGGCCGGCGAGCGGATCCGCGGCGGCATCGTCCAGGACCTGCACTGGTACGACCTGCTCTCCGACGATCGCCGCCCCTGACGCGCGGCGGCCCGGTGGCCGCCGGCGGCCGACGGGTGGGGAATCACTGCGACGACGGTGGGAGATCGCTGCCCCCTGACGACCGCGATGCCCGCGGCGCTCTCGCAGCGATGCCACACCGTCGCCGCGCGTCGCCGCCGTCCCGGGACGTGCTGCCGGCGAACACGAAGGACAGGCGACGGCGAGACGGGTGACGGCACCCCGCCACGTCGGATGCCCGCGAAACCGTCGGACGCAGACCTGCATTGGCCAGGAACCGTCGCTGTGGCGAGCATCCGCCGGTTTCGCGGGCCTGACCGGCTCCTCAAGATCGCCCGCAACGAGACCCGGCAGAGCAGAGCGGGGGGTGCCAGACGACGCGGCGGAGGGCGTCGGCCGATCCGGATGGTGTGGCCAGGTCAGGCGGCGCGGCGCAGGGGTGTCGGCCAGGCCCGATGGTGCGGCAGGTCACACGGCGCGGCACAGGGCGTCGGCCAGGCCCGATGGTGCGGCGAGGTCAGGCGGCGCGGCGGAGGGCGTCGGCCAGGGGGGCGGCGAGGTCGCCGCGGCCGGTGGTCGTCACGTCGGAGAGGTCGAGCCAGCCGGCCAGCGAGATCAGCTCCTCGGCCAGCTCGTCGGGGGTGTCGGCCGGTGAGCCGGGCTCGCCCCACGCCGACTGCACCAGCAGCACGCCGGCCTGCCGGTCGGCCTTGAGGTCGACCCGCGCCACCAGCTGGTCGCCCAGCAGGAACGGCAGCACGTAGTAGCCGTGCACCCGCTTGTCCGGCGGCACGTAGATCTCCAGCCGGTAGCGGAAGTCGAACAGCGCCTCGGTGCGGGCCCGCTCCCAGATCAGCGAGTCGAACGGGCTCAGCAGCGCCCGCGCGTCGACCCGGCGCGGCACGGTGGTGTCGGCGTGCAGGTAGGCGGGCCGCTTCCAGCCCTCGACGGTGACCGGCAGCAGCTCGCCGGCGTCGACCAGCTCGGCGATGGCCGTCTTGGCGCCGTCGACGGGGAGACGGAAGTAGTCGCGCAGGCACTGCTCGGACCCGACGCCGTGGGCGCGGGCGGCGATGCGGATCAGCTCGCGGTGCGACTCCTCCGGCGTCGGCGTCGGGGCCGCCAGGACGTCTCGGTGCAGCACCCGCTCGGGCACGTCGTAGAGGCGGGCGAACGACCCGTTGCGGCCGGCCGAGGTGACGTCGCCGCTCCAGAACAGGTACTCCAGCGCCGTCTTGACGTCGGACCAGTTCCAGCCCCAGTCGGTCTTCTCGCGCGGAGCGTCGTGCTCGATCTCGCCGGCGGTGACTGGGCCGAGCCGCTTCACCTCGTCGTGCACCCAGGCGACGAACTCGGGTTTGTCGCGGGCCAGCCGGCGGATGCCGCCCCAGGCGAGCTCGTCGGCCCGGGCCATCCGCGAGCGCAGGTACGGCTGGGTGCGGACGGGCAGCAGCGACGCCTCGTGCGCCCAGTACTCGAACAGCATGCGCGGCGAGCGGTTGACCGCACGGTCCAGCTCGGCCCGCGGATACGGGCCCAACCGGCTGAAGAACGGCAGGTAGTGCGAGCGCGAGAGGACGTTGACGGAGTCGATCTGCACGACGCCGACGCGGTCGACCACGCGGCGGATGGCGCGACGGTCCGGCGTGGCCGGGCGCGGGGCGGCGAACCCCTGGGCGGCCAGCGCCACGCGCCGGGCGGCGGCGGTCGTCAGCTTCTCTCGTCGTGCCATGTCGCGAAGCTACCAGCGGGCACCGACAGGGTCGGCCGGGCCGGAACGCGCGTCGGCGCGCCCTCCGTGGAGAGCGCGCCGACGTGCCGTGAGGGGCTCAGACGTCGAGCCGGATGACGCCGTAGTCGTAGCCGCGGCGCCGGTAGACGACGCTGGGCATCTTGGAGTCGGCGTCGACGTAGAGGTAGAAGTCGTGGCCGACCAGCTCCATCTCGTAGAGCGCCTGGTCGAGCGTCATCGGCTCGGCCCGGTGCGTCTTCTCGCGCACGACCATGGGGCCGGTGTCGGGGACGGCGTAGGCGTCCGGCGGCTCCTCGACCACGGTGACGGCCACCGGCGCGGGGGTCGGCTGCGCCGGGATGGCGCCGCCGTCGAGCCCGGCCGTCGCGGCGGCGACGGAGATCGGCGTGCGGTTGCCGCGGTGGACGCGGCGGCGGTCGGCGGCCTTGCGCAGCCGGCCGATGAGCTTGTCGGTGGCGAGGTCGAGCGCGGCGTAGCGGTCGGCGGCGGCCGCCTCGGCCCGGATGACCGGTCCCTTGGAGTGCAGCGTCAGCTCGACCCGCTCTGAGTGGTCGGTCTGTCTGGGGTTGGCCTCGGCCGTGACTTCGACGTCCACCCGGATGACCTTGTGAGCGATCTTGTCGAGTTTGGCGAGCTTCTCCGTCACATGGTTGCGGAACCGCTCGGGTACCGTCGTGTGCCGGCCCTTGATGACAATATCCACTCGAAACCTCCCGGTCGTCGTGGGTCAGACGGTCGAGTGGCACCCGCGCGCTCAGGTGACCGGGATACGCACCCGGCCCTCCTCAAGAGGTAGAGGATCGACAATGGGTGCCATACACGAACGTTAGCCGTTCGTCGCCTCCCGTACACGTGGATCACCCCGATTTCTGCTAGCCGAGGCCGACGTCACACCATGGCGATCACCGCCACTCCGCACGGGTGCAGTCCGGCCTCGTCCAGCGCGCGGGTGGCCTCGCGGAGGGTCGCGCCGGTGGTCACGATGTCGTCGACCACGACTACGCAGGCGCCCAGAGAGCGGCGGCGCGCGGCCTGGGTGACGGCGAACGCGCCGTGCAGGTTGTGCTCGCGCTGGCGCCGGTCGAGCCCCGCTTGGTCGGCCACCCGCCGCCGGTGCCGCAACCCGGCGAGGACGGTGGCCTGCTGGCCGGATCGATGCAGGGTGGCGGCGGCCCGGCGGGCTGTGCGAAGAACCGGATCGTGGCCGCGACGACGGACGGCGGCCGGGCTGGAGGGGACGGGGATCAGGACGACCGGCCGGTCGCCGTGCGCGACGCGGAACGGGCCACCGCCGGCGACGAGGCCGGCTCGTGCGACGTGGCCGGGCCGGCCGGAGCCGGGCGGGGCGGCGAGGTCGCCGAAGCGGCCGAGGCGGCCGGAGCCGGGCGGGGCGACGAGGCCGGCTCGTGCGACGTGGCCGAGGCGGCCGGAGCCGGGCGGGGCGACGAGGTCGCCGGAGCGGCCAGGACCTCGACAACCCTCGTCGGCGACAAGGTCGCCAGAGCGGCCAGGACCGCGCCAGCCCCCGTCGGCGACAAGGTCGCCGGAGCGACCAGGACCGCGGCAACCCTCGTCGGCGGCGAGGAGGGCCGTGACGGCGATCGCCAGGGCGTCGCCGAGGGGTCTGGCCAGTGGCAGCCGGCCGCGCTCCTTGTGCTCGATGATCGCCGCCCGGACGGCGCCCGCGTAGGTCGCGGCGCCGGCCAGCGGGAGGTCCGGCCGGGCTGGGACCGTCCGGACCCGTGAGGCGGGGCCGAGCAGCGCGGCCCGGCAGCGCGGGCAGAGCGGGCCGGGTTGCTCGCCGCAGCCGGCGCAGACGCTGCCGAGCGCGAGGTCGGCGGCGGCGTGGCCGAGCCGGCCGGCGGCGCGGAGCAGCCTCGTCAGGCGAGCGGCGAAAACGATCATGGAACCAGCATGCCGCACGGGTCCGACAAGGTCGGAATGGACAAGGGCGCGGCCCCGGCGCCGATACGCCCCGCGACCGCCCGCCGTGGCGGGCTGGGCTGCGGCGTCGGGCCGCCGCCCGCGCCGTCAGCCGGGATAGGCGGGGCTGCTGGCCGGCCCGATCTCCGTCCACGCGTTGCTGGACCGCTGCACGTACAGCACCCCGTCGGATTCGAGCACGACCGGCAGGCCGGCCGCGGCACCCACCCGCACCGCGTCGCCCGCGGGCAGGCCGCCACGGGGCAGCGTCTCCTGGCCGGACAGCGCCGCGTAGTACGGCTCGGCCGTCGTCTCGCCTGCGTTCGTCTCGGTCTCCAGCAGGACGATGACCGTGTCGGCCGCGCTCCACGACGGGCTGGACGTGCTCCACGCCACGTCGTGGGCGACGTCGGCGGGGCCGATCGGCTTGAGCTGCTCGATCCGTACCGTCGCGTCGTCGTCGGAACGGATGACGTTGCCGACCATCGCCTGACCGCCGACGATCAGGGCGACCCGGACGCCGTCAGGAGAAACGGCGAGGCGCGTGACGTCGATGCCGGCGAGCTCAGGGGCGACGACGGTGGCCGGCTGGCCGTCCGCACGCGTGACGACGATGCCGTGGCCCTGGGCGTCGTGGTCGACGGCCCAGAGGAGGCCGGTGCGGTCCCAGGCCGGCGAGCTGAGGTCGCCGCCGTGGACCAGCGGCTCCAGCGTCTCGCCGTCCCGGAGCGCGGCGACGCTCAGAGTGGTGCCGTCGGCGCTGATCACGGCGCCGCGGTCGACGTCGAGGCTCACCGCCACCTCGCGTGCGCCGGCCTGCTCGCCCAGCGGCCCGGGCACCGGGGACAGCTCGCCGTCGGTGACGGAGACGACGCCGCTCTCGCCGATCGCGTAGAGCGGCGTGCCGGCGGCCAACACGCCGGGGTCGTACGAGCTCAGCGGCGGGTCGTTGGGCGAGAGCGGGTCGCCCTGGATCAGCGGCAGGTTCGACGCCAGCACCTCGACCCGCTCGACCTCGGGCAGCACGCCGAGCGTCCAGGCCAGCTGGGCGACCATGCGCTCGCGGTCCTCGGTGTCGGCCAGTGCGGCATCGGGGCTGAGCGCGACGGTGGCCACGCCGTTGTCGACGGGGACGGCGTCCAGGGCGAGCTCCGCGTCGGGCCGGAACGCCGTCGCGACGGCCGGGGCCAGCCACTCCGACGGGCCGCTGAGCACCTTGCGGGCCAGCAGCGTCGCCGTCGCGTCGTTCGCGGTGCGCGGCAGATAGACGACGTCGGGGACGAGCACCTCGAAGCCGGGGTCGAAGAAGTAGACGTTGCGGGCCTGGTACTCGCGGTCGAAGCTGAAGTCGGAGATCTGAATGCCCGGCGCCGGGTTCGCGATGCGCCACTCGCCGTCGACCTGCTCCAGCTGCAGGTCGAACGTGCGCGACTCGGCCTCACGGAATTCGGTGAACGCGCCGTCGGCGCCGACCTCGCCGTGCACCGTCGTGCGCACCTGGACGGTGCTCGGGTTGATCGCCTCGGCCGCTGGCCGCGCCTCGTAGAACACCGTGACCTTGGCCGACGGGTCCCACTCGGCGGCCGCCTCCTCGGTGAGGTACTCCCGAGCGGTCTCGTATCCGGGCTGGTAGGAGGCCATCGCGTCGATGAACCCGTCGACGATCTGCACCGGCGTCATGCCGGGTCGCGGCGGCGCCTCGATCACCTCGACGTAGCGGCTCTGGTCGTCGGGCTTCGCCCCACCGGCGTCGAGGACCGGGCCGGACGTCGGGATCTCGCTGCAGCCGGCGACGACGGCGGCGGCCAGCACCGCGACGACGAGCAGGGCACGGCTACGCATGCCGGCCCACCTCCTCGGCCGACGGCGGGGCGGCGGGCGCGGCAGGTGCCGGCGCAGCGGACGCGGGCGCGGCTGACGCGACCGGGGACGACGGCCCGCCGGCGTCCGCGCCGCCCGGCGCGATCCGCCGGTACGGCGCCCCGATGGCGCTGGCCTCGGCCAGCGCGCCGTCGCCGACGTCGTCGGGGACCAGCGCCAGCGGCGACGAGCGCAGGTCGTCGCCGGCCAGCCGCGGCAGCGTGAGCCGGAACTGCGACCCCTCGCCCGGCTCGCCCCACGCCTGCAGCCAGCCGCCGTGCAGCCGGGCGTCCTCCAGTGCGATCGACAGCCCCAGGCCGGTCCCGCCGGTGGTCCGCGCACGGGCCGGGTCGGCCCGCCAGAACCGGTGGAAGACCAGCGACGACTCCCCCGGCTTGAGACCGACGCCGTGGTCGCGGACGGTGATCGCGACGGCATGGTCGTCGGCGGCGACGGTGACGCGGACGTCGTGCCCTTCGCCGTGCTCGACCGCGTTGACGACGAGGTTGCGCACGATCCGCTCGATCCGCCGCGCGTCGACCTCGGCCATCGCCGGCTCGACCGGGACGTCGACGACCAGCTCGCTGCCCTTCTCGACGGCCAGCGGCGTCGCGGTGTCGACGACCTTGTGCACGATGTCGCGGACGTCGTACCGCTCGGCGCTGAGCGCGGCGGCGCCGGCGTCGAACCGGCTGATCTCCAGCAGGTCGGTGAGCAGCGCCTCGAACCGGTCCAGCTGGGCCTGCAGCAGCTCGACGGAGCGCTCGGTGACGGGGTCGAACTGGCCGCGCGACTCGTACAGCACGTCGGCGGCCATCCGGACCGTCGTCAGCGGCGTGCGCAGCTCGTGCGACACGTCGGAGACGAACTGCTGCTGCATCCGGGACAGGTCCTCCAGCTGGCCGATCTGGTGCTGCAGGCTGGCCGCCATCTGGTTGAAGCTCATCGCCAGCCGGGCGAGGTCGTCGCGGCCACGGACGGCCATCCGCTCGGCCAGCTTGCCGGCGGAGAACCGCTCCGCGATCCGGGCCGCCAGGCGCACCGGCGTGACGACCTGCCGCGCGACCAGCCAGGCCAGCGCGCACAGCAGCACGATCAGCAGCACGCCGGCCGTCGCCAGCGCCGTCAGCACGAGGTCGACGGTCTGCTGCTGCTCGGTCAGCGGGAACAGGTAGTACAGCTCGTAGTCGCCGCCGTAGGGGTCGACGATCTGCCCGCCGACCGCGAGCCCCGGCACCTCGCGGCCGTCGAGGTAGTGGATGGAGGTGTACGTGCGGAAGATCCGCTCCTCGGTGGTGACCCGCTCGCGCAGCGCCTCCGGCACGCTGGCCGAGCTGGCGCCGGAGCGGTAGGTGCGGCTGCCCTCGTCGCCGAACACGACGATCTCGTAGAGCGGGTCGCTCGCGGCGGACGTGTTGCCGCTGGCGGCCAGCGACTCGACGATGCGGGTCAGCGTCTGCCGCAGCTCGTCCGGCGGATCGGTGGAGACGGCGAGCGTGCGCTGCGCGCTGTCGACACCGGCGGCGGCGTCGGCGACGGCCGCGTCGGCGTGCGCCCGCAGCAGCCCGTCGGTGATCTGCCGCGACAGCGTCACACCCAGCAGCGACACGACGACGACCGACAGCGCGAGCGTCGCGGTGATGACACGGAGCTGGATGGAGCGCCGCCAGGCCCCCCGGACCAGCCGCCACGGCCGCGCCGACCACTGCGCCAGGCGCGGCAGGAACCGCGACAACGCGTCGGCGCCCGCGCCCGCCGCTGCCGCTCCCGCGCTGTCGCCGCCGACGGGACCGATCATCGGATCACCCAGGGCCGGCCTTGTACCCCACACCACGGACGGTCACGACGATCTCGGGTCGTTCGGGGTCGTGCTCGATCTTGGACCGCAGCCGCTGGACGTGGACGTTCACCAGCCGGGTGTCGGTGGCGTGGCGGTAGCCCCACACCTTCTCCAGCAGCTCCTCGCGGGTGAACACCTGCCACGGCCGGCGGGCCAGGCAGGCGAGCAGGTCGAACTCCAGCGGTGTCAGCGAGATGGGCTGGCCGTCGCGCTTGACCGAGTGGCCGGCCACGTCGATGACGACGTCACCGACCTGCAGCGTCTCGGGCTTGGGGTCGTCGGTGCGGCGCAGCCGGGCGCGCACGCGCGCGACCAGCTCCTTGGGCTTGAACGGCTTGACGACGTAGTCGTCGGCCCCGGACTCCAGGCCGACCACGACGTCGACGGTGTCGCTCTTGGCGGTGAGCATGACGATCGGCACGCCGGACTCGGCGCGGATCTCCTTGCACACGTCGATGCCGTCGCGTCCGGGCAGCATCAGGTCGAGCAGTACGAGGTCGGGCTTGAACTCACGGAACGCCGGCAGCACGTCGTCGCCGCGGGTGATGATGGCGTGCTCGTAACCCTCCCCGCGCAGCACGATTCCAAGCATCTCCGCCAACGCGGTGTCGTCGTCGACGATGAGCACACGTCCCTTCATGTCCATATCGTGACACCGAAGAGGCCTCAGAGTGAAAAAGTCGCTCACCAGCGCGCCTTCGGGTCGTGACAGGATTGACGTGAGACGGCAGGAAGAAGGGAGCCCGATGTCCGGGATCGCGGGGGCACCTCCGCCGGACGACGCAGCACGCGACGACGCTGCGCCCGACACCGGCGAGGACCGGGGCGTACCGGCGCCGCCACCGTATCCGGGCTGGTCACCGCAGCAACCGGGCGGGCCGTCGGGCGAACGGGCCGGCGGCTGGGAGCCGCCGCGGCCGCAGCAGGGCTGGCAGCAGCCGTCGGCCGGCCACCCCGGCGGCTGGGACCGGCCCGCGGGCCCCACCTACAGCGGACCGGCCGGGCCCGGCACGCCGGACGGCCAGCCGGGCCAGGGCGGCGGCTGGGGCGGCCAGCAGTACGGACAGCCCCGCTACGGCCAGCCCGGCTACGGGCAGCAGCCCGGCCAGCAGGGTCAGGGCTACGGCGCCTGGTCCGCCGGCGCCGGCCCGGCCTGGCGGGCGCCGGACGTCAAGCCCGGCGTGATCCCGCTGCGCCCGCTCGGCGTCACCGAGATCCTCGACGGCGCCGTCACCACGATCCGCCGCAACCTCGCCGCCATGCTCGGCCTGTCCGCCGTCGTCGCCGCGGTGACGCAGATCCTCTCCGCGGCCGCGCTGGCCTGGGTCTTCGGCGACACGATCACCGAGCCCGACCTCGGCCTGACGAACGCCGAGGCGATCGACACGCTGGCCCGCGGCATCCCGGCCGCGGTGATCGGCTGGCTGGTCACCGTCGTCGCGACGGTGTTCCTGACCGGCGTGCTGACCGTCGTCGTCGGGCAGGCGGTGCTGGGCCGCGACCTCTCCATCGGGCAGGCCTGGCGCGAGTCCAAGGGCCGGCTGCCGCGGCTGCTCGGCCTGACGTTCGTCTACACCCTGATCTACTTCGCCCCCGCGCTCGTGGTGCTGCTGCTCGCGGTCGGCCTGGCCGCGATCGGCGGAACGGCGGCGGGCGTCCTCATGGTGCTGCTCGTGGTGGCGGCGATCCCGGTGACGATCTGGCTGTACGTGCGCTACGCCCTGTCGACGCCGGCGCTGATGCTGGAGACCACGTCCGCCGACGGCGTGTCGCGGCCGATCCGGATCTTCGAGTCGCTGCGCCGTTCCGCGGCGCTGGTGCGGACGTCGTGGTGGCGGGTGTTCGCGATCCTGCTGCTGATCGTGATCATCACGTTCCTCATCGGGCAGGTCGTCGCCGTGCCGTTCGGCGTCCCGTCGATGCTGGGCACCGACGCCGGCGACGACCCCGTCACGTGGTACGTGCTGAACACGCTGGCCGGGATGATCTCGGCGACGATCACGGCGCCGTTCGCCGCCGCGGCCACCGCCCTGCTGTACATCGACCGGCGCATCCGGCGTGAGGGCCTGGACCTGGAGCTGGCCCGCGCGGCCGGCGTCGACCTGCACGGACGCGGCGGCGCCGGCACGCCACCGGGTCCGTCGTGATCGCCGCGTCGGTACCTGGAGACCTCGATCGCGACGAGGCCCGCGAGCTGGCCCGGGAGGAGCTCTCGAACCCGGCCTACGAGCGCGGCCGGCCGATCCTCTCCCGGGTGCTGGAGTGGATCTTCGACCAGATCGAACGGATCCTCGACGCCGCGACCGGGTCGCTGTCCAGCCAGCTCGGGCTGGCCGTCGTCGTGCTCATCGCGGTCGGGTTCGCCGCGTTCGTCATCCTGCGGGCCGGGCCGCTGGCGCGTCACGCGAGCGAGCGCGCCGGCGCCGTCCTGCCCGACCGCCCCCGCAGCGCGGCGGAGTACCGGGCCGCGGCCGACGCCGCCGCCGCGCGCGGCGACTGGACCACCGCCGTCGTCGAACGGTTCCGCGCCGTCGTCGCCGGGCTGGAGGAGCGCGGCGTCCTGGACCCGCGGCCCGGCCGCACGGCGGACGAGGCGGCCGCCGAGGCCACCGCCGCCCTCGGCACGGACGGCGGCGGCCTGCGGGCCGGCGCCCGGCTGTTCGACGGGGTCCGCTACGGCGGCGTGGCGGCCACGGCCGACGACGACCGGCGGCTGCGCGCGCTGGACGACGCCGTCGCCGCCGCCCGGCCGCGGGCCGATCGCCCGGCGGACGCCGGCCCCGTCCTGGCCGCTCCCCGATGAGCACCGCCACCCTGCCGGAGTCCCGGTCGCTCGATCCCACCGGCGCCGACCAGTGGCGGCGCTGGCGCCGGCCGCTGGCCACCGTCGTGTTGCTGCTGCTGGTGGCCATCGTCCTGGGGATCGTGCAGAGCAGCGCCGGCCGCGGCTACCTGAACCCCGAGGGTGTCGACAACGCCGGCGCGCGGGCGCTGTCGCGGCTGCTGGCCGGCCAGGGGGTGGAGATCACGCCGGTGCGGACGACCGCCGACGCCGTCGCGGCCGCCGGCCCGGACGACACCGTCCTGGTGACGGTGCCGGACCTGCTGACGCCGGGCCAGATCGACCGGCTCGTCGACACCGGCGCGCGACTGGTGCTGGTGGCGGCGGACGTGCGGGTGCCCGACTACGCGCCCGGGCTGTCCGCCGTACTCGTCGACGACCCGGGCTCGACCGAGCCGGACTGCGCGCTGCCGGCGGCGCAGCGGGCCGGGTCGGCCCGGCTGGGCGGGCTCGGTTACACCGGCGACCTCAGCCGGTCCGCGGGCGCCGCCTGCTACCCCGTCGACGGCGAGCCGTCGCTGGCGGTGACGGCGACGGAGAGCGGCAACGAAGTGGTGCTGCTCGGCGCCGCCGACCCGCTGACCAACGAGCATCTCGACGACGACGGCAACGCCGCGCTGGCGCTCGGGCTGCTCGGCCAGACCGAGCGGCTGGTCTGGTACCGGCCGGTTCCGGAGGCCGCCGAGGCGAGCGACGGCGGCGGCGACGACCAGCCCGGCGCGTTCACCGACCAGCTGCCCGGCTGGGTCCGCGCTGCCGTCTGGCAGCTGGCGATCGCAGTGGCGCTGGCGGCGATCTGGCGCGCCCGGCGGCTGGGCCGGCTGGTCACCGAGCCGCTGCCGGTCGTCGTCCGGGCCAGCGAGACGACCGAGGGCCGGGCACGGCTGTACCGGCGCGGGCGGTCCCGCGAGCACGCCGCGATGCTGCTGCGCACGGCCGCGATCCGGCGGCTGGCCGCGACCATGCGGCTGCCGGGCGAGAGTGGGCCGGGCGCCGTCGACGCCCTGGTCACGACGCTCGCCGCCCGCACCGGCCGGCCGGCGGCGGAGATCGCCGCGCTGCTGACCGGCCCGCCACCGGCCGACGACACCGCGCTGGTGCGGCTGGCCGACGACATCGACGCCCTGGAGAATGCCGGTACCGGCAGCTCGCCCACCGGAAAGGATCCCCGTCCATCGTGACGTTCTCGGCACAGTCCCCCGCACCCACCTCCGACACCGCGCGCGCGGCGCTCGCCAGCGTCCGCGAAGAGGTCGCCAAGGCCGTCGTCGGGCAGGACGCCGTGGTGTCCGGCCTGGTCATCGGGCTGCTCTGCCGCGGCCACGTGCTGCTGGAAGGGGTGCCCGGCGTCGCGAAGACGCTGCTGGTCCGGGCGCTCGCGGCGACGCTCCAGGTCGAGACGAAGCGGGTGCAGTTCACGCCGGACCTGATGCCCGGCGACATCACCGGCTCACGGATCTACGACACGCGGACGGCGGAGTTCTCCTTCGTCGAGGGCCCGGTCTTCACCAACCTGCTGCTCGCCGACGAGATCAACCGCACGCCGCCGAAGACGCAGGCCGCGCTGCTGGAGGCGATGGAGGAGCGGCAGGTCTCCGTCGACGGCGAGCCGCGCGCGCTGCCCGACCCGTTCCTCGTCGCCGCCACACAGAACCCGGTCGAGTACGAGGGCACCTACCCGCTGCCTGAGGCGCAGCTGGACCGGTTCCTGCTCAAGCTCACCGTCACGGTCGCCGAGCGCGACGACGAGATCGCGGTGCTGCGCCGGCACGCCGACGGATTCGACCCGCGCGACCTGGTGGCCGCGGGGGTCAAGGCGGTCGCGACGCCGGCCGATCTGGCGGCGGCCCGGGACGCGGTCGCTGCGGTCCGGGTGGAGCCGGACGTGCTCGGCTACATCGTCGACGTCTGCCGGGCCACGCGGCTGTCGCCGTCGGTGCTGCTGGGCGTCTCGCCGCGGGGCGCGACGGCGCTGCTCAAGACGGCGCGCGCCTGGGCCTGGCTGTCCGGGCGCGGGTTCGTCACGCCCGACGACGTCAAGGCGCTGGCCCGGCCGACGCTGCGGCACCGGCTGACGCTGCGGCCGGAGGCGGAGATGGAGAGCGTCACCGCCGACTCCGTGCTGGAGACGGTGCTGGCCACGGTTCCCGTGCCGCGCTGATGGTGATCACCGGGCGCGTCGCGGCGCTGGCGGCGATCGGCGCTGTGGTCGTCGCGGCCGCCGTGCCGTCGTGGGCCGGCGTGCTGGCCGTGACGGCGGTCGTGCTGGCGCTCGCGCTGGCCGACGTCGCGCTGGCCGGGTCGCCGCGGGCGCTGCGGCTCTCGCGGTCCGGCGACCGGACGGCGCGGCTGGGCACGTCGGCGGTGGTGCGGCTGAGCGTGCACAACGCCGGCGCGCGCCGGGTCCGCGGCGTGCTGCGCGACGCGTGGCCACCGTCCGCCGGCGCCGTCGCCGACCGGGTCGCCGTCGACGTCCCGTCCGGTGAGCGGCGGCTGGTCGAGACCGAGTTGCGGCCCACGCGGCGCGGCGACCGGGCCGCGGACCGGGTGACGGTGCGCAGCATCGGCCCGCTCGGGCTGGCCGGGCGGCAGGGCTCGCACGCCGTCCCGTGGACGGTGCGGGTGCTGCCGCCGTTCCACGCCCGCCGGCACCTGCCGTCGCGGCTGGCCCGGCTGCGCGAGCTGGACGGCCGGGCCGCGGTGCGGGTGCGCGGGCAGGGGACGGAGTTCGACTCGCTGCGCGAGTACGTCCGCGGCGACGACGTCCGCTCCATCGACTGGCGCGCGACCGCCCGGCACGGCGGCGTCGTCGTGCGGACATGGCGGCCGGAGCGGGACCGGCACGTGCTGATCGTCCTCGACACCGGCCGGACGTCGGCGGGCCGGGTGGGCGACGAGCCCCGGCTGGACGCCGCGATCGACACCGCGCTGCTGCTCGGCGCGCTGGCCGCCCGGGCCGGCGACCGGGTCGACCTGCTCGCGTTCGACCGCCAGGTGCGCGCCGACGTCGCCCGGCTGGACGCGACCGACGTGCTGCGCCGGATGGTGGGCGCGCTGGCGGTGCTGGAGCCGGAGCTGCTGGAGACCGACTACCGGCAGCTCGTCGCGGAGGTCGCGGCCCGGGCCCGGCAGCACGCGCTGGTGGTGATCGTGACCGGGCTGGACTCCAGCGCCGTGGAGCTGGGGCTGCTGCCGGTGATCGGGCGGCTGACCACGCGGCACACGGTGCTGGTGGCGTCGGTGGCCGATCCGCGGCTGGCGTCGCTGGCGGCCGGCCGGGGCGACTCCGACGCCGTCTACGCCGCGGCCGCCGCCGAGCACGACCGGCTGGCCCGGGCCCAGGTGGCGGAGCTGCTCACCCGCCGCGGCGCCCACGTCGTCGACCGTCCGCCCGCCGACCTCCCACCCGCCGTCGCCGACACCTACCTCGAGCTCAAGGCGACCGGGCGCCTCTAACCCGCCACCGGGAGCGTGTCGGCGCGGTCGGGGCGGGCGATGTCGCCGACCTCGCCGGCGAGGACGGCGCGGCGGCCGTAGACCCAGACGTAGGCGAGGAACAGCGCCTCCGCGAGCACCCCGATGCCGATGCGGGCCCACGTCGGCAGCCCCGACGGGGTCACGAACGCCTCGATGACGCCGGACACGAGCAGCACGCCGGCCAGCCCGAGCGCCATGCCGATCGTCGCCCGGCCGGTCTCGGCCAGCGCCTCGGCCCGGCTGCGCTGACCCGGGTCGACGACCGTCCAGCCCAGCCGCAACCCGGCGCCGGCCGCGACGAACACCGCCGTCAGCTCCAGCAGCCCGTGCGGCGTGATCAGCCCGAAGAACACGTCCAGCCGGCCGGCGGACGCCATCAGGCCGGCCGACGCGGCGACGTTGACTGCGTTCATCCAGAGCAGGTAGACGACCGGGAGGCCGAGGAACACGCCCAGCGCCAGGCAGGCCGCCGCCACCCAGGCGTTGTTCACCCACACGCGCGCGGCGAACGAGCCGGCCGGGTTCTCCGAGTAGTAGTCCTCGAAGTCGTGCTCGACCAGCTGCCGGATCTCCTCCGGCGCGCCGATCGACGCCTGCACGCTCGGGTTCGCGGCCACCCACCACGCGACCGCGACGGAGACGACGGCGAACGCGAGCATCACGCCGAGCCACCAGCGCCGGTTCAGGTAGACCGCCGCGGGGAAGCCGACGGTGAGGAAGCGGACGACGTCGCGCCAGCCGGAGTCCTGAGCGCCGGCGATCGCCGTCCGGGCCCGGGCCACCAGCGCGGACAGCCGGCCCAGCAGCACCGGGTCGGGCGCGGCCGAGCGCAGCGTCGACAGGTGGGTGGACGCGGCCCGGTACAGCCCGACCAGCTCGTCGGCCTCGGGCCCGCTCAGCCGGCCGCGGCGGCCGACGAGCTGCTCCAGCCGGTCCCACTCCGCGCGGTGGGCGGCGACGAACGCGTCCAGGTCCACCTGAGGCAGACTAGCCGGGTGAGCGACCTGGTGACCGGGGAGGCCGTGCCTCTCGAGCTGCGGCTGGCGAAGCTGCCGTCCCGGGCGCTCGCGGTGGTGCTCGACCTGCTGATCCTCGGGGCCCTGTGGTTCCTCATGTTGCTGCTGCTGAGCCTGATCGTGCCGGGGGTCGACGGCGCGCTGGCCGCCGCGCTGGCCATCGCCGGGACGGTGTTCGTGCTGGTCGTGGTGCCGACGACGGTCGAGACGCTGACGCGCGGCAAGTCCGTCGGCAAGGCGGCCGCGGGGCTGCGGGTGGTCCGCGACGACGGCGGGCCGATCCGGTTCCGGCACGCCCTGGTCCGCGCGCTGGCCGGGGTGTTCGCCGACTTCGTGCTGACGTTCGGCGTCGGCGCCGTCGTCTGCTCGCTGCTGAACTCGCGCGGCAAGCGGATCGGCGACCTGCTGGCCGGCACCGTCGTGGTCCGGGAGCGGATCCCGTCGACGTCGGCGCCGATGCCCGTCATGGACCCGCGGCTGGCCGAGTGGGCCGCCGCGCTGGAGCTGTCGCTACTGCCGGACCGGCTCGCGATGGCGGCCCGGTCGCTGCTGGCCCGGGCGCCGCAGCTGGCGCCGGAGATCCGCACCCGGCTCGCGGTCGAACTGGCGAACGAGGTGTCGGCGGTGGTCAGTCCGCCGCCCCCGCCCGGCCTGCCACCGTGGGACTACCTCGCCGCCGTGCTGGCCGAACGCCGGCGCCGCGACGCGCTGCGCTACGCGGGACCGGCGCCGACGGGGCCGTCACCGGGCGGGCTGTACCAGCCGCCGGGCGGGCCATACCAGTTGCCAGGCGGGACTCCGCCGGCGGGGCCGCCGCCGGCCGGGCCGTCGCCGTGGCAACCGCCTGCCCCGCCGCCGAACCCGTCGCGCACCGACGGCGGGTTCGCGCCGCCCTCGTGAGCGGCGGCTACCGCCGGTCCGACGGCGATCCGGCCGCGCTGCGCGAGCTGGCCGGGCGGCTGTGGAGCTGGTCCAGCCGCTGGCATCCGGGCGAGCTGACCTGGCTGTGCGCCGAGCACCCAGACGCGCGGCTGGCGCACTGGCGCCACGCCGGCCGGGTCGTCGCGTGGGCGTGGGCCCGTGGGACCCGGCTGGACCTGCAGCTCGACCCCGCGCACAGGGGACTGCTCGACGAGCTGCTGGCGTGGTCCGGCGCCGGCACGGTCCGGGTGCTGGACGCGGAGACGTGGCTGGTGGACGAGTTGCTCGCGCGCGGCCTCCAGCGGCGCGACGACGGGCCGTTCTTCGTCCACCTGCGCCGCCCGCTCGACGACCTGCCGCCGGCCACCCCGCTGCCCGCCGGGTACGCGCTGCGACCGGCCGACGCGGCCGCGCGGGCCGCCGTCCACTCCGCCGCGTTCTCCACGACGATGTCCGAGGCCGCGTACCGCGAAGTCATGCGGGGGCCGGCGTACCGGGCGGAGCTGGACGCGCTGATCGTCGGACCCGACGGCAGCCCGGCCGCCGCCGCGCTGGCCTGGCTGGACGGGCGCAGCGGCGTGGCCGTGCTGGAGCCGGTCGGCGTCCACCCGGAGCACCGTCGCCGCGGGCTGGCCACGGCGGCGGCGCTGGCGGTGCTGCGGGCCGCCCGCGAACTCGGGGCGCGGGACGCCAGGGTGTGCGCCCGCGGCGACGACGGCTACCCGGCGCCGCGGGCGGCGTACGAGGCGCTCGGCTTCCGGGCCTACGCCCGCAACCTGCGCCTCGTCCGCCCCTGACGGATCAGTACCGGTAGTGCTCGCTCTTGTACGGGCCCTCGACCGGGATGCCCAGGTAGGAGGCCTGCGACGGGGTCAGCTCGGTGAGCTTGACGCCCAGCGCGTCCAGGTGCAGCCGGGCCACCTTCTCGTCCAGGTGCTTGGGCAGCGTGTAGACGCCCAGCGGGTAGTCGGTGGTCTTCGCGAACAGCTCGATCTGCGCCAGCACCTGGTTGGTGAACGAGTTCGACATGACGAACGACGGGTGCCCGGTGGCGTTGCCGAGGTTCAGCAGCCGGCCCTCGGAGAGCACGATGACGGTGTGCCCGTCGGGGAACGTCCACTCGTGCACCTGCGGCTTGATCTCGGTGCGCACGATGCCCTCGACGGCGGCCAGCCCGGCCATGTCGATCTCGTTGTCGAAGTGGCCGATGTTGCCGACGATGGCCTGGTGCTTGGCCCGGGCCAGGTGGTCGACGGTGATGACGTCCTTGTTGCCGGTGGCGCTGACGACGATGTCGGCCCGCTCGATGGCGTCGTCGAGCGTCGTCACCTCGTAGCCGTCCATGGCCGCCTGCAGCGCGCAGATCGGGTCGATCTCGGTGACGACGACGCGGGCGCCCTGGCCGCGCAGCGACTCCGCGCAGCCCTTGCCGACGTCGCCGTAGCCGCAGACCACGGCCACCTTGCCGCCGATGAGCACGTCAGTGGCCCGGTTGATGCCGTCGATCAGCGAGTGCCGGCAGCCGTACTTGTTGTCGAACTTGCTCTTGGTGACCGAGTCGTTGACGTTGATGCCGGGGAACAGCAGGGCGCCGTCGCGCATCATCTCGTAGAGCCGGTGCACGCCGGTGGTGGTCTCTTCGGTGACACCGCGGATCTCCTGCGCCATCGCCGTCCACCGGGTCTGGCTCTCGGCGAGCGACCGCTTCAGCAGGCCGAGGACGACGCGCCACTCCTCCGGGTCGTCGGCGGCGGGCTCGGGCACGACGCCGGCCTTCTCGTACTCGACGCCCTTGTGCACCAGCAGCGTGGCGTCGCCGCCGTCGTCGAGGATCATGTTCGGACCGGGGGCGTCCGGCCAGGCCAGCGCCTGCTCGGTGCACCACCAGTACTCCTCCAGCGTCTCGCCCTTCCAGGCGAACACCGGCACCCCGGCCGGCGCGTCGACGGTGCCCTCGGGCCCGACGGCGATCGCGGCGGCCGCGTGGTCCTGGGTGGAGAAGATGTTGCAGGACGCCCAACGGACGTCGGCGCCGAGCGCGGTGAGCGTCTCGATCAGCACGGCGGTCTGGACGGTCATGTGCAGCGAGCCGGTGATGCGGGCGCCGGTGAGCGGCTTGCTGTCGCCGTACTCGGCGCGCATGGCCATGAGGCCGGGCATCTCGTGCTCGGCGAGGCGGATCTCGCGGCGGCCGAACTCGGCGAGCGAGAGGTCGGCGACCTTGAAGTCCTGGGACATGGGGTTCCTCTCAGCGGGTGGTGGTCTGGGGCCGGACGTGGGCACGGCGAGGCGGCCCGAGGGTCCGGCCCGGCGCGACCCATCTGGGTCCGCGGCATCACCTGCGCCGGCGTGATTCTCCCGCGAGTCTACGCTACGGCGGTTATCGTGGAGCCGATGGATCGGCACGATGCAGGGCGGCGTCGTTGACGACCTCCGCCGACGGCACCGACGGCGTGCGGCACGCCGCCGAGACGCTGCGCGCCGCCCGCGACGAGCTGCCCGCCGCCGCCGACCAGGTCGACGCGACCATCAGCGACCGGATCAGGGACGTGAGCGACGCCGTCGAACGCGCCACCAAGGGCATCCCCGCCGACCTGCGCGGCGAACTGTTGGCCACCGCTCACGACGTCCGGCTGCACGGCACCCGCATGACCGCCGCCCGCGAGGACGCCTTCGCCGCCGCCTCCCACGTCCTCGCCGAGTACGCCGGCGAGATCGAGGCCCTGCTGCGGGCCGCCGACGACGGTGCCGAGTCGCCGGCGCTTTCCGTCACGCCGCCAC